>PATA01000001.1 GCA_002713495.1 Flavobacteriaceae bacterium
AGGAGGAATTAATTCAAAAAGGGCTTTAAATGTTTGATTTGAATTTAAAGTTATTGTTAAACTTGCACTTGTTGAGTCACTTCCTTCCCATCCCGTAAAACGATACCCTTCACTTGGTGTAGCAGTAATAGTTACTTCAGTCCCTTCATCATATGTTCCTCCCTCAGTTGAAACAGTTCCTCCCTCTGATACTAATACAGTTAGGGTATATTGAACAGTAGATTCTTCTATAGCTGCTTGAACTACGTTTGGAATTGTTGTATCATCCTCCTCAGAGGAACAACTTTGAATAAATACAAATGACAGAATTAAAAAGGAAGATATTAAAAATGCAGACCTCATCTGTAAATGATTTATAATTATAAAGGTATAGTTTTTACTTTTGATTGACAATTAATGCCTGATCTTAAAGAAGAAGATATGCCTATTTATAAATTCTTTTTCTCTCCACAAATTTCTTGCCCGTAAAGTTGTGCTGCCAATAGAATATCGCTTAAATATTCTTTTTGCTCAATTATCTGTCCAGTATCATTAATCTGAAGTACAATTGATAAAATAAATAAAAGTTAGTAGACAAAAAACTTTTTTCATTTTATTATAAATTTGTTCCAATTATATATTAAAAGTAAAAAAATTAGTTATTGTAGGAAATTTAGAATTATTCACAGAATTTATCTAATTAAATATAAAATCCACTCTACAATATTGTTAACTTTAAAAAAAAATTAAGAATGAAAATTTCTAAAATATTTAAAATAATTGGTTTAATAATCCTAGTATTTATTTTATATATAGTTTATACTCTATTTATTAATCCAGCATCTCCTAGGGGATTTTCAGAATTTATAAATGATGATTTAACTATGTCAGTAGATTACAGTCGTCCATATAAAAAGGAAAGATTGATTTTTGGAGATTCAACAAATGGAGCTCTTGTACCCTATAACAAGTATTGGAGACTTGGTGCAAATATGGCTACTACATTCGAAACAAATAAAGATATTTCATTTGCTAATCGATTAGTCACTAAAGGAAAATATAGAATGTATGCTGTTCCCCATGAAAAAACTTGGAAAATTTCACTAAATAGCGAACCGGGTACGTTTGGCTATTCGCAGCCTGATTATAATAAGGATATTTTATCAGTTAATCTACCATCCGGTCAGATGTCAGATACATTAGAACAGCTAACAATTGATTTTATTGAAGATAGCTTTGGAGTAGCAATTAGAATTCGATGGGATTCAACTAGGATAATTATTCCTGTAAAATAATTTTGATAGATTTTGTTTTTTACTATTAAAAATTTTTTGAAAGCGGTTTTATTTATAATTGGAATTTTTCTAATTACATATCTCTGTATAGATTATATTCAAAGAAAGAATAATACCATGGATATCGAGGAATATTCTCCCATATCTACTTTAAAGGTTAAGCAAACTCTTTTAACAAAATCAAAATATCCTTTCATTGATGTTCATGGTCATCCATTTCCAACTGTAATTTCCGATTTATCTGGATTAGTTTCTGAGATGGATAGCTTAAACATGGCTTTTATGGTAAATCTTAGTGGTTTTAGAGGATTATATTTAACAAAATCACTCGAAAATATAAAAAGGAATGCCCCTACTCGATTTGGTCTGTTTCTAAATCTTGATTTTGAAACAATAGATGACAAAGATTTTGAATCTAATACTTTAAAAATGATTAATGACGCATATAATAAAGGAGTTATGGGTCTAAAGATATACAAGTCCTTGGGTCTTACTGATAAAGACTCTGAAGGCGATAGAATAAAAATTAATGATCCAAGATTAAAACCTATTTGGGAGTTGTGTGGTATACTAAAAATACCTATTCTTATTCATTCTGGTGAGCCAGAGTCTTTTTGGTTTGATAAAGATAAATACAATGAAAGATGGTTAGAGCTTAGACAAAAACCAGGCAGATACATGGGGAATTCATCAAAATACCCAACATACAAAGAAGTTATTTCTGAGCAACATGATATATTTAGAAATAACCCCCAAACAATTTTTATAAATGCACATTTGGGATGGATGGGTAACGATTTGGATGCGCTATCTGAGCATTTAGATAAATATCCTAATGTAATGACTGAATTAGGAGCTGTGCTTGCTGAATTAGGTAGACAACCAAAAAGAGCGAGAGAATTCTTAATTAATTATAAAGAAAGAGTACTTTTTGGTAAGGATTATAACCCATCGCAAGAGTTTTCAGAATATTATACTTATTTTAGAGTGCTAGAAACAGACGATGAATATTTTGATTATTACAGGAAAAGACATGCTCATTGGAAAATGTATGGGCTTTCTCTTCCGGATTCTGTATTAAAATGTATTTACTACAAGAATGCTCTAAAACTTTTTCCGAAAATTGATAAAAACTTAATAAAATGATAATAGTTAATACACCTGAAATACCAAATTTAAAAATTTCTGAGGTTCACGGAATCGCTAGAGGTAGCACTGTTAGAGCAAGAAATGTTGGATCAGATATTTTTGCAGGTCTAAAAAATTTAGTAGGAGGCGAGATTTCTGAATATACAAAACTACAAGCTGATTCAAGGGAACAAGCTTTAAAAAGAATGCAAGAAGATGCAGAAAAAATGGGAGCTAATGCTGTTATAAATGTTCGCATTACTACTTCAATGGTTATGCAGGGTGCATCTGAGATATTAGCCTACGGAACAGCCGTCACCACTGAATAATGTATACTTTATACAATATTATTTATCCTATTATTATAATTGTTGCTCTATTTATCATTTTGATATTAATATTTAAAAGAATTGATGAAAAAAAGAATGAAGATTTTGAGAGTAGAGACAATTAATTTAATGCTATGACAAAAAAATTGAATAGTTTTGAATCTCTTGGGAATATAAATTTTAAAAATTTGAGAAAGGATATATCCCCTAACTCCTCCTCCATAATAAAAACTGATACCCCAAAAAAAAATCAAAACCTAGAAGCCCATTTTTCAAATAAAGGAAGGGCTGGTAAAGTTGTTACGATTATTAAGGGTTTTGACGGAGATCCACAGAGCATCAAAAAATTTGCTAAATCCATTAAAACTTATACTGGAAGTGGAGGTACAATCAAAAACAAAGAGATTATTATACAGGGAAATTTCAGAGATAAAATTATTGTTTTCATTGAGTCTCTTGGTTACAAGGTAAAAAGGGTTGGTGGTTAATTTTAAAATATTTTTTTAATAAAGTAAAAAACTAAAGATAAAACAATACTTATTAAAATTGATGATCCTATTGGTAGGAAAATTTTAGTATTTCCTTTTTCAAATTTAAAATCTAAGGGGTTATTATAATTAAATCCACTTTTTTCAATTATAAAAAAAAGTCCTCCAACAATAATAAAAATAAAACCGATAAAAATTATTTGTTTCGACATCTTTAAATTTAATCGTATTCTCTAATATTGGCAAATTACAAACAATAGAATTAGCTCACTACTAATTAAGGATATATTTAATTTATACGATATTTAGCTTCAACCAAACTTTTTTATTATTGAATATACTTGATTAAAGTAACTTTTTCCAAACAAAATTAAATGAACTAGTAATGGGTATAGCTGGTGTATTCCTTCTCTATCTTTGAATCCCTTCTCTAAATAATTTAACTCACAATATGACCTAAATGCTACCTCAGTATAATTACCAAAAAGAGAGAGCATAGCCCAATCCATTTCTGGATGCCCATAATAGACTGCTGGATCAATCAAAACTGGATTATTTTGTTGGTCGTAAATTAAATTACCAGACCACAAATCTCCATGGATTAGCGAAGGTTTACACTCGGGCAAGAGAGTATCTAATTTTGAGCACAAATATTCAATTTTTTGAATGTTTTTTTTTTCAATTAAATGTTTATCTCTTGCAATTTTAACTAATGGTAAAATTCTATATTGAGTATAGAATTGTTGCCAACTTTCCTCGTGAGTATTTAATTGACATAACGAACCGATATAATTATCATGATCTAAACCAAATTTATTATTTTGATTTAGATGAAGTAAAGCCAATTCCCTTCCAAATAATTTCCAATTCAATGAATTTCCACTTTCAATATATTCAATTGCCAGATAACTATATGAATCATAACATCCCTCCCCTATTACTTCTGGTGTTTTAAAACCGTATTTTCTAATAAAGTTAAGCCCTTGTTTTTCCTTCTCAAACATTTTTGGATATAATTCCTTATCATTTATTTTTAAAACAATTTTTTTGTTGATTAAATAACATAAATAAACTTCATTTATACTACCACCAGATAGTCTTTCGACTTTTTTTAATTTAGAATCAAGATATTTTTCAATAATTGTGTTTATAATTTTCATGAGTGCTCTATGTTTAAAATGCATTCCATTTAATTGGTTTAATATTATTTTTTTCTAAGTAAATGTTTGTTTTACTAAAATGTTTATTTCCAAACCAATTCCCTCTATTTGCGGACAAAGGAGATGGATGGCCTGATTTCAGAATTAAGTGTCTTGACCTATCAATTAGCATTTCCTTTTTAATTGAATAATTTCCCCAAAGTAAGAAAACAACATTATTTTTATTATTTGAAATGTGCTTTATAATTGTATCTGTAAAAACTTCCCAACCCCTATTTTTATGACTTTCAGGNCTATTTTCAGCCACAGTCAATACAGAATTTAGAAGCAGAACTCCTTGTGAAGCCCATCCTTTTANGCTNCCATTAAANGGAATATCAATNTNTAAATCATCACTAATTTCTTTAAATATATTTTTTAANGAAGGTGGNATTNNNGAATTANNTGAAANTGAAAAGCATAANCCCTCNGCTTGATTGATTTGATGATACGGATCCTGTCCNATTANTACNACTTTNATTNANTNATANGGNGTTAATTTGAATGNNTTAAAAATTAATTTTTNNGGCGGAAAGCAAAGATTTGATTGATATGANTCATCAACAAATTTTTCTAAATTTTTAAAATATTTTTTTTTTATTTCNGGTTGAATAATTTTTTTCCAACTACTATGAATAATGACCTGCACCTTTTTATTATTTTTGTTATCCAAATTTAATAAATCTAATGTCCTTTATTCCAAATAAAACTTTTGAAGATCTTGAGTTTGATAAGGTACTNAACCAAGTAGCTAGTTTTTCAATAACAACAATGGCTAAAGATCTTATATTAGATTTAAAACCAATTGAAGATTATGATAAGATAAAACTATCATTGTTAATTACTTCAGAGTTCAAATCTTCATTTGAAAATGATAATAAAATTCCAAATCATGGATTTGAATCNTTAGAAAAACCAATTCAATTATTAAAAATCGAAAATAGTGTACTTGATATTGAGACGTTTAGAAATATTGGACATGCCTCTGAGACNGTTAATAAATTATTATCNTTTTTTAAAAAATTTAAAACTTATTATCCTAACCTCTATTCAATTGGATCAAATATTGAATTAAATAAGGAATTAAAAATAAATATCGATAANGTAATAAATCGCTTTGGAGAAATTAATGATAATGCATCTGAAAATCTTTTCTTGATCAGAAAACAATCTCAAGAAGTTAAATCCAAAATATCAAAATCATTTAANAAGGCTCTTTCTNATTACAACAAGTTAGATTTTCTTGATGAAATAAGAGAGTCAGTAATNGATAATAAAAGAGTCCTTGCTGTTAAGTCTATGNATAGAAGAAAAGTCAAAGGATCCATTATGGGAAGTTCNAAAACTGGGAGTATTATTTTTATNGAACCCGAAGCCACTTTTACTTTATCTCGTGAATTACAAAATTTAATTTTTGAANAGGATGAAGAGATAAAAAAGATATTAAGTCAGTTAACCGAATATTTTAGACCTTATTTATTTTTAATTAAAAATTATCAAGAGTACCTTATTAATCTTGACTTAAATTACTCTAAAGCAAAATACTCTCTAGAAATTAATGGAATAATGCCAAATATTTCTGACAATGAAGAAATAGAACTTTTTAAAGCATACCATCCCTTACTNTANAGATCAAATAAACTTGANGGAGANAGGACATATCCTCAAAACATCATATTAAACAANAAAAATAGAATTATTGTTATCTCAGGACCTAATGCCGGTGGTAAAAGTATTACNCTGAAGACTGTTGGTCTGATTCAAATAATGGTTCAAACTGGAATACTAATCCCTGTTAATGAAAAAAGCAAAATTTGTTTTTTTAAGAGAATTCTTACCGATATAGGAGATAATCAATCAATTGAAAATCATTTAAGCACTTATTCTTACAGGTTAAAAAATATGAAGATATTTTTAAATAAATGTGATGAAAAAACCCTATTCTTGATTGATGAATTTGGAACAGGTTCTGATCCTGAACTTGGAGGAGCATTGGCAGAAGTAATATTAGAAGAATTTTATAATAGAAATAGTTTTGGATTAATTACCACTCATTACTCAAATTTAAAATTATTAGCAAATGAATTACCATANATTTCAAATGCCAATATGCAATTTGATAATAAGACTTTAGAGCCAACATTTAAATTAATATCNGGTGAGGCTGGAAGTTCATTTACTTTTGAAGTTGCTCAGAAGAATGGATTTCCTTTCAGTTTAATTAATAGAGCTAAAAAGAAGATTGAAAATCAAAAAATAAGATTTGATGCAACAATAGCTAAACTTCAAAAAGAGAGNTCATCAATGGCTCAAACAGGAAAGTCTTTGAAGGAAAAAGAATTAGAGGCNCAAGAAGAATCAAGTAAACTTATGATTCTAAATAATAAGACAAAAGAAAAATTGATTAGATACCAAGAACTATATGANCACAGTAATAAAATGATAGTAATTGGCAATAAACTTAATAAAATTGCAGAAAAGTACTTTTTAAACAACAAAAAGAGGTTAATGATCTCTGATGTAATTCAACTAATTGAATCTGAAAATTCAAAAAGAAAGAAAAAATCAGCAAAAGAAATTAAGACTCAGAATAAAATTAAAAGATTAACTAAGATTGATGCTGATAAAAAGATCAGAAATATTAAAAAAAATAAAAAAAACAAAAAGAAAAAAACTAATAAAGAGTTAGTAAAATTNAAGATTGGTGATAATGTTCGCCTTTANGAAAGTAAATCTGTTGGCACAATTGATTCGATAAAAAAAAATAAAGCAATTGTAAATTATGGTAAATTTACAACTCAAGTTGATTTAGAAAAGTTGGAATATGTCAAATAAATATATAAATAAATCAATTATATTTTATGATGGATATTGCCTTTTATGTCATTATTGGGTGAGATATGCTATTAAAAAAGACTCCAAAAATAAATTATATTTTTCCCCAATTCAGGGAAAATTTGGACAAAAGTTTATAAAAGAGAACGATTTATCGNCGCATGACTCTGTAATCTTATACCTTCCTAACCATAAACCTTTTTTATACTCAAAAGCTGTATATGAGCTTCATAAATTTCTTAAATTAAACAATTTACTTTTTTATTTGTTAAAATATACGCCCTCTATNGTTGCAGATTTTTTTTATAAATTGATTGCTAGAATNAGATATACAGTCTTTGGGAAATNNAACGAATGCAGGATTCCAGATATGGAAATCAAATCTAGAATTATTCTATAAATTATTTTTTNAGTTTGTCTACTGATTTTGCTACTAGCATAGATACAGTAGCATCTCCAGTAACATTTACGATAGTTCTGAACATATCTAATGGCCTATCAACTGCAAAAATTAAAGCAAGACCCGCCTCAGGAATTCCCGCTTGACCTAAAACTATAATCAACATAATCATTCCAGCACTTGGCACTGCGGCTGCTCCTATAGATGCTAAGGAGGCGGTAACAACAATTCCTAATTGGGTAGTGAATGATAAATCCATTCCGAATGCTTGTGCAATAAATACTGCAGCAACTGCTTGATAAACACTAGTCCCATCCATATTTATTGTTGCACCTATGGGTAAAACGAAACTTGAAACTTCTTTATCTACACCTAAATGATTCTCTACCCTATCCATTGTTACTGGAAGTGNTGCTGCACTTGAGCTTGTAGAAAAAGCAANTAATTGAGCTGGAGATATCCCTTTTATGAAATTTGATGGGTTAATTCCAGTAAAAACTTTTACTATTGTAACATAGATTAAAATCATTAAAATTAAACCAAGGAGAAGTGTTATTGAGTATGCTCCTANAGCTAAAAANAAATCNGCACTTGGAGATTCAACAACAAGTGCTGCTAGTANAGCAAAAACTCCATATGGCGAAATAATCATTATTAAGTCTATTAATTTTAATATGATACTATTAAAAGAATCAAAAAAAATCTTTACTGGTTTTGATTTCTCTTCAGGTATTAGTATCATACCAATCCCAAAAAAGAGAGCAAAGAAGATTACTTGAAGCATATTTCTATTGTTAGTTGTTGCATTAAAAATATTACTAGGAAATACGTCTATTAATGGTTGAAGTGGGCCAGTCTCAGTTTTNCTTGCAGCAACTGATTGTTTTTCTTCTGCATCTGATTTATAACTAGACATTAGTTCGTTTCTAGTTTTTTCACTAATACTTTTACCTGGAGATATTGTATTTACTAGGAATAATCCAATGACTACAGCTAAAACAGTAGTACACAAATAGACAATTATGGTTCTACCACCAATCTTAGATAATTTTGAAATATCTTTTAAATCTGAAACTCCCTTGATCAATGATGCCAAAATTAGTGGCATAGCTATCAATTTTAGTAGATTTATAAAAATAGTTCCGAAAGGTTTTATCCAGTTAAAAATAAAAACGCTGCCCCAAGTTGTTTGTGATAAAACTATTCCAAATGAAACACCTGCTANAATTCCNATGATAATTTTCCAATGTAAAGCTAAATTTTTCATANTGGTTATTTAATNATTAAAACTTAATTGTTCTGTTTAATAAAACAAAATCTGCTATTGTTAAAGCAGCCATAGCTTCAACTATTGGNACTGCTCTCGGAAGAACACATGGATCGTGTCTTCCTTTACCTTTCATTGTCACTTTATCACCATCTTTATTNATTGTATCTTGATTTTTCATTATCGTTGCAACTGGTTTGAATGCAACATCAAAATATATATCCATTCCATTAGAAATACCTCCCTGTATTCCGCCAGAAAGGTTTGATTTTGTGGTTCCATCGCTATTAAATATATCATTATGCTCACTACCCGTTAATTTTGTTCCTGAAAACCCACTTCCATATTCAAATCCTTTAACTGCATTAATTGATAACATTGCTTTTCCCAATTGAGCATGAAGTTTTTCAAAAACTGGTTCTCCCAATCCTATTGGAACATTTTGAATTACACAGCGAATAACCCCACCGATTGTATCACCTTGTTTTCTTATTTTCTTTATATAAGACTCCATTTCTTTGGCAATTTTCATATCAGGACACCTTACTATATTTGATTCAATTTTTTTTAAATCTAGTTCTTGATATGGTTTGTTAATTTCAATTTTACCAACAGATTGAACATAAGCATTAATTTTTATTTCACTTAAAAATTGTTTTGCAATAGAACCTGCGACAACTCTGCATGCTGTTTCTCTTGCTGAACTTCTTCCCCCTCCTCTATAATCTCTGTGACCATATTTTTTATCATATACAAAATCTGCATGAGAAGGTCTATAATTATCTTTTATATGAGAGTAGTCTTTAGGTTTATGATCTTTGTTCAAAATTACAAATGCTAATGGGGTACCNGTAGTTATTCCATTAAAAATACCAGATAAAACTTCAACTTGATCAGGTTCTTTCCTTTGAGTTACAATNTTGGATTGACCAGGTTTNCGTCTATCTAGATCATTTTGAATTTTNCTGATATCTATTGTAAGACCCGAAGGACAACCATCAATTATTCCCCCAATCCCTTTACCGTGTGATTCACCAAAAGTGGTTAATTTAAATAAAGAACCAAATGTATTTCCTGCCATACTATTTTTTTCAACACAAATATAGTTCAATAAAAATATCTTTGTATAAGTGTTACATGACAAATCAATTGTTTAATTTTACCGTATGAAAAAATCTTACAAAAATATAAGTCAACTTTTTTTACTTTTAAGCATTATCTCGTGTTCATCAAAANCAGNTGTTTNTAGAATNAATGGCACTGTTGAGGTTAAAAATGACACAAAAGTTTACAGAGTAATTGCTGATCAAAATAATCAGCCTCTTAAAGTTGATTCCTCAATTGTTTTTAATTCTAGATTTCAAATGAAAGGTGAATCAAAGTATCCTAAAATAAGCTTTATACAAGTTGACGGATATGATTTTAATATCCCATTCGTTATTGAAGAAGGTGATATAAATATNAAAGTTAATAAAGACACTATTTCTCAATCAAAAATTTCTGGAACAATATCAAATATTGACTTTTACAATTATCAAACTGAAATTAAAGATTATGCTGATGCAATTTCTTCNATTAGGTCTGAAATTCAGATTGCTGCACAAAATGGAAATAACAGCTTAATTAAGGATTTACAGGATGATTTTAATAATGTTAGGGATCAGATTTTTTCTATAGAACTAGATTATATAAATAATAATTTTGATTCATATCTAAGTAGTATTTTTCTTGAAAGATCCATTTCAGTTAAAACTTTAACTATTCCTGAAGCCAAAGATTTATATGATAAATTTACNAATCGAATAAAGGGAAGTGATGTTGGATTGAAATTAAAAAAGATCTTTGAATCACCTAATCAACCGTTGGATATTGGTTACACAGTCCCAGATTTTAGTGCTCCATCACCGGATGGTGAGATAATTAATTTAAATAAAGAATTAGGAAAAGTTACACTTCTTGAGTTTTGGGCTTCTTGGTGCGCACCATGTAGGAGAGAAAATCCTAATTTAGTCAAAATCTATAATAGACATAAAGATCAAGGTTTTAATATAATTGGAGTGTCATTAGATAAAAATAGAAATCAATGGATTCAGGCTATTTCTGATGATTATTTAACTTGGAAACATGTTTCAAATTTAAAATTTTGGCAAGATCCTATTGCAAAACTTTATAATATTACGGCTATNCCCGCCAGTTTTATTATAGATCAAAACGGCAAAATATTAGCAAAAAATCTTAGAGGAAATCAATTGGCTTCAAAAATTTCAGANTTGGTAAATATCGAATAGTTTATTTTTTTTTAAAATATACAATTCCAAAAAAAATAACCATAATCATNAAAGCNAATGTATTGAAAGAAGACATTAATATATTTGGTTCATAAATTAAGGATATAAAAATTCCACCTATTGCCCCACCCAGATGCGCAGAATGACCAATACCGTCATTTTGTTTTTTAATACCATAAAAAGTGTATGCTAGATAAATAATTGCAAAAAAGTATCCAGGCATTGGAATAGGAAAAAACAAAAGTGCTAATTGAAGNTCGGGATAAANTAAAATAGCACTAAATAAAATACCTGTTACAGCCCCACTAGCACCAACAGCAGAATAATTGTTATTTTGATAATTTATAAAAAAACAGAATATATTGCCAGACAGCAAACAAAATATATAAAGAATATAAAACCAAAATATTCCAAGGAAATTTAATACAATATCTCCAAAAAAATAAAAAGTTAACATATTGAATAATAAATGTTGATTATCAACATGCAAAAATCCTGAGCTTATCAAACGATAATATTCTCCCTTTTTTAAATCATTTATCTTGAAAAAAAATTTTTTAAAGAATTTTATATCATTAAAACCCTTGAAGCTAAAATAGATATTAAATAAAATTAAAATAAGAACAGTTAAAGAAATAGGCATTAGTTATATATGATGATCAAAACTATTAAATTTGTCAAAAATATATACATGAAGCGAATTGCTTTTTTAGTTTTATTTCCTTTTATNTTATTTATTTCGCTACTTCCCTTTTCTATATTATATCTTTTATCAGATTTTGTAAGTTTTATTTTATTTTATGTAATTGGTTACAGGAGAAAAATGATTAAGAAAAATTTAACACTATCATTTCCAAACTTAAATCTTAATCAAAGAAATAAAATTGAAAGAAAGTTTTATACTAATATGTGTGATATTTTTCTTGAAATGATTAAATCAATATCTATCTCTCTTAAAANCATCAATAAAAGGTTTAAGGTGAATAATATGGAATTACTTACTCAATTTCCAAAAAATAAAAAAAGTGTTATAATTATTTGTGGTCATTATGCTAGTTACGAGTGGATGTTATTTTTAGCAAATGATTTTGGTGCTTCTACATATGGTATATACACACCTTTATCAAATGTATATTTTGATAAATTAGTGAAAAAAATAAGGATAAAACATAATGCACACTTAATCTCTAGATATAATACAATTGATGCNATTAAAGAACATCAAAAAAATAATCATATAGCAGTTTATGGATTTGCTGCAGATCAATCGCCGCATCCTAAAAACAAAACATATTGGAGGTCTTTTATGGGAAATAAAGTTCCTGTATTTACAGGTGCAGAAAGACTTGCAATNGAATACAATATTCCGGTTGTATATGCNGATATTAAAAGATATAAAAGAGGTTTTTATGAAGTAGACTTTAGATTGATTTCAGATTCTCCAAAGGAAACTTCAAAAAATGAAATAACTGATATATTTTTTAATATGCTCGAAAAGTCCATAAATCGTGATCCTAGCCAATATTTATGGTCACATAACAGATATAAGCATTTAAGAAAGGGTTCTTAATTAATCTTATCCTTAATTTCTTGTATTAATTTGTTTGAGAGAGTATCAGCCTCTTTTTTTGTTTCTGCCTCAGAATATATCCTTATTATTGGTTCAGTATTCGATTTCCTTATGTGAACCCATGAATTTTTTAGATTAATTTTTACACCATCAATAAGTAAAGGATCATATTTTATATAAGATTTATAAATATCCTTTATAAGCTNATCAATATTAATGTTATCATTCAATCTCATTTTATTCTTACTTATATAAAATTTTGGATATGTAGTTTTAAGTTTTNAAACCTTAATTTTTCTTTCAGCCAACAATGATAAAAAAATTGCTATTCCAACAACTGCATCTCTTCCATAGTGTAATTCNGGGAAAATTATCCCACCATTTCCCTCTCCTCCAATAATTGCATTTTTCTTCTTCATCAATTCAATAACGTTTACCTCACCAACTGAGCTTGAAAAATATTTTCCACCATATTTATTTGTCAAAATGCCAAGTGCCATTGTTGATGAAAGATTGGAAACAGTATTTCCNGGTGATTTTGATAAAATATGNTCAGCACAAGCGACTAAANTATATTCTTCACCAAACATTTTTCCATTTTCATCGATGAAAGCAAGCCTATCAACATCTGGATCAACAGATATTCCAAAATCAGCCTTCATATTAATAACAGTATTAGATAATTCAGATAAATTTTCTTCCAATGGCTCAGGATTATGAGGAAAATCTTTGTTTGTATCACAGAATAATTTTATNCACTTTACTCCTAATTTATTTAANAATTTTGGAATGATTATTCCTCCCGTAGAGTTTACACCATCAAGTACTACTAAAAAATTAGAATTTTNAATTAATGTTACATTTACACAGCTTAGATTTANAACCTTGTCAATGTGGATATCTATATACGAATTATTTTGATTAATTTTACCNATATTCTCTTCTNTACAGAAGTTAAAATCATTTTTCGCAGCTAGTTTAATAATTTTTTTACCTGATTTATAATCAATGAACTCTCCTTTATGATTTAGTAATTTTAAAGCATTCCAGTTATTTGGATTATGACTAGCGCTTACAATTATTCCACCATCTGCATTTTCGTTAATTACCGCAATTTCGACAGTTGGGGTAGTAGAAAGGCCCAAATCAATACAGTTAATTCCTAAACCTATAAGTGTATTTTGAACTAGGTTTTGGATCATTGGACCTGAAGATCTTCCATCTCTTCCAATTACTACATTAATAATTTTATTTGGAAATTTATTTATTAAATAAGATCCGTATGAAGCTGCATATTTTACAGTATCAATTGGGGTCAAGCTCTGGTTTACCTTACCTCCAATTGTTCCTCTGATTCCTGAGATAGATTTAATGATTGTCATAAGTTAAAGATAATAAGAGATTAAAGAAATACATTAAATTTATTAAATGAATTATTTAGCTCATGCATATCTTTCTGGAANTAATAAAGACATAGCTATTGGGAATTTTATAGCTGATAACATAAAAGGTAATAATTATAAAAAATTTAATATCAATTGGCAAAAAGGAATTTTATTGCATAGATTTATNGATTCATACACTGACTCTCATTATATATTTAGGGAACATTCAAAATTATTCTTTAACTCACATAGGCATTACAGCAGGGTTCTTATTGATATTTTTTATGATCATTTCCTGGCTAAAAATTGGAAAAAATATAGTTTAACTTCTTTAGTTAGTTTTGAATTGGATTTTTACAAAACACTAAAAGAAAACTTAAATAAATTTCCTAGTGACATATTGCATAAAATTAATTTTTTTATTGATCAAAATTTATTTACAAAGTATTCTTCAATTGATGGTTTGATTTATGTATTAAAAAAAATGGAAAATAAAACAGTCTACGAATCAAATTTGGTAACAAGTATTGATAAATTTATTTCATTTTCACCAAAAATGGAATTACAATTTTTTATCTTTTTTGAGGATATGATTAATGCAGTTAATAAATATTTTATTGAAGAACACCTATGAANACATACAAAAACACAATTTTAGCCATAATACTTTTATTTTTTAGTTGTCAGTCAATTATTAATAAATCTATTAAGGCAGCTGTTGTTTCTGCTAGACCAGAAGCTTCAGATATTGGAATAGAAATAATGGCTAAAGGAGGAAATGCTTTTGACGCAATGATAGCAACAGGTTTAGCGCTTTCAGTTTGTTATCCTAATGCAGGTAATATTGCTGGAGGTGGTTTTTTAGTATACAGAACACATAAAGGAGAATATGGATCACTTGATTATAGAGAAAAATCCCCTTTACTATCTAGTAGAGACATGTATTTGGATTCTGTTGGAAATGTGATACCTGATAAAAGCACATTAGGTGGATTAGCGGTCGGAGTTCCAGGAACTGTAGCCGGATTTTATGAGGTTCATGAAAAATTTGGTTCTTTACCCTGGAAAGATTTGGTTCAGCCTTCTATTGATCTAGCAAATANAGGGTTCAAAGTGACTAAAAAACAAAAACAAAGTTTTGATGCTAAAAAAAATGATTTTATTAATGTAAATGGAAAAAATACATTTTTTGGAAAAAATTTTGAGGAAGGAGATATGGTCATTAATTCAAATTACGCTAAAACTCTTGAGCTAATTCAAAAAAAAGGGAAATCAGGATTTTATGAGGGAATTAATGCTGATAGATTAATTAATAAAGTCAAACAAACAGGTGGAATAATAACGAAGGAAGATCTGTTAAAGTATTCTCCAGTTTGGAGAAAACCTGTTCAATTCAAATATAAAGAATTACTTATAACTTCTATGTCACCCCCATCCAGTGGTGGAATTTGTTTAGGTCAGCTTTTTAAGATGATAGAACCATATGAAATTGGTCAATATGAGCATAACTCATTAGAATCAATTCAATTAATGGTTGAAGCTGAAAGAAGATCTTATGCAGACAGGTCTGAATATTTGGGCGATCCAGACTTTGTTGATATACCAATAAATTCTCTGCTAGATTCAATTTATTTAAGAGATAGGATGANAAATTTTGATTGGAATTATGCATCATTATCGTCTAAAATAAAACCTGGTATTTTAATATTTGATGAAAGTGATGAAACAACACACTATTCAATAATAGACAAGTATGGTAATGCAGTATCTGTAACTACTACATTAAATGGAAGTTATGGTTCAAAAGTATATGTTGAAGATGGAGGTTACTTTTTAAATAATGAAATGGATGATTTTAGCAGTAAACCTGGGGTTCCAAACATGTTTGGTCTTCTCGGTAATGAAGCTAACTCAATTTTACCTGAAAAGAGGATGCTGAGTTCAATGACACCCACAATAGTAGAAAAAAATAAAAAATTATATATGATTTTGGGTTCTCCAGGGGGGTCAAAAATAATAACATCTGTTTTTCAAACAATATTAAATGCATATGAATACGGAATGAATATTCAAGAGGCAGTTAATTCTGCGAGGGTTCATCATCAATGGATGCCGGATGAAATTATTTTTGAACCNTACAAGTTCAGAGATAGTTTGTTTTCAAGTTTAGAATCAAAAGGNTATAANATAAATTATGATGAATCCGTATATATGGGTAGAGTCGATGCTATAATGATTGACGATAATGGANTTATTTCTTCGGGAGCCGATCCAAGAGGGGATGATTCTTCTTCCTATCTTAAATAATAACATTTATTGATAAATTTTGACACGCAGATAACTTATATTTGCGGATTAATTAATTCTTAATTTTGGAAAATTATATCGATATAAAAGGGGCACGAGTTCATAATCTTAAAAATATTGATGTAAAAATACCCAGAGAGAAATTAGTCGTAATTACCGGTCTCTCAGGNAGTGGAAAATCATCTCTAGCTTTTGACACGATATACTCTGAAGGTCAAAGAAGATACATGGAAACTTTTTCAGCTTATGTCAGACAATTTATTGGAAATCTTGAAAGACCTGATGTTGACAAAATTGATGGACTTTCACCAGTTATTGCTATTGAACAAAAATCAACATCAAAAAACCCGAGGTCTACAGTTGGAACAATAACTGAATTATATGATTACATAAGGCTTTTGTATGCTAGAATTGGTGTAGCATATAGCAACATAACTAATTTGCCGATGGTTAGTTATAATAAAGATCAAATTTTAGAATTAATTTTTNAGGATTTTAATAATNAAAAAATAGGTTTATTCTCTCCTGTTATAAAATCAAGAAAAGGTCATTACAGGGAGCTATTTATGAAACTAGCAAAAAAAGGATTTATCAAAGTTAGAGTGAATAAAAAGATTATTGAGATATCTAAAGGAATGATGCTAGATAGATATAAAATTCATGATATTGAAGTTTTAGTTGACGTCCTAGATATTGAAAACACTTCAAAAATTAGAAAAAGGTTATTAAACTCCTTAGAAACCGCACTTTACAATGGTAATAATAGTATCATGATCATTAATTTATCTAATAATAATATTAAATATTACAGTAGTAATTTAATGTGTCAAGATTCTGGAATTTCGTATGAAAAACCTGAGCCAAACAGTTTTTCATTTAANTCNCCAAAAGGTATGTGTTTGTCNTGTAAAGGAATAGGAAATCAATATTTTGTNAANAGAAATAAAATAATACCTGATGATACAATTTCCGTAAANAACGGTGGGATAATTCCCTTAGGTGAAAAAAAAAATAATTGGGTTTTTAAACAAATCGAATTAATTGCAAAACGTTATAAGTTTAGTCTTAATGACCCAATAAAATCTATTTCAAAACCTGCACTAGAGATAATACTTAAAGGNGGCATTGAAAAATTTTCAGTCAATTCGAAATCACTTGGAATAAATAGAGAATATAAAATTGATTATGAAGGAATAGAAAATTTTATACTAAATCAATATTCTAATAATGATTCCTCCAAAATAAAACGTTGGGCAAAAAATTATATGGATTCTAAAGTCTGTGATTGCTGCAANGGTTCAAGATTAAATAAAGAAGCTCAAAACTTTAAAATTTTAAATAAATCAATTTCAGAGGTTTCGTCAATGGATCTTGATGAATTAAACAATTGGTTTTACGAATTATATGATAATTTATCTGATGCTCATAAAATAATTTCTAAAGAGTTGATAAATGAAATATTAACTAGGTTAGGATTTCTTATATCAGTTGGACTTAATTACCTATCTCTAAATAGATCATCCAAATCACTATCTGGTGGAGAAGCACAGAGAATAAGATTAGCCACTCAAATAGGTTCTCAATTAGTTGGNGTTTTATATATATTAGATGAGCCTAGTATAGGATTACATCAAAGAGATAACAATAAACTAATTAAATCCTTAGAAAAATTAAGAGATATTGGAAATTCAGTTATAGTCGTTGAGCATGACAAAGAGATGATATTGAGATCAGATTATATCCTTGATCTNGGTCCTCACGCAGGCATCAAGGGTGGGGAGATTATCTCGAAAGGAAAACCTTCACAATTAAAAGATAGTCANACTTTAACTGCTCAATATATTAATGGAATAAAAAAAATTAATATTCCAAAAAGACGTAGAGTTGGAAATGGAAAATATCTTGAAATTAATGGATGCTCTGGAAATAATTTAAAAAATATATCAGTTAAATTTCCCTTGGGTGTCATGATTGGAGTTACAGGTGTTTCTGGAAGCGGAAAATCTAGCCTTATAAATGAAACACTATATCCTATATTAAATAATCATTATTATAATGNAGTTAAAGATATTTTAGAATTTAAAGATATTTTTGGGCTTGATTATTTAGATAAAGTTGTAGATGTAAATCAAACACCAATTGGAAGAACACCAAGAAGTAATCCAGCAACATACAGTGGGGTCTTCAGTGAAATAAGNATCCTATTTTCTAAAACNCAAGAATCGCAAATTAGGGGCTACAAACCTGGTAGATTCAGTTTTAATGTCTCTGGTGGAAGATGTGATGAGTGCTTGGGAGGAGGAATGAAAAAAATTGAAATGAATTTTTTACCTGANATTTATATTGAATGTGATGGGTGTAATGGAGAAAGATTTAACAAGGAAACCTTGCAAATACATTATAAAGGAAAATCTATCTCTGATATTTTAAATATGACCATTAATCAAGCAGTTATTTTCTTTGAATCAATTCCTAAAATATATAATAAACTAAAAACAATTCAAGATGTTGGCCTAGGTTACATAAAATTAGGTCAACCATCCACTACCCTATCTGGTGGAGAAGCTCAAAGAATTAAACTATCTACAGAGCTTTCTAAAAAAGATACTGGAAACACACTATATATACTTGATGAACCAACAACAGGGTTACACTTTGAAGATGTAAGAATATTATTAGAAGTTTTAAATAAATTAGTTGATAAAGGAAATACAATTATAATTATTGAACATAACCTGGATGTGATAAAACAAGTTGATCATATAATTGATNTTGGTCCTGAAGGGGGAATTAATGGAGGAAAAATAATAGCTACAGGANCACCTGAAGAAGTCTCCAAAGTTAANCAAGGCTACACCGGTAAATACATTTTAAAGGAATTGTCAAGTTGAAAAAATATTTATTTTTCTTATGGGTATTAATTTATTCTAAATTAAGTTTCGGTCAACTGGAAGTATCATATAATATCACATCTCAATTATTTATTGAAAAAAAAGTGATTGAAATTGATCAGGAAATTGATTTATTTAATAATTCACAGGGTGAAATNGATACTCTATATCTAAATGATTGGTCTAACTCNTACAGTAGCCAAGATTCCCAACTTGCACTAAAGTTTGCTGAAAAATTTGATAGAAGCTTCTACTATTCATCAAATAAAAAAAAAGGAAACACAAAAGTTAACTTTATTTCCTCTAAAAATTCNTCATTGAAATGGATAAGATTAAAAGGACAAAATGATGTTATTAGAATAGTACTTGATAATCCAATTGGTAAAGAGGAAAAGTTTATTATGAAGCTTAAATATTCAATATCAATTCCTGATATAAGTTTTTCAGGCGGGTATGGTATTGATAAAAATAAATATGTAAATATTAAGGATTATATAATTTCTATTAGTAGATTCGAAAACAATGAATGGGTATATCAAAGTAATTTAGATTTAAATGATAATAGTCTAAACAAATCAGACTATAAAATTAATTGGTTATATCCGAAANCTTATTTTTTATATAGCTCAATAAGACATTCAAGGACAAATAAAATAGACTCTTTAAAAAAAGGGTTTTATTATGGCAATAAAGAAAGCTCACCCCATTTTATATTTTCATTAGATAATAATATNGTAAAATACAAAGTTAGTGATAGTACAGANATATATTCAGATATTTTTAAGTCTTCAAATGACGAAAATACTCTAGNTAAAATAAAAAGAATTTATAATTTTTTAAATGATGATTTTAAACATTCAATTGAAAAACCTTCATCTTACTTAGTTTCGCTTCACGATTATGATCTTGAACCACTATATGGATTAAATATTATACCAGAAATATTAAGGCCTTTTGATAAAACATTTATTAATGAAATTAAATTTTTAAAAACTTTTGCCTCTGAATTCATAAAAAAAAATTTAGATATTAACTACAGAACACAATATTGGATTAGTGATGGATTAACTATATATTATGTAATGAAATATATATCAAGTTTTTATCCAGAAAAAAAAATTATAGGTAGGTTTTCTGAAAAATTTTTTTTTAAAAATTACACTTTTTCAAAAAAAGAGTTCAATGAAATTTTTATGGTTTACAGTGAATTGATGATAAGAAATAATCTCCATCAAGCACCTATTANAAGCAAAGACAAACTAATTAAGTTTAATCAAAAGATATCGATCCCATATTTTGTTGGACAACTTTTTATATACATGGAAAATTATCTTGGGGATGAAAATTTTGATCAATTTTTANATAATTTAAGATCAGTATCATCATTAAATGAACTTAAATTTTTAATTAATGATAAACTAAATATTAAAAATTCTCTGGACATATTAAAATTAATTGAGGAAAGCGAACCTCTAGATTTTAAGATTGATAATGTAAATATTGATGAAAGGTTTATTAAAGTCACAAGTTCTAAGAATACCAATAATAAAATTCCATACAAAATTAGTTTAGTTAGAAATGATTCGGTCATTAATTCTAAATGGATTAATCAGAAGTCTATGTCAGTTCAAACCAATTTTAATTTAATAAAAGGCATTGATTATGTAGCTATAAATAGGAATAAATCATTGCCTGAATTAAATAAAATTAACAATTCTTATTATTTAAAATCAAATTTTTTTTCAAAGCCACTTAGTATTAAATTAATAAAGGATTTTGAAAACCCAAATAAAACTCAGCTACTATTAAACCCNATACTTTCCTATAACTTATATGATGGTCCTTCATTTGGAGCAAGATTTCATAATAAAACTCTTCAAAGAAGACCTTTTAATTATTTTATTGAGCCTACTTATTCGAGTTATGAGAAATCATTAATTGGGTCTTTTAACTTAATTTACAGAAAATACAAGTTTTCAAAATCAAATTATTTAACTCAATTGAATTTATTTGGAAGTAGTTTCCATTATGCTCCAAATTCTCTATATAAAATAATTGTCCCATCAATAAACCTATATTTTCGACCAGATGAGTTGATAAGTAATTTAAGACACAATATTTCATTTTCTTTATACAATATACATAGAGACTCTAGGATTGATAATACAATCGAACCTAATTATTCAATCGGTCAAATTAAATATGTCTATTCAAACAAGAATTTAATTGATTATTTTACAATTAATAATAGTATCGAAGTTTCTAATAAATTTAATAAGATCAATTTTGAAATCCAATATAGAAAATTATTCCCCTCAGCGAGATTGTTATCAAGTAGAATTTTTATGGGAACTTTTATGGGTAATTACAGGGGTCTTAACAAATATTTCTTTTTCAATTTAAATAGNCCAAATGATTATTTATTTGAATATTATTACNTAGGTAGATCTGAAACTGATGGGTTTTTTAGTCAACAATATATTATGAATGAGGGTGGATTCAAATCTATTATTCCTCAAAGTAGCTCAAATAAGTCTATTCTAGCTGGAAATTTTAGTATGGGATTGTGGAAATGGATTGAGGCATATACTGATTTAGGTATAATAAAAAATATTGATGAGCGACCTAAATCATTTTATGATTATGGTTTAAAATTAAATTTTCTTCCTGATTATTTTGAAATATTTTTTCCTATTGCTTCAAGTTTTCAAAATGAAATCAATCAATCAGATTATTTATCAAAGATTAGGTTTACCTTATCACTAAATTCAAAGCAAATCTTCAATTTGTTCAGTAGAACATGGTTTTGATTAGATCAATATTTTTGTAAATTTACTTTCCTTTTTTATGACAAAACCATCTTCATTTACTGAAAAGAATATAAGCTTTGATGAGTACAAAAAAGAAATTATTGAGGACTATAAAACTATTGTTTTAAGTAGAGAGTGNAGTATTCTTGGTCGTAGAGAAGTTTTTTTGGGTAAAGGCAAGTTTGGAATATTTGGAGACGGAAAGGAATTACCTCAGGTTGCACTAAATCGTTTTTTTAAAAATGGCGATTTTAGATCAGGCTATTATAGAGACCAAACATTATTGATGGCTCAGGGACTACTTACACCGGATAATTTTTTTGCTGCATTATATGCACACACAGACCTTAAATATGAGCCTATGTCTGGAGGTAGACAAATGGGAGCTCATTTTTTAACAAAAAATATAGATGAGAGCGGAAAATGGTTAAATCTTATGAAACAAAAAAATCATAGCTCCGACATNTCCCCTACAGGGTCTCAGATGCCTAGGTTAGTTGGTTTAGCTTATGCTTCAAAACTTTACAGACAACTTAATATCAAAAAATCTAATTATTTCACTAATAATGGTAATGAAATTGCTTGGGGTACAATCGGAAATGCCAGTACTAGCGAAGGAATGTTTTTTGAATCAATAAATGCCGCTGGAGTTCTTCAAGTTCCAATGGTTATAAGTATTTGGGATGATGATTATGGTATTTCAGTTTCAAATAAATTGCAAACTACCAAATCAAGTATTTCAGAAGTTTTATCTGGTTTTGAAAGAACATCAGAAAAAGATGGTTTTGAAATTCTAAGGGTTAATGGTTGGGACTACCCCTCTTTAATAAAAACATACTCTAAAGCTGAAAAATTAGCCAGAATAAATCATATTCCTGTTATTATACATGTTAAAGAATTAACTCAGCCCTTAGGTCATTCATCATCGGGATCTCATGAAAGATATAAATCTTCTTCAAGGCTAAAGTGGGAGAAAGAGTTTGACTGTAATCTTAAATTCAAACAATGGATACTAATAAATAATATATCAGACATACAAACACTTGATGAAATTGATAATGAAGCTAAAAGAATTGCGAGGAAGTCAAAAATTGAATCATGGAATAATTATCAAAATCCAATAAAATTAGAATTTAAGAAATTTAGNTCTAAATTAAATGATATAATAAAATCTGACCCTGATTTANNACCAATTGTTAAGTCCAAAAAATTTTTAAATGAAGATGAATCNTTNGGTTTTAAAGAAATAGTAAGTTTTGGAAGATCTTTATTACCCGAATTGAATCATTTTAAAAATACATCTACTTTAAATTTTAGAAAATACTTAAATAGTTTAAAGAAAAAATTACAACCAAAATTTTCTTCAAATTTATATTCTAAAAATCTTGATTTTGATATTATACCGCCAAAATATTCAAAAGATCCAAAAATTGTAGATGGTAGAATTATTTTAAGAGATAACTTTGATAAGTTATTAAAACGAATAGATAATTTAATAATATTTGGTGAGGATTGCGGAAAAATTGGTGGTGTTAATCAAGGTTTAGAGGGTCTTCAAGCTAAGTATAANGAACTTAGAGTCACAGANACCGGAATAAGAGAGGCTACAATTATAGGACAGGGAATTGGAATGGCATTGAGAGGATTAAGACCAATTGCTGAAATTCAGTATCTAGATTATATTCTTTATTGTATTCAAATTTTAAGTGATGATTTAGCTTCATTACACTATAGATCTAATGGTCAACAGTTTGCTCCTTTAATTGTAAGAACAAGAGGGCACAGATTGGAGGGTATATGGCATTCAGGATCACCGATGGGATCTATGGTTAATTTATTAAGGGGAATATATATATTAACCCCAAGAAATATGACCATTGCAGCTGGAATGTATAATTCTTTACTAAAAATTAATCAACCAGCAATATTAATCGAAACTCTTAATGCATACAGATTAAAAGAAAAATTACCTTCGAATCTTGGTACATTCACATCTCCGATTGGAGAAATTGATATTCTTAAAACTGGTAATGATCTAACTATAATAACCTATGGGGCTACTGTTGAAATAGTTTTAAAGGCATCCAAATTATTACTAGAAAAAAGCATTGATGTTGAAGTAATTGACATACAATCTCTAATACCTTTCGATAACTCAAAAAAAATTAGAGAAAGTGTAAACAAGACCAACAAGCTTCTGATTGTCGATGAAGATATGCCTGGAGGAGCTTCAGCATATATTTTGCAGCAACTATTGGATTATCAAAAACTATATGAATNGTTGGATTCTGAGCCAAAATTACTCTCGGCTAAAGAACATAGACCACCTTATGGAACTGATGGCGATTACTTTTCAAAGCCAAATNTAAATGATGTTTTTGAAATTTCATATGAAGTAATGAATGAGTCTAATCCAAAAAAATATCCGAGCATATAGATTAATATCTNAATATATCATTTATCAAATCAACTAAAATGACTTTNGAACTAATTTCAGCTGTATTTAATCCTTTACTTTTCAAATCGGCAAAATGAATTTTTTCAATTGCATTACTNCATGCCTTCATACTGTAATTCTTTGACGCTATTTCATAGTCCTTNACAAAATAAGGATTTATACCCAGTATCCNTGAAATATTAGATGAATNTNCTANACCATGAAAAATTATTAATCGCTTAAAAAATTGAAAAATCATAGTTATAGTTAAAATTAAAGGATATGTTTTGGAATTATTTGACATGAAGAAAATAATTCTAAGACATTTATTTTTATTTTTTTTTCCGATTGCATTAATCAATTCAAAATTATTGTAATCTTTATTAATTCCAATATACTTTTGAACTACATNTACATTAATTGTTTTATCGTTTAAAAAAAGATTTAATTTATTTAATTCCTGACAAATTCTATCTAAATTATTTCCCAAAAACTCATAAATTAAATGAATTGATTTCATATCAGCTGTTAGATTAAGATCTTTAATTAGATTTGANATCCACTGAATTATTTGATTTTCTTTAAGTTTATTTGAATGAAAAATTATTCCATGTTTTGTTGCNGATTTATAAAGTCTATTTCTTTTATCAAAATCTTTATTTTTAAAACAAAAAACAATAATTGAACTTTTTTGANGATTTTCTAGATATTGAACNAGTGGCTCATAATCTTTTTTTAGACCCTGAGCCTCTTTAATTATAATCAATTGATATTTAGAAATTAAAGGGTATCTTTTTGCATATTCAATTATTTGTACAATAGATGTTTCTTTACCATAAAAAATNACTAAATCAAAATCTCTTGCCTCTTCATTGATAATATTATTNTTAAAATAATCAAAAATTTTATCAATAAAATATGATTCAGTTCCGTGAAGTAAATAAAATGGATAGAATTTACCTTTCTTTAAATCATAAATTATTTTTTCATAATCTTGCATCTAAGTAATAAATTTGCAAATTTGTTAAATGAAAGATTTAAACTTTTCTAAGTTTAAAATGCGTATCAAAAATAAAGAAAATTTGTACTTTATTTTTGATATTATCAGAAAAAATTGGTATTTACTGACTAAAGANGAATGGGTTAGACAACATTGNATTCATTTTCTAATTTTCACAAAAAAATATCCAAAATCATTGGTTAATGTTGAAAAAAAAATTTTGATTAACGGAGTGAGAAAAAGATATGACATTGTTGTTTATTCTAAACAAAAAGATGTTATAATTTTNGTTGAATGTAAAGCATATAATGTTAATATAAATCAGGANGTGTTTGATCAAATTGCAAAATATAATTTAGAATTAAAAAGTANATATTTAATGATATCAAATGGACTATCACATTTTTATTACACAATTAATTATGAGTTAAATGAGTATTTATTTATGAAAGATCTTCCAACTTATAAAAATTAACCTCTGTGAATTTAGCAATTGTATTACTAAACTGGAACGGTGAGAAACTTTTAAAAAGATTTCTTCCAACCTTAGTTAAATATTCATCAAAATCAAANATTTATATTATTGATAATGGATCAAATGATAATTCAATAAATTATGTAAAAACTAATTTCAAAAAAATCAAATGTATTTTATTAAAAAAAAATTATGGTTTTTCAAAGGGTTACAATTTGGGTTTAAAAAATATAAATGCAGATTTATATTGCCTAATTAATACAGATGTTGAGGTTACAAATAATTGGCTCAACCCTGTAATCAAACTATTCCAATCAAATATTAATATATCAATTGCTCAACCTAAAATTTTAAATTATAATAAAAAAGATTATTTTGAATATTCTGGAGCAGCTGGAGGTTACATCGATTCTCACGGCTATCCTTTTTGTAGAGGAAGGATTTTTTCAACTATTGAAAAAGATCATGAACAATATAATGACAATCAAAAAATATTTTGGGCTAGCGGGGCTTGCATATTCATTAGATCCAAANTATGGGNTGAACTAAATGGATTTGACGAGGATTTATTTGCTCATTTTGAAGAAATTGATTTCTGTTGGAGAGCCTTTAATAAAAATTATAATACATTTTTTATTTCGGAATCAAAAGTATTTCATTTAGGAGCAGCTTCCTTAAAAATATCTACTTTTAAATGGTATTTAAATTTTAGAAATTCATTGACAGTGTTGGTTAAAAATTTACCCAATAAAGATCTTTTTAGGATATTATTTGTTAGGATAATTCTTGATATAATTGCAGCCTATAGATTTTTGATAATGGGCAATTTAAAACTGTTTATNTCAATTTTTAAAGCACATATTTATTTATTACTTAACTTCAAAAGATTTTATAAAAAAAGGAGTAATATANTCCCTAAATATAGGTACTGGAAAGTAAAATCTATTGTTTGGGACTATTTTATCAAAAAGAAAAAAATTTTTACTAAACTTTCACAATAAAAAATCAATATTTGAGTTAACTTTATAAATATAATTTATATTAATATGAAAACTAAGATACTTATTACGATTACAATANCCTCTTTGTTATTATTTTCATGTGTTTCACAAAAAAAATATCAAGAACTTGAGACCCTTCAAGAAAATACAAGAAATAATCTAAANTCAACCTCTATTCAATTAAATAGTTGTAAAGATGAAAAAGAGGCAGCATTAAACAGTTTAGCTGAGCTAAAAGATCAGGTTAAATTTTTAAAAGCTAACAATCAAGACTTAATAAATAATTTAGGAAANTTAACCACCTTATCTCAGAAAGGTGCCGAAAATTTAGAAAAATCCCTGGAAAGCATCAAAGAGAAAGATGTCCGAATTCAAAGAATGCAAGATGCCGTTACACGTAAGGANTCAGTAACATTGGCTTTGGTTACAAGCTTAAAGGGTGTCCTTTCAAATCTNAGTGATGACGACATTGAGATTAATGTAGAAAANGGTGTTGTTTATGTTTCAATTTCTGACAAATTATTATTTAGTTCTGGTAGTTACATGATAACTCAAAGAGCAAAAAATGTTCTTGGAAAAGTTGCAGAAGTTGTAAACAACCGCCCAGATTTAGAATTTATGGTTGAAGGTCACACTGATAATGTTCCGATTAGTACAGAGGGTATTGTTGATAATTGGGATTTAAGTGTCAAAAGAGCTACAGCTGTTGTACGAGTTCTTCAAAATGACTTTTCTGTAGAACCTCAAAGAATGACTGCCGCGGGCAGGAGTTCATACGTGCCATTATTAGATAATGACAGTCCATCTAATAGGGCAAAAAACAGAAGAACTCGAATTGTAGTACTTCCTAAATTAGATCAATTTTATGATCTAATAGAACAAGGAATGGATGCAGCAAAATAAAAANTTTTTTTTCCAAAGAAAACACCTTATTTAGCAATAATTAAGGTGTTTTTTTTATCTAAACTCACCTTTACCAATTCTCATTATAATTGGGTTTTTTTGGGTCAGATCTACAACTGTAGAGGGGATGTTTCCTGAAATACCAGAATCGACTATGAGATCGACTTTATTTTTCCAGTAATTAAAAATTTTATTTGGATCGGTTGTATANTTAACCAAATCATCTGGATCAGGCAATGANCTNGTTACAAGAGGAGAATTTAAATTACTAAGAATTGATTTAGTAACAGGATGTTCACAAATTCTAACTCCTAGCTTTTTCCTCCTTTGAAAAGGCTTCGGAAACTTAATCTTAGGCTTTAAAATAAATGCATAGGGNCCTGGTAAATATTTATTTAATAATCTGTAAGTTCTATTATCAAAATTTACAACATAATCTGAAATTGAAGATATGTTGTTAAATAAAAAACTTAAAGTCAATTCATCCTTTTTATTTGATTTAAACTGTATTATTCTTTTTAAACCCTCTGAATTGTTGATTAAACAACCNATAGCATATACTGTATCAGTTGGATAAATAATAACCCCTCCATTTCTCAGAACATCAGTTATAATATCAATTTTTTTGGGATTTGGATTATCAGNATTTATTTTTATTAAATTCATTAATCTATTATTTTGAGCTTTGCAAACCTTAACAACAAAGTTTTAATACCAATATATTCGAACATAATAGATGCTTTTTTATCTTTACCAATACCCTCAATCATAATTACTTTTCCATTTCCAAACCTTCCATGAGATACTTTTGATCCAATATTAAGCATAATTTTATTTTGATTTAAATTTGAGTTTTCAAATGTGTTACTTTGCTTAATTTTTTTTAACTTTTTTATTTTATCTTGATTTAGTTTTGTAATTGGGTTAAATTNATTGGGATTATAAGAATCATAAACTGATTTATCAATTATAGGTTTNGCTTCATGATTCTGAATTGGTAAACTATGTTTTACATACTTTGAGTTGATTTCATCAATAAATCTACTTTTATCAGTATCAATTAATTTTCCCCATCTGTACCTTGACTTTGTGTAAGAAACACAAACTCTTTCTTTTGCCCTAGTTAATGCAACATAAAACAATCTCCTTTCCTCTTCAAGTTCAAATCTTGAATTAAGACTCATAGCCGATGGAAATAAATCCTCCTCAACCCCAACAATATAAACCTCCGGAAATTCTAATCCTTTAGCAAGGTGAATGGTCATTAGTGATACTTTATCCAATGTATTTTCAGGTTCGTTATCAAAATCTGTAGCTAATGCAACATCTTCAAGAAATTCAGATAATTTAATTGACTTATTCAATGAATTTCCTTGTTCTTCAGTAAAATTTTTGATACCATTTAAAAGTTCCTCAATATTTTCAATTTTTGAGATATTTTCAGGAACACCTTCAAGCTTTAAGTTATTGAGTAATCCTGTTTTTTTTATTACTAGATCAGTAATTTCAAANGCATTAAAATTATTNTTTTGAATTTGAAATGACNTTAATAAATTTAAAAAGTTAATTAGCTTTTCATGTGTATTTCTATTTATACTAATTTTAATATTCGACAAGTTTTCCAGAACTTCGAATATCGATAAATTATTCTCTTTAGATGCAATAATTAGCTTATCAATTGTGGTCAATCCAATTCCTCTAGGTGGAAAATTAATAATTCTTTTTAAACTTTCTTCGTCATTAGGATTTACAATCAACCTTAAATAGGCCAAAATATCCTTAATTTCTTTTCTCTGGTAAAAAGAGATTCCACCGTAAATTTTGTAACCAATATTTTTTTTTCTTAAAGAATCCTCTATGGATCTTGATTGTGCATTTGTTCTGTATAAAATTGCAAAATCAATATTTTTTTTTTGTTTAGATAATTTTCTCTCCATGATATCAGATGCTATTTGTTTCCCTTCGTCTGCATCGGATAACATACATTTAATATTTATTTTTTCTCCATCATCATTTGCTGTCCAAACAACTTTATGAATTTTACTTTGATTATTGTCAATTATCGAGTTTGCAGCATTTACAATATTTTTTGTTGATCTATAATTTTGTTCTAACCTATATAATTTAACATCTTGATAATCTTTNTGAAAATTTAATATATTANTTATATTAGCTCCTCGAAAAGAATAAATACTTTGAGCGTCATCACCAACTACACATATATTTTGAAACTTATCAGATAACGCCTTAACAATTAAATATTGTGAATGATTCGTATCCTGATACTCATCAACTAAAATATACTTAAATCTATTTTGATATTTTGCGAGAACACTTGGAAATCTATTTAATAATTCATTAGTTCTTAANAATAAATCGTCAAAATCCATTGCACCAGATTTAAAACATCTTTCCACATATTGATTGTATATCTCCCCCATTTTTGGTCTTCTTGACATTCTGTCTGATTCGATGAGATCTAAATCATTATGATATGCCTTTACGGTAATTAAACTATTTTTAAGTGATGAAATTCGNTTTCTTATTTGTTTAGGTTTATATATATCCTTCTCGAGCCCCATCTCTTTAATTATGCTAGTAATTAACCTTTCAGAATCTTGGGTATCATAAATAGTAAAATTTGAGGGAAAACCTANTTTATCTGATTCCACTCTTAATAGTTTTGCAAAAACTGAATGAAAAGTTCCCATCCACAAATTTTTTGCATCATTTGATTGGAGAATTGAAATAATTCTTTCTTTCATTTCTCTNGCAGCTTTGTTTGTAAATGTTAGAGCAAGAATTTCAAATGGATCGATACCGTTTTTGATTAAATACGCTATTCTGTGAGTCAATACTCTTGTTTTTCCTGATCCAGCACCTGCTATAACNATGAGGGGGCCATTTTTGTGAATTACAGGAGCTATCTGAGCTTCATTTAGTTCTTTAAGAATTTCCGGAGTATTTAAACTCATTAAATTTTTTAAATATTAAATTTTATAATAATNNACTTTATAAAGAAAGTATGTTTAAATATTAAAATGATATTTAAAAATCATTTCTTATTAACAAATTTATTATTTGATACATTTTTATATTTAGATTTATGAAAGTTAAAATTAAAATTTCTGAAATAATTTAAAATGATTCAAGTATTATAATTTGAATTTTGTTTATGAATGAGTTACAAAAATCAATTATTTATCTCAATGGTGTNGGCCCTAATAGACAGAAAATATTCAGGGAAGAATTTGGAATAGNAAATATTCAGGACTTGCTAAATTTTTTTCCAAACAGGTACATTAATAGAGGGAGATTCTATAAAATAAATGAGGTTAATGAATCAAATTCAGATATCCAAATAATAGGTTCAATAACTAAAATAAGTAAATCGATTAAAAGTAATAAATCATTTTTAATTGCAAAATTTGAGGATCAAACTGGTGTTTTAGATTTAATATGGTTTAGAGGTCATAAATGGATTGAATCAAACTTAAAAACACATACTCCTTATGTTGTTTTTGGAAAGATAAATAAATTTAAAGGCCTATACAGCATTGCTCATCCCGAGATGGAATTATTAAAAGATTTTAAATTAAAAAAAAATGTAAATTTTAACAGCATCTATCCCACAACTGAAAAATCAAATAATTCAGGAATCACTCAAAATATTATTAGAAAAATGATTTATGGGTATCTGAATAATTTCAATAAAAAGTTTAAAGAAAATTTACCAAAAACTATAATTGAGAAGTATCAACTAATATCCAAGGACTTAGCAACCAGAAATATTCATCTTCCTTTAAATCTAAATCTTTTAAATGATTCAATCAAAAGATTAAAATTCGAAGAATTTTTTTACTTACAACTCCAAATATTAATCAAAAATAAGAATAGAAAGAAAAAAATAAAAAGTTACATTTTTTCAAAAGTTGGAGATTATTTTAATTCTTTTTATAATAATTTTCTATCGTTTAAGCTCACAAATGCTCAAATTAAAGCTATTAAGGAAATAAGAAAGGATTTAGGTTCAAATTATCAAATGAATAGATTATTACAAGGGGATGTAGGTTCGGGAAAAACAATCGTAGCATTCATGAGTATGTTGATATCAATTGATAGTGGATTTCAATCTTGTTTAATGGCTCCAACTGAAATATTAGCTCAACAACATTTTAAATTAATGAAAAATTTAAGTTCAAAGATTGGATTGAGGGTTGAAATTTTGACGGGAAGTCTAAATAAAAGTAAACGTATTCCATTATTAAATGATTTAAAATTAGGAAATGTTGATATTTTAATTGGAACACATACCCTAATTGAAGATCCAGTTGTATTTAAAAATCTTGGTTTAGCGGTTATAGATGAACAACATAGATTTGGAGTTGCTCAAAGATCTGTATTGTGGAAAAAAAACATTCTACCTCCAAACATTCTAGTTATGACAGCTACCCCTATTCCTAGAACCTTAGCAATGACTTTATATGGTGACCTTGATATTTCATTAATTGATGAACTTCCACCAGGAAGAAAATCCATTAAAACCTTACATAGAACAGATAAAAAAAGACTTAGCGTTTTTAAATTTATNAAAGATGAAATATTNAAGGGAAATCAAATTTACATTGTTTATCCCTTAATTGAGGAGTCCAAAAAGATGGATTTGAAAGATCTAATGGATGGATTTGAAAGTATTAGTAAGTATTTTCCTTTACCAAAATATAAAATATCAATTCTTCATGGAAGAATGAAAAATGATGACAAGGAGTATGAAATGGAAAGATTTTCAAAAGGTGAAACACAAATTATGGTGGCAACAACTGTTATTGAGGTTGGTGTTGATGTTCCTAATGCATCAGTNATGATAATTGAAAGCTCAGAGAGATTTGGTTTGTCTCAACTTCACCAACTTAGAGGAAGAGTTGGAAGAGGCAATAAACAAAGTTATTGTATTCTCATGTCAGGAAATAATATTTCAAATGATTCTCAGTTAAGGATAGATACAATGGTTAAAACTAACAACGGTTTTAAAATAGCAGATGTGGATTTAAAAATGAGAGGACCTGGAAATATAATGGGGACTCAGCAAAGTGGAATTTTAAATTTAAAAATAGCCGATATTTCAAAAGATCATGATCTTTTGGTTAGTGCAAGAAAATGCGTTCTAGATTTATTAAATAACGACGAAAACTTAGAAAAAAAAGAAAATCAAGTTATTAAACAAACATTGGCCGAAATAGGAACTTTTAAAAATATATGGAATTATATAAGTTAAATTTGTTGATATGCTATATTTGTTATCAGTTTGAACAAATTGAATTATTTATGAATAAATATATTCAATCATTTGAAACTATTACATCATAAATTATATTTATTTTACATACGATAATATAAAGTAAACGATACATTATATTTGTAATAACAATTAAGTTAATTTTTTCAGTGAAAATTTCATATAGATGGTTAAGAGAGTATATTAAATCTGACAAAACTGTTGAAGATATAGCAGATTATCTAACAGATCTAGGACTTGAAGTTGAAGGGATAGAAAAGATTCAATCCTCTAATGATAGTCTAGTTGATGTTGTTGTTGGCGAAGTGACCAAATGTATCAAACATCCTAATGCGGATAGACTTAAATTAACTCAAGTTAAGGTCAGTAAAAATAATACATTACAAATAGTTTGTGGTGCTCCAAATGTATCTATTGGGCAAAAAGTTCCTGTCGCACCTGTAGGATCAGTTTTATATCCGAAAAATGGTAAAAAGTTAAAAATTAAAGAAAGTACAATTCGAGGTGAAAAGAGTCAAGGAATGATATGTGCCGAAGATGAATTAGGAATTGGAAATTCTCACGATGGAATTATGGTTTTAGATAATAGTTTAGAGATAGGAAAACCGTTTAAAGAAGTTTTAAAAATTAATGATGATTATGTTTATGACATAGGATTAACTCCTAATAGAGCTGACTCAATGTCTCATATGGGAGTTGCAAGAGATTTAAAAGCTTATTTTATTCAAAACAAAATTCAATATTCTTGGAATTCTCCAATAATCGAAAACTTACCAACTCCAACTAACACCAAAAACATAAATGTTCAAGTTAACGAACCAGAATTGGTACCTTATTATTTTGGTGTAACTCTCACTGATATTGAAATTTCTTCCTCACCAGATTGGATTCAAAACAATTTAAAATCCATTGGAATTATGCCAAAAAATAATGTTGTTGACATAACCAATTTTGTATTGCATGACATGGGGCAGCCTCTTCATTCATTTGATGCTGAAAAAATTGAAGGAGACATAATTGTAAAAAAGTCAACAAAAGGAACTTTTTTTACAACATTGGATAAAAATAAAATAAAACTTTCAGATGAAGACCTAATGATTTGTGATGAATCAAAACCTTTATGTCTAGCTGGAATTTATGGAGGCGACTACTCTGGAGTATCTGAATCTACAACATCCATTTTTTTAGAAAGTGCTTATTTCGATCCTAAAACAATCAGAAAAAGTTCAAAAAGACATGGTTTTACCACAGATGCATCCTACAGATTTGAAAGAGGAATTGATCCGGATATGTCTTTAATAGCNCTAAAGCGTGCAATGTTNCTGATGATTAAATATGCAAATGCAAAAGTTGCAAGTGAAATCAGTGAATTTCAAAAACCAACTAAGTTTCCATCAAAAATTTTCTTGTCATACCAACAAATTAATAAAACAATTGGACAGAAAATACCCAAAGAAGATTTAACAAATATTCTAAATGCACTCGAAATTAAAATTGATAGCGTTACAAATGAAGGAATTGCAATAACAATTCCCTTATACAGAGTTGATGTAACGAGACCAGCAGATGTAATCGAAGAAATATTGAGAATTTATGGATACAATTCTATAGATGCCAGCGAATCACTTAACATAAATCTCCCTAATTATAATTTCAAAACTAAATTTAAGTTTGAAGAATATTTGTCTGATAGACTAATAGGAAATGGTTTTTCTGAAATAATCAATAATTCTATTACAAACCCAAATTACAACATACTTTCAAAAGAAACCTCTAAAAATGATGCGATAACTATAATCAACCCTATCGGAAAAGATCTGTCGGAACTAAGAAAAACATTAATTTATTCAACACTTGAAATAATATCTTTTAATAATAATAGAAACCAAAAGAATTTAAAGCTATTTGAAATTGGTNATGCTTACTCAAAAATAAATAAAGAATTTAGAGAAAATAAATCCTTANTGATNTCAATATCAAGATCTTACGAACCGTTAAATTGGATAACAAGTAAACCTAAAACCTCTTTTTTTGAATTAAAAACAATAGTTATTGATTTATTTACTAGTATTAATATTGATGGAATTAAATTNGAAAATATTAAAAATGATTTTTTCTCTGAAGGTTTAGTAATTAAAATTAACAATGATCTCATAGGTAATCTGGGAATTATTAAAAATTCTATAAAGAATCATTTCAATATTCAAAATGAAGTCTGTGTTTGTGAGATTAATTTTGATTTAATTTTTAATTACACCCCGAATGATACTTTTAAAATAAAAAATATAAGTAAATATCCCTCAATTCAAAGAGACTTTGCTCTTTTAATAGATAAGAAAATTTCTTTTGAATCAATAAAAAAAATAGCTCACGAAAGTGAAAAAAAATTTCTAGAATCAATTGATTTATTTGATGTTTATGATGGTAAAAACATACCTAATAATAAAAAATCGTACGGTATTAGATTTACATTCACAGACAATAANAAAACATTAACAGACAAACATATAGATAAGGTTATGAATAAATTACAAAAAGAATTTAAGAGACATTTAAATGCTCAATTACGTCAAAATTAAAATATGATTAATAATATGTTAACAAATACAGATATTCAGGAAAAACTAAATTTTGAAAAAAAATCAAATATTTATTACGANTACATAAAACGAAGCAAAAAAAATCATTTTAATGATTTTAACTTGGACAAGTTGGACAATGATAAAATTTTTCATTTAAACACAATTAGAAAAATATGNATTGATTACAGATTGAGATTTTTAGATATAAAATATTTTAAGGGTGAAATTCCCTCTGAAGCTATTGATAAGATCAAACAATTGGAAAATGATCATAATAAAAAACTCAATAATTTTAAAATTATGGCACCATCAATTATGTTTAGATTAAAAAAAACTGATGACCCTCTTCTTTTTGTTCCAATAGGTGATAACTATTTCTATTTAATTCACAAATGGGGAAATGACTTAGCACCACTCAGAAAAATAAGAATGTGGCCTTTTCGTTCAATAAAAAATCTCTTATTNACTTTATTGTTTGTCAGTTATGCCATAACACTAATTACCCCACTATCAATATTTACTAACAGTCCAAATTCATCAGATTTTTGGATTTTATTTTTATTTATGTTTAAAGCTGTAGTTTCGATAGTATTATTTTTAGGTGTTGCATTGGGTAAAAATTTTAATCCTAAAATATGGAATAGTAGGTATAATAAATCCTAATCNCATAATGAGTTACTACACCAAAATTTACTCAGGTACCCCAATTATGGTTTTGTCAATAAAACAAAGATTATTGGATAAAAATATAATTCCTGTAATTAAAGATATTCAGGAGTCAGCAAAATTAGCTGGTTTTGGTTCAGTATATGGAAATATTCAAGATGTTTTTGTTCATAATGATGAACTAGTTAGAGCAATGAAAACCATTAATGATTTAAAATAACATACAAATATTTAATGATAAATAATGCAATGTTAATTTGATAATTTCCATTATATTCGAAATTCATAAATTTTATCTAAATAAAACCATGAANACAACATTTGAAACCTTAGACTTTATTGTTTTTGCGATTTATGCTATTATAATATTATTTTTTGGTCTATGGGTTTCAAGAAGTAAAGATGGTGAAACTAAAAATGCAGAAGACTACTTTTTAGCTAGTAAATCACTTCCTTGGTGGGCAATTGGTGCTTCATTGATAGCCGCAAATATTTCTGCTGAACAATTTATTGGAATGTCTGGATCTGGTTTTGCCATAGGACTTGCTATAGCATCCTACGAATGGATGGCTGCTCTTACATTAATTATCGTGGGTAAATATTTTCTACCAATTTTCATAAAAAAAGAAATATATACTATCCCAGAATTTGTTGAAAAAAGATTTTCCAGTCAACTAAAAACAATTTTAGCTGTTTTTTGGATCGGACTTTATGTATTTGTTAATATAACATCTGTACTTTATTTAGGTGGACTAGCTTTGCAAACAATTTTAAATATTGATCTTATATATGGAATTATTGGCCTTGCTGTGTTTGCAGCTGCTTACTCATTATATGGAGGTTTGTCAGCTGTTGCATGGACAGATATTATTCAAGTAGTTGTTTTAATACTCGGGGGTTTAATTACATCTTACCTGGCACTAAATACTGTCTCTTCAGGAAATGGTATGATAGAAGGTTTAAAAATATTATATGAAGTTATTCCAGAAAAGTTTGATATGATACTTGATAAGTCTAACCCAGAATATATGAGTTTACCAGGAATTAGTGTACTTATAGGTGGAATGTGGGTTGCAAACCTTTATTATTGGGGATTCAATCAATACATTATTCAAAGAACATTAGCGGCAAAATCTTTAAAAGAAGCACAAAATGGAATTTTATTTGCTGCTGGACTTAAGATGATTCTTCCTTTGATAATTGTAATACCAGGAATTGCTGCATATTTAATAGTAAATAATCCAACCCTATTATCTTCATTAGGTGATTCTGGTTTAAATAACATGCCAACAGCTGGAACTGCCGATAAGGCTTATCCTTGGTTAATGCAATTCTTACCGACTGGTTTGAAAGGCATCGCCGTTGCTGCATTAGCAGCTGCTATTGTCTCATCATTAGCCTCAATGTTAAATTCAACAGCTACAATTTTTACTATGGATGTCTATAAACCTTTTTTTAATAATTCTAATTCAGAATCNAACATTGTAACTGTTGGAAGAATTTCTGCAGCAATCGCATTAATTATCGGAGTAATTATTTCTCCATTACTAGGTGGTATTGATCAAGCTTTTATTTTTATTCAAGAATATACTGGAATTGTTAGCCCCGGGATTTTAGCAGTTTTTATAATGGGATTATTTTGGAAGAAAACTTCTAATAAAGGTGCAATATATGGAGCATTATCCTCAATACCTATTGCAATGTATTTTAAAATTGGACCAAAAGGTTGGTTTAAAGAAACTCTATTAAATGATATTGCCCCTAACCTTCCTTTTATCGATCAGATGGGGTTAACTTTTATTTTGACTGCATTAATAATTTTGCTCGTAAGTTATTTTGATAATAAAGATAAAGATGATTCAAAAGGAATTGATCTAAATAAAGGTATTTTTAAAACTTCAATGACCTTTAATATTGGATCATTTGCATTGATGATTCTTCTTGCCGGTATATACTCATTTTTCTGGTAGGGAGCACAACTTAAANTTTTTTTCCATAAAAAAATGATTTTATGAGATTGAAAATTGTTTATGAATACATATTATTTCTTAGTTCTCTTACCTTTTTATCGGTCATATATTCCTCAAAAGTTAAATGTCTATCAATTATACCTTTCGGTGTCAGCTCAATCACCCTGTTTGCCAGTGATTGTGCAAAATGATGATCACTAGTTGAAAANAACAAGGTTCCTTTAAAATTAATTAGTGCGTTATTAAAAGCAGTGATAGCCTCAAGATCTAAATGATTAGTTGGTTCATCAATTATTAAAACATTTGACTTACTCATCATCATTTTTGAAATCATACACCTAACTTTTTCTCCACCAGATAACACATTAGAGTTCTTAAGTGCTTCATCACCTGTAAAAAGCATTTTTCCCAAGAAACCTCTTAAGTATAGCTCTTCCTTCTCCTCCTCGTTAANAGCATAGTTTCTAAGCCAATCTACTAGTGATATCGATTGATCAAATAAGTAATCATTATTTAAAGGTATATATTCNTGTTTAGTTGTAATGCCCCAATTAAAGTGTCCAGAAGANGGTTTAGTCTTATATGAAATAATATCAAAAAAATTATTTATAGCCCTTGAATCTTTACTTAAAAAAATAACTTTATCGGATTTAGAAAAATTTATATTAACTTTTTGAAATAGTATTTCATCTTTTAATTTAAAGCTTAGATTCTCGATATTCAATATTTGATCACCTGCTTCTCTTCCCATTTCGAAGATAATTCCTGGATATCTTCGACTTGATGGTTTTATTTCTTCGATATTTAGTTTTTCAATCATCTTTTTTCTTGAAGTTGCTTGTTTAGATTTAGCAACATTTGCAGAAAACCTAGATATAAATTCTTGTAATTCTTTCTTTTTTTCTTCGGCTTTTTTATTTGATTGAGCTTTTTGTCTAGCCGCTAACTGAGATGACTCATACCAAAAACTATAATTTCCTGAGTAATGATTTATTTTTCCAAAATCAATGTCAGATATATGGGTACAAACTGAGTCTAAAAAATGACGATCATGTGAAACAACAATAACAGTATTTTCGTAATTACACAGAAAATTTTCAAGCCAAGTAATTGTATCATAATCCAAATCNTTTGTTGGTTCGTCCATAATTAAAACATCTGGATTCCCAAAAAGGGCTTGGGCTAACAAAACCCTGACCTTTTGTTTTGAGTCAAGATCAATCATCTTATTGTAATGTAATNCTTCATTTATATCCAAATTTGATAATAGGTTTGCAGCGTTACTTTCAGCACTCCATCCATCCAATTCTTCATATTTTATTTGTAACTCTCCCACCCTGTCGCTATCANTATCTGAAAAATTTTCATTATTGTATATTTCTTCCATTTCAGCCTTAATTTTAAATAAGTACTTATTACCCCTTAAGACAGTTTCTAATACTTGATATTTATCATGAGAGTTGTGATTTTGTTCCAAAACTGATAAACTTTTATCTGGTTCTAAAAAAATATTTCCTGAATTCGCTTCCTTTATTCCAGAAATAATATTCAAAAAAGTTGATTTACCAGATCCATTGGCCCCTATAATTCCATAGCAATTTCCTGGGGTAAAGGTTATATTAACATCATCAAATAAAACTCTCTTTCCAAATTGGACTGATAAATTATTAACAGACAACATATGTAAAATTTTGCCAAAAATAACAAATCAAAAAGAGTAATACTATTAATTTTATAAATTGAAATTATTTTTAATTCAAATGAGANAAAAAATTTTTTATTCAACTTCTATATTTTTTTCAGCTCTATTTTTATGCTGTAATTCTAAACCAATAATAAATACTAAAAANGCTTTTTTTGGAGGCCAAATTATTAATCCGTCATCAAATTATGTAACATTATACAAAAATAATATATCCATTGATTGTTTATTACTAGATTCTAATAATAAATTCAAAACAGAATTATTTGATATTGAATCTGGAATTTATAAAGTTGAACATATTCCTGAATATCAATCGGTGATAATTGAACCAGGAGACAGCTTGTGGATGAGAGCGAATTCATCTGATTTTAACAAGTCTATTTTTTTTAGTGGTACAGGGAGTAGTAAGAATAATTTTCTGGTAGATATGGAATCAAAAATTAATGAGGAAAATCAGTACCTATCCACAAAGTATTCTTTAAACTCTGATGCCTTTGCTGATATAATAGATTCTTTACTAATTGAAAAAAAGAAATCATGGATTATAATGGATTCTTTAAACAAGTTAACTAAGATTGCTCAGAAAATTACTATGTCCTCATATGTNTATCCTTATGCAACTATTAGAGAGAGGTATTCATTACTTAGAGGTACTAACTGGAGTTCTGTTAAGGATAGTATTTATTTTAACTATAGAAGTTTTTTAAATTTTGAGGAAAAGGATTTAGCATTCTTTGATCCATATATAAATTATGTAATTAACTTTTTAAATAAAAAATCATTAGATAGTTCAATGTATTTCTTTGAATACAAAAAAAATACAGACTTTAATATCAAAAGACTCCAAACATTAGAAAATGAAATTTCGGGAAGGGGATTAAAAAACAATTTAGCAAGAGCTATTGCTTTTGATGAAATTTTAAATTTTGAAAATCATTTAGAACATGAAAAATTTCTTCAATATTATTTNGCAATCAACACAAATACTATGTTTTTAGCCGAGGTACTCAACCTTCATAATGATATAAAAAAGATGAGTGAAGGTTTTAATTTACCTGAAATTAAACTTCAAAATTCTCTTTTAGATACTGTAACTAGTAGTTCATTATTTAACAATAATAAAAAAACATTGATTTATTTTTGGTCTCAAACTCAAATGAATCATTATGGTAAGTCAATAAAAATTTTAAACAACATAAGGAAAATTAAACCAGAATATCAATTTATAGGTGTTTCAGTTCAACCATTAAATCAATTAGCAATTGACGTAAATAAAATGATGAAACAAGAAATCAAAAATCAATATGCTATAATTGACTTCGAAAATGCAAGCAAAAAGTGGATTATTTCTCTTTTAAACAAAGCAATTATAACAGATAAAAATGGAATAATTATAAATGGTTTTGCCAATTTATTCGATCCATTAATTATTGATAAACTTTAATTTCCTTTTTTAAAATCTGCCAAAAACTTTTTTAATCCAGAATCTGTTAAAGGGTGTTTTGCTAAAGCAACTATTGCNCTTAAAGGACCTGTCATTACATCTGCTCCAATTTTAGCACAATTAATTATATGCATTGGGTTTCGGATAGAAGCAGCTAAAATTTCAGTTTCAAAAGCATAATTATCAAATATTTGCCTTATTTCCTNAATTAAAATCATACCATCATTTGAAATATCATCTAATCTACCTATGAATGGAGATACATATGTAGCGCCTGCCTTAGCAGCAAGAAGTGCTTGTCCAGAAGAAAATATTAAAGTACAATTTGTTTTAATGCCTTTGTTAGAAAAATATCTAATTGCCTTGATACCTTCTTTAATCATNGGAACTTTGACAACAATNTGTTTNTGCAAATTTGCAAGAATTTCACCTTCCTTAATAATTCCATCATAATCAACAGAAATTACTTCAGCAGATACATCACCGGTTACTAAATTACATATTTTAGTATAATGGTTTAATATATTAGTATTCCCTGTAATTCCCTCTTTGGCCATTAGTGTCGGATTTGTAGTTACACCATCAAGAATTCCGAGATCTTCAGCTTGTTTAATTTGTTCAATATTTGCGGTGTCAATAAAAAATTTCATAATTAGTATCTTAAATTTTATAAAAGGTCATTAAAATTTTTTCGTAAATTAAATCTGGTAACAATTTTTTTAAAAATATAGAGAATTTTTGTAACCAAACTCCAATTTTATAATGAACTTTTGGATGTTTTGTATTTATAAGTTCATAAATAAGTTTAGCTACTTCAATAGGATTGTTTCCTTGATCTACATGTTTATTCATTTCATTGAGACTTTTTTTATAAAGATCCTTGTAAGGTCCATCTAATATTGGAGAATGATACCTTCTTGACACGATATTTGTTGAAAAATCCCCAGGTGCTAATGTTAATATATTAATTCCAAAATTTTTTACTTCCATTCTAATTGATTCAGAAAATAAGTGTAAAGCTCCTTTGGATGCAGAATAACAGCCTCTAAAGGGTAAACCCATATAACCGGCAATCGATGAAATATTAATAATCAGCCCTTTTCTGTTTTTTCTCATTGAAGGTAACAGGTTTTGCATGACCCTAATTTGTCCAAAAAAATTTGTGTCAAAATTTTTTTTCATCTCCTCAATATCAGTTTCCTCACCTGGACCAGTTATTCCAATACCAGCATTATTAACAAGTACATCAATTATTTTCTCTTTTTTTAAAATAGAGTTCACTGCTTTACGAATTGATAATGGATCATTAACATCCAGTTTAATTAGACTNTATGCTTTTGGAGTAGGGTATTTTGAAGGGTACCTACTTGTTCCATAAACATTGTATCCTTTTTTAGACAAATATTCTGAAGTAGCTTTACCTAATCCTGATGATGCACCTGTAATTAAAACTGTTTTACTCATAGTTAAAAGGGCAAGCTAACTACATCACACCGCTACGACCGTCTACCCTTGCTGCGTTACCACCCTGGGGGAATTTAACAGGAGCTGGTTGTGTAGTACTTGCCCTTAGCAAATATACCATTTAGATTAAAGAGAACAAGAAAGTTCAAATTTTAATTTTTATATAAATTTGTATTAATTAATGAATGATGATTAGATTACAATACATATTTATATTTTTTTCAATATTTGGTTGCGGAAGTTACAATTCCAACCAATATAAAATAAAAATCAATTCATCTAAATTCTTTCCTGATGATACATTGAAAATTGATGTAACATCAAATAAATCATCTATAGTTCATAAAAAGGAAATATTCCTTGATGGAAATAAGATAGATTCAATTTATCCATTAACATTTTTAAAATTAGGAGCTCACGAAGTCCAAATCGTAATTATAAACCAAGGAAAAAAGATTGTGCTCAAAGATAATTTTATTTTATATGCGAAAAGTCCACCAAAACTATACTCATATAAAATTATAAACTCTTATCCTCATGATGAAACCTCATACACCCAGGGACTAGAATTCAACAACAATATTTTATTTGAAAGCACAGGTTTACGTGGAAAATCTAAAATTAGGTCATTGAACTACAAAACTGGTGAAGTAATTAAAGAAATAAAATTAGATGACAATTATTTTGGAGAGGGATTGTCAATTTTAAACAATAAGATTTATCAATTAACATGGCAAGAAGATATTGGATTTATTTATGACATCAATCTAACAAATCTTCAAAGTTCATTTAGTTATGATAAGAGTATCGAGGGATGGGGATTGTGTAATGATGGAAAAGTATTTTATAAATCAGATGGAACTAACAAGATCTGGATACTGGATCGCGAGAGTTTGAATGAAATTGATTACATAGAAATAATGACAAATAAAAAATCTATATCGAAAATAAATGAATTAGAATGGCATAATAATAAAATATATGCTAATACATATCAGTTTGATAAAGAAGTTGTTTTGATTATTAATCCTAAATCAGGTCATGTTGAAGGTGTTATTGATTTTTCAGGTCTGAAAAATAAAGTAAAACAAATTGAATCTTTAAACGTTCTAAATGGTATAGCATACAATTCGATTTCAAAAACTTTTTTTGTAACAGGAAAAAACTGGAATAAGATCTTTGAAGTTGAATTTTTTCAGAAGGATGAATAGATTTACCCAAAAAATTATTGTAACCAAAAGTCATTTAGATGAGTTAGACCATGTAAATAATGTTCAATATTTATATTGGGCTCAAGAAATTGCGAAATCTCATTGGCACTATTTGATTAAAAATATTAATCAAAATTTTGGGGTTTGGGTTGTAAGACATCATGATATTACATATAAACTTGGAGCATATTTGGGTGATAAAATTGTTATTTCAACATATATCAAAAAAGTTAAAGGACCAATATCTGAGAGGATTGTTGAATTTCATGATAGCAAAGAAGAGAAACTACTGGTAAAAGTTGTTAGTAAGTGGTGCTATTTAAACGATTCTAAAACCAGACAGGTATCGCATATTCCAGAATTTATTAATAAAATATTTGATCCAATCGATTCAAAAGTTAAATAACTTCCTTTCTTTCATAATTTCTTTTACCTCATCAGCCACTTTACTAATAACTGACATATTTTTATGATTATTTAGAACTTTGTCAATCATTTTGACGATTAAATTCATTTCATTTTTCATGAAACCACGAGTAGTTATTGCAGGAGTCCCTATTCTAAT
>PATA01000002.1 GCA_002713495.1 Flavobacteriaceae bacterium
TTCATAATGATAAGGTTTTCTCTTTTTTGTAACTATTACACTAATACTTCCAGTTTGAATTACTACTTCAGTTTCAGCATTAATATCTCCTTTTTTAATGCTTTTAATTACCCCTTCGAGTAAAATTGGAGGTGAGTATCTATTATCTACTTCTGCCCCAACGTAACCTTTAACTTTTTTTCCTACACCAATTTGAATAGCCTTTTCTATTAATTTAGGTCCTGGGATTGAAGCATAAATTAATTTAGGGCCATCATTTGATTTAAATTCTTCTTTATTTAATAATTTATTTAATGTCCAAGTTACATCACCAGCACCTCCAGCAGTTGGATTATCTCCCATGTCACTGATAAAAAAAGGAATTTTTTTACTGTTTATTGCTTGTTTTAGACATTCATTCAAATTTTTAGTTGGTGCAACAAAATCAAATTCATTTCTGTATTCCCAAAAATTTCTTGCTAATTTTTCTGCCGAGGATTTGACTTTTATTTCGTCATCTCCAGTAACTACAACTACCCCGTGATTTCTTGGTTCATCTGCCCATGCATAACCTACCCAAATTCCAGCATCAAGNATACCATCAATTTTTGTGATTGGATCAACTTGAGCATAAAGTTTTTTTCCAGGATCAACTCTGGTACTAGTTTGTTCACCTGGTAAAAGAATTGGAACAGGAATCCATGCTTTATAAAGAGGTTTTCCTTTACCATTTTCAATCCTTCTTAATAGGTTTTCTAAGGCCCTTTGTTTTGATTCCATTGCATCTTCATGAGGAGCCATTCTATAACAAGTTATTAAATCTGATTCTCTAGCTAGTTTTTTTGACACATTGCCATGTAAATCCATTGAGGTTGAGATTATGGTTTTATAACCTACAACCTCTCTGATTTTTTTTATGTAATCTCCCTCCGCATCAATTAAACCTTGAACACTCATGGCTCCGTGTATGTCAAGAAATAGTCCATCGTAAGGTAAATTTTCCTTCAGAAGAGATAGAGTTTGATTCAGGATAGAATCATAAGTTTCTCTAGATACAATCCCACCAGGTAAAGATTTTGCTACTATTGTAGGAAACCACTTTGCACGTTTTCTGTTTATAGATTTTTCAGATAAAAAAGAGTATCTATTAAAAATTTTTTCTTCAATTCCTGTCCTGGCTCTGAATGCTTCCATATAAGAAACTGCTGGTGAAAAAGTGCTAGATTCAATGCCAATTCCAGCGATAGCAACCTTTGGTAGTTTTGAATTAAAATTTTCACAAGAGTAATTAAATAACGTTANAGAAGTTAAAACTGAAAGATTTAGAAGTAATATTTTTTTCATTGCTATCTATTGTTTNTTAAATTTAAAAAATAATATCTAATTCTAAGACCATGTTTTTTTTAAAAATCTAATAAAATTTTTGTGAAAAATATTATCAATATTAGAATCTGAATAACCCCTTTTTTTTAAAACAAATTTAATTTTTTGAAGATCAGTAATTGTATCTATTTCATAAGGACACTGCTCATTTCCAAATGCACCATCTAAATCCGAACCTATACCGACTGAATCACAATTTCCTGATAGTTGACATATATGGTCAATGTGATCTACTACTTTTTCTAATGAAAGGCCCATTTTTTTTGGATCTGAAATACCTCTTTTCCAATTAGGCACAATCATCCAAGCATCAAAACATACCCCAATAATCGAATTTCTATCAATTAATTCTTTAATTTGTTTATCATCAAACTGCCTGTTATTAGGCACAATTGATCTGCAATTGCTGTGACTTGCCCATATTGGCCCTGAGAATCTTTCAATGGTTTCCCAAAAACTTATGTCACATAGATGGGTTACGTCAAGAATTAGATTTAATTTTTCAATTTCATCAAGTAATTTCTTACCCTTTAATCCTATTCCTCCAGAAGAATCGGTACCATAAGCATAGGTGCCAGGCCCATAGTGGGCTGGTCCAATTGCTCTTAATCCATATTGATATGCTAGATTAAGATGCTCCATTGAAATTATTGAATCTGCCCCTTCTAGTGAAAGTATATACCCAATCGATTTATTTGAATTATTAGTCCAATTATCGATATGAGCATTTAAATCATCTAGGTTTTTAATTTGATTCATTTCGCCTATACTTTCCATTGATTTATACCAAGCTAGTTGTCCTTGTGTTTGAGCCCACGCCTGTTCTGCTGAATTCCATCCTAGAAATTTACTTCTAGGCCTGATATGTCTTGCAATTTGAGTTGCTACACAAATACCCACATTACCTTTTCTCATTGCATCAAGAGAAACGGTTCCGTTTCCTCTATCTGGTTTATCATCTAATAAACATTCATTTTCTCTAATGTGATTTACTGGAAGAGTAAGATCTCTGTTCCACTCCATTGCATTCATTGCAAGATCTAAGTGAGCATCAAAAATTAAAGACATTACTTTTTAAATTGTAGTTTCTGGCTTTAACTTTCCATAAAGATGATATTTCTCCATTTGAAATAGTTTGTATGTATTCGAATTTTGAAACTGTTGGACAAATATGAAATGGAGTAGCATAGACTAAATCACCAATATTATAATTTTTGGCTCTTTTTGATTCAATAATAAGATGCTCCTCGCTTTGATTGATATGTTTTGCATTTTCTAAACCATGAATAATAACCCTAGGTAATGGCATTTCAGAGGCAACAGATTTATGTCCAAGATCTAAACATATAATATTTTTTTTTGGTTTACTGATAATACGTGAAACTAGAATTGCTGCTATTTCAAAATTCATCTCTGGAAATAACTTTTTATAACCAACATCCCAAAGAAGAGTAGTACCAGGACTCAGGTAATTCCCTTTTCTCATAGAGTGGATATTGAAAGTGGGAGATCCACCAGTAATAAGATTATGAACTTTAATTCCAATCCTTTCAGAATTATTTATAATTTCTGATACAAATTCGAATGCTTTGTCACATTCCTTTTTTCTTTTTTTAAAATCAGGATTTCTTATGTGACCATCATAAACATGAAGTCCTTCAAAAATTAAGTTTTTATTTGAATTTATATTTTTAATTAATGTTATAGCATCTGATAAATTATCTATTCCCGTTCGGTTCATTCCATTATTAATATCAAGCCACAGTGATAACTTAATATTATTTTTATGTGACAAACGACCCATTAATCTTAATGAATCGAAGTTATCTACGATAGTGGAAAATTTTATCTTGGGATACAAAATTTTAAGTTTAATGAAATGAATTAAGTTTAACTCAGTAGGTTGAATAGCTAAAAGAATTTCTTCAACCCCAGTTACAGCTAACATTTCTGCTTCACATATTGTAGCACATTTAAACTTATTAATTCCATATTCTTTTTGAAATTCAATAATCTCAGTTAACTTATGAGTTTTAACATGTGGCCAGAGTCTTTCTGAAGAACCAGCGATCGAAATCATCTTTTTAATATTTTTTTTGATATTCTCTGGTATAACAATTAATCCTGGAGTTATTATATTTTCAGTAGAACAAACTTTCATAATTTAAGAATGCAATTCAAAAATAGCTTCTACTTCAACAGGAATATTTCTTGGAAGAATATTGCCAACTGCACTTCTTGCTCCAACACCAAGTTCTTTACCAAAAATATCTCGCATTAGTTCACTAAATCCGTTAATAACAAAAGGATGTTCTTTAAATTCCATTGAACAATTTACCATTCCTAGAACTTTTACCACCCTTTTTATCNTGTCTATATCTTTAAAGTGCTCTAAAATAGTTGATATCATTGTTAATCCCACTTGTCTTGCAGCTAATTTACCCTGTTCTGCAGAAATGTCTTTTCCTACTTTACCAACCATTTGAGTTCCGTCATNNTTAACAGGACCTTGACCTGAGACATACAAAAGATTCCCTGATATTACTAAAGGGTTGTATAATCCTGCCGGTTTTGGTGCCGGGGGTAATTTTAATCCAAGTTTCTTTATTCTTTGGGAAGGTAATGAATTCATTTTTTTANTTTTTTAAACAAATATATCCAATATTAAGACTCCAATTATACCAATTATTCCGATTGATGTTTCCATGACAGTCCAGGTTGAAAGAGTATCTTTGACGGAAACATTAAAATACTCTTTAAATAACCAAAAACCGCCATCGTTAACATGTGATAACATAATGCTTCCAGATCCAATTGCTAAAACCATTAATTCCGGATTTATTTCTGTGGTTGTAATAATTGGAACTAAAATCCCTGCTGAGGTTAGTGCTGCAACTGTAGCCGATCCAACAAAAACTCTTATGAGAGTTGCAATAGCCCAACCTAAAAAAAGCGGAGATAAACTAGAGCCTTTCAATAAACTACCTATGTATTGACTTACACCGCTATCAATTAGAATTTCCTTTAGAGCACCAGATCCAGCAATTATAAGTAGAACCATGGTTACACCTTTAATAGAATTTGAGCATTTTNTCATTATTTCATTTATATTTTTTCCTCTAGAAAGTCCTAATGAGTAAATTGAAAAAATCAATGAAATTAANAGGGCTATAGATGGNTTNCCTATAAATTTAATATAATTATAAAATTTATTTTCNTCNTTTNTNAAAGCCAAAAAAATTGTNGAAAANCCTATCAAAAATACNGGAAGTANNGCAGAAAAAANACTAATAAAAAAGCTTGGCAATTCACTTTTGACNAAAANTTTAGAGGATAAAAAAGATTTTANAGGTTTTGCATCNACTTTTTTTATGACTTTNGATAGAATNGGGCCTGAAATTATTATTGCAGGGATTGCAACAAAAATTCCATAAATTAATGTTTTTCCAATATCAGCATCAAAAAGTACTGCAACAGCTGTGGGTCCAGGATGAGGTGGAAGATATCCATGAGCAACAGATAATGAGGCTAAAAGAGGAAGCCCCACATACANNAAAGGAAGATTAGATGATGATGCTACCGTAAAAATTAATGGAACCAAAATAACAAAACCAACTTCATAAAACATCGTAAGACCGATTATAAAACCTGAAAGCATAACTGCTATTTGAATATTTTTCACACCAAATGAATCAATTAATTTGAATGAAATTTGTTGTGCAGCTCCACTTTCTGCAATTATTTTCCCGAACATTGCACCTAACCCCAAGATCATAACAAGTGATCCCAAGGTGTNTCCAAAACCATTCTCAATTGAGTTAATAATATCATTTACAGGCATTCCATTTAGAATTCCTATGAGTAAAGAGACTAAAATGAATGAAACAAAAGCATTAAGTTTTCCAAATACGATTAACGCAAAAAGTAAAATTATACCACAAAAAACTATAAAAAGGGGCATTAAAAGAATTAATTTATATGTAATTAAAATTAGTAAAATAAAGCTCAAAAACATTATGTTATGAATTTCTTTATTTTAAAAATCCCCAAATATTCATAATAAAAATATAGTCTANGTATATTTTCGTCATAATATTTTTGAGATAATTTTTTTTAATATTGATATCTATTTTTTTTTATCTTTAACCCTCATTTAACAAGAAATAAATTTACTACAATGAAAAAATTAATAACCGCAGTAATCTTTGTATCCTTTTTTACAGGTAGTTACACGTTAAGTGCCAGTACAACGATTATTGAAAATTTTGAAAATATATCATCATTTCAAGAGGATGAACAACCAACAACAATAGCTCCTTCTTTTACTCAAGAACTAAAAAATAGATTTATAGAGGGAGGTCCTGGTTTTATGGGTATTGTTTTAATATGTCTTATTTTGGGTTTGGCAATATCAATTGAGCGTATAATATTTCTAAATCTTGCTACTACAAACACAAAGAAATTAACAAGCGGTGTTGAAGAAGCAATTTCATCTGGAGGGATTGAAGCCGCCAAGGAATTATGTAGAGACACAAAAGGCCCAGTTGCTTCAATATTTTATCAAGGACTAGACAGGTCAAATGAGGGTATNGAAAATGCTGAAAAAGCNGTGATTGCATATGGTGGAGTTCAAATGGGACAACTTGAAAAAAATGTATCATGGATATCACTTTTCATTGCATTAGCACCAATGTTAGGCTTCATGGGAACAGTAATTGGGATGATTCAAGCCTTTGATAAAATTGAAGCTGCCGGAGATATGCAACCCTCTCTTGTTGCAGGTGGTATAAAAGTTGCTTTACTTACTACAGTTTTTGGTCTTATAGTAGCTATAATACTTCAGGTTTTTTANAACTATATTGTTGCAAAAATTGATAGTATAGTTAATGATATGGAAGATGCTTCAATTACTTTAATTGATATACTTACAGCAAATAAAAAATAAATTAATCATAACTTAAAATGAATTTTCAAAATATTATTAAGATAATTAGTGGAATACTTGGGGTACTGGGTGCTATATTTTTACTTAGAATAATGAGTACAGGTGATGATCAAATAAAAATGGACGCCAGTTTAGGTGATTTTTCGATTGTCACCCCATTAATTATGTTAGCCATTTTTATATTATCAATCGCAGTTTTAGTAACCATAATTTTTTCATTAAGAAGTCTTGCAGCAAACAAAAACAAATTAAAAAAATCTCTGTTAATGTTAGGTATTTTTATATTTGTCATAGCGATAAGTTATGGAATATCTGATGGTGTTGAAACACCTTTAAAAGATGGTGAAATACTCTCTGCTAACGGATCTAGATGGGTTGGGACAGGAATTAGAGTTTTTTATATACTCACAGTTGTTGCATTTGTTTCAATGATTTTTTCAAGCGTAAAAAAATTAATAAGTAGATAATTATGGCTAAAAGATCTGCACCAGAAGTAAATGCCGGCTCTATGGCTGACATAGCATTCTTGTTATTAATATTTTTTCTTGTTACTACAACAATAGAAACTGACAGTGGTCTGAATCGTAAGTTACCTCCCATGGAAGAAGTTATTGATCCACCAATTATAAAACAAAAAAATATTTTCACNGTTGTTGTAAATAAAAACAACCAATTACTTATTGAAGAAGAATTAAAAGATATTTCTGATGTTAGAGAATTGGCAGTCGAATTTCTTGATAATGGTGGAGGTGTTGGCGATGACGCATGTGATTATTGTAATGGCAAAAGAGATCCCTCTTCATCAGATAATCCTGAAAAAGCTATTATATCACTCAAAAATGACAGGGAAACATCCTANAAAATATACATAGCTGTCCAAAATGAGTTAGTGGCTGCCTACAATGTTCTCAGAAATCGTGAGTTTTCTCGATTAAATCCGATGATAGGTATGGATTTTGTTCAAGCCAATAATAAATACAATGATCCCAGAACTTCTCCTGCTGAAAAAGAAAAGTTAAAACCTCTTTTGAGTGAAGTAAAAAATATGTATCCCCAAAAATTGTCTGAAGCTGAACCNAATAAAAGTTAAATTATGAGTAAATTTAAAAAGAAAAAAAGTGGAGATTTGCCGGCAATTTCAACTGCATCATTGCCAGATATTGTTTTCATGTTGTTGTTCTTCTTCATGGTTGCGACTGTGATGAGAGATAGTACCTTGATGGTTAATAATTCTTTACCAGCAGCTGATCAAATACAAAAGCTGGATAAGAAAGATAGAGTTATGTATATTTATGCTGGTAAACCATCATCAAGATACGAGGATAAGTATGGCTCAACAGCAAGAATTCAATTAAATGATAAATTTGCTGTTGTAGGAGATGTGGGAGCTTTTGTACTTGCTGAGAGAGCATCAAAACGTCAAGAATTACAAAACGTTCTTACAACTGCATTAAAGGTTGACGGAGAAACAAAAATGGGTTTGGTAAGTGACATTAAGCAAGAGCTACGAAAGGTTAATGCNCTTAAAATAAATTATACAACAAGAATTGGTGAGTACACNCAAAATCTCAAATAATTTCTAATAAATACACGAAAACAAAAAAATCAAAAGCATCTTTATTAGATGCTTTTTTTATTTTTGCTTTATATGAAAATTAAAATTTCAATTTTATTTTATCTGTTTTTTTTACACTCTTATTCACAAGATTCATTAAGCATAAAAAAATATAGAGAAGATCAAATTTACTTTAGTGGNAATTATGTTTTAATTCACAATACCTCAAATAATATTTCACAAAGTGATTTTTCAAATAAAATTTCTTTTGGATTTATTCGAGATATTCCAATAACTCAGAGTGGAAGGTGGGCTATTGGAATAGGAGCTGGAAGTTCCTTTACTGAATTTAAGTCAAATTTTGATTTTCAAACAGGTAATGTTATTTTAAATAATTTTAAAACTACTAGATTTTTTTCTTCAGTAATCCCAATTGAATTAAGATGGAGGTCTTCTTCAGATTCTAGTTATACATTTTGGAGAGTCTATTTTGGATACCATATAAATTTCAATTTTATTGAGAATAACAATTTTCTCAGAAAATGGAATAATAGTTTAACACTTAACTTTGGATATAATACCTGGAACTTTTCTCTAGGCTACGATTTATCCTCAAGAATTATAGACACTTTTCCTAATGAATCACTCAAACAATTTAAATTGTTAACAATTGGATTAGTCTTTTATATATTATAGTTTAAATCTGCTTTCTTAGTCTTGCTACTGGAATACCTAATTGTTCTCTATATTTTGCAACTGTTCTTCTAGCTAAAATATATCCTTTATCTTTTAAAAGGGAGGATAATGAAATATCGGCTAAAGGTTTTTTCTTATTTTCTTTAGTTATNAGTTCTTCTAATATGTTTTTGATTTCTATTGAAGAAATGTCTTCCCCTTCTTTGTTTTTTATTCCTTCAGAAAAAAAACTTTTAATTAGTTTAATTCCATATGGGGTATCAATATATTTACTGTTTGCAACTCTAGACACTGTTGAAATATCCATATTTATTTTTTCTGATATATCTTTTAATATCATTGGTTTTAAATCTTTTTCGTCACCGCTAAGAAAATAATCTTTTTGAAATTCAACTATAGTTTTAATTGTTATGAAAAGAGTATCGAATCTCTGATTAACTGCATCAATAAACCATTTTGCTGAATCTAGTTTTTGCTTTATAAAATTGACTGCCTCTATCTGTTTTTTGTCTCTGTTTGAAGCAATTTTATATCCCTCCAACATTTCTTTATAATTTTGAGATACATGCAGTTCNGGTGCATTTCTTTTGTTAAGGGCAACTTCAANCTTNCCATTTTCAACTGTTAAAATAAAATCTGGNATAATTTGATTTTTCCTATATTCATTTGTTAAATTTCCACCTGGCTTTGGATTTAATTTAGAGATTAGATTTATAACAGACTTTAAAGTTTCTTTATTTATATTATATTTTTCTATTAATTTTTCGTAATGTTTTCTAGAAAATTGATCAAATGATTCGGTTAGAATTTTTTCTGCGAGATCTGATAGTTTATCTTTTTTGATTTTTCTTTTTATTTGAAGTATTAGGCATTCTTGCAGATTCATTGCCCCAACCCCAGGGGGATCAAGTGACTGAACTTTTTCAAGAAGTGATTTGATTTGTTTTACATCAGTATAAATATTTTGACTAAAAGCAAGATCATCAACGAGTTCATCAATTTCTCTTCTTATGTATCCACTATTATCAATGCTACCAATCAAAAATTCAATTATTGGGGTCTCTTCGTCAGATATTATAAGATTTTGAGCTTGACTTTTTAAATTCTGGTGAAAACTTATTCCGCCTGAAAAAGGTATTATTTTATCTTCTTCGTCAGGATTAAAACTGTTCGATTTAGTTTTATAATAAGGTTGATCATCATTTAAGTAATCATCCACGTTAATATCATTTGAATTATCTGAAGATAATTCTTCTGAATTTTCAAGTATTTCATTTTCATTTAATTTTTCTTTACCAGTCTCTAAAGCAGGATTTTCTCCAATTTCTAACTGAACTTTTTGTTCAAGCTCTAATGTTGAAAGTTGAATAAGCCTCATCAATTGAATTTGTTGAGGAGATAATTTTTGATTGAGTTTTAAATTTAAATGTTGTTTAATCATTGAAAATTTAATTTAAATCAAAGTTATAAAATTACATATACACTAAAATTCAAAAAGAAGCATTTTGAGGAGTCCTAGGAAATGGAATAACGTCACGGATATTATTCATTCCTGTTGAAAATTGAACTAATCTTTCAAAACCTAAACCAAAGCCACTATGNGGAGCACTACCAAATTTTCTAAGTTCAAGATACCACCACAATTCATTTTGATCTATTTTTAAATTTTCCATTCTTTCAATTAAAACATCAAGTCTTTCTTCACGTTGAGAACCTCCAATGATCTCCCCTATTCCAGGAAACAAGACATCCATGGCACCAACAGTTTTTTTATCCTGATTTAATCTCATATAAAATGCTTTAATTTTTGCAGGATAATCAAAAATTATTAGTGGACATTTAAAATATTTCTCAACTAAGAATCTTTCGTGTTCACTTTGAAGATCAGTACCCCAATCACTAATTTTATATTTAAATTTATTTTTCTTGTTAGGTTTTGAGTTTCTTAAAATTTCAATTGCATCTGTATAACTTATTCTTTTAAAATCATTATTATTCACAAATTTTATTTTTTCAATTAGACCCATTTCGTTTCTTTCGTTTTTTGGCTTAGTTTTTTCCTCATCTTCTAACCTTTTATTTAAAAAATTTAATTCTACTTGACAAGTAGATAAAATCTTATTTAGAAGATATTTGATAAATTGCTCAGCTAAATCCATATTGTCATTCAAATCAAAAAAGGCCATTTCAGGTTCAATCATCCAAAATTCAGCTAAATGCCTTTTAGTATTTGAATTTTCAGCTCTAAAAGTGGGTCCAAATGTATATACATTACCTAATGCTAAGGCATAACTTTCTGCCTCTAGCTGACCTGATACAGTCAGATGGGTCTTTTTCCCAAAAAAATCTTTTTTGTAATCTAACGGTTTTTCCAAATTAACGTCAGGTTCAAGGGTAGTTACTTTGAACATTTCTCCAGCACCTTCTGCATCACTACCAGTTATTATTGGAGTATTCAAATAATTAAAATTTTTCTTTTGAAAAAACTCATGTACTGCAAATGCAAGAACTGATCTTATTTTCATTACAGCATTAAAAGTATTAGTTCTGGCTCTTAAGTGAGCTTTTTCTCTAAGGAATTCTAAACTGTGTTTTTTTGGTTGTATAGGATATTCATCAGGATCTGAATCTCCCAAAATTAAAATTTCACTTACTTCGATTTCAAGATTTTGGCCTTTTCCTTCACTATAAACAAGATCTCCTAATATTTTTAATGAAGCACCGGTATTAATTCTCTTTAGAGTTGAATTTTTAAAATTTTCAAAATTTATAACACATTGCAAATTGAGCAAAGTAGATCCATCATTTATTGAAATAAACCTGTTAGCTCTAAACGTTTTGACCCAACCATAAACCTCAACGTTTTTTCTTGTTCTATTTTCAGAAAGAAGATCGTAAATCTTTATCATTTGCACTTTTAATTTATAGTGATACAAATATAGTGTTTTGATTAAGTATGTTTGATGTTATCTAGTTCAAAACTATCATCTATGTCTTATTAAATGAAATTAATAAGGATGGAAGTAAAAGAAGATTTGAAAGCATAGAAAAAAGTAGAGTAGCNGAAACAAGACCACCCAAAGCAACTGTTCCACCAAAATTTGAAATCATAAAAATTGCAAAACCAAAAAATAAAACTATACCGCTATAAAACATACTTAAACCTGTTTCTCTCAATGCGTTGTAGACACATGATGTTATGTTTTTATATTGAATGGATTCAAGTCTGTACTTTGCNAGAAAATGAATNGTGAAATCAACTGAAATTCCAAAAGCAATNCTAAAAACAAGTATAGTTGATGCTTTNAATGGAATCGAAAAAAAACCCATTAAACCNGCTGTTANAATTAATGGNAGNAGGTTTGGGATCAATGAGATTATNATCATTTTGAATGACNTNAACATAAATGCCATAAAAAATGAAATCAATAAAATAGCTAGTGANAGGGATAAAAATAAATTTTTGATTAAGTATTTTGTTCCTTTTATGAAAAGAAGAGATTTCCCAGTTAATAAAACATTGAATTTATCTGGTGGGAATATTTTATTTATTTTAATCTGAAGTTCATTTTTAATTTTCTCTATTTGATTTGTTTTAATATCCTTCATAAAAGTTGTAACCCTTCCATATTGCATGGTGCTGTCAATATAGTTTTTAAATAAATTTGAATTTTCTGATGAATTCATTAAGTATTGAGAAATAAACCTGTTTTCCTGTGAGTTAGGAAGCTTAAAATAATCTGGATTTCCGTTATAATATGCTTGTTTTGAATATTTATATGCATTTAAAATTGATAATGGAGAGGATAGTTCGGAGTAATTCAAAATTTCTTCGTGAAGTTTATCAATTTTTTTTAAAGTTGATAAACTTCTCAATCCATTTTTTCTATTAGTATTTATTAAAATTTCAACTGGAACAACTCCTGAAAACTCCTCATCAAAATATTGAATATCTTTAAAAAAGTTTGATTTTTTCGGCATATCTTCAATTAGACTTGCTGAAATCTTCATTTTTTTTATACCTAAAACACTTATGGTTAAAAAAAATACGGAAATTATATAAATATTATTTCTTTTGTGTTTGACATTATTTTCCATCCAATCAATTAACTTATTTATATTTTTATTTTCAAGGTGTTTTATTTGTTTTGTATTAGGGGTTTTTAAAAAACTGAATATGATTGGAATTAATAAAAGTGAAATTAAGAATAGTCCAATTATATTGATTGATGCGACAATCCCAAATTCTCTTAAGACTTTACTATTTGTTAAAATAAATGTTGCAAAACCAAATGATGTGGTTAGATTTGTCATAAGGGTAGCATAACCTATTTTAGTAATCATTGTCTCTAGAGATTTAAATTTATCTTTTGTTTTTAATACTTCTTGTTGATATTTATTAATAAAAAATACACAATTGGGAATACCTATAACTATAATTAGTGGAGGAATCAAGGCTGTTAAAACTGTTATCTCGTAATTTAATAAACCTAGCGTTCCAAAGGACCACATAACACCAATTGAAACTACCAATAAAGCGACTAAGGTTGCTCTTACCGATCTAAAGAATAAAAAGAAAATTAATGATGTAATAAACATAGCTGACAAAACAAATAAACCAATTTCATCAATTATATTTTGAGCATTTAAAGTCCTGACGTAAGGCATTCCAGAAACTTTCAAATCAACATTATTTTCAGATTCAAATGATCTAATTAATGGAATAAATTTATCGGTTATAAAAGTTTTTCTTGCTTTTGTGTTTACAATTTTAGAATCCATGTATGCTATGGTTCTTATCGCTTTTCCGGATTCACTATAAATTAAATTTTTATAAAAGGGTAAATTTTTAATCAATTTTTCTTTAAACTTTAAAATTTCTTTTTCAGACAAATTTCTATTTGGAGTGATAGATAAAAATTCAAACTTTTTCTTTTGATCATTTTTTTTTAGAACTTTGAGATTTGAGGTACTTATTAAAGACTTTATCTCCTCGAGGTCCAAAAGTTTTTTGGAGAGAAGATTCCATGAATTGAATTTCTTGGGACTGAAAATAGATGAGTCCTTTACAGATATCAGTAATAAATTTCCTTCTTCCCCAAACTGTTTTTTAAAATTTTCATACTCAATATTATCAGGGTGGTTATCAGGTAGTAAATTTGCTTCAGTAAATGTAAATTTGATAAATTGCCATTGGCTTGAAAAATAAAAAGTAATCGATATAATCGTTAGAAGTATTATAAACCTGTTACCCAGAACAACGCTAGCAACATTTTTCCATAAGTTCCAATTTTTTTTAATTTTCATTTAGGAAAGGGTTAATTGGAAATTAAACTGTCATTATTTCTTTTTCTTTCTTTGAAAATAAAAAATCAGTTTTTTTAATAAATGAATCGGTGAGAGATTGAATATCCTGTTCTGAGTTTTTTTTCATATCATCTGAAACTTCCATTTTTTTTATTTCATCATTAGCTTCTTTCCTCGAATTTCGAATACTTACTTTTGCGCTTTCTGACTCTTGTTTAGCAATTTTAACTAATTGAAACCTTCTTTCCTCTGTCATTGGGGGAATATTAATAATAATTGAGTCTCCATTATTAATTGGTGTAAAGCCAATATTAGCAATTAAAATTGCTTTCTCAATGTCAGGAACGAGAGATTTTTCCCATGGTTGTATGGTTAAAGTTTTTGAATCAGGAGTATTTATATTTGCCACTTGACTCAAATTAGTTTTTGACCCATAATAATCAATAAATATATTTGATAACATTATTGGGTTTGCTTTTCCTGCTCTAATGTTTAAAAGTTCCTTTTCAAGATGACTTATAACATTAACCATGCTTTCTTCAGCACTTTCAAGTATAAAATCTATTTCTTCCATATTGAATTCATATATATACTTTTGTTCCAATTTTTTCACCGTTAATAATTTTTTTCAAATTACCTTTTGTATTCATATCAAAAACAATAATTGGAAGATTATTCTCATGACTAAGAGTAAAAGCAGTTGTATCCATGATTTTAAGCCCACGACTTAAAGCCTCATCAAATGAGAGTGACTCAAACTTTATAGCACCTTTATTTAGTTCAGGATCTTCATTATATATGCCATCTACCCTAGTGCCTTTAAGAATTACATCAGCATTTATTTCAATAGCTCTTAAGACAGCAGCAGAATCAGTAGTAAAATAGGGGTTACCAGTTCCAGAGCCAAAAATAACAACTCTTCCCTTTTCAAGGTGACGGGTAGCTTTTCTTTTAATAAATGGTTCAGCGATTGCTTCAATTTTAATAGCAGTTTGAAGCCTTGTTGGAACATCATTTTCTTCTAATGCATTTTGTAGAGCAAGTCCATTTATTACAGTTGCAAGCATACCCATATAATCTGCTTGAACCCTGTCCATCCCTTTACTTGCTCCTGAAATACCTCTAAAAATGTTACCTCCTCCAATTACAATTGCAATTTGAACTCCGGTTTTGTGAATTTCTTTAATTTCTTTAGCATAATCATCAATTCGCTTTGGATCAATTCCATATAATTGGTCCCCCATTAATGCTTCTCCACTTAATTTTAGTAAGATTCTTTTTTTTTTCATCAAATTTACACTCAAACAAAGATATACAAATAATTTTCAGTTTTTTTCAATAAAAATATTTAGATAGCTTTTAGACTGAGATCTATATGTGGAGCTGAATGTGTTAATGCTCCGATTGACATATAGTCTACACCAGTTTCAGCAATCTTTTGAATATTTGAACTACTTATATTACCAGATACCTCTACTTTGATTTTTTTATTAATTATTTTTACTGCCATTTTGANCCTAGAAATACTCATGTTATCTAATAATATCCTGTCAACAAAATCATATTTTAAAACATCTTTAATTTCCCCNAAATTTCTTGTTTCCACAATTAAAATTGGTTTTTTACTTTTTAATTGTTTTAAATACTTTTCAACTTTTATTAATGTTTTGTTNATTCCTCCACAATAATCAATATGATTNTCTTTGATTATTATAGAATCAAANAGTCCCATTCGATGATTTTCACCACCACCAATTTTTACAGCCCATTTTTCGGGATATCTAAAATTTGGAGATGTTTTTCTGGTATCAAGTATTTTACAATCAAAACCAATAATTTTATTTCTAAAACTTTTAGTAATNGTTGAAATTCCACTCATTCTCTGCATGGTATTTAAAACCACTCTTTCGGTTGCTAAAATTGATTTAGCTTTACCATCTACCNTAAAAGGTATTGAACCANATTTTGCAACTTCTCCATCATTCATTAGCTTTTTAAAAATAATTTTGGGATCAAAATATTTGAATATTTTTTCTGCTAATTCTACCCCTGCTATAACACATGGTTTTTTCACAAATAGTTTGGCNGATTTAAATGAATTAGTTGGGATACACGATTCACTACTATAATCAATTTTTCCNATATCCTCTTCTAAAGCANTATGAATAAAATTATCGATAAACTTTTTATGCTCTTTGTAAAAAGGTTTGTNCATTATTTTTAACTTAAAGCTAACATTCGATCAATAGGAGCTTTAGCCTTTGAGATTAATTCTCTGTCAAGACTAACTTGNGGACTTTCGTTTATTAAACAATTATAAATTTTCTCAAGTGTATTCAATCTCATGTAAGCACATTCACTACAGGCACAAGTTTCATCTTCAATTGGTGCTGGAATAAAAGTTTTTTCAGGACATTTTTTTTGCATTTCATGAAGAATTCCAGATTCAGTAGCTACAATATATTTCTTATATGAATCCTTTTGTACAAATTTAAGAAGACTTGATGTACTTCCAATAAAATTTGCTATTTCGAGTACTGAGGNTACAGCNTCAGGATGAGCAATAAACTTTGCATCAGGATTTTCTTTTGCAAGATTTATTATTTTTTCAAGAGAAAAAGCTTCATGAACCATACATGAACCATTCCATAAAATCATCTTTCTTCCAGTTTGATTTATTAAGTAATTTCCTANATTTCTATCTGGTGCAAATATTATAGATTTGTTTTTTGGAATACTATNAATTACTCCTATTGCATTTGATGAAGTGCATACTAAATCACTAAGTGCTTTTATTTCAGCAGCACAATTTATATAGCTGACAACTGTTGAGTTAGGATACTGAGCTATAAACTTCTTAAAATCTTTTGGAGGACATGAGTCAGCTAAAGAACATCCAGCATTCAGATCTGGGATTAAAACCTTTTTGGATGGGTTTATAATTTTTGCAGTCTCAGCCATAAAATGAACTCCTGCTAAAATAATTATTTTATGGGTAACCTTTGATGCACACTGAGCGAGATAAAGACTATCTCCTAAATAATCAGCTAACTCCTGAACCTCTGGAGACTGGTAATAATGACACAATATAACAGCATTCTTAATTNTCTTTAAATTTTTAATTTCAGATACATAATCAATATCAATTTTTTTATTCAAAGAATCTTTCTCAAATAATTTTTTATGTGAGCCAATTTTTAGAGATTTCATTTATATTTCATTTATGCTAAATTATTCAAATAATTTTTCAAAATCACTTATTTCAAAAGCATTTTTTAGACAAAATTTACCAATTTTTACTCTAACTAAATCATTTAAACAGGCACCACTTTGTAATTTTTTTCCAAAATCATTGACAAGAGATCTGATATATGTTCCTTTACTACACTCAACTTCAAAATNAAATTTGGGCGATTCATAAGACTTGAATTCAAATCTTTCAATCTTAATTTTTCTAGATTTAATTTTTATATTTTTATTTTCTCTAGCATATTCATACATAGGTTTTCCTTTTAACTTGAGTGCAGAGTAAATAGGGGGATATTGATNTAAAATACCTAAAAAATCCTTTATTGTGTTTTTTATTAAACTTTCACTTATATGATTTATTGAAAAAAAATTATCTGGTTTTGTNTCTTTATCAAAGGATGGTGTTGAGAAACCAAATTCCATAGTTCCGGTGTAGACTTTTTGCATACTTTGAATTTTAAAAATTTGTTTNGTTGCTTTACCAGTTGCCAGTATGAGTAGTCCAGATGCAAGTGGATCAAGAGTTCCAGCATGTCCAACTTTAAGTCTTTTTANNTTATAATGTTTTCTTAGGACGTTTCTTACTTTGTTGACAACTTGGAAAGAAGTCCAATTTAGAGGTTTATTAATTAAAATAAATCTCCCCTCGTATACTTCGCTTAATGAGATTTTTTTTTTAAGTAACTTCATAAAGTAGNGATATTCCCCCTGCAATTAAACAGTAAATACCAAAAAATTTAAGTTTACTTTTATTNACCAATTTCACCATCCATTTACATGCGATAATCCCTGTAATAAAAGCAGATNTAAACCCAATAATTAAAGGAGGGTTAACATCCATTCTAATGGGATCTTCACTTTCAAATACATTTTTTAAAAGAGCCCCAAATATCAATGGAATCACCATCAAGAAAGAAAANTTAGATGATTCTTTTTTACTAATCCCNAGGAAAAGAGCCATTACAATAGTTGAACCACTTCTAGAAATTCCAGGAAGAATNGCAAAAGCTTGNGCTAANCCAATTAAAAAAGCATGTTTATACCCAACTTTTTTTTTATCAAACTTTAATTTATCAGAGAGGTAAAGTATCAAACCAGTTATTATTAACATGCTTCCAGTTAAAAATATGTTTGAATTAAATAATATTTTTATTTGTTTTTCAAAAAAAAATCCAGCCAAAGANGCAGGTATAATTGAAATCAAAATTTTTAACAAAAAAATATGAGAATCATTAACATTTTTTTTAAAAAAATTTTTGAATAAAAGTAATATATCTTTTCTAAACACCCATAAAGTGCTAAGGGCGGTCGCAGTATGTAAAACTAGAGTTACAACAAGTCCGCCATCATAGAAAAAATCCATANTAAACATGGTCTTAGCTAATTCAATGTGTCCACTAGAGGAAATNGGAAGAAATTCTGTTAATCCTTGAATTACCCCCAAAATCAATAATTTAATCTCCTCCATTTATCTATTATGGTTTTTTTAATATTGAGATAATTGCAATACCAAACCCCAAGATTACAAGGATTGGAGCAAGTGTAATTCTTTGAAAATTAAAAATTTCTTCATTAAAGAAATTAGGATCGGTGCTTTCACCTCCTATCATTAGCACAAAACCAGTTGNAATTATTATAATAGAAATAGAAAATATTTTAAAATTTNATCTTTTAAATAAAAATTCTTTTTTTTCAATAGATTTCATCNGANTTAAGATTTAGAAATTTTTTTATACCGTAATATGAACATAAAAATGTTATGCAAAGTCCAAGAAAAAAAACACTTGCTAAAATCATTGAAATAAATGGTAATTCTTGGAGAAGATTTAACTCTTTAAAATTAGTATCTATTTTTCTAATTAACAGAATTAATATAATTATTGCCGACAGGGATGAAATTACACTTAGTTTTAGGTACTGAAAAATTATTGGTTTTTGAATNAACCATTTTGTTGCGCCAACCATTTGCATAGTTTTAATCGAAAANCGTTTAGAATATATTGATAGTCTAATTGAACTGTTTATTAATATAAATGCAATAATTATAAAAATTAAGCTTGATATAAACATCCAAAATTTTATTTTTTCAATATTCTCTTCTAAAAGGCTAAGAAGAGGTTGATCATACTGAATTTCTGAGATAAATGGGTATTTGGTGAAAGAATTANTAATTTCTCTTATCATTTCAGATTTTACATAATTAGCTTTAAAGTAAATATCAAGGGAACTTAAAAGTGGATTATATCCTAAAAACTCCATAAAATCCTCTCCTATTTCATTTGCATAAATTTTTGCAGCCTCTTCTTTTGAAGTGAACTTTATTTCCTTGGTGGTTTTTTGAAGCTGAATAGCTTTTTTTATTTGTTCAATTTCAATTTGCCTTGAATTATCTTTAAAATAAATTGTCATTGCTAATTGTTCTTTAAAGTGGTTTGCCAATTTATTTGAGTTAAACAACAAAAGCGCAAAAGACCCGGTTAAAAGAACAACTGCGATGTTAATTAAAATAACTGAAAAATAATTTGACAGTAGTTTTCTTTTTTGATACTTATCCTCGAGATTATTTTTCAATTTTTTCAATTATTTTATAAAATTAATAAACCAAACTGATTTGCCATTATCAATCAAGAAATATTCTTTTTTCCTTTCGATCAATAAATGTATTTTTACTTTTTAAATACATAATAGTGATTTACGATTTTCGAGCAATTGAGTTAAAATGGCAAAAATTTTGGAATAAAAACAATACTTTTAAAGTAGANAATAAAAGCAAAAAACCTAAATATTATATTCTTGACATGTTCCCATATCCCTCAGGAGCTGGGCTNCATGTAGGTCATCCTCTTGGATATATAGCTAGTGATATTATTGCAAGATATAAAAGACACAAGGGTTTTAATGTTCTGCATCCTCAGGGTTTTGATTCTTTTGGTCTTCCAGCTGAGCAATATGCTGTTCAGACAGGTCAACATCCACAAAAAACTACCGAAGTTAATATAAAAAGATACAGGCATCAATTAGATAAAATGGGTTTTTCNTTTGATTGGTCGAGAGAAATTAGAACATCTAAACCTAAATATTATAAGTGGACTCAATGGATTTTTATTAAGTTATTTGAAAGTTATTACGATTTAAATAAAAATAAGGCATTTCCAATTTCCATGCTTATTGAACAATTTAAATCTAAAGGAACAATGGATTTAAATGCATANTCAAGTTCAAAAGTAGAGAATTTTTCTNCNGAAGACTGGGATTCTTTTAATTCATTTAAAAAAGATCAGATTTTATTAAATTATAGGTTAGCTTATTTATCAGATACTGAGGTTAATTGGTGTGAGGATTTAGGAACAGTTTTAGCCAATGATGAAATAATTAATGGAGTATCTGAACGTGGTGGATTCAGTGTTGAAAAAAAAATAATGAGACAATGGAGTATGAGAATTACTGCTTATGCTGAAAGATTACTTGATGGATTGCATGATATAGAATGGCCTGATTCATTGAAGGAAATGCAGAGGAATTGGATAGGAAAATCAAAAGGAGCAANNATAAAATTTAAAATTAAAAACTTTGAATATGAAATTGAAGTTTTTACAACAAGACCAGATACTTTATTTGGNGTAACATTTATGAATTTAGCTCCAGAGCACGAGTTAGTTTTAAAAATTGCTGAAAAAAAACAAATTAAAAAAATTAAGGAATATTTTGAGCTAATATCCAAAAAATCAGAGTATGAGAGAATAAATGAAAATCAAACCGTTAGTGGTGTTTTTACAGGTGCATATGCNATACATCCTCTGACTTTAGAGAANATACCTATATGGATTTCGGAATATGTTCTAGCTGGATATGGNACTGGNGCGGTAATGGCAGTTCCATGTGGAGATGAGCGAGATCANTCTTTTGCATTGAAGTATAATATTCCAATAAAAAATATTTTTAAAAATATAGATGTTTCAAAATCAGCATTTGTTAAAAAGGAGGGATTTACACTTAAAAACTCTGAAATTTTAGATGGTTTAGAATNTGAAGAAGCATATATTAAAATTATCAAACATATTGAAAATAATAAATGTGGTAAAGAATCCGTAAATTATAAAATACGAGATTCAATTTTTAGTAGGCAAAGGTATTGGGGAGAACCAATTCCAATATATTACATTAATGGTATCCCAAAAGCCATAGATAAAAAACATTTACCCTTAGAATTGCCAAGTGTTGATCAATATTTACCAACAAAAGATGGAAATTCACCTCTTGGAAATGCAGAAAAATGGGCGTGGGACACTAAGAGAAAAAAAATCGTTTCTGTAAAAAATATAGATAATAAGTATATTTTCCCAATTGAATTAAATACAATGCCTGGATGGGCAGGAAGTTCATGGTATTTTTATAGATACATGGATCCGCATAACAATAATGATTTTGTTGGTAAAGATGCTGTTAACTATTGGAAAGATGTAGATCTTTATATTGGCGGTAGTGAACATGCCACTGGACATTTATTATACTCTAGATTTTGGCACAAATTTTTATATGACCTTAATTTAGTCCCTAGGGACGAATATGCAAAAAAACTAATTAATCAAGGAATGATTCTAGGTTCGTCTGCATTTATATTCAGGAAATCTGGAACAAATGAGTATTATTCAAAAAATATGATAAAAAATAATGATGTTGACCCAATTAGAATAGATATTAAATATGTTAATGAGCTGAATCAATTAGATTATTTAAGTTTAAAGAAGTATGATAAAAATTTCTCAAAGTCTAAATTTATTTTAGAGGGTGAAAATTTCATTGTTACNAGAGAAGTTGAAAAAATGTCTAAATCAAAATATAATGTTGTAAACCCCGACGAGATTTGTAGTCAATATGGTGCTGATACATTTAGAATGTATGAGATGTTTCTTGGTCCTATTGAGCAATCAAAACCGTGGAATACATCCGGCATAACAGGAGTTCATTCATTCTTAAAAAAATTTTGGAGATTATTTTTTTCTGATAACAAGCTTAATGTAACCGACAACAAACCTTCAATAGATTCTTTGAGAACTCTTAATCAAACCATAAAAAAAATTGATGATGATATAAAATCTACATCATTTAATACATGTATAAGTGCTTTTATGATCTGCGTAAATAAATTAACAAGTCTTAATTGTAAAGAAAGATCTATCCTTGAACCACTAACAATCTTAATATCACCCTTCGCTCCTCATATGGCAGAAGAGTTATGGAGGTTGTTAGGAAATAATAATTCTATTGTAAATGAAAAATATCCTATTCATGATGATTCTTTTCTGGTTGAGACTGAAAAAGATTATCCTATATCATTCAATGGAAAAATGAAATTTACTTTAAAATTATCTCTTGAATTGTCAAATGATGAAATTAAAACTATAATAATGAATGAAAAAAGAGTCATGGAGCAATTAAAAAATCAAACTCCCAAAAAAATAATTATTGTTCAAGGTAAAATAATAAATATTGTCCATTAATGAATATAGAAATAATTGGATTTGTTGCCGGAATTATTACTACTGCAGCATACTTACCACAGGTATATAAAATTTGGAAAACAAAAAAGACAGATGGTGTTTCACTATTTATGTATTTGGTTATGTTTATCGGGATTTCTATTTGGTTATATTACAGTTTAATTATAGATAGACCCTCTTTAATTGTAGCAAATACAATTACTTTACTAATTATTTCAACAATTATTTACTTTAAAATAAAATTTAAATAAAAATTTGCCTTGAGATTTGTTGTTCAAGTGATATAAATGTTTCTGTTCTTGAAATTCCAGGTATCTTTTGAATGTGATCATTTAATAAACTCATCAAATGCTCATTATTTTTGCATAAAATTTTGACAAAGATACTCCAGTTACCGGTTGTATAGTGGCATTCAATTACCTCAGGAATTTTTTTTAATCTATTAACTGCCTCAGGATTTTTCACTGGTTTATCGAGATAAATCCCAATAAAGGCCATTGTAGTATACCCCAGAAGATCAGAATTTAAAACTACATTAGAACCAGAAATCAATCCTGAATTTTCAAGTTTCTTAATTCTTTGATGGACTGCAGCACCAGATATACCTACCTTTAGAGCAATTTTATTAATTGGAGTTCTCGAATTTGAAATTAATTCTCTAAGAATTATTTTATCTATTCCATCGATGTTCAAAGATTTATTTTGGTAATCCATTAAAAAAAATTTAGACTACTGAAAGTAATAAAAATATTATTTGTTTGAGCTAATAAATTTTTCTAGTGCCATCGACATAGATGGTATTCCAGGTTCAGGAGCAGAAATATCAATTCTTAAATTTGCATTTTCAGCTGCTTCGAATGTAGTTTTACCATAGACTGCTATTTTAGTGTTATTTTGTTTAAAGTCAGGAAAGTTTTTGAAAAGGGAGTGTATACCCGATGGACTAAAAAAAACTAAAATATCGTAGTAAACATCTCTCAAGTCTGATAAATCACTTATTACAGTTTTATATAATTGAGCCCGTCTCCAATTCAAATTAAAATTATCTAGGGTTTTAGGAATTGATGGGTTTAAGATATCCGAGGTTGGAAGCAAATATTTTTCAGAACTAAATTTTTTGAATACTTCTTCCAAGTCTTCTATTTTTTTGTCACCGACGTAGATTTTTCTTTTTCGGTATACCACGTATTTTTGGAGATAGTATGCAACAGCTTCCGATAAACAAAAATATTTAGTGCTATCTGGGACTTTGAATCTCATTTCAGTAGTTAATCTAAAAAAATGGTCAACTGCATTTCTACTGGTTAGGATAATATTGTCAAAATCAGCAAAATCAATTTTCTGTTTTCTTACAGATTTTGCATCCATGCCTTCAACATGGATGAATGGTCTATAATCAATTTTTAACTTAAGTTTTTCTTGGATCCTATTGTAGGGAGATTTATCAGATGCGGGTTCAGGCTGGGAAATTAATATTGTTTTCAAACTCATACAAAATTTTTTTTCTAAACTTTACAAATAAAAATTTGCAAGTAATACCCACGGTAACAATTTGAGAGCACAAATATAGTAAAATAAATAGATAAAATTTTTTGTTGAATTTTTTATTACGCCTATGATGAAATATAAATTAAAATAGATTAATGATGAAAAAGAAGCAATTAAGATGAATTTGAAATTTTTTAAGGTTAATATATTATTTAGTTCAAGAGAAGTAGTTATTATAATTAAAAAAAAATTCATGTAGCTGAGAAAAATTGTAGATTGGAACCAATATTTTTTTAAAATAGTTNTATTCTTNTTTATTTTGATGATTAAGTAATTAACTATTTTTCTAAAAAACATAAAAACACTCAAGAAATAAAGTATACTGATGTAATCATAAATTAGGAAAGGCTTTAAGAATAAATATTTTTTACAAAAACAAAAGAATAAACTTATTGACATAAGNATCCACAAATAATTTATCAAGTAGAATTTATCAAAAATTTTAAAGTTCCTATCAATCAAATATCTTTGATAGTACAATTTGTGTTTAAAAGGGTTTTTTAAAAAATCAAATTGAATTGGATCAACTTTTTTCATCAGAAGAGTTAAAAAGCCCAGAAATATTAAGATCAANAAGANCCAATCATTTGAGCTTAAATTTAGACTTTCTGACAATAGCATCATACAAAAATATATCTTTTAGTTGGTTTTCAGTTTTAAACTACTTTTAGGAAAAAAAATATTTAAGTTTGCATTGATGGAAAAAATAGTAATAATAATTCCAACATATAATGAAGTAGAAAATATTTCATATATAATATCAGAAATTTTTATTTGCATATCTAATGTGAGTATTTTGGTTGTAGATGATAATTCTCCTGATGGGACAAAGTCTATTGTAAACAAATTACAAATCAAACATCCAGAAAAACTTTTTTTGTTAAATAGAAAAGAAAAGAAGGGACTTGGTCCCGCTTATTCAGATGGCTTTGGTTGGGCTCTTCAAAATAACTATGATATTATTTTTGAAATGGATGCGGATCATTCTCATGATCCAAAAGAGATTACAAAAATGATAAAAATTTTACAAGATGGGTTTGATTTAGTTGTTGGTTCAAGATATAAAGATGGAATTAATGTTTTAAATTGGCCATTAGGAAGAATATTATTATCATATATGGCATCAATTTATGTCAGAATAATAACAGGTATGCCAATTACTGATCCAACATCNGGCTTTGTGGGCTATAAAAGTACTGTTTTAAAAAAAATTGGTCTAAATAATATTAAGTTCCAGGGTTATGCATTTCAAATTGAAATGAAATATAAAGCTTGGACAAACAGTTTTCGTTTAATTGAGCATCCAATTATATTCAAAAATCGAGTCAGAGGGGAATCCAAAATGAATATAAATATCTTTTGGGAAGCAATTTTTGGAGTTATAAAATTGCGTTTATTTAAGTAAATAATTATGTTAAAAAAACTGATCAAAAATGCTACATTAGTTAATGAAGGCAAAGTAATTAAAAATGATGTCTTAATTGATGGTGATAAAATAGAAAAAATTGCATCTAGCATAAAATTAGATTCTAAATATCAAATAATTGACGCTAAAGGTTTGTATTTATTGCCAGGATTGATAGATGACCAGGTTCATTTCAGAGAACCTGGACTTTGTCACAAAGGTAATATAAGAACTGAATCAAAAGCCGCAGTTGCAGGTGGAGTTACTTCATATATTGAAATGCCAAATACNATCCCCCAAACTACAACGATAGAGGAATTAAANAAAAAATTTTCAATTGCNTCAAAGTCTTCATATGCAAATTATTCTTTTTTATTTGGCGGTACAAATAATAATTTAGATCAAATTTTAAAATTAGATAAAGGTAAAGTTGCAGGAATAAAACTTTTTCTAGGTTCCTCTACAGGAAATATGCTGGTAGATGACCCAGAGATCATAAAAAAAATCTTTAGCTCAACTGATCTATTAATTGCAGTTCATTGTGAAGATGAAACCACAATTAAAAATAATTTAAATAAATATCTTGATAAATATGGAGAGGATATCCCAATTCATTATCACCCAAAAATTCGATCTGAAAAAGCATGTTATTTATCATCTTCTAGGGCGATTTCTTTGGCAAAAGAGACTGGAGCTAGATTACATGTTTTTCATCTGTCAACAGCAAAAGAAACTAAACTTTTTTCTAACAATATAGAATTAAAGGAAAAAAAGATTACATCTGAGGTATGTGTACATCATCTTTGGTTTTCTGATAAAGATTATTTAGATAAAGGTTCATTGATTAAGTGGAATCCGTCAATAAAATCTATTAATGATCAAAGTGAGTTATGGAAAGCTTTAAATGATGACAGGATCGATATTATCGCGAGTGATCATGCACCCCATACTCTGATTGAAAAACAAAGAAAATATCAAGATTGTCCCTCTGGAGGCCCTCTTGTTCAACATTCTTTATTGGCGCTTCTTACTTGTGTAAAAAAGAAAAAATTAAGTATTGAAAAATTAGTCCAAAAAGCTTGTCATAATCCATCAATTCTTTTTCAGATNAAAAAAAGAGGATTTATAAAAGANGGTTATTATGCAGATCTAGTATTAGTTGATTTAAAATCAAAAACAAGNGTTCATAANCATTCACTTTTATACAAATGTGGATGGTCCCCTTATGAAGGGACTGAATTTAATGGGAAAATTAAAATGACATTTGTCAATGGTNATAAAGTTTTTGATAATGGATTAATAAACAATAATCTTGTTGGACAACAATTAGAATTTGATAGATGAAGAAATATTTATTGTATTTAATTTTATTTTTTTGNGCTTGTTCATCCTCAATTCAAGATGAAAATAAAAATATTATTTCAAAACATGTAATGAAAAATATTTTAAAGGATATGATTTTGATGGAATCAATAAATAAAACTTACAGTTCAAGAATTGATAACAAAAATTTTTTTGGGGATAAATTTATATACCAAAAATATAATGTGAATGACTCGTTAGTCATAAAAAGTATTAATTATTATGCTCAAAATCCAAAAATATATTCAAAAATATATGAAAGTATACTTTTAGATATGGAAAAAATGGTTGATAGTATTGAAATTTTAGTTAAAATTCAAGAACATAACGACGACCAAAAAAAACTTTTTTTGAGTAATTTAAATAAATTAATAGAGTCTGGTAAGTTAAAATAAGTTTCGGAAAATTAAATCTTTCGATAAGCACTTGGTTTTGAAGTATTGACAATAATTGAAATTACACCATCCTTTTTTCGTTAATTCTAATAAACATATCTTTGTATGAGAACATTGAAGTTATGACCAAAAATTTTGTTGATGAATTAGTTAATCGTGGAATGATTCACAACATAACTCCTGACACTAAGAATTTCTTGCTCGAAAATAAAACTTCCGGTTATATCGGTTTTGACCCAACAGCTGATTCTCTTCATGTGGGTAGTCTTGTTCAAATAATTATCTTAATGCATTTTCAAAAAGCGGGTCACAGACCAATTATTTTATTGGGAGGTGCAACCGGAATGATTGGAGATCCTTCTGGTAAATCAGATGAAAGAAATTTATTAGATAAAAATACTTTAAAGACTAATCTTAAATTAATAAAAAATCAGTTTGAGAATTTTTTAGATTTTAATACAGACCAAAATAATAGGGCATTATTAATTAATAATTATGATTGGATGAAAGAATTTTCATTATTAGAATTTTCTAGAGAGATAGGGAAAAACATAACTGTAAATTACATGATGTCTAAGGATTCAGTAAAAAAAAGATTGCATGGTGAGCATAAAGAGGGAATGTCTTTTACTGAATTTACTTACCAATTAATTCAAGGATATGATTTCCTTCATCTTTACAACAATTTTGATTGTAAAATTCAAATGGGAGGAAGTGATCAATGGGGAAATATAACAACTGGAACTGAATTAATTAGACGAAAAGTAGCTGGAAAAGCATATGCTTTGACTTGTCCATTAATAACAAAATCTGATGGATCAAAATTTGGAAAAACTGAGCATGGTAATATATGGTTAGATAAAAATAAAACCTCNACATATAAGTTTTACCAATATTGGCTAAATACTTCTGATGAGGATGCCAAAACGTATATTAAGATTTTTACATTTTTAAATTTAGATCTGATTGAAAAAATTATTGATGAACATTTAAATAGTCCTCATAAAAGATTACTGCAAACTCAGTTAGCAGATAATGTTACNGAATTAGTCCATGGAAAAAAAGAGCTAAAAAAAGCCCAGATTGCATCTAAAATTCTATTTGGAAAAGATACTGCTAAGCATCTAAAAAAAATTGATTACGAAACTTTTTTAGAAATTTTTGATGGTGTACCTCAAAAAGAATTATCAATTAAATCACTTAAAAAAGGTATGTCAGCGATTTCGGCATTATCAACCGAGTCTAATTTTCTTAAATCCATTAGTGAAACTAGAAGAGCTCTTAAAGAGAATTCTATTATGATAAATAAGATAAAAGTTAATGAAGATTATACTTTGGGTTTATCCGACTTGATCGGAGAAAAGTTTGTTTTATTACAAAGAGGCAAAAAAAATTATTTTATTTTAAAATTCAGTTAGGAATAAATTGTATTACAGCCTCTAATTTCTGAATTATCAATCCTTCCTAGTACTTCAAATTTTCCTGAAGAATGAACTTTACCAACATCATTGGATGCTATAAAAGGACAACTCCCAAAATTTGCTAAGTCTATAATATTTAAAGCTCCAGTATCAGTAATCTTTGATAAAGATAGAGGATCTTCAATTTGCCTAACTAAGATTTTCATCCATGGGGGGCATTCAAATAATCCGTTTCCTGATGAATATGCTTGGGAGAGGATTTCAGTCATGCCATACTCTGAGTGTATTAATGAAACCCCAAATCCTTCACATAATAAATTATGTAATTCTTCCCTTGTTATTTCTTTTCTATTACCCTTCATACCTCCTGTTTCAATTATAGTAGTATGGGTTAAATTTAATTTATATTTTTCAATGAAATCCAACAGAGCAAAAGAAACCCCTATCAAAATGGTTTTTTCTTTTTTATAATCAAGTTCCAATAGATTTTTGTTTAATTCATCAAAATTATTTAAGTAAAAACCACTTTTAGATGATTTACTTTTTTTTATTAATTCATTTACCATGTAAATTAATGATGAATCATTTCTTTCATAATATCCTGGAAGTAANGCAAGTATGTTATATTCCTCNATATTTCCATAAAAAAGTTCAAAACAGCCAAAAAAACTTTTTTCATAAGTTTTTTCATTTTCTAAAAAATGTTGGGATCTATTATAACTTGTTGTACCACTTGATCTAAAAATAATTTTTGGTTTTGAATTAAATATTTTTATCTGATGTTTTTTAAAAAAAGAAATTGGAAGAAAGGGGATTTCATAAATTGAACTTATTGAAAAAGGAGGTCTATCAATTAGATCACAATAACTTCTATAAGTTTGATTAAGTTTATAGTGATGAAATAAAAGATCATGGCAAGCATCTTCAAAATCAGACTTTGATTTAATTTCATGAAAGGACTTAGTTGATGTCATAAATCGCAAATTTAATTCTCACTAATGACTTAATAGGCATCTAATTTGATAATTAATTTAAAATTAAATTAACATTGTTAAATAAATTTATAATTACATTTATTAAACTATAAAAATAAAATCAAATCATCATGAAAAATAAAATTAAAATTTTGCTAGTTGATGATGAACCAGATGTGATTGAAATTTTGACATATAATCTTTCTAATGAGGGATACGAAATTTTTTCTGCTAATGATGGGATAAAAGCTTTGAAAGTTGCTAATGAAATATTACCAAATCTGATTATAATGGACGTTATGATGCCAAATATGGATGGAATTGAAACATGTGAGGAATTGAGGAAGAAAATTAAATTTAATAATACAATAATCATGTTTCTTTCTGCTAGAGGTGAAGATTTTTCTTATGTTGCTGCATTTGATGCTGGGGCGGATGATTATGTTACAAAGCCAATTAAACCAAAAGTTTTAATGTCCAAAGTAAAATCATTACTTAGGAGGTCAAAAACTNTAGAAAAAACTGATGATGTTCTTGAAGTTGATGGTTTTAAAATAGATAGAGAAAGATATAGTGTAATTAAAAATTCAAAAAAATTCTCTTTGCCTCGAAAAGAATTTGAATTACTTTTTTTATTAGTCTCAAAAATTGATANAGTTGTAACTAGAGATAAAATAATGAATCAAGTATGGGGTTCCGAAGTTTTAGTTGGTGATAGAACAATAGATGTACACATAAGAAAATTAAGAGAAAAGTTTGGGAATGAATATTTTAAAACTATAAAAGGCGTTGGATATAAGTTTGAAGTTAATTAAAAAATCTAACGTTGAAGAAGAATAATATTTTAGCGCCTTCACTCCTAATTTCCTTTTTATTTTCAATTGTAACTCTGTTAATTATTTTTATAATTGGAGTGAATACAAAATATTTTTTTAGTTTAACTTTTTTGATTTTTACTACATTTTTTGTCACATTTTATTTTAGTTTCAAGTTTTTTTTATCAAGGACTATAAAAAAGTTTATTGATGAGTTTTATTCATCGGAATATAATTTAAGCGATCAAACTAATTTAGATAATCTAGATTCATTATCTAAATCATTAAAAGAATATGCTAAAAATAAAAACCTTCAAATAGAACTATTAAAAGATCAAGATAACTATAGAAAAGATTTTATTGGAAATATATCACATGAACTAAAAACTCCATTATTTACTATTCAAAGTTATATTTTAACTCTTATAGATGGTGGAATGGATGATCCTGATATACTAAAAAAATATTTAAAAAGATCCTCTAAAGCGATAGATAGGCTTACATATTTAGTAAAAGATCTTGACTTAATTTCTCAGTTTGAATCTGGAGTAAAAAATATTGAAAAAGAAAAATTTGATATTTTAATTATTATCAATAATGTATACGAGTTGCTTGAAATCGAATCTAAAAAGAACAAAATATCTTTAGAGTTAGATAGAAATTATTTAAAGCCAATATTTGTTATGGCAGACAAGGAAAGAATTCAACAGGTAATTACAAACCTTGTTATGAACTCTATCAAATATGGAGTTGAGAATGGTACAACAGAAATCAGTGTTCAGAATTTAAACGAAGAAAAACTTATAATTAGCGTTACTGATAACGGATTAGGAATAAGTAAAAAACATTTACCAAGATTATTTGAAAGATTTTACAGAGTNGATAAATCAGGTAANAGAAAAANGGGTGGGTCAGGTCTTGGATTATCAATTGTTAAACATGTTATNGAAGCTCATAATGAAAAAATATTTGTTGAAAGCAATAAAAATGTTGGGTCTGAGTTTTCATTTACTTTAGAAAAAGTAATTTAGTGTTAGTGTAGTTCAATAAAATTTAATATTTAGATTATCAACCAACTATTTGTGGCAAGTAAGAATAAATTAAAAAAATTTAAAGATAATGAGCAGTTTCATAATGTTATTCAACCAAAAAGAAACATTTTAATATCTGACGAATTTGAATTTAAAGGAAAATGGAAAAAAAATTTTTTTAAAAATGATAATGAAATAGTTATCGAGTTAGGTTGTGGAAAGGGAGAGTACATAATTTACTTATCACAAAAATTTCCAGATAAAAATTTCATTGGTATTGATATTAAGGGAGCTAGAATATGGAGAGGAGCTAAAACTGCATTGGATAAAAAAATTTCGAATGTTGTATTTCTTAGAACGCAAATTGAATTAATCAATAATGTTTTTGAGTCAAATGAAGTCTCAGAAATATGGATAACTTTTCCCGACCCACAAATAAAATATAAGAGATCTAAACACAGACTGGTTAATCCTATTTTTCTTAAGAAATATAAAGATATTTTAATTGAAAAAGGATTAATCAATATTAAAACTGACAGCGAGTACTTATTTGGTTACCTACATGGTATTTTAGAAAAAATAAAATGCAAAATCAATTATGTAAATCATGATATATATAAAAAATTAAATGTACCTGAGGAGGTGACTGATATTCAAACCTTTTATGAAAAAAAGTTCTTAAAGATAAAAAAGCCCATAACTTTTACTCAATTTTATTTTNATTCTGATGATAAAAAATAATTTTTTTGATAAGGTTTATTTTGTGGTTAAACAAATTCCATTCGGAAGAGTTTCAACATACGGTTCAATTGCNAGATATATTGGGTCTCCTGGGTCTTCAAGAATGGTTGGGTGGGCAATGAACGCATCTCACTCAAGAGAAAATATACCTGCTCACAGGGTAGTTAANAGNTATGGATTTTTAACAGGNAAACATCATTTTCAAGGAACTAANTTAATGNAANACCTTTTGNAGTCAGAGGGAATTAAAATTATTAATAATCAGATTCTTAATTTTGANATTTTTTTTTGGGATCCNTCAATTAATCTAAAGCCCTTTAAAATATGATTTCATTTNGTTATACTTATTAATTGGTTCTATTTGAATTATATTTGTAAAATATTTTTTAAATGAATATCGATAAAGAATCTGTAATTGGTGTTTTAAAATTGATTAATAANCCTGGTACTAATAGTGATATTATAACCAGCGGATGTTTAACAAATNTTCAAATTTTTGGTGATCAAATAGATATAAATCTTACTATATCCAATCCAAGTCTACAGGCAAGGAAAAAATTGGAAGTAGAAATAATGAAATCTATTCACTCTAAAATCAATATTAAGCTAAAAATTAATGTTTTTATCAANGTTTTAGTTCAAAAGAAGTCCACTGATTCCAAAATTACAGGTAAAATAATTCCTGGAATAGATACAATAATCGCTATTGCATCAGGAAAGGGTGGAGTTGGTAAGTCTACCGTAACTGCAAATATTGCTGTTACTCTTGCNGGAATGGGATTAAAGGTTGGAGTGTTAGATGCTGATATTTATGGACCATCAATGCCNTTGATGTTTGATCTAGAAGGACATAGACCGTTAGCNAANGAAATNGATGGTAAATCNAAGATGGAGCCATTGGAAAATTATGGNGTGAAGTTGTTATCAATAGGTTTTTTTACNAAACCNGATCAAGCTGTGATATGGAGGGGNCCTATGGCATCAAAAGCCCTNAAACAGTTAATTTTTGATTCCAATTGGGGGGAATTAGATTTTTTATTAATTGACCTACCGCCAGGCACTGGAGATATTCATTTAAGTATTGTTCAGTCTCTCCCAATTACAGGAGCCATAGTAGTTAGTACNCCACAACAAATAGCTCTGGCTGATGCAAGAAAAGGAGTTGCCATGTTTCAACAGGAAACAATTCAAATTCCTGTACTTGGAATAATTGAAAATATGGCTTACTTTACACCAAAAGAACTTCCCGATTCTAAATATTATATTTTCGGAAAGCAAGGAGCAAAAGATTTATCAGAATCAAAAGGTATTCCATTTTTAGGTTCATTACCTTTAGTTCAAAGTATAAGAGAGGCATCGGATTATGGAAGACCNGCTGCCCTTCAGGAACAAAGTGTAGTTTCTGATTCTTTTGAGGAAATTGCAAAGGAATTAGCAAAACAGGTTATAAAAAGAAATAAAAATCTACCTCCAACTAAAGTTGTGCAAATAACAACAATGACNGGGTGTAGTGCAGTAAAAAAATAATTATGAATAATATTGAAATTAAAGAAAAAGTTTTGGAAGCATTGAAGGAAATAAGACCTTTTTTAGCTTCCGACGGTGGAGATATATCTCTAGTATCTATTGAAGGGAATAAAGTAGTAAATGTTCAACTCCATGGTGCATGTGTTTCATGTACAGTTAANCAAATGACACTTAAACATGGTGTTGAGATGACAATTAAAAAATATGTTCCCCAAATTGAAAAAGTAATAAGCATAGAGGAATAATTTTTATTTTGCAAAAAGAAGTTTCCATAAAAGTAATTGATAGAAAAGANAACAAGCATGTTTTAAAAATCCCTACNGATATGGGACTNAACCTCATGGAGGCTCTAAAAGCCTATGAATTTGAAATTGAAGGAATTTGTGGAGGTATGGCTCTNTGTGCCTCATGTCAATGTTATATTGAATCAAATCATATTCTAGANAAAAAAAGTAATGATGAAGAGGCAATGTTATCAGAATCAATTAATGTAAAAGAAAACAGTCGTTTAAGTTGTCAAATACAAATTTCGAATAAATTAAATGGATTGGAACTAAAAATAGCTCCAGATGAATAGTTTGAAAATTTTAAAAAAAATAATTTTACCTTTTTNATTATGCATATTAATATTCAGTTGTAACAATATGAAAAAACCGAAAGTTATTGGGCATAGAGGTNCTAAAGGTTATTATGCNGAAAACACCTTAGGTTCAATTAAAAAAGCCATGGATTTAGGAGTTGATGGTATAGAAATAGATGTATTTAAGTGTGGTTCAGGTGAACTCGTAGTTTTTCATGACCAAATGGTTGATTCATTAACNGATGGAAAAGGAATGATTGAATTATTAAGNTTGGATAGCATAAAGAAATTAACAGTTTTAGGAAATGAAAAAATACCAACATTAGATGAAGTATTAAATTTAATTGATGGAAGGGTAATGTTAAATATCGAGTTGAAAGGGTCTAATACTTCATTTTTAACTCATCAACTATTAAAATNTTATTTTCAATCATCNTCATGGAAACCAGAAAAAGTTTTTATTTCGAGTTTTAACTGGNANGAACTTAAGGCTTTTCATCAATTAAACAAAGAAATAAAAATTGCCATTTTAATAGAAAAAACAGATCCAAGCAATGCAATTAAAATTGCAAATGAGTTAAATGCATTTGCAATAAACTCCCAATATACTTTTCTTAATAAAGAAAATATTTCAAAAATTAAATCTGAAAATCTTATGGTTTATGCATGGACAGTTAATGAATATAAAGATATAAGAAGGATGAAAAGATTGGGTGTAGATGGTATAATATCAGATTTTCCTGATCGGGTTAAATAGGATTTTATTCGATCAATNATAATAAATATTTATTTTNTAAATAATAAATTAAATGGGTTTATAGGTTTCCAAAATAGTATCTTTGTAATTACAATGAGTGAAAATGATTTNGTATTTNAACCCTCAAAGCTTGTTAATGGATCTTCATCTTGGGAATCTCCAAGTAATATTGCATTANTTAAGTACTGGGGGAAGTATAGAAATCAATTACCCAAAAACCCATCAGTTAGTTTTACTTTATCAAGGTCTAAAACAGTTACTAAGGTTAGATATAGACCAAAAATTAAAGGNGATAAAAAAAACTACTCTTTTTCATTTAATAGCTCTGAAAAGAAATCGTTTCATGAAAAAATCGATAAATTTTTTTTTAGGGCTCAAAAATATATTCCAGCTATTAAAGATCATTTTTTTGAAATAGAAAGTAAAAATACTTTTCCACACAGTAGTGGAATTGCATCGTCTGCATCTTCAATGTCATCTTTAGCACTTTGTTTAATGGACTTTGAAAAAAAAATNAATCAAAATATTTCNAAATCTTATTTTTTAAAAAAAGCTTCATTTTTGGCTAGATTAGGATCTGGAAGTGCTTCTAGGAGTATTCAGGGACCNATAGTTTCTTGGGGTCAGTCTGAATTTTATAATAANTCTAGTCAATTATTTGGAACACCACTAAATAAAATAAGTGAGGTTTTTAAATCTTATCAGGATTCAATTCTTATAATTGATAAAAAAGAAAAAAAAATTAGCAGTTCTCTNGGACATGANCTTATGGAATCCAATCCATATGCCNAAAATAGATTTTTTCAAGCAAATAAAAATATGGGTATAATTAAAAGTATATTTAGTTCAGGAGATGTTAAAAATTTCATTAAAATTGTTGAATCTGAGGCATTAAGCCTCCATGCTATGATGATGACTTCATATCCGTCTTTTATTTTAATNAAACCCAATACTTTATCTGTAATANATAAAGTTATAAAATTTAGAAATAGTACNTCAGTTCCNATATGTTTTACTCTTGATGCAGGTTCAAATGTCCATTTACTTTATCCAAAAATAAATTTTAATAGAGTCCAGTCTTTTATTGATAGTGAGTTGCTAAAATTTTGTGAATCAAAAAAGTTTATAAATGATGAAGTTGGAAATGGTGCAAAAAAAAAATAGTTTTATGAATATGAAAGGTCCATTATTTTATGCTAAAATTCTTCTTTTTGGAGAATATGGAATTATTAAAGATTCTAAAGGACTGTCNATACCCTACAACTCATANAAAGGANGCTTAAAAANAAAAGATTTTCAATTGAATGATGCTCAAAAAAAATCCCACCAAATNATAAAAAAATTTATNTCTTTTATAAAATCAATTGATTCTGCAGTCATCGATTTTGACTGGAAAAAAATCAATATCGACATCGAAAATAAGATTTTTTTCGAAAGTGATATTCCTCAAAGATATGGTGTAGGAAGTAGTGGTGCACTAGTAGCATCTATTTATGATAGGTATGCAATAAATAAGATTGATGTATCATCAAACCTAACAAATAATAAACTTCAAAAGTTAAAATATATTTTTTCTATGATGGAATCTTACTTTCATGGAAAATCTTCAGGATTAGATCCATTAAATAGCTATTTAGGTGTCCCTATTTTGATTAAATCAAATAATAATATTGAATCTCCAGGGATTCCATCTCAAGATTTTAAAGGTTCAGGAGCAGTTTTTTTGTTAGATAGTGGATTTGAGGGGGATACAGCCCCGATGGTTGATTTATTTATGCGTAATATGAAAAATGAATCTTATAGTAAAATAATAAAAGAAGATTTTATTTCAGTAACTGATAAGTGTGTTGATAATTTTTTATCTGGATCATATAAAAATCTTTTTGATCATTTGAAAGAACTTTCAAAAATTGTTTTCAATAATTTTAATCCGATGATTCCAGATGTATACAAAGATATATGGTTGAAAGGAATTAATTCAAACGCTTATTATTTAAAATTATGTGGTTCAGGTGGAGGAGGATATATTCTTGGGTTTACTAAAAATTTAAATAATGCAAAAAAATTATTGAATGGACATGATTTGCAGGTTGTATACCATTTTTAAATCTCTTAGTTCTTAATGAATAAACTTTATTATCAAATTATAGGCTTTGTAAGTTCAACTAGATTATTAAATGTGATTGTACTTTGTATAACGCAATATTTAGTTTCAATATATATTCTGGCTCCGGAGAGAAGTTTAATCTCAATAGTTTTAGACTTAAATCTATTTATCATTATTTTTGCAACAGCAGTTTCAACATTATCTGGTTATATAATTAATAATTTTTATGATTTCGAGAAAGATAAAATTAATAGACCCAAATTATTTTTTTTATCAAATCTTATTTCCAAAGAGGATCAATTAAAGATTTATTTTTTTTTCAATATTATTACCATAACAGTTTGTATGTATCTTTCAATCAAAGCTTTTGCATTTTATTTATTCTATATTTTCATGATATGGCTATACAGTTATAGAATTAAAAAACTTTATTGGATAAGTAATTTTTTTTCATCAGCTATTGTAATATATCCTTTTTTTGCACTCATATTGTATTTTGGAGTTTTTTCAATGAAAATAATATTAATGGCTTTGTTTTTATATAACCTTTTATTTCTTAGAGACGTAGTTAAAGATCTTCAAAATTTCAAGGGAGATTGGATTCAAAAATATAAAACTCTACCAATTATTCATGGTGTTTTTAACACAAAAATAATAGCTTCATTTTTTTCTTTATTTACTTTTATAATTTCGATTAAGTTATTAAGCCTTCCACTCGGTAAAATATACTTTTACTTTCTGTTTAGTATATTTTTTGTTTTGATGTGGAGTATTTATTTATGGATTTATAAAAATCAAAAAAATTACCTTTGCCTTCATAATTCATTAAAAATTTGGATTTTGATTGGAGTTTATAGCATTACACTTATTTCTTAAATCATGATAAATAAAAAAAAATCTATAAAATCAATTGATTATGAATTAATTAGATTGAATAAATTTATTTCAAATTCTGGAATATGTTCTAGGAGAGAGGCAGATGAATTTATAAAATTAGGGATGGTTAAAGTTAATGGAAAGATGATCACAAAAATGGGCTATAAGGTTCTACCCAGTGATATAGTTAAATACGACGGTGAAACCATCACCAATTCCAAATCGATATGTATTTTGATTAATAAGCCTAAGGGATTTATATCATCTTTCGTTGATAAAAAAGTAAAAAAAAGGGTTAATGATTTGATTAATATTCCCAATATAAAAAAAATTTTTCCAATTGATAAAATGGGAAGAACCTCCACAGGCTTGTTATTGTTAAGTAATGATTTACACTTAATTAAAAAACTCAATTCTTCCAAAAAAGGGATAAAAATGATTTATAAGGTAACTTTGGATAAAAGCATTGATAAATTAGAACTTGAAAAAATAAAGAAAGTAAATCAACTAAAAAATAATCAAAAAGAATTTAAAAGTGTTTCATATATTTCAGGCAGCTCAAAAAAGGAATTAGGGATAGAATGTTTTAGTATTGAACCTGGGGAAATAATCAAGAAATTTAAAAAAATGAACCTTATAGTAGAGCAAATAGATAGAGTTAAATATGGTTCTTTGACAAAAAAGGATTTGACAAGAGGTAAATGGAGGGAACTTACTTCAAAGGAGAAGGGTTTTTTACAAATGCATTAAAAATTCTATCTTTATTTCCATTGATTTCTATCAGAAATAAACAAAATACCGTAACATATTCAAATATTATTACAATTGGTTTTTCTTCAAAACTAAATGCACCATAGGAACTATATGTCAGAAGTATAAGTCCACTCCAAATGATCGGATAAAAATAGGGGGTAAGTAAACCTAAGCAAACTAAGGAAGTAATATACCAAGGATGAACTGTTGTAGAAATAAAAAAATAAAAGCTTAAAAGAAATAGTTGACTAATTAAGACCTCTTTTATAGAATTATTTTTCTTGAAGTAAGAAAAAAATAATATTGCTGAGATTAAAAATAATATTGAAAAAATTGAAAATTCCTGAATTATATTGTACCCCTTGAAATAAAAACCTATTTCCCTAATCACATAAAATATACTTGCATTAAATTCAAATTTATTAAACCATAACATAATTGTATTAAAGTAATTCGTGAATAATTTTAAATTCAAATATGGTGCCCATATAATTGTGGAAAAAATCAAAAATGAAATGAAAAATTTAATCTTCTTTTTGAATTCAAATTTTTTTATCATAATAGGAAGCAAAATAAATGTAATTAGTTTGGTTGCAACGGAAATTGATAATAAAATTGATGATCTAAAAAATTTATTTTTGATTAGCATATATAAACCAGCTAAAAAGAAGAACATCATTATTCCCTCACCATGAAGGTTCCCGGTCAATTCAATTATTATTAGTGGGTTTAAAAAGTAAAACCCGACTCGATTTGAAGGAACATTTAGATGATTTAAGAGCTTGTATAAATAATAAAAAACACCTATTTCAAATATGATAATTATTATCCTGAGTGTTATTATTGAGTAGTATAAATTATTTTTAATTAATATAGATGATAATAAATAAGTAAATTGGCTAAATGGAGGGTAATTAGAATAATTTTCATTTGAAATACTTCCCATCCCTTTGTATAATTCAATAGCTAATGAAAATAAATTATCTCGATCAATTATTTGGTTAGGAGAATATAAATATGGGTTTTCACCAATCAATTGCAGATTCCCATCCCAAAAAAATCTATAAAAGTCTTGGGATAAACTCGGGACAGAAAAAATAAAAACGAACCTAAAAATAACACCTATAAAAAAAATCCAAAATACAGCTGGTTTTTTGAACATAATTAATATGAACATAAAAAAAAGTAACCCAAATGAGAAAATTAAGTAACCTGTTTCAGATCTAACAAAATCATATCCGATAAATAAATACAATAAAGCTGAAAAAAAAACTGAGGCGGTTAAAACCATTGAATCCCTCATGATCTATAATTTAATTTCCTTGAGAGATTTTATAGAGATATATCCAAATCCAAGAAATAGAAATAGATGAAATGGAAAAAAAATAAAATCGCCATTATCACTATCTATAAGTCCTAGATATAATCCAAATAGGAAATAAAGTGAAAGTATGGATTCTATTATCATATAAAGATTTAACGAATAATTAAAATATTTTTTACCAGCTACAGATTGATTTTTTTTATCAATCAAGTTATATTTTGGTGTTCTTATAAAATTAGATTTGACCCTCATATGCCCCATAATTACTGCTATCGAATTATGAGCAGAAAAAGCAGCAGAAAGTGAATAGAATCCAATGAATTTAATAGTATAATTTATGATGCTTATTAAACCATATCCATTCTTTGGTTTATTTATAATACAATAACAAAAATAAAATATGAAAGTACTAATAAAAAACAGGGTGCTGATATTAAAAAACCATTTTAGATTTGAAATTTGATTTTTATAATAGAGTAATGGAATACTTAAAAAACTGACTAAAAAGATGTTTAAAAAAATAGTGCTGTTTAAAAGATGAGCAAAAGCATGTAATTTAGTCACTAAATTTATTTTTTTTGATTTTAAAACTTTAATTATATTTTTTTGAAAATTTTCAGCTCCACCTTTATTCCATCGAAATTGCTGAGATCTAATACCACCTATAGTAACCGGTAGTTCTGAAGGAGTAATAATTTTTTCTAAATATAAAAACTCCCAATTTTTCAATTGAGCTCGATAACTTAAATCAAGATCTTCTGTTAGGGTGTCCTCCTGCCAATTTCCTGAATCTATTATTGTTTTTTTTCGCCATACACCTGCAGTGCCATTAAAATTTATAAAATGTTTTTTTACATTCCTACCAACCTGTTCAAGTGTGAAATGTGCATCCAAAGCAAACGCTTGAATTTTAGTTAAAATTGAATAATCTTTATTTAAATATCCCCATCTAGTTTGAATCATACCAATTTTTGGGTTTTTGAAATATGGAATGGTGTTTATCAAAAAATCTTTGTTGGGTAAAAAATCAGAGTCAAAAATTGCAATAAATTCACCTTTTGCTTTTTTCAAACCCTCTTTCAGTGCTCCTGCCTTAAAACCTTCCCTATTATTCCTCCTTATATGATGAATATTAATTCCTTTTCTCTTCATTTTTTTTGTTATTTGTTCTATAAGTTTTGATGATTCATCATTAGAGTCGTCCAAGACTTGAAGTTCAATTTTTTCTTTTGGATATTTAATTTTTTCGATAGAATTTAAGAGTCCTTTTATAACATAAAATTCATTGTATACAGGAAGTTGAACAGTAACATAGGGTATCACGGACTTACTATTAAAATTCCATTTAGAATGATTATTTGTTATATTCTTATTTGTTAAGTAATTAAAAAGTAAATTTAGTTGCACTAATGAGAAAATAAAAAATGTAATTAAAGAAACAGTATACAAAAAAACTAAACTGTTTATTATAAAAATCAATATTTGTTGTTTGAGGTCAATCATTTTTTAAAATAATATTTAATAATCCAACTAATAATTTTTATTCCTGCAAATAAAGTTCCTTTTAATGTTCCAGAAATTTTAGATTTACCAATTCTATTTCTATAACTAACTGGCACTTCGGCATAAGGAATTTTTTTTCTCAACACCTTTAATTGCATTTCGACTGTCCATCCATATGTCTTATCAATCATATTTAGATCTAATAAAGTATTCCATTTAATTGCTCTAAATGGACCCAAATCTGTGAATTTACTTTTGTAAAGAATTTTTAATAGAAAACACGCTAATTTATTTCCAAATATTTGTTGGAGTGTCAGTGACCCTTTTTTTCTTAATGATTTAACTCTTGAACCTACCACAAAATCAACCTTTTTTTCCTCTATAGGTCTAATTAATTGTATTATTTCTTGAGGGTAGTCTGAAAAATCACCATCTATAAAAACAACTATATCAGGAGGGCTTTTTTTTAAAAATTCTATTCCTCTCAAACAAGCATTTCCGTATCCTCTTTTTTTTTCAAATAAAACAATTGCACCATTTTGTTTAGCAATTATTTCAGTCGAATCATTTGACCCGTTATTGACAACAACTAATTTATCATAAACTTCAGGCAAAGAATTTATAACATTGCCGATAGATTTTTCCTCATTGTAAGCTGGAATTATAATAGATATTTTAGTTTTATTCAAACCAAACTATTTTATATTTAATTCAATTTGTTGCTGAGGTACTATATATTTATCAAAATATATGCTTGAAAACTGATCAAGAGTCATAAATATTGATAGTGTAAAAACTATAAGTATAAATCCAAACAAAATTTTATTTATAGATTTTTGTTTTTTGGTATTTAATGTGCATTCTTCTTTTTTATTATAACTTCTTATTCCAAATAATATTATTGATAATGCAAGTAATCTCAATAAAATTGCTCCAGCTCCAATTGAACCGTCATCTGAATAAAAAAAATCAGCAAAAGAAATTGCATAAACTCCCCCTATAATTCCAAACTGAAATAAAATTAGCGGTCCAATACAACATATGATACCAGTAAACGCAGCTGCAAGTGAAACTTTTATTAGATGATAAGCTTTCCACATAAATTTATGATTAATGAGGTATTAAGTAAAATTATATAAATCTATTGAATATCATTTAAATTCCAGTTATATGCCAGATATTTAATTTTGGGATTATTTAATTTAATCATTGAATATTTTTCAATAAAATTCAAAAGCTTTTCATCATTTCCAAAATCTTTTTTAAACCATAAAAAAATTTTTGAAATTTGAATTTCATTTGTTGTGATTGAATTTTTATTTTTCAGAAAATTTCTAGTAGATTCCGATAGTTGATTATCTAAATTTGCTGAAAAATATGCTGAATTAGAGAGATTTGGACATGAAATGGATGCACAATTAATTGCAAAATGTATCCTAGGATCATTCATTTTCCTTAAAATTTTATGTTCTATTTCATCGAGAGAATAGCTTTTAAATTTGTGATTTATTAGTTTTTTCCCCCATGGGTTTTTAATATCTCTTATACTTTTAAGGGGATAGTTTTCGATTATCAAATTAATTGTGAGTGCATTGTAAGCATTAATCCAATAGCTCATTTTTTGATTTTTGGACCAATAATCTTTCGGATGATTTTGTTCTAAAACATTAATATATGCTTTAAGACCTGAACTATTTTTACTCCATTTTAGGTAATCAACTTTACCATTTTTATCAACAAATTTTTTAAGCTCATAATCCCATCGCCTGTGAATATCTCTTTGATTGAATAAATTCAAATTTAAAAAAATCAAGAAAAAAAACAATAGATTTTTCATTAGCCTATCACAATTAATTAATTTCAGCTAAACTACTAAGTTCAACACAATTTTTTAGATCCTGAATATTATCAATATCATTTAGTTTTATCAAAAGATAAACATCTTTTCCAATCACCTTTTTTAAACTATTTTTCAAAACATCACTTGTTCCCCAAGAATTAATTTCAAAAATTGAATTTATCATTTTTCTTAAGCCTATTAAGTAATAACCTCCATCAAAAGTTGGACCAAATACGATATCATTATTTTTTAATTTCTGAAAAGATTTAATTATTAATTTTTTTTCAAGTTCCCAAAGATCCGTTCCAATTAATGATATTCTATTATATCCTTTATTGAACCCCCATCTAAATGCATTTTTCATTCTTATCCCTAAATTATTTCCATTTTGAATTTTTTGATATTTAACAAATTTCCAAATTTTACTTTTTGGTATAAAATCACTATGAAAAACAGCTACATCATATTTGAAATCGGATAAAACATTTACAGTTTTTTTAATTAATAATTTATATATTTTTAATGCTTTTTCTTCACCAATGCTTATAGCAAGCCTAGATTTTACTTTTCCGATTATTGGATTTTTAGAAAACACAATTATAAGATTCTTGCTCATAACTATTTCCAGGCAACTGGGATAAGTTCACCTTTGATCAAGCCATACTTAATGATTTCCTCGTTTTTCATTGTAGACGTTAGATCAATTTTTTCAGTTCTAAATCCTACTTTAATCAATCTGTCAAAAAAATCCATCCCATAGATTCTAACATGGTCGTACTGTCCAAATTTTTTACTTCTTTCTTTTGCAGAAGTAATTTTTGGATCTTCATAACTTTTTTCTCTGTTTGTTTCAATTGGAACCTGAAGTATTGCTTTTCCTCCATATTTTAAAACCCTGTGAATTTCTTTCATTGCCTTAAAATCATCTAAAATGTGTTCAAGAACATGATTACATAAAATAAGATCAAATGATTCTTTTTCAAAAGGAAGATTACAAATATCAGCTTTTACGTCAGCTAACGGAGAATTAAGATCAGTGGTAATATAATTCCATGATGTAAATTTTTTAAATTTTTTATAAAAAACTAATTCAGGGGCTATATGTAAAACCTTTAGTGAATGAGTTTCAATTTTTGAATTTTGATTTAAGTAAAGCCACAATGATCTGTGTCTTTCGAGAGAAAAGGTTCCTGGACACAACGCATTATTTCTCAATTTGTTGTATCCGTAGGGGAGGAATCTACTATATCCTTTTCCATTTATAGGGTCAATAAATTTGGAGCCTTTAAAAACTAGTGAAAGAATAGGTTTAACTAAAACACTTAACCTAATTAAGAAAGTTCTAGGAAATATTTTAAGAATTAATCGCATTATTTTACTGATTTTTAAACTGGTCTTCATCTTTGGATCTAATCCCCAGGACTTCATCGATATATTTAAAAGTTGACAATAAATTTGGTTTACCATCAATTAATGCTACATTGTGCTCAAAGTGAGCACTTGGAAGATTATCTTTGGTTAAAATACTCCAATCGTCATCTAGTTGTTTTATTTTGTATGAACCCATATTTATCATAGGCTCTATGGCCAGAACCATTCCATTTTGAATTTTTTTCCCCTTTCCTCTCTTTCCGTAATTAGGAACTTCAGGAGATTCATGCATTGATTTTCCTATACCATGTCCGACAAGCTCTCTAACTACTCCATATCCTTCAGATTCACAATGTTTTTGTATTGTGTAGCCAATATCTCCAATTCTGTTACCAATTTTAAATTCAGAGATACCTTTATAAAGTGCTTGTTTAGTAGTGTCTAACAACTTTTTTGTTTTTGAATCTACGTCTCCAACGCAAAATGTAAATGCGTGATCTCCATAAAATCCGTTTTTAAGTACACCACAGTCAATTGAAAGAATATCACCTTCTTTAATTGGCTTATCATCAGGAATTCCATGAACTACATGAGAATTAGGGGATACACATAAGGTGTTTGGAAAATCATATAAACCTAAAAAACCCGGTATGGCTTCGTTGTCCCTTATAAATGTTTCCGCCAATTTGTCAAGCTTGAGGGATGTCACTCCTGGGCATATCTCAGAGGCTAACATACCAAGAGTTTTGGATACTAGTGTAGCACTCTCTCTAATTAACTCAATTTCTTCTCTAGTTTTTAAAATTAATTTATTCATCAACTTTAATTTCAGAATATGGATTTTGGTATTTTTTTCCTTGAATGATATTCTCTAAATCTTTTGCCAATGAAATATTTGGAAATTCAACAAATCGATTTATTTCTTTTCCGTTTTTGTAAAAGATTAATGTAGGTACATTTGTAAGATTTAGATTTTTTTCAAAATTCTCATATGTATATTTTTCTTCAGTCACTGCATAAATTTCAATTTTTGAAAAATCAAAATCAGAGGATTCCAAAAGTTTAATCATTCCAGGAACCTCTCTTTCAGAATCCTCACACCATGTACCTAGGAATAATTTTAAGTTCATTTCATTTAATAGTTTTTTATTTTTTTTAACCCAACCAACTGGAACTTGATATTTTTCGTATTCACTTAAAAACCATTTACTATGCTCAAATTCAATAAGATTTTGACGATTGATTTTACCTGTAATAAATGGAACTCCATCTAATGTTTCTCCTAAAGAAACTGGAAGTGATTTCTGGTTTGAGTTACAACTGATAATAAATAAAAAAATTAAAATTTTTCTCATTGATAGTAAATTAAAGAATTCATATTCATATCTTTTGGTTTTTTTATATTTAAGATATCTAATATTGTAGGTGCTATATTAGCTAAAATCCCTTTATTGATTTTTGTTTTTTTATTATCAACTAAAATGATTGGAACAGGATTTGTTGTGTGAGCAGTGTTTGGGCTTCCATCACTATTTATCATTTTTTCACAATTGCCGTGGTCAGAAATTATTAAACTTACATAATCAAGTTTCAAAGCCTGATCAATAATTTCTTTAACACAAAGATCAATTGTTTCACATGCTTTTATGGCAGCATTAAAGTTTCCAGTATGACCAACCATATCAGGATTTGCAAAATTTAAACAAATAAAATCTGGTTTATCATTGTTCATTTTTTTTAAAATTGATTTTTTAATTTCAAATGCAGACATTTCAGGTTTCAAATCGTATGTAGTAACTTTGGGAGAGGGGCATAAAATTCTATCTTCATTTTTAAAAATCTTTTCTCTCCCACCATTAAAGAAAAAAGTAACGTGTGGATATTTTTCAGTTTCTGCGATTCTAACCTGTGTTTTTCCTGCTTTAGATATAACTTCTCCAAGGGTATTTTTTAAGTTTTCTTTTTCAAAAACTACTTTTACATTTTTAAATGAAGTATCATAGTTTGTTAGAGTAACAAAATAATATTTGGAAGAAATGACACTAAAATGATCAAAATTATTGTTAGTAAATGATTCTGTCAATTGTCTTCCTCTATCTGTTCTGAAGTTGAAAAAGATTATTACATCATTTTTTTCAATTTTAGAAATAGGGAAATTATTTTCAGTATTCACTATTGGAGGCATGAATTCATCAGTAATACCTTTTTTATAATTAGAAATTATTTCTTTAGATATATTTTTAGTTAAATTTCCTTGATTTTTTAATAATAAATTATATGCTTTTTCAGTCCTTTCCCATCTTTGGTCCCTATCCATAGCATAATATCTACCAATTATGCTAGAGATTTTTGCACCAGTTTCTTTCAATACCGGCTCAATATAATTTATAAACTTATTAGCTGATTTTGGATCAACATCTCTTCCGTCGGTGAAACCATGTATGTACAATTTATTTAAGCCTTTATCTTTAGCAATTTTTAATAATTCAATTAAGTGGTCGATATGCGAATGAACCCCACCATCAGATAAAAGACCTATAAAATGAATTTTTTTATTGTTTTTCTTAGCATAGTTATATGTGTTGATAAGTTCTCTTTCTTCTCTTAATTGATTTCTTTTGATAGCATTGTTAATTTTAGCTAAATCTTGATATACAATTCTTCCAGCTCCAAGGTTCATGTGACCGACTTCGCTATTTCCCATTTGATTGTCAGGAAGTCCAACATGTTTTCCGTGTGTTAAAAGTTCGGAGTATGAATATTTTTCATATAGTTCATCTATAAAGGGAGTATTAGCATTTGTGATTGCTGAAACTGACGAGTTTGTTGTTTTTCCCCATCCATCAAGAATCATTAATAAAACTTTGTTCATTTTTTTAGTGATATCAGGACAAAGATAATAATTCGTAAGGCTTATTGATCGCTATGCAATCGAAAAAAATTATTGTTACTTTGTAAAAAAAAGTGATTTTAGGAATAGTATATCGATCAACTGGTAGTTGGTACAAGGTTGTTACTCAAAATGAAATAATTAATTGCAGGATTCAGGGTAGACTTCGATTAAGCAACATAAAGTCGACTAATCCAGTTGTGGTTGGAGATAAGGTTCTTGTTCAAAAAGATCAATTATCCGATAATAATGAGGGAGTAATTGTTCAAATCAAAGAGAGAAAAAATTACATTATAAGAAAATCAGTCAATCTATCTAAACAATCACACATTATTGCAGCCAATATAGATCAAGCTTTTTTATTGATAACTCTTAAAAACCCTATAACAACGACCTCTTTTATTGATAGATTTTTAATTACAGCAGAGGCATATAAAGTAAAATGTATTTTGGTGTTTAACAAAATCGATACCTATGATAAAAGTTTTAAAATAAAAATGAATGAAATGATTAACCTTTACAAAAAAATAGGTTATTCTTGTATTAAAATTTCTGCTTCTAAAAAGATAAATGTTAAGAAAATAAAAGATTTAATTTTTGATAAGATCTGTGTGTTTTCAGGACACTCTGGGGTTGGAAAGTCAACATTAATTAATTGTCTATCAAAAAATCTTAAAATACCTACTACTCCAATTTCTGAGTATCATCAACAAGGTCAACACACAACTACTTTTGCCGAAATGTATGATATAGACAATGGTGCTAAACTTATTGATACTCCTGGAATTAAAGGTTTTGGTTTAGTTAACATGAGTAAAAATGAAATTAGTAATTATTTTACTGAGTTTAATAAATTCTCATCTAGATGTAGGTTCAATGACTGTCTTCACCTAAATGAACCATCATGTGCTATTAAAAAAGCAGTTAATAATAATGAAATAGCATCTTCAAGATATTCAAGCTATATTAGATTACTTGAAGACCACAAAATATATAGAGATTAATGAGATTGCTAATACAAAAAGTTAATGAAGCTAAAGTTTTAGTTTCAGGTAAAGTTGTTGGAAAAATTAATAAAGGGTTATTGATTTTTTTAGGGGTAGATATAGCTGATTCTGATGATGATATAAGCTGGCTAGTAAAAAAAACCTTGAATTTAAGGATATTCAATGATTCAAATGATATAATGAATTTATCAGTAAAGGACGTTGAAGCTGATATACTAGTCGTTAGTCAATTTACATTAATGGCATCAGTAAAAAAAGGAAATAGACCATCTTATATAAATGCTGCAAACAAAAATCATGCTGTTTCTATGTATAATAAATTTATTGATCATTTAAGTATTTCACATATTAGTAGTATTCAATCAGGTATTTTTAGTGCGGATATGCAAGTAAAATTAATAAATGATGGCCCAACAACTATTTGGATTGATTCAAAAAGAAGAGAATAAAATATTACCAAATAACTACCTCTGGAATTANTTTTATTGAGAAATTTTTATAAACTTCATTTTGAATTTGTTCGGATAATTTTAATATTTCTTTTCCAGANGATTTACCATAATTTACTAAAATTAACGCCTGATCTTTNTGCACTCCAGNATCTCCCTTTCTATAACCCTTAAAATTTAATTTTTCAATTAACCATGCAGCAGGAATTTTGTAAGCACCCTCAATAAAATAATATGGAATATCAGGATACTTGGTTAAAATTTTTTCTAACAAGCTTTTATTTATTTTAGGGTTTTTAAAGAAGCTTCCAGCGTTTCCTATTTTCTTTGGGTTTGGAAGTTTTGATTTTCTAATTTTAATTACTGCTTCCGCAATATTCCTTGGATTTGGAATAGATNTANCAATTACTTTATTAATATCACCATAATTAGTNGATAATTTATGATGTCCTTTCTTGGTTAATTTAAGTTTAACTGATGTTATTATATATTTATTTATTTCTTCATTTTTNAAAATGGAATTTCTGTAGTTAAATTTGCAATCTTTNAATGAAAAAATTTTTGAATTCAAAGTTTCAATATTAATCCCTGAACATTCTACAAATACTTCTTTTAACTCAACACCATATGCTCCAATATTTTGAATTGGAGCGGCGCCCACACTTCCGGGAATTAAAGCTAGATTTTCTATACCTCCATAATTATTCTTAATTGACCAAAGAACAAATTCATGCCAATTTTCACCAGCTTGCACATTAACAAATACATGTGAATCATTTTCTTTAATTATTGAAATACCTTTAGTGTTAATGTGNAATGTTAATCCATTAAATTTTTTTGTCCATAAAATATTANTTCCACCACCTAAAATTCTAATTGGAAGTCTATTAGATTTAAGAACAGTCAATAAATTTGATAATTCATCAATTTTACAATACCGATATGTTTCGGCTTTTACCCTAAATGAAGTAAGTTTATCGATGAATTTGTTTTTTTCTAATTGAATCATATGTCTAAGATATAAAGACTAATTTATCTTTGTATAATTTATTTTTTGTTTACTATACACTTGATTAAGTTTTTTAAATACAATCAGTGTTGTTANTTTTGTAACAAATATTATTATTAATTTTTAATGTCAATTTCTGCAAAATTTGATCCCAAGTCTTTTGAAGATAAATGGTATAAATATTGGTTAGATAATAACATATTTAAATCAACTCCTGATAAAAGAAAACCATATACAATAGTTATTCCTCCCCCTAATGTAACCGGAGTTCTTCATATGGGGCATATGTTAAATAACACAATTCAAGATATTCTTATTAGAAGAGCAAGAATGAAAGGTTATAATGCTTGTTGGGTTCCAGGAACTGATCATGCATCTATTGCTACAGAGGCTAAAGTGGTTGAAAAATTGAAAAATGAAGGTATAATGAAGAATTCATTGTCAAGGGATCAATTTTTAGANTATGNATGGAAATGGACTAACGAATATGGAGATGTAATATTAGATCAANTAAAAAAAATTGGATGCTCATGTGATTGGGATAGGACAAAATTTACATTGGATCCTATGATGTCAAAATCTGTGATCAATGTATTTATTGATTTATATAANAAGGGACACATTTATAAGGGTTACAGAATGGTTAATTGGGATCCAAAAGCCCAAACTACATTATCTGACGAGGAAGTAATCTTCAAAGAACAAAAAGGGAAATTATTTTATGTTTCTTATATGATTTATGGAGAAAAAAATAAATCAATTACAATTGCAACAACAAGACCAGAAACAATCCTAGGAGATACTGCAATTTGTATTAATCCNAATGATAAGAGGTACATAAATCTNCATGGAAAGAAAGTAGTTGTTCCTATAGTTGGAAGAGTTATTCCAATTATTTTAGATGAATATGTTGACCCAGATTTTGGAACAGGCTGTCTTAAAGTTACTCCCTCTCATGATCCTAATGATAAGATTCTTGGTGAAAAATTTGATTTGGAATTTATAGATGTTTTAAATTNAGACGGAACTGTTAATGAAAAAGGTCTTCATTTTGAGGGAAAAGATAGGTTCGATGTCAGAAAATTAATCATTGATGAGATTAAATCAATNGGTCAGTTTGTTAAGGTTGAAGATNATAAAAATAATATTGGAANATCTGAAAGAACAAATGCTGTTATTGAACCNAGAATCTCAGAACAATGGTTTTTAAGTATGAAGGAATTAGTGAAACCAGCAATAAATTCTGTTTTAAAGACAAATGAAATAAATCTTATACCAAAAAAGTTTAATAATACATATAAGCATTGGATGGAAAATATTACTGATTGGAATATTTCAAGACAGTTATGGTGGGGACACAGAATTCCTGTATATTATTACGGTGAAGATCAAAACGATTTTGTAGTAGCAGAGTCTTCAGAAAAAGCTTTGGAACTTGCAAAAATTAAATCTAATAACTCAAATTTGAAAATTTCAGATTTAAATCAAGATGAGGATGTATTAGATACTTGGTTCTCCTCNTGGTTATGGCCTATATCTGTTTTTGATGGAATAAATAATCCTGATAATCATGAAATCAATTATTATTATCCAACTCAAGATCTTGTTACAGGCCCAGATATATTATTTTTTTGGGTTGCAAGAATGATTATTTCTGGATATGAATTTAGAGGTAGATACCCTTTTTCAAATGTTTATTTGACAGGATTAGTAAGGGATGAAAAAGGTCAAAAAATGTCAAAGCAATTAGGGAATTCTCCCGATGCATTGAATTTAATTGATAAATATGGCGCGGATGGAGTCAGAGTGGGTCTTATGTTGAGTTCAGCTGCTGGAAATGATTTATTATTTCATGAAGACTTATGTAATCAAGGAAAAAATTTTGGAAATAAAGTTTGGAATGCATACAAGTTAATTGATAGCTGGAAAGTTGATAAAAACTTGATACAACCTATTTCCTCTCATGATGCTATAAATTGTTTCAATAATTTATATAATAAGAGAATCAAAATTATAGATAATCATTTTGAAAAGTATCGGATATCTGATGCTCTTATGTCAGTTTACAAGTTAATATGGGATGATTTTTGCTCATGGCTTTTAGAAATTTTAAAACCAAATTATGGATCTGGAATTGATAAAAAATCAATTGAAGACGTAAAAATTATTTTTGAAAAATTATTAAAATTATTACATCCATTTATGCCATTTATTTCAGAGGAACTATGGCAAAGAATTAGAAAGAGATGTGCTCCTGATACAATATGTCTTAGTAGATGGCCTGATAATATAAAGTATGATAATATCATTATTGAAAAGTATGAAAATATGAAACAAATAATTGGGGGGATCAGAAATTTCAGAAAAGAAAAAAAATTAAAACCAAAACAAAATTTAACTCTTTTTTCAATAAAGAAAAACACCACACCATATCCTGAAATTATTTGTAAACTTGCTTATTTAGATGATATTAAATTATCAAAATCAAGTCAAGTTGATGAAGCTAAAACATTTTCAGTTGGTACAAACAAATATTTTATTCCAGCCGAATTTAAAATTGACCCTCAGTTAGAAACAAAAAAAATAAATAATGAACTTATTCATTTGGAAAATTTTTTGATTTCAATTGAAAAGAAGCTTACAAATAAAAATTTTATTAATAGTGCACCATTAAATGTAGTTAATCTTGAAAAGAAGAAGTTTAGTGACACAAGGGAAAAAATTAAAATCTTAAAATTAAAATTAAGAAATAATCTTTGAGATATTATTTTTTTAAATTTTATCTGAAATAATACTTTTAGCTCCTTTAACTACATCTCCTATATTAACCTTTATTTTAGCGCTTAAAGGTAGAAAAATATCGACTCTAGATCCAAATTTAATAAATCCAGCATCTTTACCCTGAACTACTTCATTTCCCAAATTAGAGTAGTTTATTATTCTTCTAGCAACAGCACCAGCTATTTGTCTATACATAATCTCTCCATATTTTTCGGTGTTTATAACAACTGTTGTTCTTTCGTTTTTTTTTGAGGATTTTGGATGCCAGGCTACAAGATACTTTCCAGGATGGTATTTATTATAGGTAATTCTTCCGCTCGCTGGATATCTTGTAACATGAACATTTAATGGAGACATAAAAATAGATACTTGTTTTCTTTTGTCTTTAAAATATTCATCTTCATAAACCGACTCGACTATAACTATTTTTCCATCTACTGGAGAGATAATTTTATTTTTATCTGGGATTAATTCTCTTTTTGGATTTCGAAAAAACTGTAATATCAAAATAAGAGATATAATTAGAATTATTTGAATTGATAATTTTAAAAGTTGATTAATTAGAAAAAATTCTATTGCAATAGCTAATGAAGAAGTAATTATAAAACTTATAATTATAATTTTGAAACCTTCTTTATGAAACATCTATAATTGATTTAGAACAAAATAGCTCCATGGAGCTACAAATATAATACTATCCATTCTATCAAAAAATCCACCATGACCAGGAAGAAGATTTCCCGAATCTTTTGCTCCTGCTTCGCGTTTAATTTTTGATTGAACTAAATCTCCAAGAGTTGCTAAAACTGGAATCGAAAACGATAAAAAAAATAATTTCGTAAAATTAATTTCAGTTTGAAGTTTATAATAGGCTAAAGAAAATAATAGAGAAAACAACATTCCTCCAAAAAACCCTTCCCATGATTTGTTTGGTGAAATATTCTTTAATAATTTATTTTTNCCAAAGTTTTTTCCAATTATATAAGCGAAACTATTATTAATCCAGTTTATTGCATAGANCAAAAAAATTAATACTGGTTCATATTTCTCATATGAATATGGGATGGCAATAATAAAAAAACATCCAAAAATCGGGTAAGTNTATAAAATTAAAGATTTCATATATGTTTCAGGATTTATATACTTAAATAACCATAATAACATTATAAAATTTGAAAATAAAGAAATAAAAAGAATTAATTTTATTACANCTTTGTNAATATTAATCAGAGTAAATGATGTGAACAATAAAATTAGTAAAAGATATTGAATGATATTTTTTTTTTCAATTAGTCTTTGAAATTCATAGATTGTCAAAGCTGACATTAAGAAAATTACAAATGAAAAAAAGATGAAATTAAGATAGGCAGATCCAATTATCAGACTTGCATAAAATAAACCAGTAATTGATCTTATAACTATGTTTGACATATGATCTATTGGTTTAATATTAAATAAATATTTTTTGCACTTTGACCATGAGATAAGAAATCTGACTCTTTGTTTGAATCTTTAGGGTTTAGAGTAGTAATATTTGTAGGGAGCTTATCTGAGTATAATGTTTTCAACATGCTCATNCCATCGCTTACGTCATTTGCAAACTGTTTAGTGTTTGCCGAGATAATTATATTTAAAGGAAGATGTACTAAATTTAAATTTTTAATTTGATTACTTGAAATCAAAACACCNCCAGTATTTGCAATTAAAAACTCACANTTTATAAAGGCTACNTTTTTTTCTTCTATCTCTGAAGTTTTACCTTCGATTAAATTTAATTCGTAAAGATATGAGATACTCTCATCAAAACATGCAATATCAGATAGATTCCAATTATTNTCAATTAAAATTTTTTTAAAAAAANATTTACTAATATCCTCTGAATCAGCATATAAAAACTTACCTCCTTTATTTGTAAAATTACTTGCNAATCTTACTTCGATTGGTTTCTTTTTTTTNGGCATAAAGGGGCTTTGTGAATCATCCCTTTCCTTTAGGGTTTTCTTTTTACCAAAAAGATTATTCCAAAAGTTCACAATTTTAAAACAAGTTACTCTTTTTTTGTTCCGTTTGCATCAGNATCATTTAAAATTTTAAAAGGTCTTTTCCCTAGAATTTTTTCTAAATCGTCTTTAAAGATAACTTCTTTTTCTAAAAGTCTCTCCGCAAGAGCTATCAGCTTTTTCTTATTTGATTTAAGTAATCTACATGCCCTGTTGTACTGTTTTTCAATAATTTTGGAAATTTCATCGTCAATTTTTTGAGCTGTATCCTCTGAATATGGTTTTGTAAAACTATAGTCACCCTGACCTGATGAATCATAATATGTTATATTTCCAATATTTTCATTTAAACCGTAAACAGAAACCATAGCTCTAGCCTGTCTNGTGACCTTTTCTAAATCACTTAAAGCTCCGGTTGATATTTTATTAAACATTACTTTTTCTGCTGCTCTACCACCTAGGGTCGCACACATTTCATCTAACATTTGNTCTGTTCTGACGATCATCCTTTCTTCAGGAAGATACCATGCTGCACCCAAAGATTGCCCCCTTGGAACTATAGTTACTTTAANTAAAGGTGAGGCAAATTTTAAGAACCAACTGACTGCAGCATGTCCAGCTTCATGGTAGGCAATAGTTTTTTTCTCTTCTTTTGATATAATTTTATTTTTTTTCTCCAATCCTCCAACAATTCTATCAACTGCATCAAGAAAATCTTGCCTTCCAACAGATTTTTTATTTTTCCTTGCAGCTATCAATGCTGCTTCATTGCATACATTTGCAATATCTGCCCCAGANAATCCAGGTGTTTGTTTTGCTAGAAACTCAAAGTCGAGACTNTTTATNGTTTTTAAGGGTTTTAGATGAACTTTAAAAATTTCAAGACGCTCATTAAGATCAGGTAAGTCTACATATATCTGACGATCAAACCTACCTGCACGCATCAATGCTTTATCAAGAACATCGGCTCTATTCGTNGCGGCTAATACGATGACGTTTGAATTAGTTCCAAACCCATCCATTTCTGTCAATAGCTGGTTTAAGGTGTTTTCTCTCTCATCATTCGAACCTGTGAAATTACTTTTACCTCTGGCTCTTCCAATGGCATCAATCTCATCAATAAAAATTATNGCAGGNGATTTATCTTTTGCTTGTTTAAATAAGTCCCTAACTCTTGAAGCTCCCACCCCAACAAACATCTCTACAAAATCAGATCCAGATAGAGAAAAAAATGGAACTTTTGCTTCGCCNGCAACAGCCTTAGCTAANAGTGTTTTTCCTGTACCTGGCATGCCTACTAATAGTGCCCCTTTGGGAATTTTTCCCCCAAGAGCTGTGTATTTGGTTGGGTTTTTCAAAAAGTCAACTATTTCCTGTACTTCTTCCTTTGCACCTTCAAGTCCAGCAACATCTTTAAACGTGATTTTTANATCGGTATTTTGATCAAATAATTTAGCTTTTGATTTACCTATATTGAATATTTGACTTCCGGCTCCTGCTGCACCTCCTCCTGACATTCTTCTCATTAGAAATATCCAGACACCAACTATAAGAAGGATTGGGAGAAACCCGATCAAAACATCTAGCCANCGATTTTCAACAGTATTAAATTCATATCTAAAATCCATCCCGTTTTCTTCTGCTTTTTCTAATTTNCGTTGAAAAAGTTCTAAATTTCCAATTTCAAATTGATAGTGGGGACCTTTTACATTCTCTTGACCAAAGAAGTTGGTTCCTTTAATTCTTTGATGTTCAGGTTTTGTAAGAGATTCTTTTTTCAATGATACTTGGGCTAGATTTTGATTTATTACAATTATTTCCCTTACATCTCCCGCATTTAAATATCTTTCAAATTCACTNATGTTTGTTTTTACAGAATTATAGTTTGAATCACCACCAAAAAAACTCATCCCCAGGAGAATTGATATCACAAACGCATATATCCAATAAATATTAAACTTAGGTGNNGNGTTATCTTTATTTTTNCCTTTTTTCATGTTAATTTTTTGAACTAATTTTATTTATTAATGCATCCCCCCATAATTCTTCTAATTTGTAGTAACTNCGAACATTTTTTTGAAAAACATGAACCACTATGTCCACATAATCAATTAAAACCCATTCAGCATTTTCTTCTCCTTCAGTGTTGTAAGGTTTTTCTTTTAATTCCTTACTGATTTTTTTTTGTATGGAGCCTACAATTGAGTTAACATGTGTGTTAGATGTACCATTACATATTACAAAATAACTACAAAAGTTATTTTCTACATTCCTTAAGTCTATTGTACAAACCTCATCACCCTTAACTTCTTGAATGCTATTAATTATATTATTTAAAAGAATTTTAGAATCATGAATATCTTTGACCATTAATTTATATTTTTAACAACAAATTTATGTCTTTTATTTTTAGAGATTACTTATGTTTCAATTAAACTTACACAAACTTAATGCCACTCAATCCACTAATAAAGAATTAAAGAATCGCTTAAAGGAAAATAGAATTAATTCTGGCGATGTTTTATGGTCACTNAATCAAACTGATGGAAGAGGTCAACAAAATTCAGTTTGGTACGCCAAGGTTAATAAACATTTAGCTTACAGCGCTTTTTTATGTTTTGAAAATTTAAAACATGAATGGATATATTCTATAAATTCTGCTACTGCTCTTGCAATAGCTGACACATTAATATATTTTAAAGTTCCCAACATNAGTATTAAATGGCCTAACGACATATTGTCAGGCCAAAAAAAAATTTGTGGGATATTAATTGAAAANCAATTAAATAAAAAAANGATTAAATCCATCATTGGAATAGGAGTTAATTTATATCAAGAATTTTTTAATGATAAACTTCCTAATGCTACAAGTGTACTAATCGAAACAAAAAAAAGTGTTGATTTAAAAAATTTTTTAAATAAAATTTCAATTAATTTAGAAAAATATTTAAGTTTTTGCTCAAACCCATACGTTTATGANCTTAATTCTAACTTTCATCAAAAATTATTTTTTTGGAAAAAAAAAATAAAATTTAAAATAGATAACGAGGTGATTACCGCAAAAATAAATAAGGTTCTTTTAAATGGATTGATTGAATTAAAGCTAAATAATGGAAAAATTAGACAATTTTATCCCAAGCAGATTAAGATGATTTATTAGTTCATCCATTTCTCAGGCGACTTCCTCCATTTTTTTAAATCATTTAAAAAAATGGAATTTATTGTTTTTTGATTTATCGCTTCCTTCAAAAGAAATTCATAATCACTNAGTATGTTCAAATTAACATTTAAATTTTTAAATTCTATTTTTGCCTTTTCAAATCCATAACTAAAAATAGCAACCATACCCAACACATCTTTTTTTTCAATTCTTAATGCCTTAACGGCATTTAAGCTACTTTTTCCTGTTGAAATTAAATCTTCAACAACAACAATTTTACTATTTCTATTTAACTTACCTTCAACTTGATTTTTTCTTCCATGTTTTTTAGGTTCTGGACGAACATATACAAAAGGACAATTTAAATTTTCTGCGACAAGAGTTGCAATNGCTATAGCGCCTGTTGCAACTCCTGCAATTGTTATATTATNTCCATATAATTTTTTTATACACATAGCTAATGAATTACTTATATAATACCTAATTTTTGGATAGGACAATATGATTCTATTATCACAATAGATTGGAGACTTCAATCCACTAGCCCATAAAAACGGATTTTTTGGATTTAATTTAATTGCATTAATTTGCAATAAGTATTTAGCAGTTTGTTCTGCTACTTTTTTATCCAAAATCATACACAAATGTATAAAGTTTTTTTCAAAAGAAAACCTTTAATCTTAACTACAAGCAAGAAAATTATTAGAGATAGTGAAANATTGATAGACTCTAAATCATCTAATTACAATATATTAATTAGTGCATTAAAATCGAAAAAAAATAAATCTGTATTATATTTTAATTCGGATCCATCTNNACTTNTAAAACATTTTGAAAAATGTTTCTCAATTGTCGAGGCAGCAGGTGGAATGGTTGTTAACGAGAATAACGAATATTTAATGATTTTTAGGAATGATAAATGGGATCTTCCAAAAGGGCATTTAAAAAAAAATGAGTTAAATTTAGAGGGTGCCTCAAGAGAATTAACTGAGGAAACTGGTGTAAAAAACCTTAGTCCCATTTTAATTCTTCCTTCAACATATCATTTTATCAAAAAAAACAAAATATACAAATTAAAAAAAACAAGATGGTTCTTGTTTCATTCATCATTNAAAGGAGAACTAATTCCNCAATCATCTGAGGGTATAGTTAAAGCAGAGTGGAAAACAAAAAAAGAAATCAAAAACTGTATGACTAAAATGTATCCTAATATTAAAGAACTATTTGATATTCATTTTAATCAAAGTCTTACAGATATNGGAACTAGAGANGTGTAATCCCCCTTATTGATTATAATTTCTCTTACAATACTGCTACTTATAAACGAAGTTTTAGCTGAGGTTAACAAAAAAACAGTTTCAATACCTGAAAGTTTTCTGTTTGTATGCGCAATAGCTTTTTCAAATTCAAAATCAGCAGGATTTCTTAAACCTCGAAGAATATAATTTGCATTTATTGATTTACAGAAGTCAACAGTTAGACCTTCAAATTCGGAAACTATTATCTTATTATTTTTTTTAAATAAATTTTTAATAAATTTTATTCTTTTTTCAGAGGAAAACATGTATTTTTTTTCANTGTTAANNCCAACTCCTATTANAATTTCATCAAAAAGATTTAAGCTCCTNATAATAATATCTTCATGACCATTTGTTATTGGATCAAATGAACCGGGAAACAGAGCTCTTCTCATTTTATAATTAAACAATAAATGTATTAATTTTTATTAAAAGCTTCATTTAAAAGTATCTCAAAAAAATTATTTAATTTTATGCCTGCAGCCTCACATTGCTTTGGGATTATGCTTTGCTCTGTTAANCCCGGTACAGAATTAATTTCTAATAAATGAGGACTGTTATTCACAAAAATAAATTCACTTCTACAAATACCTTTTAAATTTAATTTCTTATAAAGATCAATTGATACTTTCATTAATGACTCTGTCCACTCTAAAGGAATTTTTGCTGGAGTTATCTCTTTTGATTTACCAAGATATTTTGCTTCATAATCAAAAAATTCATTTTCAGAAATTATTTCAGTAATAGGTAAACATTTAATAACGTTATTATCTCTATAAACACCGACTGAAACTTCTCTTCCATTTAGTTCGGATTCAATTATTACTTGACTATCTTCATTAAATGCATTTTTGATTGAAGATCTTAATTTTTTTTTACTTGTAACTCTATATACGCCAAAACTACTACCTGCTTTATTTGCTTTTACAAAACAAGGTAAATTAACTGTTTCAATAATTTTATCCACAATGATTTGATCATTGAAATTTAGAAAAATTGATTTTGCTGTAGCAACATTGTAATTTTTAACTTCCATCAAACAATCTTTTTTACTGTAAGTTAAATTTGCCGCATTGAAATCACAGCTGGTATGAAAAATATTTTTTGATTCAAGTAAAACTGCTAATTCTCCATTTTCTCCCGGTGGTCCATGCACTGCGTTAAATATTACATCGAATTTATATTTCTTTTTATTGTGGAAAAAAGAAAAATCATTTAAAGAAAATTTCAGNTTTTCAATATCGGATGGTTTAACATACCATTCATTATTATCGATTACTAACATAAATACTTTCCATCCTGAATTTTTTAATGTATTAAACACATTAAGACCACTTTTCATGGAGATTTCTTTTTCTGAGCTGTATCCTCCACAAGCAACCCCAATAATTGAATTATTTTTATCTAACATTTTGTCAAAGGTATGAGAATTAATAGCAATCCAAAAGTGTTATATTTGATTTAAAAAATTTTGATGAAGTTTTTAAAACTTTTTTTTTCGAGATATTTTATAATAGAAATAAGTAAAATATTTATTTTTTTGGTTGTTATAATATCTTTGTCTCTTAAAATTCTTGATATAATTACTCANAAGAACAATTATTACAAGATTCCAGATATTAAATCATTAACTCTTGATGAAGGAATAATTAAATTAAATGAAAGTAATTTGAGATTCGAAGTTATTGATTCTACAAGGTTTAATCCAAAATTAGAGCCATATGCAATAATCGATTTATTTCCTNCAATTGGGAGTGAAGTAAAAAAAAATCGAAAAATTTATTTGACAATAAATCCNTCAGGNTANAGAAAGATAAGCGTCCCTAATATTATTCAAATTACCCGTCGTAATGCAGAGTCAATACTTAAAGCTGTAGGTTTTGAGGTAGGAAAAATATCATACCTAGACAATATAGGTAAAGATATGGTTTTAGAAATAAGATTTAATAATAAAAAAATTGCCCCAGGGTCAGTTTTACCAAAAAAAACAAGCCTTGATTTAATATTAGGAAATGGAAAATTCTAATGAAAAAATTCATTCTTTAATTGACGAAAGCTTACATGAGCATCACAATTTTACAGCTGATGATGGTCAACAACCTCTNAGAGTTGATAAATTTTTAATNAACCGTATTGAAAATTCAACAAGAAGTAAAATTCAACAAGCTGCTAAGTCTGGGAGTATTTTTGTAAATGGTAATGTTGTNAAGTCAAATTATAAAATTAAACCAAATGATAATNTCCAGATACTGCTTGATTATCCGAGATATGAAAATATTTTGTTGCCTGAAAAAATTAATTTAAAAATAGAATACGAGGATGATTCTNTTTTAATAGTTAATAAGCCTCCTAAAATGGTCGTACATCCTGGGCATGGAAATTATTCTGGCACTCTCATAAATGGATTGATTTATAAATTTAATAAACTTCCAAATAATAACGAACATAGACCTGGACTAGTACATAGAATAGATAAAGATACCTCTGGATTATTGGTAGTCGCNAAGTCAGAGGAGTCAATGGCATTTTTGACTAAACAGTTTTATGAAAAAAGTATTCTTCGAGAATATCATGCACTTGTTTGGGGAAATGTTNAAAAAGATAAAGGTAGAGTNGAGGTTAATATTGGTAGAAACCCTAAAAACAGGTTACAAATGACTACTTTTACAGAAAATGATAAGGGTAAATCAGCTATTACAAATTATGAAGTTATCAAGCGATATGGCTACGTTACTCATATAAAATGTGCTTTGGAGACTGGAAGAACACATCAAATAAGAACTCATATGAAACACATAGGTCATATAATTTTTAATGATGAAAGATACGGCGGGTCTAAAATTTTAAAAGGAACTAATTTCAGCAAGTATAGACAATTTGTTGAAAATTGCTTCAAACTAATCCCTAGGCAGGCTCTTCATGCAAAAACAATTGGATTTATTCATCCAAAAACAAAAAAATTTATTTCTTTTAATTCCNATTTACCTAAAGATTTCAAAGAAGTCCTAAATAAATGGGAGATTTATTCAAAAAGTGCTAANAGATAATTAATTATGTAAGTTTTTGATTTTAGTTTTTGATTTAAATCAATTAATTTTGAAATAAATAAGTTTTCAAATGAAGATATTCATTTCACCAGCGAAGTCATTAGATTTAGAATCTGATCTACCAAATGTAAAGTCTACTCAACCTGAATTTATNAGGGAAGCATCAAGGATTAATAAAGTTTTAAAAGAAAAATCAAAACTANGTTTAGGAAAACTAATGAACTTATCTGAAAAGCTAATTAATCTTAACTGGGAACGTAATCAAAGTTTTGAAATTCCTTTTACAAAAAATAATTCAAGACCTGCGATTTATACCTTCAATGGTGATGTTTATTCTGGTATAAATATTTCTACATTGAAAAATGAATCGTTAAGATCAATACAAGAAAAATTAAGAATAGTTTCTGGTTTATATGGATTACTTAAACCATTTGACCTCATTCAGCCCTACAGACTCGAAATGAGTACCCCTTTAAAATTTGAAAAATATAATAATCTTTATGATTTTTGGAAAAATAAAATTACCAATTCAATTCTCAAGGAAACTAATGATGAAGAAATTATAGTAAATTTAGCTAGCAACGAGTATTCATCAGCAATTGATTTTGATAAACTNAAAAATAAAGTCATATCACCTGTTTTCAAAGACTTTAAAAATGGAAAGTTAAAAATAATATCATTTTATGCAAAGAAAGCAAGGGGACTAATGGCAAGGTATTTAATTGAAAATGAAGCAAAACATTTAAACGATGTAATAGGGTTTTCAGATGCTGGTTATTCTTATTCTGAGTCTGAGACTCAAAAATTGAGCTCACCGGTTTTTATTCGTTAACTTATTTAACTTTTAAATAGGGATTAATCCCAAGAATATAGTTTTTTTTGTAAAATTCTATAAAATTTGAATCAAAATTAGTTGCCCCAAAAATACCATTCGATTTAATAATCTTTTCAATATTTATCTCTAAAAAAGAATTTAAAATCTCAATTGAAATTGGTGCATAGGAATAATGCCATGGTTCATAATTAAATCCATTCCTTTTTTTATTTTTTGTGTAAACAANATAGAATCCGAACTTTTGAGCATTTTTTTCAAGCCATTTTCTTAGTCTTACATAAGGACCTTGTCCATAAAATTTTTGGGTAACTAAAACATCACCGTCAACAATTTGGGAGCCGTCAACAATGTCAATATCAGTCCCCCAATGATGTCTTGAGGTTCCTGGTATTGTTGAATATTCCATAATTTTTTTGATATTTTCATCAATTTGAAGACCAATTGAATCGTTTTTTAAGAATTTTCTATTCCATATATTTTTTTGATGATCAAATGATCTGTAACTGGAAACAATTTTTATTTCAATTCCCTCTGATAAAGCGGCAATTCTCATCGAGTCAAATGAATCAGCGACTTTTGGAATTAAATTATATTTTAATTTNTTATTAAAGAAATAGTTTGATTGGCCCGTAAGATGAAGAACAGAAAACCTCTTATCAATTTGTCCAAAAGAAAAAAGTGAAAAAAGTGAAAAGAAAAAAATTAATCTAAAACCTNTGGTGTTCATAATCAAAATATAAATATATATGATTCTGTGTAATTTGATTAGATTAAATTTAATAATAAACAAATTTATATATTTGTTAAAGTGCGGGAGTAGCTCAGTTGGCAGAGCGTCAGCCTTCCAAGCTGAATGTCGCCGGTTCGAACCCGGTCTCCCGCTCTAAGTACTTAATCAAATTAATNTAACAGTCAAATGAGACTTAAATTTTTTTATTTTTTTTTACTTGCAAGCTTTATTTTAAATTCTCAGCAAAGAAAACTTATTAAAGGAAAGCTTTTGTANAGAAATAATAATGTTATCGCTGCTAACGTTATCAACAATACTGAACAATATAACACCATAACAGATTCTGAGGGTGAGTTTGAAGTTAATGTAAAAAAAGGAGATGAAATAATTTTTTCATCTGTAGAGTTTAAGATTAAAAGCATAGTAATTACAGATGAAATATTAAAAAAAAATAGACTAGTGGTAAATATAACCGAGAGGGTAAATATTCTTGATGAAATTGTTATTTCTCCTGAAAATACTGAGAAATTCCTTGATTTAAAGGAAGAAGAATTCAAAGGTTTTGATTATGTTCAAGATAAATCTTCAAGATTAGATAATGTTATCATGAGAGAAGGAAGGCTAAACAATGGGATTGATGTGGTAAATGCATTTAAATTAATTTCNAAAATCATTTCAAATTCGTCACAAAAAACAAATTCAACATTGATTCCAAGTAAGATTTTACCATATGTTTTTGAGGATGAATTTTTTATTGANGATCTTGGTCTAAGACGAGATGAAATATTCGGCTTCATGGAGTATTTAGATAAAAAACTTACATCAAAAGAATTATTGAAAAAATCAAAGGAGTTTTTATTAATTGATTATTTATACAACGCAGTTGAGGATTTTAAAAGAATATAAATGCATAGATTCTTTTTAGTATTTTTTTCACTTACTTTTATTACNTTAAATGCACAAATTAATATATCCTCTATTTTTAAAGGAAATGTTACTGTTAACGATACTTTATCTGTTTCTTCGATTCATGTGATAAATAAATCTAGAGGAAGTGCAACTATAACTAACGAAAAGGGATATTTTGAAATATTTAGTTCACCTAATGATACTATTATTTTTTCATCGGTACAATACAAATTAAAAATTCTAGTTGTAAGTCCAGAAATGCTTGAAAGTAAAAAGTTNATAATTCCTTTAGAGGTTTTTGTTAATGAGTTGAATGAGATTGTTGTTAAACCACATAATTTAACTGGAGATTTATTCAAAGATATTTTAAATTCTACCACTAAACCTATAAATTTTTATAATCTTGGTATTCCAGGTTTCATTGGAGATAGAAAAGAAAAAATAATTTCTCCAGCAGCGATTATAGCTACCTCAATATTATCAGGAAATATCCCCATTGATCCAATTTACAAACATATTTCTGGATATTATAAAAGATTAAAGAAAAAACGAAATCTTGAAATAGATTTTGATTTTATCTCAAATTTNATAAAGTTTTATGGTATTGATTATTTTAAAATTTCTTTCGGTGTAAAAGAGGATGAGATTTATGACTTTGTTTCAGGCACATATGCTAATTATCCAATCAAAGATAGTTTTCATAATAATGAACACAATAAAGTAATTATTTATTTTGAGGAAAATTATAAAAGAATTTCAGAATCAAAAAACTTTTAAACTGTTATTAATAAATATGGTTTTATATATTTGAATAAAATTTTATGATGTATTTTTTCATAAGTGGGGCCGAAATTGCCTTGATATTTTTTATTGTACTTCTTGTTTTTGGTGCTGATAAAATCCCATCTATTGCCAGAACAATGGCTAAAAGTATTACTCAAATTAAACAAGCAACAAATGAGATAAAGTCAGAAATTCAAAAATCAACCGATCTAAATNAATCATCTGATTCCATAACTAAAGAGTTGAAAAAAGAATATAAAAATGCCAAGAAAGACTTTGATGAATTGAAGGATTCATTAAAACGAAAAATTTAAGTTTTCCTACTTAAACTAAGACCATCTCTAATTGGTAATATAATTGTTTCAAAACATTTGTTTTTTTGTAGTAGAGAATTGAACTTTTTTATGATATTGGTGTCTGTATCATTTTCATCGGTTTTATTCAAAACCTTACCACTCCATAATACATTATCTGAAATCAATAACCCTCCTTTTTTAAGCTTGGGATATATTAATTTTAAATAATTGATATAATTAGCTTTATCAGCATCAAGAAATACTATATCAAAGGGCCCTTTCAATTTTTTGATAACCGAAAGAGCATTTCCAATATATTGTTTGATTTGATTTTTTTTTNCACTTTGATTAAAAAACTTATTCTGAAAATCAATTAATTCCTCATTGAGTTCAATAGTATGAATAGTTCCATTTGAGTCTAATCCTTCAGACAAACATAGAGTTCCATAACCNGTATATGTTCCAATTTCAAGTATTTCATTAGGTTTAACGAGCTTAGATATTAAACTTAGAAATCTTCCTTGAAGTTCTCCAGTTAGCATTCTTGGGTGTAAAATTTTTTGATTTGTTTCCTTCCTCAAATTTTTCAACAAATCAGACTCTTTGCTGCTATTTTTTANAGAGTATTCTAGGATTGACTGATTAATAAAGTCCATTTTATCAATTTTAATTTGGTCTTGCATAAGAAAGTCGTTCAATAAGTTTAGGTAATGCATAGCCATCTAAACCATTNATAGTTACAATTTTACCTTTATCAAGTTGTAACATACCATCATCCAATAAAAGTTTGTTTTTTATANATAATAATTTTATTTCCCCCACAATTAAAATTGTTCCATTTTCTTTTATTNCGTATTCATTTAGAAACTCACAACCAACTTGAATTGGAGATTTTTTTACAAATGGTGCCTTAAANCTATCTTTAAATTCATAATNTAAATTTGTTTTATCAAATTCAGATATTTTTTTTGGATACTTAGCACTTGTTTGATGTGCAGATTTAATTTGTGACTTAGTTATTTGATTTAATGTAAAATATTTGTGATTTAAAATGTTTTCGTAAGTATTTCTTGGAACTGTTGTTGGTCTTGTAACAAAACCAATTAGAGGGGGTTTGCTGCCAAGNTGNGTAACAGAGCTAAAAACGGCTACATTGTTAATTTTTTCATTAGTNTTTGTAGCAATTAAATTAGCTGACTTATATCCAGTTAAACTATTTATTAGATTTAGGCGAAAAATTTTTGACATTTTCATAATGTCCTGGTGAGTAAAATTCAACATTTTTTTAATTAANATTTAATTACAGTAAATATCTCCGATTTGGTATTCTTGATATGTTTTAAAATCAACTTCTCCAGATCCACTCTGATCAGGAACATAGTTAACCTCAGTGAAAGAATTTGGAAATTCATCTGANGTATCCCTATCAAAGAAAAAATAATATTTATTATTTAAAATCTTTTTGTCAATAATTAATATTGAAAAGCAGCCTTCATCTTCTTTACAACTTAACGTAATAAAACAAAAAAAAATAATATATATATATTTCATTTTNATAGAATCAACTTTAAAACATAAATGTACTTAAAAATACTATTGACAAATTTACATTATTGGATGTTTTATTAGTACATCCTTTTTGTTTAAATTGAAGAAAAAAATATATGTCAGAAATTGGAGTTATAATTACTTTTGTAGTTGTTCTTTTTGGTGGTGTAATAGCTTATTCTTTTTTTAGTACATCTCTTGGTTTCGAGGAGGATGAAAATAAAAACTATATTCCTGATCGCCTTGAGAGAATATTTGGAAAAAATATTGAAAAAAAGGACAAAAAAAAATCCAAAAATGATTGATATTTATCATAATTAGCAATAAAAATGATAAGTTTTTGGGAAAAAAAATCTTTTATAAATTACGATTTNATAGTAATTGGAGGAGGATTAACTGGAATGTTTTGTGCGTTATCTTACATCAAAAAAAAACCAAAATCGAAAGTTTTAATTCTAGAAAGAGGAATTTTTCCAAATGGGGCGAGTACTAAAAATGCTGGTTTTGCTACTTTTGGTTCTCTTTCCGAGATAATTTCTGATAATAANNAANTATCAGATGATTCGATTTTTAATTNAGTTGAAAATAGGGTATTAGGATTAGAGTTATTAAAAAAAACCGTTCCAGCGGCTTNTTTGAATATTACAAATTATGGTGGTTATGAGTTGGTTTTGAAGAATAATTATGATCCAGCTNAACATATNGAAAAGTACAATAAACTTCTTTTTNCAATTTTTAATGATAATATTTTTTCAATAGCAAAAGAGAAAATAAAATCCTTTGGTTTTTCTAATAGTAAATTGATTAATCTAATATTTAATCCTTATGAGTCTCAAATTGACCCTGGTGAGACAATTTATGCACTACAAAGAATTTTATTGTCGAAAGGTGTAAATATCATTAACGGAGCANATGTTCAAGAATTTAACTCTTTGGGTAATTTNTTTGAAATTATTACAAAAAGTAATGAACAAACAATCAATTTTAAATCAAGNTTTATGGCTATATGCTCTAATGCTTTTGCTAATAAATGGTTTCCAAATATTGATATGATACCNGGAAGAGGAATGATAATTACTACAAAACCCATAAGAAACCTCAAGTTTAAGGGTTCATTTCATTATAATGAAGGNTTTAATTATTTTAGAAATTTTGAGAACAGAGTGATNATTGGAGGAGGTCGGAATCTTGATTTTAAATCTGAAAACACTNATAAATTTGGAATTAATAATTTTATAAAGGAGTCACTCCTTAAAGATCTACAAAACATTGTTTTAAACAATGATGAGTTTGAAGTTGATATGGAATGGTCAGGAATAATGGCCTTTGGATCATCAAAAAAACCAATTATAAAAAAAGTAAGTGATAGGTCTGTACTAGCAGTAAGACTNGGAGGAATTGGGGTTTCAGTTTCAAGTATAGTTGGAAAAGAAGCTTCTGAATTATTATTATAAAAAATGACGGAATACAGTTAAAGTATATTATTTTCTTATAAGTGTTTTATTATTTTTTCTAAAGTTAGTGACCTAGACCCCTTAATTAAAATATTACTTTCTTTAATCTTATTTGATTTAATATATTTTATCAATTCATTAGTTGAATTAAATTTCANAAAGAAATTAGGTGTCTTATTTATCTTAAAAAAGGTTTTTCCTACAGTAATAACCCTATCAAAAGAAAGTGTTTTAATTAACTCTACTATATTTGAATGAGCCGATTTTGAGTATAAACCTAATTCAAGCATNTCTCCAATTATTAACAAATTATCAGTNTTAAATTTTTTATAAAAATTCTTAATTGCTGATTCCATACTTGACGGATTTGCATTATAAGCATCTAATATTATTTTTTTGTCTTTAANTTGTATTTTTTGAGATCTATTTTCAAAAGATTTATAAGACTTAATTGCTTTTTGAATTTTTTTAATTGGAACATTAAAATAATATCCAATAATTATTGCCGCNGAAATATTTGGTAAGTTATACTCACCGTGTAGATTACTTAAAAATTTATAACCCTTAAAATTAAGCTCTAAATTATTTTTATTAAATAAATTATATTTTATGTTGAAATATGCTTTTTNTTCTTGACCAAATGATATATATTTTTTTTTAGCAAGCTTAATAATTTGATTTTTNTTATCATGATTTACAAAAATTTCACCTTTTGACAAATCCAAAAAATCGTATAGCTCAGATTTTCCCTTTATAACTCCATCTTTTCCACCAAAACCCTCTAGATGTGCTAAGCCAAAATTAGTAATATAACCATGACTTGGTTTTGCTATTTGACATAAATGTTCTATTTCTTTTAAATGATTTGCTCCCATTTCAATTATTAAAAATTCCGATGATAGAGGTGAGTTAAGAATTGTTAATGGAACTCCAATATGGTTGTTAAGATTTCCNTAAGTAGCATGTGTATCGTATTTTTGACTTAAAACTATTTTTAGTAGTTCTTTTGTTGTGGTTTTTCCATTACTACCNGTTATTGCAAAAACNGGACATTTAAATTTTTCCCTGTAAAAAGATGCTAATTTTTGTAATGTTGTGAGAGTGTCCTTTACATAAATTATTTTGTTTGATTTTTCAGCTACTTCTTTATTNTCAACAACTGCGGCAATAGCTCCCTTATTTATTGATTCAANGGCATAATCATTACCATCGAATTTTTCTCCAGTTAAAGCGAAAAATAACCCGTTTTTTAATGTATTTCGCGAATCAGTGTATACTCCAGAGGATTTTTGGAATATACTATATATTTTTTTTATGTTATTCATAAAAAAAGACACCTGTAAGATGCCTAANAATATTTANCGTCCTCTTTTATGACGAGCTGATTTTTTCTTCTTGCTTTTGGATCCTAATCTTGACATAGCACATCTAAAACCTATGTAATCTGTGGCTACGTATTGTGGAAGATACCTTCTTTGAGCAGGATCAAGCCAATAGGCTCTGTCTTTCCAGGAACCACCTTTATATATTCTTACGGCATCAGTAATCAAGGATGTTCTTTTTGAGGATTCGTCAATATTTCTCTCTAAATTGCCATTTTCATCAACTGTTACAGATGCATAATTTGGCGAGTCATACATTATTGTACTTTCAGCTCTTCCATTCCCTTCTCCATCCTCTGGTTTACCATCAATAAATGACCTAGAGGATTCTATATCTCCGTCTCTAAAGTTTATGTTATCACTTTCTGAAAAATTACCTCTAAGAAAAGTTTCCTCTTCATCAATTGCTANCTGGTCGAGTTCACCAGGCATTCTTTTTAGAATAACCCTTCCGTTAGGGAGGGTATCATAGATAAGTTCATCAGGAGATATAACCCTGGCTTTTCCATCCTCTCCTATAACATTTTTNAGATAAACATTACCTCTGAAATAGTTGAAATCGTTGTACTCATCGTCNATTATTGGTCGATATACATCTAGCACCCATTCGGCAACATTTCCACCCATATCATATATACCAAAGTCGTTTGGGGGATATGATTTTACTTGAATTGTAATATCTGCTCCATCATCTGACCAACCAGCAATTCCACCATAATCACCTTTACCAAATTTAAAATTCGCTAATTGATCTCCTTCCATTTTTCTGTCATTAGANCGAGTNTACTCTCCTGACCATGGNTATTTTTTCTTTCCTCTGTAGTTGTTGTATTCTCNGTCTCCAACAAGAGCTAAAGCAGCATATTCCCACTCAGTTTCTGTTGGAAGTCTATATGAGGGGAGTAAAAGACCTTTTTCGACNCCAGCATAAACATTTACAGTAGAAGTATCTTTTTTTGTTGTTCCTCTTTTACCAGAATTGATTATTGGAGTTTCTCCTCCATCCAAACTATCAATTTTAGATCCATAACTAGTCTCTGGTCTTGTCAAGTAAGCTTGAGTATTAAATGTACTATTTGCATCTACCGCAGTGTATCTAACATCTTTTTTCACNTAGGCTTCTCTTTCTAAAAGAAATTCATTTACTCGATCGGTTCTCCATTCAGCATATTGTACCGCCTGAACCCAACTAACTCCTACGACTGGATATTCNGCATACGCTGGATGTCTCAGGTAATTTGANGTTAGTTCCTCTACATATCCAAGTGAATTTCTCCATACGAGAGTATCCGGTAAGGCACTTTTGTAAATTGCTCTATATCTTGGCTCGCTTTGAGGGAAAACTGTTTCTAGCCAGTCAAGGTATTCCATGTACATAATATTTGTAACTTCTGTTTCGTCAATGTAGAAAGACATTACATGTTGTTGAGACGGGGCATTATTGAAATCGTGAATCACNTCATCTTGAACTTGACCTTTAGTAAAAGTTCCACCTTCAATAAATACTAAACCTGGACCAGTTTCTTGTTCTTCAAAATCAGTGTTGTANTGAAAACCACCTTTTTTAGAATTAATTCCCCACCCNGTCCCCCTAGACATATTATTTTTTCCACAACCATTAATTAATATTAAGACTGTTAAAAGTATTGGAGTATATAAGTTGCTTATTTTCATATTATCTCTAGTGAGTATTATAAAANCTTTTACAAATATAATAATTTTAATTACGATCTTTTAAATTTATTTATTTACAATTTCCTATATCAAATAACGCCAAATAAAATATTTTATTATTATAGTTTTTGATTTGCAGTTATAATTATGGTCATTTGCATAACATTTTGGGTAAAAAATCGTTATAAAAGTAATCATGAATACTATAAAANTTAATTATTTCTATTTAATCACTTTAATTTCATTTGTAACATCATCAGTTTTTTCTCAAGACAGGGTAATTACCACAGGGGTTCCCTTTTTACTGATTACTCCAGATGCTAGAGCTGCTGGAATGGGTGATATCGGTGTCGCATCGAGTGCAGATGAATTTTCTCAGCAATGGAATCCTGCAAAATATCCATTTATTCAAAATAACGAGGGTTTTGCAATAAGTTACACCCCATATCTAAGTAAATTAGTTAATGATATTTTTTTAGGAAATGTAACTTATTACAAAAAATTAAATGAAAGGAGCGCATGGGCATCTAGTTTTAAATATTTTAGTTTGGGTGATATTCAATTTAATGAAATTATTGGTGGCACAATAGTTGATCAAGGNATAGAAAAGCCAAACGAATTGACGCTTGATATTTCNTACTCTTTAAAATTAAGCGAGTCATTTTCCATGTCAGTAGTTGCGAGATATATTAGATCTGATTTAAAACTTTCCACTGATTTAGATTCAAGTTCTGCAAACTCTTTAGGAATAGATATCTCGGCATTTATAAAGAGTAANTCATTTGAGTTTAAGGGAATGAANTCTGTTTTAAGATCAGGAATTAATATTTCAAATATTGGTCCAAGACTNAAGTATGATGTAGGAGGAAGACAAAATTTTATTCCGACAAACCTTAAAATTGGATCAGGTATNCAAATGAATATTGATGAAGACAATGATATTACTTTTAACCTTGAATTAAATAAATTATTGGTTCCAACACCAGTTGCCTTTTTTGATCAAAACAATCAGTTTTTAGGATATAAACAACCNGATATTAGTTTTTTGAAGGGAATAATTGAATCTTTTAATGATGCTCCGGNAGGATTAAAGGAAGAGCTTCAAGAAATANCCTGGTCTTTAGGTTTTGAATACGTTTTTAAAAATAACTTCTCTTTAAGAACTGGTTATTTTAATGAAAATAAGTTTAAAGGAGCAAGGAGATATATTACATTTGGGACAGGCTTTTTAATTAATCAGATGAATTTCAATGTTTCCTACTTATTTTCTACATCAAATGTTAGAAGTCCTCTCGAAAATACATTAAGATTTTCATTGGCCTTTAATATTGGAGAAACAATATAAATTAATAAGAATTCAGTATTTTTGTCATCTAAATGTTTTAATAACCCTCATTAAAATTTTATGAAAAAAATTACTAAGGAGACATATTTAGATTGGTACGAAAAAATGTTTTTTTGGAGAAAATTTGAAGATAAGCTTGCCTCGGTTTATATTCAACAAAAAGTAAGAGGTTTTTTGCACTTATATAATGGTCAAGAAGCCGTTTTAGCTGGAGCACTTCATGCTATGGAGTTAGGAAAAGATAGAATGATAACTGCTTACAGAAATCATGTACAACCTATTGGAATGGGTGAGGACCCAAAAAAAGTTATGGCTGAATTGTTTGGTAAAGTTACAGGAACTTCATCTGGACTTGGCGGTTCAATGCATATTTTTTCAAAAAAGTATAAATTCCNCGGAGGACACGGTATTGTTGGCGGTCAAATACCANTAGGTGCTGGAATGGCCTTTGGGGATAAATATTTTAACAGAGATAATGTTACTCTATGTTTTCTAGGAGATGGTGCTGTGAGGCAAGGAACCTTACACGAAACGCTAAATTTAGCTACTCTTTGGCAACTTCCAGTTATATTTATTGTTGAAAATAATGGATATGCTATGGGAACATCAGTTGCACGAACTGCAAGTCATCAAGACATATGGAAATTGGGTTTGGGCTATGAAATGCCTTGTGAGCCAGTGGACGGTATGAACCCAGCTTTAGTTGCAAAATCTATTCACAAGGCAATTACTCGCGCTCGATCAGGTAAAGGACCATCTTTTCTTGAAATGAAAACATATAGGTATAGAGGTCATTCAATGTCTGATGCCCAAAAATATCGAACAAAGGATGAGGTTGAAGAGTACAGAAAAATTGACCCAATAATTCAAGTAAAGGATATTATTCTTAAAAAGAAATATGCTAAACAAGCCGACTTGGACAAAATTGATAAATTNGTCAAAGAAAAAGTTTTGGAATGTGAGAAATTTGCAGATGAATCTCCTTATCCTGATAAAAGTTTGATGTATGATGCTGTTTATGAGCAAGAGAATTATCCTTTTTTAAAACATAAATTAGATTGAAATGCCTGATATTATAAATATGCCTCGTTTAAGTGATACTATGGAAGAGGGTACTGTNGCAAAATGGTTTAAAAAAGTGGGTGATGTTGTTAAAGAAGGAGATATTTTAGCTGAAATTGAGACTGACAAAGCCACAATGGAGTTTGAGGCTTTTCATGAAGNAGAGCTTCTTCATATAGGTGTTAATGAAGGAGAAACTGCCAACGTTGATAGTCTACTTGCAATTATAGGTAAAAAGGGAGAAGATATTTCAACCTATATAAATGATAATTCAGAGGAAATCGATAATGGGATATCTTCGGAAATAATTGTTGAGAAATCGAATGAAATTNTTNGCGATAGTGTAAAAATNAATTCAAAATTTGAAATTGTTAATATGCCTCGTTTAAGTGATACTATGGAAGAGGGTACTGTAGCAAAATGGTTTAAGAAAGTTGGAGATATAATTAAAGAGGGAGATATTTTAGCTGAAATTGAAACTGATAAGGCAACCATGGAATTTGAGTCATTTTACTCAGGTCATCTTCTACATATTGGANTAGATGAGGGAAAATCAGCAAAAGTAGATACTATTTTAGCTATAATTGGTGATAAGGAAGTTAATATTCAACAAGTTCTAACTTCATTAAAAAAACCTAATGATGTCGAATTAAAAGATAAGACTCAAAATAAAGTTGTAATTGATGATAAGGCTGAAGAAAATATTGATAAGAATTTTGAGAAAATTTTAAATGAGGATTTATCTTCAACAGATAATAAAGCAAGGATTTTTGTTTCCCCTTTAGCAAAAAAAATTGCTTTTGAAAAAGGATTAAATCTATCAAAAATTAANGGAAGCGGTGATAATGGGAGAATTATAAAAAGAGATGTTGAAAATTATGTTGGTGATTCNATAGAAACAAAAAGTTTAGTTTCATATGGAACCGAATCTTCCAATGAATTTCCAAATTCTCAAATGCGAAAGACAATTGCAAAAAGACTTTCAGANTCAAAGTTCTCAGCACCCCATTACTATTTGGGGGTAGAATTCAATATGGATAATTTAATCTCTTTTAGAATTCAGCATAATAACTCNACTGGTTTAAAAATATCCTTTAANGATATTATACTAAAGGCATCTGCCAAGGCTCTAAAGTTACATCCAGAAGTAAATGCTCAGTGGTCACATGAAAAGATAGTTCAATTTGATCATGTCCATATGGGTTTTGCTGTTGCAGTTGATGACGGGTTAGTTGTACCAGTCTTAAAATTTGTAAATGAAATGCCCTTACAAGAAATATCAAAGTCTGTAAAAGATTTAGCAGAAAGAGCAAGATCAAAAAAAATTGTACCTTCAGAAATGGAAGGAAGCACTTTCACGATTTCTAATCTTGGAATGTTCGGAATTACNGANTTTACATCTATTATTAATCAACCAAACTCAGCAATTTTATCTGTTGGCGCAATAGTTCAAAAGCCAATTGTAAAAGATGAAAAAATAATTATTGGTAATACAATGAAGCTTACATTAGCCTGCGACCATCGTGTANTTGACGGAGCAACTGGTTCAGCTTTTTTAACTACCCTCAGAAATTTTATCGAAAATCCTNTTGGAATTTTATTATGATTTTGCCTCTTAAAAAAACTTTTTTAATAACCGGTGCAAGTAATGGAATAGGTTTTGATTTAGCCAAAATTGCAATTTCTGAAGGCCATGATGTCATTGCGATTTCAAGAAATATTAATAGTTTAAAACGTGTCAAAGGTCTTAGTGCTTTTTCTGTTGATATAACCAATGAAAAATCTTTAGAGTTATTTATTGCCAAACTCATAAAACAAAAAATTAAGTTAGATATTCTAATTAATAATGCAGGAAGTCTAATTAACAAACCTTTCTTAGATACTTCAATCGAAGATTTTAAAGCNGTTTACAATGTAAATCTTTTTGGTGTAGCATCAATAACGCGCTTATGTGTGCCGTTATTAAGNAAGAACGGTCATGTAGTAAATATTAGTAGTATGGGTGGGGTTCAAGGAAGCTCAAAGTTTCCTGGACTTTCAGCATATTCAAGTAGTAAAGGAGCATTAATAACNTTAACTNAATTACTTGCAGAGGAATTTAAAGATTCAGGTCCATCATTTAATGTATTAGCTCTAGGAGCAGTTCAAACAAAAATGTTAGAAAAAGCTTTCCCTGGATATAAATCTAAAATAACAACAAAAAAAATNGCTAAACATATTTTAGATTTTTCTTTATCAGGAAATGAATTATATAATGGAAAATTAATACCAATATCAATATCAACTCCTTAATGAAATTAATTGAAAGCAATATTTAAACATATTCCGACTCAATCACATTACTTGATTGATCAATACATTAAGAAATACCCAGTAAGTTTTAAAATCTCATCTAAAAGGTATTCCAAACACGGTGATTACAGGTTATATCNTAACGGACGTGAACAAATCTCAATAAATTCAAATCTAAATCCATATAAGTTCTTATTAACACTTATTCATGAAATATCACATTTAGTATCTTATAAAAATTATGGTAAAAACATAAAACCTCATGGAATAGAGTGGAAAAAAACATATAAAAATCTAATGCATCCTTTTTTAAATGATTCAATATTTCCAATAACTCTACTCAAAGTATTAAATAAACACTTTATCAATCCTAAAAGCTCTTCNGACTCAGATATAGAGTTGGCTTTAGCTTTAAAAAAATACGATAATTATAAAGAATTATGTTTATATGAAATTCCTGAGGGATCTAATTTTAAAATTTATAATGGAAAAGTCTTTAAAAAAGGTCCAACAAGAAAAAAAAGAATTGAATGTGAAGAGCTAAAATCAAAAAAAAGATATTTATTTAATCCTTTGGCCGAGATTGATTTGATAAAAAATTAAGTTTACTTTTTCATTAACTCTTTTGCTTTTCTTAAAATTTCTGAGGAATAAACGAATTCATCAAAATTCTTGTTTTGAGAATTATATACATTTTGATTATTACCCTCCCACTCTTTTAATCCATTTTTTAAGAAAATAATATTTTCTCCAATTTCAATAACTGAATTCATATCATGGGTATTAATTACAGTTGTAATTCCATATTCTTTTGTTATTTCTTGAATTAGGTTATCAATAATTATTGCGGTCTTTGGATCTAATCCCGAATTAGGTTCGTCACAAAATAAAAATTTTGGATTCATTACAATAGCTCTTGCTATGGCAACNCTCTTTTGCATACCTCCAGAGAGTTCAGATGGCATTTTTTTATTTGAATCAACCAAATTAACTCTATTTATTACCTCGTTAGCTCTATCTAGCATTTCTTCATCAGTTTTAGATGTAAACATTTTTAGTGGAAAAATTATATTTTCTTCAACATTCATAGAATCAAACAAAGCACTTCCTTGAAAAACTATTCCCATCTCTTGTCTTAAAAGTCTTCTTTCTTTACTTTTTAAATCAGTAATTGAAATATCATTAAAAAATATTTTACCACTATCAGGTTGGTGTAGACCCAATAAACATTTTAATAATACAGTTTTACCAGAACCACTTTGACCNATAATTAGATTTGTTTTTCCTTTTTCAAATTTTGCATTGATTTTTTTGAGTATGCTGACTTTCTCAAAGGACTTATATAAATTTTCAACAACAATCATTANGNAAGTAAAATTTGAGTTATCATGTAATTAACAAATATAATTACAACACTAGTCCACACAAATGAAGTTGTACTTGCTTTTCCTACTTGAAGGGCTCCNCCTTTTAGATAGTAGCCATGGTATGCAGGAATTGTAGCTAACAAAAATGAAAATATAACAGTTTTTATAAAAGCGTACTGAANATGAAATGGAATAAATTCTATCTGAATCCCTTCAATAAAAAGGGCACTTGAACAAAATCCACCGTAAACACTGGCAATATAACCTCCAAAAACACCCAAAAACATTGAAAATGTTATTATAAATGGATATAATAGTAAAGCNATTATTTTAGGAAATATTAAATAGTTGTATGTGTTAATACCCATAACTTCTAATGCATCAATTTGCTCTGTAACCCTCATTGTACCTATGCTTGAAGTAATGTATGAACCAACCTTACCAGCCATNATAATTGACATAAAAGTTGGTGAAAACTCCAAAATCACGGATTGTCTTGTAGCGTAACCTATTAGATTTTTTGGGATTAAAGGGTTGCTCATATTTAAGGCAGTTTGAATAGCAACAACTCCTCCAACAAAAAAGGAAATAAAAGCAACTATACCTATTGATCCAAGAATTAAAACTTCTATATCTTTAAAAATTAGTGGCTTAAGAACTTTCCATTTGGTAAATTTTCCAAAAACTTTTTGTAGCATCAAAAAGTAGCTTCCGATTTTTTTAATTGTTTTCATCTAATTATAAAATTACAAAAAGGATAATCGAAAAATCAGAAAAATATCAAAATTGATAAGAAACGGCATTTATGTTCATTCCAGCTCCAACACTTGCAAATAAAATCACATCTCCTTTTTCGATATGATGACCATCATAATTTTTCTTTAAAACTAAATCNAGCAATGTAGGTATAGTAGCTGTGGAGCTGTTTCCATATTCTTCAATATTCATTGGTAAAATATTTTTTGGAGCCTCGAAATCGAAGAGTTTATAGAATCTTTTGATTATNGCTTCATCCATTTTTTTATTTGCTTGGTGGATAAATATTTTTTTTAATTTATCTATTCCGTNTCCAGATTCTTCATAACATAACTTCATTGCTTGTGGAACTTTATTTAATGCAAATTCATAAACTTTCCTTCCTTGCATTTTGATATATTTTGTATGATCAGCGTCAATTTTATTTGATTTTCCATAAAAAATATAGTCAATTTCACCATTGTTGGCATATGTAACAGTTTTATGACTTAGTATTCCANCATTGGAATTGTCATTTNATTCCGTTACAACTGCACCTGCACCNTCTGAAAAAATCATTCCGTCTCTATCATTTGAATCAACAACTCTTGACAAAGTCTCGGAGCCAATTACTAAACACCTCCTAGCTNTTCCCGCCTTTATAAAAGAATTCGATTGGATTAAACCNTCTAACCAACCTGGACAACCAAAAAGTATGTCATATGCTACACAGTTTGGATTTTTTATTCCAAGTTTAGATTTTACCCTTGATGCTAGAGATGGCATTACATCTACTTGATTTGAACCTTTAGAAACATCACCTATATTATGAGCAAGAATTATATAATCGATAGTCTCTGGGTCNATTGANGATGAGTNTAATGCNNTTTTTGCNGCCTCTGNTGCTATNTCAGACGAATCTTGANTATNTANAGCATATTTTCTTTCCTTTATNCCTGTTATTGCNTCAAGTTTACCAATTATTTCCTCATTTTTGGATGTNATTTTATTTCCATTTACATCTAAAAAAAAGTGGTTTANNAAAGCATCATTTTTNATAATATTNTTGGGAATNTAACTACCGGTACCAATTATTTTTGAGTTCATAATTTATNATAAAATTATTAAAAGGTNTNNTNTGAATTCNAATTATAATTTTTAAGTAATGATGTTCATTTATTTTTNAAANGAGTAAAAAAAGTATTTANTCCTTTTTAATTGACTGTAAATCAGTATTTTTANAATCTTNAANAGAGGGACAGCTACAGATTAGATTACGATCCCCAAATGCTTCGTTTACTCTTCTAACNCTTGGCCAAAATTTATTTTNTTGCACAAAATCTAANGGAAAAGCTGCTTTTTTTCTNGTGTATTTGTANGGCCAATTGTCATTTGTNATCATNGATAAAGTATGTGGAGCATTTTTAAGAATTTCAATATCCTCTGGATTATCACTTTCTATTTCCAATCTAATTGATATCATAGCTTGACAAAAACGATCAATCTCACATAAATTCTCACTCTCTGTAGGTTCAATCATCATAGTTTCAGCGACAGGAAAGGAGACAGTAGGAGCATGAAAACCATAGTCCATCAATCTTTTAGCTATATCAATTACTCCAATATTTTTTTTTCTAAAACTTCTGCAATCGATAATTAATTCATGTCCAGATCTATTATTTTCTCCTGTGTATAATATTTCATAGGCTCCTTCAAGGGATTTTTTTATGTAGTTAGCATTCAAAATTGCAATTTCGGTTGATTTTTTTAATCCTCTTTTTCCAAGCATTTTTATATACCCGTAGGAAATTATACAAGCAAGTGCAGAACCCCATGGAGCCCCGGAAATCCCCTTTATTGGATTTTTCCCTCCAGTTTTGATAATTGGATTTGATGGAAGAAACTTAGATAAGTGCTTCGCTACACATATTGGACCTACTCCAGGACCACCGCCTCCATGTGGAATAGCAAAAGTTTTATGTAAGTTTAAATGACATACGTCGGCACCAATTATTGAAGGATTAGTTAATCCAACTTGGGCGTTCATGTTAGCTCCATCCATATAAACCTGTCCTCCATTGTCATGAATCAGCTTTGTTATATTTTTTATTTCAACTTCAAAAACACCATGAGTAGATGGGTAAGTTATCATTAAAGCAGCTAGATTATCTTTGTGAGTTTTTACTTTTTCTTTTAAATCTTCTAGGTCAATATTACCATTTTGATCGGTTTTAATAACAACAACTTTCATACCTGCCATAATGGCTGAGGCAGGATTTGTTCCATGTGCAGAGGCAGGAATTAAACAAATATTTCGGTTTGGATTACCTTTTGAAAAATGGTATGCCCTTATAACCATCAACCCAGCATATTCTCCTTGGGCTCCAGAATTTGGTTGAATTGAGGTGGCATGGAATCCAGTTATTTCATTTAATTGAGCGGTCAAAAAATTTAAAACTTTATGATAGCCTTTAGCCTGATTAACAGGAGCAAATGGATGAATGTTATTCCAGTTAGAAGAACTTAACGGAAGCATTTCTGCTGCAGCATTTAATTTCATAGTGCATGAACCAAGAGAAATCATGGAATGATTAAGTGCTAAATCTTTTAATTCAAGACTTTTAACATACCTCATTAGAGATGTTTCGGAGTGATAAGAGTTAAATACGTCCTGAGTCATAAAAGAACTTATTCTATGCATTGATTCTCTAATTTTTAATACCGAATCTACATTTACAATAATATTTTTTTTGACTGATATATTTTTATAAAGATTAAAAACATTAAATATTTTATTTAAACTTTTTTTGTTAGTTGTCTCGTTTAATGAAATACTGACTGTTTCATCATCAATATAATTAAAGTTAATTTTAGCTTTCTCTGCAATTAATTTTAACCTAGATGAATTAATTTTAATTTTAATTGTATCAAAGTAGAATTTATTAATTTGTACAATATCAATCTTCTTTAAATAGCTTTCAAGTTTTTTTGTGTTTTGGTGAATTTTTTTAGCTATATGTTTTAAGCCATTTGGTCCATGGTAGACTGCATACATCCCTGCCATTACAGCCAATAAAACCTGAGCAGTACATATGTTAGATGTGGCTCGGTCTCTTTTAATGTGTTGTTCTCTTGTTTGTAAAGCCATTCTTAATGCAAAATTCCCATCCATATCTTTTGTTTCACCAATAATTCTTCCAGGAATATTTCTTTTATATATCTCTTTGGTAGCGAAGTAGGCAGCATGGGGACCCCCATATCCTAGAGGGATACCAAAACGTTGTGTTGTACCAACAACAACATCTACGTTGTACTTTCCAAAACCTTCTAGTAAAACTAAACTCATTAAGTCAGCTGCAACAATGACTTTGATTTCTTCATTATCTAATTTATCAGTGAAAGATGGAATATCAATAATATTTCCATCTTTTCCGGGACATTGAATAATGACACCAAAAAAATCATTTGAAAAAATATAATTTTCTGGATCTCCAACAATTACTTTAATTCCTAGTGGCTCTGCTCTAGTTTGAATTACTGATAATGTTTGAGGTAAAACTTGGTTGTGAACAAAAAATTTTTTTGCATTAACTTTTTTATTTTTTGAATTATTAAAATTAAAAAGCATTGTCATCGCCTCAGCTGCAGAAGTACTTTCATCGAGTAAAGAAGCATTTGCAATGTTCATACCAGTTAATTCACAAACTACTGTTTGAAAATTGAATAATGCCTCAAGTCTTCCCTGAGCAATTTCAGCCTGATATGGAGTGTAAGCAGTATACCAGCCCGGGTTTTCAAGAATATTTCTTTGTATAACCGCCGGTAAAATTGATGGATTGTATCCTAGACCTATATATGAGTCGAATATTTTATTTTTCTTTCCAATTTTGTTAATGTGGTTTAAGAAAGAATTTTCACTTATTCCCTCAGGAAGATTCAGATCTCTATTTAATCTTATATTGTTTGGAATGGTTTGATCAATAAGCTGGTCTAAACTTTCAAGATTTAAAGATTTTAGCATTTTGGATATCTCTTTTTTTCTTGGACCAATATGTCTGAGCTCAAACAAGTCTGTATTCATTATTTTTTTTCTTTAAAAGTAACTTAATTTTCTATTTTTACATTTACCTAAAAGCATGTATTTATTTATTTTTTTCAACCAAAAATTTAATAAAAATTCTCTTTTTTTAGTTTTGCAAAATGAATTGGTTTAAAGATTTATTTGAATTGTATTTAAAAGCTAGTTTGCATGTGTCAATTTCTGTTTGGTCATTATACAAAATAACTTTTTTTTATCTAAATTCACCCCAAAACTATTGTCTAGATTGGCTTGTGTTTTCTTCCTCAATTGTTGCATATAATTTGATTAAATACACTCCTGTTTTTATTCAGAATAAAAAAAACATATCAGCTAGTATATTAATCTTGACTTTTTTTAGTTTTTTTTCAGGATTATTTTGTTTTTTTTACATTGATTTATTAACACAAATCTTTTTCTTATTTTCCTTTATCATCGTTTTATTTTATTCAAATCCTACTTTTTTTACAATTCTTAATCTCAGAAATTATAAAGGTTTAAAAATTTTTATAGTTTCTTTAGTATGGACAATTGTGACTTATTTTAGTTTAATTAGTCAAATGAATTTAGTATATGATTTAAGTTATATTACATTAGCTATACAAAGGTTTGTATTTATTTTTGTTTTAACCATCCCCTTTGATATTAGAGATATAAATGTTGATATGATAGAGTTAAAAACTATTCCCCAAATTTTGGGTATTCGTAGAAGCAAATTATTAGGAATTTTATTATTAATATTTAATACCAGTATTTTTTATTTTATTAGTGAAATAAGTTCAATATTTATCCTTACAGAGGTCTTTATCAATTTAATTTTAGGCTTTTTACTAATAATTTCAGATCCAAGAAAACCTTTAAATTTTACAAGGTTTTGGGTAGAGGGAGTTCCAATAATATGGTTAATTATAGTATATATTTTTATCCAGATCTAATCATTTATTTTTTTTGAGCTTTCGATAACATTTTTTGATAACTCATTTTTGTATTCGATAATTTTTTCTTGAATTTCTGATGAATCAACCCCAATAATTTGTGCAGCAAGAATACCTGCATTTTTCGCTCCATTCAGAGCTACAGTGGCAACTGGAACCCCACCAGGCATTTGAAGAATTGATAGAACAGAATCCCATCCTTCAATCGAGTTCCTTGATTTAATTGGAACACCAATCACGGGTAAAGGGCTGAGAGAGGCAATCATTCCGGGTAGGTGAGCAGCTCCACCTGCTCCCGCTATTATAACTTTTAGCCCTCTTTTGTGAGCTTTTTTCCCATAGTCCATAAGTTTAGATGGTGTTCGATGAGCTGATACAATATCTGTCTCGGTTTCAATTTTAAATAATTTGAGAATTTCAATCGCCTCTTTCATTATTGGAAGGTCTGATTTACTTCCCATTATGATTCCTATTTTTTTTTTATTTTTCATATTATTCGGATATAACTTCAATTATTGATTTCACCTCTTTGGCAATTTTTAAAGCCTGGTTTAGGTTTTTATTTACTATTGTTACATGTCCCATTTTTCTGTTTGGATGTGTTTGTTTTTTCCCATAAATATGAGGAGTAACTCCTTCCATTACAAGAATTTGATCAATATTTTTATATACAACAGGACCAAAATTTTCTTTTTTACCAACTAGATTGACCATTACAGCGGGAATTTTATTATCGGATCTACCCAATGGTAAATTTAATATAGATCTTACATGTTGTTCAAATTGACTTGTGTAAGAAGATTCAATCGTTAAGTGTCCTGAGTTGTGTGGTCTGGGAGCAACTTCGTTTATAATGAGTTCGTCAGTTTCAGTTAAAAACATTTCAACTGCAAGAACTCCTATATGTTTGAACTTTTCAGACACTTTTTCAGCTAATTCAATAGCTTTAAGTCTAATTTTATTAGAAATTCTAGCAGGAGAAATGACATATTCTACTTGGTTTGAAATTGAATCAAATTCCATTTCAACTACTGGATACGTTTTAACCTCACCATTTTCTCGTCTAGCAATGATAACCGAAAGCTCTGATTTTATTGATACAAGATCTTCCGTAATACATTCGCAATCAATAATGAACTCGAGATCTTTATTTTTTCTTATTATGGAAACTCCATAACCATCATATCCCATGGAAGCTGCTTTCCAAACAAAAGGATATGAAAGATTTCCTTTTGCAACAGAATTCTTGATAGTTTCCAGATTTGGGAATGTTTTGAAATTTGATGTAGGTATATTATTTTTTTTGTAAAAATGTTTCTGTTTAGATTTATTTTGAATTATTTCAAGAACTGACGGTTGAGGGTATATTTTAACACCATTTCTCTCAAGTTCATAAAGAGCCTTTACATTAACATTTTCTATTTCTATTGTAAGAACATCGAGCCCTAAACCAAAATTAATAACGGACTTATAATTCATTAAATCACCAGTAAAAAAATAATCACATGCTAGTTTTGATGGAGAATCAATTTTGGGGTCCAAAACGTGTGTTTGAATATCCCATTTTCTTGTAGTATATAAAATCATTTTTCCTAGCTGACCACCTCCAAGAATCCCAAGTTTTTTATTAGTTGAAAAAAAATTCATCGTACTTTTTTAACAAAAATACATATATCTTTTGGTGATGAGAAAAATCCTAGACAATTTGGGTATATTTGAGTTTAAAATAATATCCACATGCTTAACATTATACTATTTGGAAAACCTGGAGCAGGTAAAGGAACTCAAGCCGATTATATCAAAAATTATTTTGATTTAGTCCACATTTCAACTGGTGATTTATTTAGAAATAATATTAAAAACGAAACCCAAATGGGTTTAATTGCAAAATCTTATATGGATGAAGGAAAATTAGTTCCAGACGAGGTAACCATAGATATGTTAAAAAGTGAGGTAATTAATAATAGCAAAGCAAATGGATTTATTTTTGATGGTTTTCCCAGAACAATATCTCAGGCTGAAGTTTTAGACATATTTCTTGATTCAATGAAAATGAATATTAGGGCAACAATCTCTTTAGACGTAGAAGACTTTATTTTGGAAGATAGATTAATCAAAAGAGGTAAAACTAGCGGTAGACTTGACGATCAAAATATAAATAAAATTAGAAACCGATTTAAAGAATACAATAAAAAAACATTGCCTTTAATAAATTATTATAAATCTTTAAATAAGTTTTATTCAATTAGTGGAACTGGTACAATTGATGAAATTCGGGATAAATTAGTTAATATGATTAATCAATTAAAATTAAATGACTGAGGGGAACTTTGTAGATTATGTAAAAATTCATTTATCCTCAGGTAATGGAGGGAAAGGCTCGATACATCTTCGTAGAGAAAAATTTATAACAAAAGGAGGTCCAGATGGGGGAGATGGTGGAAGAGGTGGGCATATAATTGTTAGAGCAAATTCACAATTATGGACTTTATACAGTTTTAAATATAAACGTCATTTTTCAGCTGGTCATGGGGAAAATGGTAGTAAAAATAGAAGCTCCGGTGCACAGGGCAAGGATATTTTTATTGAGGTTCCAATTGGAACAGTTGTAAAAGATTTAAGTAAGAATGTTTTATTTGAATTTGTAGAACATGGTCAAGAGTCAATTCTTTTGGAAGGCGGCTTGGGTGGTAGAGGTAATTGGCATTTTAAGTCACCAACTAGGCAAACCCCTAGATATGCTCAGCCAGGAAAAAAAGGAAAGTTACTAGATGTTATTTTTGAACTTAAGGTTCTAGCTGATGTGGGTTTAGTTGGACACCCGAATGCTGGTAAGTCAACTTTACTAGCTTCATTAACTGATGCCAAGCCAAAAATTGCAGAATATCAGTTTACGACTTTAAAACCAAATATTGGAATTGTTTCTTATCGCAATTTTCTCTCTTTCGTTATGGCTGATATTCCGGGTATCATAGAAGGTGCTTCTTTGGGAAAAGGATTAGGGCATTATTTCTTAAGACATATAGAAAGAAATTCGATTTTATTATATATGATACCTTGTGATACGAAGGATTTAAAAAATGAATTTAATGTCTTAGTTTCTGAATTAAGAAAGTATAACTCTGAGTTATTAGATAAAGACTTTGCTGTTGCCCTTACTAAATGTGATTTGCTTGATAATGATTTGATTATTGAGTACAAAAAGGAAATGAAGTTGATTTTTAAAGATATCCCTCATTTTATGATTTCATCAATTTCTAAAAATGGATTAAATGAGCTAAAAGATGGATTATGGAATATACTAAACAACTAGAATTACTCCTATGCTTTTAGTTTATACCCCTTCAGTTACCCCTAGATTAGGATATATCTTTAGACACATTTTTTTTAGGATGCTTGATGTTGAAATTAGTATAACGAGTTCAATTGAAAAATTTGTTTCTCATGATGGAGCTAAAATAAGTTATTCAGAAAAACCTCTTGGTAAAGAACTGTTTTTTTATAGTTCTAAAATATTATTTGATTCTGGGATTCAGGATATTGAAATTGAAACATTTGATTGGAATAATCATCCAGTCTTTTTTAAAGTCCCTGAAAGCTCGGGTATTCCATTTGATATTTTCGCAGCAAGTTTTTATTTGTTAAGTCGTTATGAGGAATATTTGCCACATATTAAAGATCATATTGGAAGATATGAGTATAAAAATAGTGTTGCATTTAAAAATAATTTTTTAGAAAAACCACTCGTTGATATTTGGGTGAATGAGCTTAAAGTGGTAATAAATAACAAATTTAATAATTTAATAAGAAAGAATAATTCCAAAAAAAAAAATTCTTCCAATCTTTGAAGTTTCAGAACCATTCAAGTTTTTAAATAAATCAATTTTTTCGATAATATTTCAGAGCTTAAATTCTATATATAGATTTGATTTAAGAACTTTTTTTAGACAAATTCTTGTATTAATTAATATAAAAAAGGATCCTTTTGATGAATATCAATTTATTATTGATTTTTTTAAAAAAAATCAATTAAATTTTATAAGTTTTTTTAGATATAGTAGAAATAGTCTTGACGCAGCTGAAGTTACTATTTTAAGTAAACCCTATAAGCTATTGATAAAAAATTTTTCTGATCACATTTATGTTGGACTCTTAGTTTCATATTTTGCACAATTAAATTCAAATATTTTTAAAAAGGAACATAAAAATTTAAAGGATTTAATCCACAGAAAATCATTTAGGGTAAGACTCAATAATGGAATTATTTCATTACCCACAATATATTCTGATTTGGTTAATCAAGAAGTATCAGAGGATTACAGTATGTGTTATAACAATAAAATTGGCTTCAGGGCTAGTACCTCAGTTCCCTTTTATTTCTATGATTTAGTAAATGAAGTCCAAACTAAGTTGAAAGTCTTTCCAGTATTTGCAACTGAGGAATCAATTAGAGTTGAATCTAATTCAAAAATTTTTTTCAATTTAAAAGAAATTTTCTCCTCACTTCCGTTGAGTAATTCAATTTTTAGTTTTGTTTTTAAACCTAGTATGTTTAATAAATATAGGGAGAATTATTATTTACGTTCTTCATTTTTAGAATATCTTAGTAATTATGGAAAACATAACTAAAAAAAAGACAATTTTTTTTGATTTAGATCATACATTATGGGATTTTGAAAAAAACTCCAAATTAACTTTTTTTCAACTATTTAACTATTATGATCTACCTTTTGAATACTCCTATTTTTTAAAATATTATATTCCAATAAATCATAAATATTGGGACCTCTTCAGTAGAAATAAAATTAGTAAAAGTGAATTGAGAACAGTTCGTTTCAGGGAGACGTTTGAGGTTTTAAATTTTAAATACGATACGCAATTTTTGGATAAAATTTCAAATGATTATATTGAAATTCTTCCCACAAAAACAAATCTTTTTAAGGGTGTAAAAAAAATGCTCGAAAAACTATTTTTAAAATATAATTTACACATTATCACAAATGGGTTTGAAGACGTACAATTAAAAAAAATCAAATTATCAGGTATATCAAAATTTTTTGGTAAGGTAATTACCTCAGAAAAAGCTGGACAAAAAAAACCAAATCCTAAAATATTCAAATATGCTTTGAGTTTAATTGATGAGATTCCTGAAAATTGTATTATGATTGGGGATAATTTTTTTGCTGATATTTCTGGTTCAATTAATATAGGAATGAATGCTATTCATTTTAATTCAAATAATGAAGATTATCATGATATTTGTCCAATAATTTACTCATACAACGATAATATATATAAACTAATAAAAAATTTAAATAAATGAATATTAAAAATGCCCAGAAAGAGGTAGATCAATGGATATCCAAATATGGTATTAGATATTTTGATGTTCTTACAAATATGGTTCAATTAACTGAGGAGGTAGGTGAGGTTGCGAGGATAATTTCAAGAAGATATGGAGAGCAAAGTGAAAAAGAAGAGGATAAGGATAAAGACCTTGGTGAAGAGCTTTCAGATGTTTTGTTTGTTTTAATTTGTATTGCTAATCAAACAGGAATTGATTTGCAAAAAGCATTTAGTAACAAACTTAAAATTAAAACTAAAAGAGATAAAAACAGACATAGTAGAAACTCTAAACTTCTCTAAAATGAATGTCAGATTAACAAAAACCAAATCAAAATTATTTGGTGAAATATGTATTAGCGGTTCAAAAAGTGAATCCAATAGGTTGTTGCTCTTGAATGCCATCTACAATAATATTAAAATTGAAAATTTTTCAAATTCAGAGGATTCTAGTCAAATGATGCTTGCATTAAGGTCAAAAAATAAAATTATAAATATAAATCATGCTGGGACTGCAATGAGATTTTTAACATCTTATTATGCATTTAAAAAAAAATCTAATATTATATTGACAGGATCCAAAAGAATGGAAGAGAGACCTATTTCAATCTTAGTGGATTCACTTTTAAAAATTGGAGCTTCAATTAAGTATGTGAAAAAAAACGGGTATCCTCCATTAAAAATTATTGGAAAAAATCCAACAAAAAATACGGTAAATTTATCATCAAATGTGAGTAGTCAATATATATCATCGTTAATGCTAATTGCTCCTAAGTTAAGGGGTGGATTAGAAATTGATTTAACTGGTAATTTAACCTCCTTACCATATATCGAAATGACTAAATCTATTCTAGAAAAAATAGGTGTAAAAGTTGATTTTTTTAAAAATAAAATAAAAGTGTATCCAAAAGAAAATATTGATGATGTAACAATAAAAGTTGAATCTGACTGGAGCTCTGCTTCATATTTTTATAGTCTGGTGGCACTATCAGATAGAGCGAATTTTATTTTAACCAGTTTTAAAAAAAAATCTTTTCAAGGTGATTCATGTTTAACCGAAATTTATAAAAAATTAGGAGTTAACACTAGTTTTAAAGGTGATAAATTATTAATATCAAAACAAGAAAATTTTAAAAAACCAAACTCAATCAAATTAAATTTGGTTAATTCACCGGATATTGCTCAAACAATTGCCGTAACCTGCTTAGGACTTGGAATTAAATGTGATATTGACGGGCTCCACACACTAAAAGTCAAAGAGACTGATAGATTGATTGCTTTAAAAAAAGAAATCACAAAACTTGGTGCTAAAATCTCAATTACCGATAGAAGTTTATCAATTCTTCCAACTGAATCAATAAATCAAAATATTAATATTTTAACTTATGATGATCACAGAATGGCTATGTCTTTTGCTCCTCTTGCAATATGTGCAGATATAAATATTTTAAACGCTGAAGTTGTAAATAAATCCTATCCCAATTTTTGGAATGATATTAAATCTGTTGGAATTGAATATTTTATAGAATAAATTAATATTATTTAAAAATTACTTGACTTCTGCTATTGCATGTTGTTATATTTGCTAATTAAAAAAATCCCATGAAACTATCCGATTTTAATTTTGAATTACCAGAATCACTTCTTGCTCAATACCCTAATGAAAATAGAGATGAATCTAGATTGTTGGTATTAAATAGAAAAAATGGAGATATTCAACACTTTGAATTTAAAGATGTAATTAATTTTTTTGATCAAGATGATGTCTTAGTTCTCAACAATACTAAGGTTTTTCCTGCTAGACTTTACGGTAACAAGGAAAAAACAGGAGCCAGAATTGAGGTTTTTCTTTTGAGAGAGTTGAATCAAGAACAAAGACTATGGGATGTTCTAGTTGACCCAGCAAGAAAAATCAGGATTGGAAATAAATTATATTTTGGTGATGACGAATCATTGGTTGCCGAGGTTATCGATAATACAACTTCAAGAGGAAGAACATTAAGGTTTTTATTTGATGGCTCGTATGAAGAATTTAGGAAAAAATTAAATGATTTAGGAGAAACGCCTCTTCCTAAATATATTGATAGGCCTGTGGAAAAGGAGGATAAGGATCGATACCAAACAATATATGCCAAACATGAAGGAGCAGTTGCTGCACCCACAGCTGGATTACATTTTTCAAAACATTTATTAAAGAGATTGGAAATAAAGGGTATTAATTTAGCGGAGTTGACTCTTCATGTTGGCTTGGGTACATTTAACCCGGTAGAGGTTGAAGATTTATCAAAACATAAGATGGATTCTGAAGAGTTAATTATAGAAAATGATGCAGTGGAAATTGTAAATAATGCCCTTGAAAAAAAGAAAAGGATTTGTGCAGTTGGAACTACTGTGATGAGGGCTTTGGAAAGTTCTGTTTCATCTGTTAATACTTTGAAACCCCATAATGGATGGACTCACAAATTTGTCTTTCCTCCTCATGATTTTGCAATTGCAAATTCAATGATTACCAACTTTCACACATCTAAATCTACTTTACTAATGATGGTGTCAGCATTTGCTGGTCATGACATGATTATGAATGCATATAACGAGGCTATTAAAGAAAAATATAGATTTTATTCATACGGAGATGCTATGTTGATCATCTAATTAAAAATGAATAAAATTAAAAAGAAAGATATAAGATCTTTTTCTTTGAAAAAGTTAGAAATATTTTTTCAGTCAATAGGTGAGGAGGTTTTTCGTGCTAAGCAGGTTTATAAATGGTTGTGGCAAAAAGGTGTTCCTTCTTTTGAAAAAATGACTAATATTCCGAAATCTCTGAGAGTATCTCTAAACGAAAATTTTTTCATAAATAATATCCTAATTTATAAACAACAAAAAAGTAAGGATGGTACTATAAAAAATAGTGTAAAATTACATGATGGATTAATAGTTGAATCGGTTATTATCCCATCAAAAAAAAGGATTACAGCCTGTGTTTCGTCACAAGTAGGATGTAGTTTGGATTGTAGTTTTTGTGCAACTTCTTTGTTAAAAAGAATGAGAAATTTAAATTCGGATGAAATATTTGATCAGGTGGTTTCAATAAGTAAACAAAGTAAAATTTACCTTAACAGGCCCCTGACAAATATTGTATTTATGGGAATGGGTGAACCCTTGTTAAATTATAAAAATGTTATTGAGGCGATAAAAAAAATTACTAGTAATGATGGGTTAGGTTTATCACCCAGAAGAATAACATTGTCAACCTCCGGAATACCTAAAATGATTAAAAAACTTGCTGATGACAGGGTAAAGTTTAAATTAGCGGTTTCATTGCATAGTGCAAGGCAATCAATAAGAGAAAAAATAATGCCATTCAGTAAAAATTTTCCAATTGAGGATTTAATAGAATCACTAAAGTATTGGAATAATATCACCAATAAGGTTCTCACCCTTGAATATATTGTTTGGGAAGGCATTAATGACAAAGTTGAGGATATAAACTCTTTAATTGATTTTTGTAAAGAAGTTCCATCAAAAGTTAATTTAATTCAATACAATTCAATAGGTAATTTAAAATTTAAACGAGCTTCAAAAGAAAAAGTAATTGAATATAAAAATTCTTTAGAGGAAGTGAAAATACCTGTTTCGATAAGAATTTCCAGAGGAAAAGATATTGACGCCGCATGTGGTCAGCTAGCCAATAAGTGAAATAAATTTTAACTATGAAAATTGAAGAAAAAATTAAAATTCCAATTTATAAAGAGATGGAATCCTTCGAAATTTACTTTTCAAAATCAATGTTTTCTGAGGTTTCAATTTTAAATAAGATCATTCATTTTATTTTGAAGAGAAAAGGAAAACAAATGAGGCCTATGTTGGTTTTTTTATGTGCAAAACTATCAGCAAAGGACAATAATGTAAATGATAAAACATACAGAGGAGCTTCAGTAGTAGAATTGATTCATACAGGAACTTTGGTTCATGACGACGTAGTTGATGATAGCGGTCAACGTAGAGGTTTTATGTCAATTAATGCATTGTGGAAAAATAAAATCGCAGTTTTAGTTGGAGATTATTTACTTTCTAGAGGTTTGCTTGTTTCAATTAATAATAATGATTTTGATCTATTAAAAATAATTTCTGTAGCTGTTCAAGAAATGAGTCAAGGGGAAATCTTACAAATTGAAAAATCAAGAAAATTAAATATAAATGAAGATGAATATTATACAATTATAAAACAAAAAACTGCATCACTTATTGCCGCGTGTTGCGCTATTGGAGCAAAATCTGTTAATAGTTCCCAGAAAAAAGTTTTAGAGTTTCATAAAATTGGTGAATTAATTGGAATAGCTTTTCAAATTAAAGATGATCTTTTTGATTATGGGAAATCTTGGATAGGAAAACCTTTGGGCAATGATATAAAGCAAAAAAAAATAACATTACCACTAATTTACTGCCTAAATAATGCTGAAAATAAAGAAAAAAAATGGCTCTTAGGTGTTTTGAAAAATAGAAGAAATGATAGAAAAACTATTAAAAAGATAATTGAAAAAGTGGTCAGTTTAGGTGGAGTTAAATATGCCACTGAATCAATGCATAAATATAAAAATAAGGCTATTGATTTATTGGCTTCTTTTCCAAAAAATGAATATAGAGATGCTTTGGAGTTAATGATTAAGTATGTTGTTGAAAGAAAGTTATAATTCCTTAACTTTTTTCATATTTTTATACAAACCCTTTTTGTGATAAATAAAACAACTATTGATCAGGTCTTTGAAATTTCCAGAGTAGAGGAGGTTATCAGTGATTTCATAACTTTAAAAAAATCAGGAGCAAATTATAAAGGATTAAGTCCTTTTACTAAAGAAAAAACTCCAAGCTTCATGGTTTCTCCAGTTAAGCAGATTTGGAAAGATTTTAGTAGTGGTAAAGGGGGTAACGTAGTAGCGTTTTTAATGGAGCATGAGCATTTTTCTTATCCTGAGGCAATTAAATATCTAGCAAAAAAATATTCTATTGAAATTGTGGAGTCAGTTCAATCAGAAAAAGAAAAAAAGTTAAATTCTCAAAGAGAAAGTATGTATCTAGTAGCAGATTATGCTTGTGGATTTTTTGAAAATTCTCTATTAAGCACTGATGAAGGAAAAGCTATAGGGTTAACTTATTTTTATGAGAGAGGGTTTACAGATACAACAATAAAATTTTTTAGACTAGGCTATTCTCCCAAAGCACCAAATAGCCTAGTAAATAACGCTAAAAAAAATGGATATAATATTGACTTTCTTATTGAAACTGGTTTAGTTATTGTTAATGAAAACACATCTAAAACTATTGATCGCTTTAGAAGTAGACTAATTTTTCCAATAAGAAGTATGTCAGGTCGTATTCAGGGTTTTGGGGGAAGAGTATTGACAGAATTAAAAAAATCAGCCAAATACATTAACTCTCCAGAGAGTGATATTTATAACAAAAGTAAAACTTTATACGGATTATTTGAATCAAAAAAATCAATTGCAAAAGAGGATTGTTGTTATATAGTTGAGGGATATACAGATGTAATACAAATGTATCAATCTGGAATAACAAATGTAGTTTCATCCTCTGGAACTGCACTGACTCCTTATCAAATTAGACTCATAAAGCGATTGACTTCAAATATTATTTTATTATTTGATTCTGACCCAGCTGGAATTAGAGCTGCATTAAGGGGTGTGGATTTAATTTTGGAGCAAGGAATAAATGTTAGAATTTGTACTTTTCCTGATGGTGAAGATCCTGATAGTTTTGCAAAGAACAATTCCAATGAGGTTATAAAGCAATTTCTTAACAAAAACACAAAAGATTTTATCCAGTTTAAGGCAAAACTATTATTTGATGACAGTAAAAATGATCCAATCAAAAAGACATTAATTGTAAGAGATATCATTAATAGTATCTCAAAAATCCCTGATATAATAAAGCAAGAGTTTTACTTAAAGAGTTGTTCAGAAATTATGGGAGTTAGTGAAGATGTTACTTTTAGGGCCTTTGCTCAAATTAATAGTAAAATTAAAAGAAATGAGAGTAAAGCAAGGGATAAGAGTTTACAAAAAACACCAGTTATAATATCTGATTTAAATAAAATTGATGCTAAGTATATTCTTGAAAAACAAATAATTTCGATTCTTCTTCAGTATGGACACCTAGAAACTGAATATGAGGATTTGGTAATCAAGTTAAATGAAAAAGGTGAATTAATTGAAAGTTATGAAAATATTAAATCAAAAGTTTTTGAAAAAATATTTCTTGATTTACAACAAGATGAAGTCGAATTAGCAGACCCAACATTTAGAAAATTATTTAATAAATTGATTTCTGCGTATCAGCTAAAATCTGATTCTGCAGTAAATAATTTAGTTTTTTCAGATAGTGAAAATTTGAGTCATGTAGTTGCAGATTTACTTATGGAAACTGAAAAATATTTCCTCCATTCTTGGGATAGCAAAAATATTTTTGTAAAAAATAAAACTCACGATTTAGGACAATTGGTCTCTGAGACTATTCTAACTTTGAGAAAAAATCTAATAAATGATAAAATTAACATTCTAAAAAATGAATTAAAAAACAAAAACAACCAAAACCTGTTAGAGGATATAATTAATTACAACCAGTTAAAAAAAACCGTTTCAAAAAAATTAAATAGAGTTTTATAAAAATTTTTCTGGAATTTTACAAACGGGAATAGGTTTCATTTTATGACTATTTTGTTTGTTCAGTTTCATGTAAATTAACCTTCCTTTTTTTTGGTTTAAAGTCAATTGGTTGTCATCAATATTATCTTTAATTAAACTCATTGCCTCTTCAATTTCATCATAATTAAGTCCCATTTGTTGTTCATCTGTTCTATTGTCGTCCCACAAACCATCAGTTGGTTTTGCCTTCAAAATTTTATCATCAATTTTCAAATACTTACCCAAAGAAAAAACTTCTGATTTAAGTAGATCAGCTATTGGACTGATATCGACACCCCCGTCTCCATATTTAGTATAGAAACCTACACCAAAATCCTCTACTTTATTTCCAGTACCAACAACCAAGGATTTATAGTGTCCAGCGAAATAATATAAGCTAGTCATTCTTAATCTAGCTCTTGAATTAGCTAAGCTATGTTGGTCTAATTCACCTATATTATTCTTAATTAATTCATCTTTAAATATATTAAAAACGTGAGTCAATGAATTAGTTATCAAATTGACATTCATAAATTCTTTTTTTAATTTATTCATATGTTCCTTAGCTCTCAAAACTTGATTTTTTTCTTGATTAATAGGCATTTCAACCAAATAGACTGGAAAACCAGAAAGTGCACAAAGGTTTGATGTAACGGCAGAATCTATACCTCCAGATACACCAATCACAAAACCTTTTTGATTTGACTTAATTAAATATTTTTTTAACCAATCGACGATGTGTTTAGTAACTTTTTTAGGATATTTCATATTATTAATTCTGATAAGAATGTAACTTTACACAAAGTTAAATAAATCAAAATCATTATTTGCATGCAGAATCATAGTATTAAAATATTGTGTTGTTTTTTTTTAATTTCATTTTTTAAATGTGGTTTTATTGAAAATAAAGAATTTATAATTGACTCAATTGACATAGATGTTAAAATCGAGCGCTTTGATCAAAAATTTGATTCAGTTTCAAATAGCAACATAAATAATTTAAAAAATAAGTATCCATTTTTATTTCCAAATAAATACGATAATGATTTTTGGATTAAGAAAAAGAACGATACTATATATAAGCTCTTAAGTACTGCTGTAATTGAAAAGTTTAAAGATTTAGATTTTGTATCTAATCAGATAAAAAATTCTTTTAAACATTTAAAATACGAATTCCCCAAAATTAAAATTCCAAGAGTTATTACAGTTATTAATAATGTTGATTACCTAAATAAAGTAATTTTAGCTGACTCTCTTTTATTTATATCTATTGACACATATATGGGGAAAGAAAATGATCTTTATCAAGGTATTCCAAAATATATCAGAAATACAATGAGTATTGAATTTCTAGTTCCAAATATCATTGAAAAATTTTCAGATAAATTAATTAAAAAATCTAAAAACAAAAATTTTATATCAGAAATGATATTTTATGGAAAGAAACTGTATTTTAAAGATATTATTCTCCCTAATCATAGTGATTTATTAAAAAATGAATATACTAAAGAACAGTATGATTGGATAAATGAAAACGAGATATTTATTTGGAGATATTTTGTAGATAAAGAACTTTTATATGTTAATGATGAAAAATTATACGACAGATTTTTGTTACCTGGACCATTTTCTAAATTCTACCTAGAAATAGATAAAGAAAGTCCCCCTAGAGTTGGACAATGGGTGGGTTTACAAATTGTAAAATCATATGTAGCTAATAATCCTAAAATAAGTTTAAAAGAGCTATTGAGTATTTCAAATGAAGAAATATTTTTGAAATCAAAATATAAACCAAGAAAAATATGGCAATAAAAAAAGAAGCACCTGTAACTATTAAAGTTAGTCTAGATGAAAATAAAATACCTGAAAAAATTAAATGGTCAGCTCCTGACGGAGGTATTGTAGACCAAGAGGCAAAGGCAATGTTTTTGACTTTTTGGGACGGTAATAAAAAAGAATCTTTAAGAATGGATTTATGGACAAAAAAAATGCCACTTGATGAAATGAAATTATTTTTTCATCAAAGTTTATTGAGTATGACGCAGTCCTTTAAAAAAGCGACACAAGACGAAAAGATGTCAGCAACATTGAGTGATTTTTGTGATTATTTTGCAGAAAAAATGAAATTAGATAAAAGGTCTACTTAAAGATTATTCATCTCATTTATGTATCCTAAAATTTTGTTGATTCCACTTCTGTTATTAGCTGATGAAATGAAATATTTTGGAAGAAAGCTCCATTGATTTGATAATTCTTGTAGATAAAGATTAACTTTATCTTCTATTTTTTCAAATTTAATTTTATCAGATTTAGTGAAAATTATGGAAAATGGGATTTTTATTTCACCTAACCAGTAAATAAAATCTAGATCAATTTTTTGGGGTGCATGACGAATATCAATAAGAACAAAAGCAGAAATAAGCTGTTTTCTATCAGTAAAATATGATTTGATTAATTTTTGAAATGATTTTATTTTATATTTCGAAGCTTTTGCATAACCATACCCGGGTAAGTCAACTAAATACCAATCTTTATTTATTAGAAAATGATTAATTAGCTCAGTTTTTCCTGGTCTAGATGATATTTTCGCAAGCTTTTTTTTATTAAACATTGAATTTATTAATGAGGATTTTCCCACATTTGATCTTCCGATGAACGCATATTCAGGAACTTTACTATCAGGACAGAACTTTACATTATTGTTGCTAATTATAAATTCAGCACTCAATATTTTCATGAGTTTATAATTTGGTATTTTTTAACCAGCTAAGTATCGAATTATTAAATTCATTTGGGTGTTCCATCATTGGGGCATGCCCACAATTATTTATCCAAACTAGTTTTGAATTAGGAAGAAGCCTGTGAAATTCCTCAGCAACATTTGGTGGAGTGACATTATCTTGTTTACCCCATATGATTAATGAAGGAACTTTAAGTTTTGGAAGATCTTTTGCCATGTTGTGTCTAATCGCACTTTTAGCGATAGTCAATGTCTTAATTAGTTTGTTTCTGTCATTAACTGTTTCAAAAACTTCATCAACAAGCTCTTTTGTTGCAACTTTGGGGTCAAAGAAAACCTCTTCGGTTTTCTTTTTTATATATTCATAATTCCCTCTTTTAGGATATGCGTTTCCCATTGAATTTTCGTACAAACCGGAGCTTCCAGTTAAAACAAGACCCTTGACTTTTTGAAAAAATAATTTTGTGAAGAGAAGGCTTATATGTCCTCCAAGGGAGTTGCCTATAAGAATCATCGAATTAATTTTTTTAAATTTTAAAAATTCATTTAAATATTCTGCAAAGTCTTTTACATTCGTCTCATCTATTGGTTTTTCATATAGAGGAAGTACGGGCATAATGATTTTGTATCCATATTTTGGGAAAAATGAAAAAACACAATTGAAATTGCTTAAACCACCCATTAAACCATGTAGAATAATAATTGGCTGACCATTACCAAACTCAACGTATTTGAAGGATTTTTCTTCAATTATGTTAATATTTTTCATTTTAAACAAAATATTCTAACAAATATATTCAATTACTAATCAATACAACCTTTAAATTCTGTTAGAATGAATATTTAATTAAATGTTGAAAAAAAAAAAATAAAATGTGGTAATAAGTGGTAAAATGTGGGATAATATTATTTATATTTGATAAGTATCAAAAAGAATAATTATTTGAAACATTTTACAGGCACATATGAATGTAGGGCAGATAACAAGGGTCGTGTAATGATTCCAGTTGCTTTAAAAAAGCAGATGAAGACAAATATAAAAGATCAGTTTATAATTAAAAGGGCGGTTTTTAATCAATGCTTAGAGCTATATCCTGAAAATCAATGGAGCTTAATGATGAAAAATATTAATTCTCTCAACCGATTCAACCAAAAAAACATTGACTTTATAAGACGTTTCACCGCTGGAGTTAAAATTATTGAGGTAGATTCCTCAGGAAGGTTTTTAATACCCAAAGATTTATTGATTTATGCAGATATAAAAAAAGAGGTTGTTGTGTCATCAGCAGTAAATATCTTGGAAATATGGGATAAAAAAATGTATGAAAAAGCAATTGATTCCGCTATAATTGATTTTCCTGGATTAGCAGAGGAAGTAATGGGAGATAAAAATCAAACTAATGATATTTCATAAACCAGTTCTATTAAAACAATCAATATATGGATTATCCATAAAACCTGATGGAGTATATGTAGACGTTACTTATGGAGGTGGAAGTCATAGTAGAGAAATATTAAAAAAACTTTCTTTAAAAGGTAAACTAATAGCTTTTGATCAAGATGACGAAGCTAAATTAAATATTTGCTCAAAAAATAATTTTTTGTTTATTTCTTCAAACTTCAAACATTTAAAAAAATTTTTGAAGTTAAATAATATATATAAAGTAGATGGGATTTTAGCAGATTTTGGTGTTTCCTCACATCAATTAAACTCAAAAGAAAGAGGATTTTCAATAAGGCTTGATGGTCCTTTAGACATGAGGATGAATCAAAATCAAAATTTATTAGCAAAGGATATAATAAATGAATATCCTGAAGAAACGCTAATAGAATTATTTAAAAATTATGGGGAGTTAAAAAACGGAAAGCAATTGGCCTCGATTATTGGTGTTCAGCGGTCAATTGCCCCCATACTTTCCACTAAACATTTAAAATCAATTTTTTTAAATGTAATACCAAAAAGGTATACTAATAAAACTTTAGCTAAAATTTTTCAAGCAATACGTATAGAGGTAAATAAGGAATTAGATTCGATCAAGTTATTTTTAAATCAAGCAAGTGAGGTTATTAACCCTGGTGGACGGTTGGTCTGCATTTCTTATCATTCCTTGGAAGACAGATTGGTAAAAAGATTTGTCAGAGATGGAAATTTCGATGGAAACAACAATACAGATTTTTTTGGGAATAAAGATGTACCATTTAAAAAAATTGGTAAAGTTCAAATTCCTAGTAGTAATGAGATCATAAATAACAGTAGATCAAGAAGTGCAAAACTTAGAATAGCTGAAAAATTATGAGCGATAAAATTATTTCATTAATTAAAATGGATTTTTTAACTAAAAATGATTCTTATAAAAATTGGAGAATGATATTTTTTATTTCCTTTTTAACACTAATCATGATTTCAAGTGGACATTCTTCTGATAATAAAGTTTTTAAAATCTCTGATCTTAATCATGAAATAAGGGCATTAAAAAGTGAGTTTGTGATTCAAAGATCAGAATTAATGATACTCAAAATGGAGTCTAATGTAATAAATAAATTATCAAAGAGAAAAGTTCAAAGATCAAAAGAGCCAGCAATTAAAATTATAATAAAAAAATGAAATCATCCATAAAAATTATAGGTTACAGATTATATTTTATTTCTATTGTTTTGTTATTATTCGCTTTTGCTGTTTTATCGAAAATAATTTATATTCAAACAATTGATGGCGAAAAATATAAAAAAATTGGAGATGAAAGAACATTAAAAAATTTTATTCTAAAACCCATAAGAGGTGATATTTATTCGGATGACCAAAGTATTTTAGCAACTACAGTTGTCAAATATCAACTAAATTGGGATTCAAAAGTTGTTTCACAGAATTTATTCAATAAACATAAACATGAGTTAGCAAAAGGAATATCAGTTGTTACTAATCAAAAATATACTGATATTTTAAACAGCATTGAAAAAGCAAAAATCTTAGGTAGCAGATATTTTTTTATTGGCAAAAACCTTAATTATAAACAGCAAAAATTATTAAAAGAACTTCCAATTTTTGATTTACCGTCTAATAAAGGGGGATTAATAATCAAGCAAAAAATATTTAGAGAAAAACCACTTGGAAAAATAGCTGAGAGAACAATTGGTTATGAGAAACCCAGTAAAAATGGAACATATTACAGGGTTGGATTAGAAGGAGCCTATGCTTCACTGCTTGAAGGAAAAGAAGGTTATAGATTAAAAAGAAAAATTGCTAATGGTCAATGGAAATCAATTAATGATACAAATGAAAAAGAACCAACTGAGGGTTATGATATTCATACTACTATAAACACAAATTTTCAGGATATAGCTCATAACGCTCTGCTGAGCCAATTAGAAAAATATCAAGCTGATTTTGGGACCGTTATTTTGATGGAAGTTAAAACTGGATCAATTAAGGCGATAGTCAATCTAGGAAGAACAGAAAAAGGAACCTATTATGAAAAATTAAATTATGCAGTAGGATTTGCTCAAGAGCCTGGATCAACTTTCAAATTGATGAGCATGATAGCTGCTCTAGAGGATAATTATATTAATTCAAGTGATATTATTCATACTGGTAATGGTAAGAGAATCATTCATGGAAAAACTATTAGGGATTCAAAAAAAGGCGGTTATGGTTCAATTTCTGCCTCTAAGGTTTTTGAGGTTTCCTCAAATACAGGTATTGTAAATATTATTTATGATAATTACAAAGACAATCCTAAAAAATTTGTTGATAGAATATATAATATGGGAATCCATAAGCCCTTGGGAATACCAATTAAAGGAGAGGCAAACCCAAAAATTCCTTACCCAACAGATAGTAATTGGAGTGGAATAAGTTTACCATGGATGGCCTGGGGTTATGGAGTTGCATTAACCCCACTTCAAATACTTTCCTTCTATAATGCTGTTGCTAATAATGGAGTAATGATTAAACCAAATTTTATAGAACAAATTGGAAAAATGGGATCCAAACCTCATATAAAATTTAGTAAAGAAATCATAAATCCATCTATATGTTCTCAAAAAACCCTGAAAGTAGTTCAAAAAATGTTAAATAATGTAGTTGAAAAAAAAATGGGGGACTGCTCATAATATTAAAGATGAAAATTTTAAAATTTCAGGAAAAACTGGTACCTCACAAATCAATTACAACACCGAATCAATTGAATATAATTCTAGTTTTGTTGGATATTTTCCCTCCGACAGACCAAAATATTCTTGTGTCGTAGTTATCAATAAACCAAACAAGGAAATTGGTTATTATGGAGCAACTGTTGCGGCTCCAGTATTCAAAAAGATCGCAAAAAGGGTCTTTAATGGAATGTTGATTGAAAAATCCATTTCACTTTCAAATTTGAAAATTCATCAAGTGGATAAAATTTCAAAAACAGATAAACTTCCAAATTTCAAAGGACATGAATTAATGGATGTGCTTCCTTTTTTAGAAAATTTTGGTATAGAAGTTAAAGTAATTGGAAGTAAAGGTAAAGTTACTAGTCAATCCATATTACCTGGAACTTTTATTGATCAAATTAATGAAATTACCCTGAAAGTGTCATGATGGAATTAAAGGAAATATTATACAAAGTTCCAATACTAGCGATAGCTGGATCATCATCAAGAAGTGTTAAAAATATTCATACAGATTCTAGAGATGTTGAAAAAGAAAGTCTATTTGTTGCTTTAAAAGGAAATAAGTACGATGGATATAATTTCATTGACTCAGCAATCAAATCTGGAGCTTTTGTAATCATATGTAATAAAATTCCAAAAAAATTAAACAAGTCAATTACCTATGTTAAAGTTTCTGATCCAGGAAAAGTATTAGCAACTATTTCATCAAACTTTTATTGTAATCCCTCCAAAAAAATAAAGTTAATTGGTGTGACAGGCACAAACGGAAAAACAACTATCACAACTTTACTATATGATATTTTTAGTAGTCAAAATCAAAATGCTGGTTTGATATCAACAATTAATATTAAGTATGGAAAAAATAATATTTTATCCAGAAATACAACCCCTGATATTTTAAAAATTAACTATTTATTATCTGAAATGGTAAAAGAAAAAATAAAATATTGTTTTATGGAGGTTTCCTCCCACGGAATATCTCAAGGAAGAATAGATGGACTTTATTTTTTTGGTGGTGTTTTTACAAATTTAACACATGATCATCTTGATTACCATAAAAGTTTTAATAATTACAGAAATGTGAAAAAACAATTTTTTGACTTACTACCAAAAGATGCTTTTTCATTAGTTAATAAGGATGATAAAAATGCAATTTTTATGCAGCAAAATACTGTCTCAAAAAAAGTAAGTTATGCTATTAATACTTATGCTGATTTTAATTTAAAAGTTTTAGAATCCACTTTTAGCGGAATGTTACTTAACATAAATAACAATGAGATTTGGACACACTTATTAGGTGATTTTAATGCTTCAAATTTACTAGCTGTATACGCAGTTTCAGTTATAACTGGTAATGAAAAAATAGAAATACTAAAAAAAATTAGTCTTTTAAAAAATGTCCCTGGTAGGTTTCAGACATTTAAATCTGATTCTGACTGTTATGTGATAATTGATTATGCTCATACTCCAAAAGCATTAGAGAGCATAATTAATTCAATTAATCAAATAAGAACTAAAAATGAAAAACTAATTACTGTAATTGGATGTGGTGGAGAAAGAGACATAGAAAAAAGATTTGAAATGGGAAGAATCGCATCAGAAAAAAGTGATACTGTAATTTTCACTTCAGATAATCCAAGGAACGAAAATCCAATGTCCATAATAGATCAAATGAATAGTGGAGTTGGTTTTAAAGATAAAAGTAAAATCATCTGTATTAAAGAAAGAGAGATGGCAATTAAAAAGTCAAAAGAAATTTCAAAAAAATCAGATATAATATTAATTGCAGGTAAAGGTCACGAATCATATCAAGAGATATCGGATGTTAAAATCCCTTTTGACGACTTTTTGATTGCAAAAAAATATTTTAATAAAAAAATATAAACCTATGCTTTACTATTTATTTGAGTTTCTTCAACAAAAATATCAATTTCCTGGTGCAGGTTTATATCAGTTTTTATCATTTCGAGCTGCTGTTGCAATGATCATATCATTAGGTTTTTCATTGGTTTTTGGTCAGAAAATAATCAATTACTTGATAACAAATCAAATTGGAGAATCTATAAGAAATCTTGGTTTAAAAGGTGAAAATGAAAAAAAAGGAACACCTACTATGGGAGGATTAATCATAATTTTTTCTACAATTATTCCTGTAATTCTTTTAGCAAAACTTGAAAATATATATATACTTCTTTTATTGTTCACAGCAATATGGATGGGAACTATTGGAGGTATAGATGATTATATTAAAATTTTTAAAAAAAATAAACGTGGATTAAAAGGAAAATTCAAAATTATTGGTCAAATAATTTTAGGACTAATTGTTGGATATACAATTTATTTTCACCCAGAAATAACCGTTAGACAAAAGATTAAAGTATCTGAGAGTTTAGTAAGTGAATCCCAAAATCCGTTTGCTCCTGAAGAGAAAGCATTTGTAACTAATATGCCAATGGTAAAAAATAATGCCTTCAATTATTCTGATTTGATTACTTGGATTGACAATTCTTTGGGTAAATATACATGGATTGTATTTATTCCAATTGTAATTTTTATTGTCTCTGCCGTATCCAATGGAGCTAATCTAACCGATGGACTCGATGGTTTGGCAGCAGGAAGTTCAGCAATTATTGTTTTTGTTTTAGGAATTTTTGCATGGGTTTCGGGTAATTTCATTTTTGCAGATTATTTAAATATTATTTATATACCTCATATAGGAGAAATAACTGTTTTTATTGCTTCTTTTTTAGGTGCATTAATTGGTTTTTTATGGTTTAACACTTTTCCAGCTCATGTTTTTATGGGGGATACAGGTAGTTTAACAATTGGAGCTTTAATTTCAGTCATTGCCTTAATTGTAAGAAAAGAGTTATTAATTCCTTTACTGTGTGGAATATTCTTCGTTGAGACTTTATCTGTTATAATTCAGGTAGGGTATTATAAATATACTAGAAAAAATTTTGGAGTTGGAAAAAGAATTTTTTTAATGGCTCCTATTCATCACCATTTTCAAAAGAAAGGGTTCAATGAAAGTAAAATTGTTACAAGATTTTGGATAATTGGGATTTTATTAGCAATTCTCTCTATTGTAACATTAAAGATAAGATAAATGAATAAAAAACTGGTGGTTTTAGGGATAGGTATATCAGGTTTAGGAGTAGCAAATCTGGCTTTTAACAAGGGATTCAAAGTTTTTGTTTCTGATATTGGCGCTATAAATCAAAAAATAAAAAAACAACTTGATAATTTGAAAATATTTTGGGAGGAAAACACAAGTGAAGCAACCTGTTTAAATGATGCCAATTATTTAATTAAAAGTCCAGGAGTACCTGATAATTCTCCAACAGTTCTAAAAGCAAAATATCTAGAAATACCTGTAATTTCAGAAATTGAATTTGCGTCAATTTATACCAACGCTAAAATTATTGGAATTACTGGCACAAATGGGAAAACTTCGACTACTGAATTAACCTATCACATACTAAAAAAGTCAGGAATTAATGTTGGAATTGCTGGAAACATAGGTATTAGTTTTGCTCAACAAGTTCTAGATAATTGCTTTGATGTTTATGTTCTTGAACTTAGCAGTTTTCAATTAGATGATATAGTTAATTTCTCTCCAGACATAGCAGTAATAACTAATCTTAGTCCTGATCATTTGGATAGGTATAAAAATAATTTTGAAAGTTATATAAAATCTAAGTTGAAAATTTCTTTAAATCAAAATACAACTCAATTTTTAATAATTAATGCAAACGATCTTAATTTGATGAATGCAATCAAAAAAAACTCCATAAAATCCAAAAAATATTATTATGGTTATAAAATTGATGGTCCATCAACTACTTCATTAAAAAAAAATAAAATAAACATTGAACATTTAAATTCAAAAACTATGATTCCAATTACATCATTTCCACTAAAGGGCCGTCATAATCTGCTTAATGCAATGGCTGCTTCAACAGTTGCTTCTATATTAAACATAGATAAAAATATTATTCGCAAAAGCCTTGAAAGTTTCAAATCTCTCCCACATCGACTTGAGCATGTTTTGAAAATTCATGATGTTAACTACATCAATGATTCTAAGGCGACCAATGTTAATGCTACATTTTATGCTCTTCAAACGATTAATTCCAAAGGTATATGGATTGCAGGAGGAGTTGATAAGGGTAATGATTATGGAGAACTTATTCCATTGGTTCAGGAAAAAATAAAAGCTATTATTTGTTTGGGAAAGGATAATGAAAAATTAATTAAAGTATTTCAAACTATTGTAAATATAATTGTTGAGACCGAATCCATTGATGAGGCGGTTAAAATTGCCCACAATATTGCTGAAAGAAAAGAGACTGTTATTTTATCACCAGCATGTGCAAGTTTTGATTTATTTAAAAATTATGAGGATAGAGGTGACCAATTTAAAAAAGCAGTAAGAAACTTATAGAATTAATTTGATGATAAAAAATATTTTTTTTAAAGGGGATACAGTTCTTTGGTGTATAATAGCTTTATTAGTGATATTTTCTTTTCTACCAGTCTTTAGTGCAAGTTCAAACCTTGCATTCGTTGTAGGTAAAGGAACACCTTATGGATATTTATTGAAGCACTTTATAATTATGACATTTGGTTTTTCATTAATTTATGTTTTTCATAAGGTCCCATTTATATATTTTAAGGGTATTTCCGTTTTAATGCTTCCAGTTGTTTTTATTTTGCTCATCTACACAGCTAGCCAGGGCAACATTATTAATGGAACTAATGCAAACAGATGGATTCAAATTCCAATAATTGGATTTAGTTTTCAAACATCGTCACTTGCTTCAATGGTATTAATGATGTATGTAGCTCATTACATTTCTAAAAATCATGATAAAATTATAACATTTGGAAATTCATTTTTATCTCTATGGATTCCTATTTTAGGTGTTCTGTTATTGATTTTTCCCTCAAACTTTTCTACTGCAATCATATTATTTAGTATGGTTATTATGCTTCTTTTCCTTGGTGGCTACCCCTTTAAATATTTATTTCTTATGTGTTCATCTGTTTTATTAGTTTTTATATTATTCGTAGTTAGTGCAAAAGCTTTTCCAGATTATATTCCAAATCGAGTTGATACGTGGGCAAATAGAATAACAAACTTTAGCTCATCAGAAAAAAATGCAAATTACCAAATCGAAAGATCAAAAATTGCAATTGCATCAGGAGGCCTATATGGTAAGGGTGCAGGTAAGAGTGTAATGAAAAACTTCTTGCCGCAAAGTTCATCAGATTTTATTTATGCTATCATTATTGAAGAATATGGTTTGATAGGTGGTGTTATTCTTATTTTTCTTTATTTGCTTCTACTCTTTAGAATTATTGTAATTTTTCATAAGACTGAAATTTTATTTGGGAAACTTTTGGTAGTAGGACTAGGTATCCCAATTGTTTTTCAAGCATTTATAAATATTGCCGTAACTGTTCAGCTTTTCCCTGTTACAGGACAAACACTCCCTTTGCTTAGTAGTGGTGGAACATCAGCATGGGTTAATTTTATTGCAATTGGAATTATTTTAAGTGTAAGTAATTCGATTAAAAAAGAAAACACTAGTGATAATCCTTTATATATTTTAAGTGAAGACAAATAAATATATTTTTTCTTGTGGAGGAACGGGAGGACATATTTTCCCTGCAGTTTCTCTTGCAAAACAAATTCAAAAAGAATATCCAAACGCAGAAATTCTCTTTGTAGGTTCCAATGGTAAAATGGAAATGAATAAGATTCCTGAGTTTGGATATAAAATAATTGGACTTCCAATTGATGGATTAAAGCGAAAAATAACTTTAAGTAATTTCATTTTTCCATTTAGACTTTTAATAAGTTTAATTAAATCACTTTTTATATTGATAGATTATAAACCTAATGTTGTTGTTGGAACGGGAGGTTATGCAAGTGGTCCTATTTTATTTATAGCTCAGATTTTAGGTTATCCCACTCTGATTCAAGAACAAAATTCGTATGCTGGAATAACAAACAAAATATTAGGTAAAAGAGCATCTAAGATAGCCGTTGCTTATCCTAACATGGAAAGGTTTTTTCCAAAAAATAAAATTGTTTTTACAGGTAATCCAATTCGTGGGGATATTTTATTAAAAATAGATAAAACTAAAGCAAAACTGCATTTTGATTTAGACCCTAATCTTCCAGTAATCGGAATTTCTGGAGGTAGTCAGGGAGCTAGAAAGATAAATACAGTCATTGAAAAAAATCTTAATCTTTTTAAAAAGTTAAATGTTCAAATTTTATGGCAATGTGGAGTTGCTTATTATGATTTTTATAAAAAAAATCAAAATACCAAAATCAAAGTAATTCCATTTGTAAAAAGAATTGATTTCTGGTATAAGTCAATTGATTTATTGATTTCTAGATCTGGAGCATCTACAGTATCCGAAATTTGCTCAACACAAACACCCTCAATATTGATCCCATCACCAAATGTCACAGCAAATCATCAATTTCATAATGCAATGGTTTTATATAAACAAAAAGCATCTTATTTAATTGAAGAAAAAAATATTGACAATCAGTTTAAGTCTACTTTAGAAAAAATATGGTTAAGTGATAAAATTAAAAATCAGATGAAATATGAATTAAAAAAATTATCAAAGCCTAATTCAACAAAAGAAATTACTAACTGCATAAAAGATATTTTAAATTGAAAAATAAAAATTTATATTTTTTGTTAGGGATCGGTGGGATTGGAATGTCTTCTATTGCTCAATATTTAATATTGAAAGGCCACAAGGTTTACGGTTTTGATAATAGTCATTCTTCCATAACAAAAATGCTTGAAAATAAGGGTATAATCATAAATTATGATAATTCAATTAAAAAATTAGAATTGATTTCCCAAAAAAATGTTGAAGTTATTTATTCCTCCGCAATTAAGAAAGATCATCCTGTATTTTCCTTTTTCGTTAACAAAGGTTTTAAACCAATTAAAAGAGCTGCCTTTTTAGCATCAATTGTTAATAAATCTGAATCTTATGCTATTTCAGGAACGCATGGTAAGACAACCACAAGTGCAATATTAACGCACATTTTTGACTATTCAAATTTATCTTTCAGTGCGTTTGTTGGGGGATTAATTCTACCATATAAAACAAACTTTATAAATAATGGTTTTGAAAAGACAATTGTTGAAGCAGATGAATATGATCGTTCTTTTTTGAATCTCAACCCATTTTCAGCTTGTATAACATCAATTGATGCAGATCATTTAGATGTATATAAAAATCATGAATCAATCAAGGATGCTTTTACCAAATTTTCTAAAAAGGTCAAAGGCAATTTAATTATTCACAATAGTGTTCCACTAAATGGTTTAACATATGGAATAAATTCAAATTCTGATTATGAATTTACGATTATAAATCAAACTGATTTAGGATATTTTGTAGACTTAAAAACACCAAAAGAAAATATATCAAATATATTCTGTAAAATCACTGGCTATCATAATCTTGAAAACATGTTAGCCGCTGTTGCTCTTGCTGATCAATCTAAATTAGATTTGAAAAATATTGTTTCATCTCTAAATTCATTTGGTGGAATTTTAAGAAGAATGAATATTCATCAATTTAAAAATAAAATAATAGTAGACGATTATGCCCATCATCCAACAGAAATTTCGGCAGTTCATGATACATTGAGAAATAAATATCCAGAATACGATATTGAAGTAGTTTTTCAACCTCATCTATATTCTAGAACTCGAGATTTTATGAATGATTTTGCAAAGGAATTATCCAAGTTTGATAGTATAAAAATTATGGATATTTATCCAGCAAGAGAACACCCAATTCAAGGAGTTAATAGTAAAAATCTAATTGATAAATTATCTAAAGAGGCAAATTATCTCGATTCCAAAGATTTTAATGAAAATATTTATTCAAATAAATGTAAAGTAATTGCTATTCTTGGAGCAGGAAATATTGGTGAGTTTCTAGAAAGTTTTTTAAAAATAAAAAAATGAATAAAGAAAAAATAATTCTTTTAATCGTAACTATTTTGATAATCTATATGGTTGTTTTCTCTCAATTAAAAAATAGATCTAGAATTAACAATCAACTAGATATTTCATTTAACAATAATATTTCAAGACTTTTGAATGATNCTCTNGTTAATAAATTGTTGATACAAAACATGCANTTNNATAAAAANGAATCAANTCTTACTNTAGATTTGAAANAAATTGAAGATTTTTTAGAGATTCAGCCAGAAATTTTANATGCTGAGGTATACTTGTTACCAGANGGAAAGTTGAAAACTAAAATTTTTGANAGGANACCTATAATTAGANTNCATCAAGATGGATTTTATTTNGATGAGNACGGTGTAAAAATACCCTTATCAAAAAACCATATTTATAAGGTNCCAATTTTTTCTGATTCTTTCAAAAATCAAAATATTGATGNAATAATATATCTAACNAAAATAATGTCTAGTGATANTTTTTTTAAAAANGAATTTTCAGAAATGTGGNTTNAGAANAATNANTATTATATGAGNTTTAGAAATTNTGATTTCAATATTTTATGGGGANATAATACAAAGACCNATGAAAAATTAAAAAAACTNAAGGCNTTCTGNATCTTCATNCAAAATNANAGTCTAGATGTTANNCCAAAGAAAATTGATTTATCNATTGAGAGNCAAATAGTAGCAANAGANTAATGGAAAAAAANAATATTNTATCGGTAGGATTAGACATTGGAACAACNAANATTGTTGCAATGGTTGGTGTNAAAAATGAATTTAATAAATTCGAGATTCTAGGTACNGGAAAATCNGAAAGTCTNGGAGTTCACAGGGGTGTGGTTAACAATATAACACAAACNATTCAATCAATTCAGACTGCANTTAATGATGCAAANNACTCCTCAGGTCATGAAATCAGTGAGGTTGTTGTTGGTATAGCTGGTCAACATATAAGAAGCTTACAGCATAGCGATTATATAACTAGAAGTAACCCTCAAGAGGTTATTGATCAAAATGATATTGAAAAACTNATTCAACAGGTTTATAAGCTGGTTATGTTACCAGGNGAGGAAATTATTCATGTACTTCCTCAAGAATATAAAGTTGACGGTCAGGCTGAGATAAAAGAGCCAATTGGTATGTATGGAGGAAGACTTGAAGCCAACTTTCACGTGGTTGTTGGACAAGTTTCATCAATTAAAAATATTGGTAGATGTATCAAAAGTGCTGGTCTAAAAATGGGAGATATAACACTTGAGCCACTTGCCTCTGCAGATGCTGTATTGAGTAATGAGGAGAAAGAGGCTGGTGTAGCTCTTATTGANATTGGAGGAGGAACTACTGACCTTGCAATCTTCAAAGATGATATAATTAGACATACAGCTGTAATTCCTTTTGGAGGAAATGTCATAACAGAGGATATAAAAGAAGGATGCTCTATAATTGAGAAACAAGCAGAACTTTTAAANATTAAGTTTGGATCAGCATGGCCAGGAGAGAACAAGGATACAGAAATAGTATCAATTCCTGGTTTAAGAGGAAGAGAACCAAAAGAAATTTCATTAAAAACTTTATCAAAAATTATAAATGCTAGAGTAGTTGAAATAATAGAACAAGTTTTTTTAGAAATTAAAAACTATGGACACAGTGATCAAAAAAATAAGTTAATAGCAGGAATTGTTTTAACGGGAGGTGGTAGTCAACTGAACCATTTAAAACAATTGGTTGAGTACATAACTGGAATGGATACTCGCATAGGCTATCCAGGTGAACATCTTGCAGGTGACACAAATAAAAATATAGGGCCAATTTTTTCAACAGCTGTGGGATTATTGATGAACTCAATTAATAAGAAAAAATTTAATTCTGAATTTAGTGAAGATCAAGGTCAGACAGAAAAAAATGAAANGACAGTTCAGGATGAAGAAAATATAAATTNGAAGAATAGTCAAACAATTTTTGAAAAATGGGTTGATAAATTCAAGGAATTTCTAGATAATGCGTAAAAAAAAAAATATGAATCAAGAAAACAATACAAATTTTAGTTTTGATTTACCAAAAAATAGAAGTAATGTTATTAAGGTTATTGGTGTAGGTGGTGGGGGAAGTAATGCAATAAACTATATGTTTAAACAAGGAATTATTGGGGTTGATTTTGTTGTCTGTAATACAGATGCTCAAGCCTTAAATGAAAGTTCTGTACCAATTAAAATTCAACTTGGAGCTAATTTAACCGAAGGTTTGGGAGCAGGNGCTAATCCTGAGGTAGGAGCAAATGCTGCTCAAGAAAGTTACGATGATTTAAAAAACTTGTTAGATACCCAAACAAAAATGATATTCATAACCGCAGGGATGGGTGGAGGTACTGGAACTGGGGCGGCTCCTATTATTGCAAAAATGGCTCGTGAATTAGATATACTTACAGTTGGNATTATTACTATGCCTTTTCAGTTTGAAGGAAAATTAAGATTAGATCAGGCTCAGGTTGGACTTGAAAATATCAAAAAGGAGGTTGATTCTTTAGTTGTAATTAATAATAATAAATTAAGAGAAGTATATGGAAATCTTGGTTTTAAATCAGGATTTGCAAAGGCAGATGAGGTTTTATCAAAAGCGGCTAGGGGAATTGCTGAGGTAATTACTCATCATTATACCCAGAATATTGATCTCAAAGACGCAAAAACAGTTTTAAAAAATAGTGGTTCTGCAATAATGGGTTCTGGAACCTCCAGCGGAAATAATAGGGCACAGGAGGCCATTGTTAAAGCACTTGATTCACCTTTATTAAATGATAATAAAATAACTGGAAGTAAAAATGTNTTNTTATTNATNGTTTCGGGAAAAGAAGAAATNACAATTGATGAAATNGGAGAAATTAATGATTATATNCAATCNGAGGCNGGAAATAATACAAATATTATTATGGGTATTGGAGAAGATGAAAAACTTCAGGATTCAATTTCAGTGACTATAATCGCAACTGGCTTTGATGTTGATCAGCAAAATGATATTGTTAACACTGAACCAAAGAAAATAATTCACACTCTTGAAGCTGAACAAAAAATGGAACATATTCTTATATCAGAAAATGATAATAAAAATAGTATGTTAAATACTAACCTTGTAGCTGAGGAATATGAATCAAATGAAATTGATAAGCCAAATTATAGTATTTTATTGACTGAAGAAGTTTTAGATATTGATGTTGAATACGAAAAGGTTGAATACAATAATCCTGATCAAAGATTAGGAAATGATAATCAGTCAAAATCAGATTTAAATACAAAATTTGATGATTTTAATGACAATTTTATAATTAATGACTTAAGTGAAGATATCAATCAATTTGAAATAGAAGATGAAGAAATTTTAGAGTCAAACCAAAAAAATCAAACTTCTTTTGATTTTGATATTTCTTTGGGAAAATTTAACGAAGATATACACAAACAAAATGAAATTAAATTTGATCTAAAAAAAGATGTCTCGATACCAAAAGACATAAATGATCATAAAACAAAACATCCTTCCGATGTTGATATAAATATTGATAATGAGTCCATAGGTCAAGATTCGAAAATCAGCTTTGTCAAAAAAGATAATGGTATAGCCAATTTTGAAATTGCTGATATTGAAGTAAATGACCCTGAAGTATTATCTCCTAAAATTGAAGATCAAAACCCTTTTGAAAAATCAATTGATCAAACTAGTATTGATGAGAAGAAAAATAGAATGATTCACTTAAAAGAATTTAATTACTCATTTAATAACTCAACAAATAAAATAGATGAATTGGAAAAACAGCCTGCATATAAAAGAAGCGGACTAAATTTAGAAGATGATCACATAAATAATGAAAATAATTCAGACATAATTATTCAAACAGATGAAGATGAAAATTTAAATTTAAAGTCAAATAATTCTTTTCTTCACGATAATGCAGATTAAAATTTATAACAAATGAAATTGGAAGAAAAATTAACAAAATCCATTATAGAGTCAATGAAATCTAAGGATGTGATCCGATTGGAGTCTTTAAGATCAATAAAGTCAGCTTTACTTCTATTAAAAACAAAAAATAGGAAGAAAATAATATCAGAAATTGAAGAGATTCAAATGCTTCAAAAACTAGTTAAACAAAGAAAAGAAAGTGCAAGTATTTACAGGGATCAAAATAGGCTTGATTTAGCTCAACAAGAAGAGACTCAATCTAAAATAATTTCTGAATTTCTTCCAAAACAATTTTCGAAAGAGGAGATTGAAAACATAATCGATAAAATTATATTTGAAACTAAAGCTTCAAGTATTAAAGACATGGGTAAAGTAATGTCTGAAGCTACATTAAGATTGGCAGGTAAAGCTGAAGGTAAAACAGTATCAATTATAGTTAGAGAGAAATTAATGTAAGAATAAAGTATTCATTGGCCCAGTAGTTCAACTGGATAGAATATCAGATTTCGGCTCTGAGGGTTGGGGGTTCGAATCCTCCCTGGGTCACTTAAACATAATTTTTAATTATAGTTCGGTAGTGTTGAGTATTCTTTTGAATAATAAAGCATTTGATCTGTAAAACTAATAGGCTGTTCAATTATAATGTCAATAATTTCATTTGATTTATTTTTAATAGGCATCAAATTTGGATTTATAAAACCACTGTACGGGGCAGATGTAAATTTTTTGTTTCTATCTAAAATCTCTTTATGTAGATCATAATCTATTTTTACTCCATAATCTTCAACTAAATTTTTCCCTGCTTCATAGTCTCCCTCAGATTTTATTCTTTGAATTTCTTTAAGTAAAACACCAAAAAGGTCTGTTAATTTTTCATAATCATTAATTATAAAATATGTTTTGTTATCATCTATAATTTTTTCAATTATATTATCCTTTAACCCTTTTTGATACACCCACTTCGATATCATTTGACGATTTCTCATGTGAGATTCTTCAATGTTATTTCCTAGCTTGATTCTTATTAGCTGGGTTATAAGACCATTCCTAATATATCCATTATATTGGGCTATGGTATATTCTTTTACTTTATCTGTTATACCTATATCCTTCATTTTAGGGTTTGCAATGAAATATAATCCAACTAAATCAGCTCTGGCCTCCTCTAGAGTTGAACTATAGCTTTTTAAAGTTTCTTTTGGAGTTCCAACTCCATCAATAATCTTACCACTGGCATGTCCTATTACTTCATGAAGGGCTGTGTGAAGGTCATCTGCTTCGTTACCATATTCTTTTTCAATTTCTATTTCATCTATGTTGTATGCAAATTCATTAATTCTTCCACTACTTCCTGCATTAGCATAGGAAAATAATATATTACCCAATGATACAGATTTAGACCCATGTTTAGCTCTAATCCAATTTGCATTAGGTAAATTAATTCCAATTGGAGAAGAAGGAGATGTAGCTCCAGCTTCTGAGGCCACGTTAACTGTATTGTAAGAAATACCAACAACATTTTTTCTTTTATGATTATCTGAAATTGTTGAATTATCTTCAAACCACTGTGCATGTTTAGAAAGTGCATCCATCTTTTTACTCATTTCGAAATCTTTTATTTGAACCACAGATTCAAATGAAGCTTTGTATGCCATAGGATCATTATAAACTTCAATAAAACCATTAATGTAATCAATATCTCCCTCTAAAGTGTTGACCCATTCAATATTATAATCATCCCAAGTTTTTAAATCCCCTGTTTTGTAATATTTTATTAGTAATCCAAATGCTTTTTTTTGTTGATCATTTTCGGAAACCGACATAGCTTTTTCAAGCCAGAAAATAATTTTTTCAATTGAGTTTGAATACATTCCATTTAGCTTCCAAACTTTCTCTTTGATAACACCATCAACTTTTATTAATTTTGAATTTAATCCAAGAGATATTGGTTTTTTTGGGTCATCTAAATTTATTTTTTTGTAAAAATCATTAACCTCTGATTCAGTTATATTATCATCATAAAAGTTAATGGCTGAACCCTTGACCAAACCAATTTTTGGATCTAGATTAACTTTTTTTAAATCTTTTGAATTAAAAATAGCGTCAAATGCATCATAATTTAGCGAGGTTTTGGACTCATCCAAAAGATCCTTTAAATATTTTTTTGAAAATTTTGGAATAAATTTATCATTCGAGTAGTGATGATGAATTCCATTTGAAAACCAGATTTTTTTTAAATAAATTTCGAATTCCTTCCATGAATTCGATGATTTGTCTCCATTAAAATTTTGATAAATATTTTCTAAAGCTCTTCTGATTGATAAATTATGCTTGTAGTTTTGATCATACATTATGTCTCTTCCTGACAAACCTGCTTGCGTTAGATAGTATACTAATTTCTTTTGATTAAGGTTTAATTTTTCAAAACTTGGGATTTTATATCTTAATATTCTTGTATCAGAGAATTGTTCAGAAAAAAACGAAAATTTATTTTTAGTCAGATCATTTTTACACCCTAAAAAAATGAAGGATATAAATAAGAGTTTAAGTAAAATATGTTTCATATCAGTATTTATGAAATAACTTTATTCGACTTTAAATTTTTTAATTTTTTTTGTGTTTATTCCATCAAAATGTTCAACAGTTGTCCCTTTGAGTATTTTAAAGTATTGAGTTTTTTTACTTGTACCTACTATTCTCCAATAAATTTTTTTTTCTTTTTTGTCATAATTTACTATTTCCACTCCAGTACGAAATCCTCCGTCAGTATCTTCATATATAATTAGACCATCTTCGATTTTTAAGTAAAAGCATTCTTTATCTTTTGATTCACACCACTTTCCATCTAAAAATTTATATGGATCAATATTTTGAAGGAAAATTAATATGATTAGGTGAGTTATGTAGAACATAAATTTAATTTAAATTCAAAAATAATATTATTTAACTATTTCATCAAAATTAAAATCTTTTCTTTCTTCTGAAAATCCAAAATGTCATAAAAAATAAAATCAGAATAAATACTTCAAAATAGATTAAATAATATGGCCACTCTCCAATTATAAGGGGATTATTAACCTCAGGAGGCTTATTTAAATACATGTAGTTTGATTTTATCAAATAATTTATAGGCATAAGAACTATCATTAATAAATTTAAGTTGAGGATTGTTTTAAACCATGAGTAAGGCCTCAATTTAAAGTTCAAATATAAAAGCAAATAAAATGGTATTAGGATTATTAGACTGTGACTTACATAGTATACTAAATATTCTAGAATACTTCTGTCGTAATCATTAATTTGAGGTGTAAGTAAAGCAACTATTCCCCCAATAACTCCTGCATAAAAACTAAATTCAAATATGCTTTTATTATTTTTAATGAATAAGATCGTAATACAAATAAGGCCATTAATACTGCAAAGATGTAAAGGTAGGTGTTCTCTAATAGTCCACTGATTTGAAACTACGTTTCCAGTATGAGAAAACAAGGTTGATAAAAGCAAAATAAAACTCAATAACTTTGCAATTTTTAAATTTTGTTTTTCATTTAGTGATCTTCCCAAAGTCAAAAAAAAACATATACAAAAAAAACTTATTGAAGTATTTCTAAACCATTCAATGGATAAAAAATCAATAGTATAAGTGTCCATTAATTAAATATAAAAAAACTTAATGATTATAAATTATTTTATACTGACTTTAGTTCAGAAATAGTTTTCCTAGGATTTTTTGATTTAAAAACAAAACTTCCTGCTACAAGAACATCAGCACCAAGTTTAATTATTTTTTTTGCATTTTCATATGTAACTCCTCCGTCAATTTCTATCAAAGCATTACTATTCTTTGATATAATTAAATTTTTTAATTCTTGAGTTTTTATATAAGTGTTTTCTATAAACTTTTGACCACCAAAACCCGGATTAACGCTCATTAAACATACCAGATCTATTTCATTAATAATTGAATTTAATGCACTAACTGGTGTATGAGGATTAATTGCAACTCCAGCCTTTACTCCTAGGTCTTTAATTTCCTGGACAGATCTGTGTAAGTGATTACAAGCCTCATAGTGAATAGTTATGATTTCAGAGTTTAGGTCAGCAAATTTTTTTATGTATTTATCTGGCTCTAAAATCATTAGATGTACATCTAATGGTTTTTTTGCATGAAAACTAATTGATTGTAAAACGGGGATTCCAAATGATATATTCGGGACAAAAACGCCATCCATTATATCTATGTGAAACCAATCAGCTTCACTTTCGTTTATCATTTTGCAGTCCCTTTCTAAATTTCCAAAATCTGCAGCAAGTATAGAGGGAGCAATTAACTTGTCCATGATTTATGATTTAACCAAGGTAAGTTTTCAAAATTTTACTTCTGGAAGTGTGTTTAAGTCTTCTAATCGCTTTTTCTTTAATTTGTCTAACACGTTCTCTTGTTAAATCAAATGTTTCTCCGATTTCTTCCAGTGTCATCGCGTGTTGATTACCTAAACCAAAGTAAAGTCTTACAACGTCAGCTTCCCTTGGGGTCAGTGTTTCGAGGGCCCTTTCAATTTCAGTTCTAAGAGATTCATGTAGAAGGGTTTTATCTGGATTTGGAGATTCACCAATATTTAAAACGTCGTAAAGATTTGAATCCTCACCTTCAACTAATGGGGCATCCATTGAAACGTGTCTTCCTGAGTTTTTTAGTGATTCTTTGACGTCATTAATTGTCATATCTAATTCTTTCGCAATTTCTTCAGCTGATGGCTGGCGTTCATGGGCTTGTTCGAGAAAAGCATAAGTTTTATTTATTTTGTTAATTGATCCAATTTTGTTTAGAGGTAGTCTGACAATTCTTGATTGTTCTGCTAATGCCTGAAGAATTGATTGTCTTATCCACCAAACTGCATATGAAATGAACTTAAATCCTCTTGTTTCATCAAAACGTTGAGCAGCTTTAATTAAGCCCAAGTTACCTTCGTTAATCAAATCAGGGAGGGTTAAGCCTTGATTTTGATATTGTTTGGCAACAGAAACAACGAATCTTAAATTTGCCTTAGTTAATTTTTCTAAGGCAACTTGATCACCGTCCTTGATTCTTTGAGCTAATTCAACTTCCTCTTCAGCTGTAATTAAATCAACTTTACCAATTTCTTGAAGATATTTATCTAGTGATGCAGTTTCTCTGTTTGTTACTTGTTTTGTTATTTTTAGCTGTCTCATCTATAGCGTTTCTTTTTTATATTTATACGTATTAAAAACAAAAAGGTTACAAAAAATGAAATAAATAAATCATTTACTTTCTCTCAGGTCTTTCCAATAGTGCTTTTCTTGATACTTTTTCTTTTCTTGTTCTTGGATCAATTCCAAAATATTTAACTTCCAGTAAATCACCAATTTTGAGAACTTTATTAACATTTTCTGTTCTTTCCCACGCAATTTCACTAATATGAAGTAAAACTTCGTTTCCCGGTGCATCAAGGTACTCAACAACAGCCCCAAAATCGAGAATTTTGATAACTTTAACCTTATATATATTTCCTTTTTCTGGTTTAAATAATAAAGAATCTATTTTTGACAGCACAATTTCAATTCCTTTTTCAGCTGTACCAAGGATCTCAACAATACCCTCTTCTGTTTCGGGATCTTCATTTATTACAATTGTACATCCGGTTTCTTTTTGAAGCTCTTGAATCACTTTACCCCCAGGACCAATGAATGGACCAATGAATTCATTTGGTATTTTTTTTGTAATAATTTTTGGTGAGTGTGGTTTTACATCAGGATTTGGTTTTTCAATGGTTTCGATTAATTTATCCAAAATTTGTAATCTTCCGTCTCTTGCTTGTTTTAGAGCTTTTACCAAAATTTCATAGGACAGACCTTTAATCTTGATATCCATTTGACATGCGGTTATTCCCTTAGAAGTTCCAGTAACTTTAAAATCCATATCACCTAAATGATCCTCATCTCCCAAAATATCACTCAAAACAGCATGCCTTTTGCCATCTGATATCAAACCCATTGCAATGCCTGAAACTGGTCTTGATATTTGAACACCAGCATCCATCAATGCCATTGTTCCAGCACAAACTGAAGCCATTGATGAAGACCCATTGGATTCTAATACTTCTGATACCACCCGAACTGTATAAGGACAATCATTTGGAACCACTCCTTTTAGGCCTCTCTGTGCAAGATTTCCATGCCCAATTTCTCTTCTTGAAGTTCCACGTAAAGGTCTTGCTTCACCAGTACAGAATGGTGGAAAGTTATAATGAAGATAGAATTTTTCTTCCCCTTCATATGAGGGCATATCAATTTTATTAGCCTCTCTTGATGTTCCCAATGTCACTGTTGCTAATGCTTGTGTTTCACCTCTTGAAAAAATTGAAGACCCATGAGTAGATGGTAAGTAGTCAACCTCACACCAAATCGGTCTGATTTCATCTGTTTTTCTACCATCCAATCTAACACCTTCGCTAAGAGTAAGTTCTCGAATTGCATGTTTTTCTGCTTTTTTATGGTAATCATTAATTAGATCTCCATATTCTTCATTTTCTTCTTCGGTAAAAGCATCTTTCACTTCTTCTTTAACTGCAGAAAATGCTCTGCTTCTTTCGCTTTTTGAAGTTCCTTTTTTAGCAATTTTATAACATTTATCGTACGTTAAAGTATGTATCTTCTTTTCAAGTTCTTCGTTACTTTTTAGAGTTTCATAATCTCTAACTTCTTTTTTTCCAACAGCTTTTGATAATTTGATTTGGGCATCAATCTGAATTTTAATTGCATCATGAGCGAATTTTATTGCATCGGCCATTTCTTCCTCTGAAATTTCATTCATTTCGCCTTCAACCATCATAACTGAATCATAAGATGCACCAACAATCATGTCTATGTCAGATTCTTCTAGTTGAGTTCTGCTGGGGTTGATTATGAATTCATCTTTTAAACGAGCTACTCTAACTTCAGAAATGGGGCACTCAAATGGAAAATCACTTAATTGAATAGCTGTAGAAGCTGCAAGTCCAGCTAGTGAGTCAGGCATCACATCTTCATCATTTGACATTAATTGAATCATAACTTGAGTTTCTGCGTGATAATCTTTCGGGAATAAAGGGCGTAAAACTCTATCAACTAGTCTCATTGTCAATATTTCAGCATCACTTGGTCTTGCTTCTCTTTTAAAAAATCCACCCGGATATTTTCCTGCGGCGGCAAATTTTTCTCTGTAATCAACTGTTAAGGGTAAAAAATCAACATTACTAGATTCATAACTTGAAACTACGGTACATAAAAGCATCGCATTGCCCATTTTAACTACTACTGATCCGTGAGCTTGCTTAGCTAATTTTCCAGTTTCTAAGGTTATAAAACGTCCATCTGATAATTCTATTTTTTCTGTAAATACTTTTGGTTTCATTTTTCAAGGTTTAGATTATTGTTGTGTGCTTTTGCAACCAATGAAAAATATAAAAGGCAAACTATTTTCTTATTTTGAGTTCTTTAATAATTGAACGGTACTTTTCGATATCCTTAGATTTAAGATAATCAAGAAGATTTCTTCTTTTACCAACTAGACTTACCAAAGCTCTTTCAGTGTTAAAATCTTTTTTATTTTTTTTTAAGTGGTTTGATAAGTGATTTATTCTATTTGAAAACAAGGCAATTTGACCTTCCGTTGAACCAGTGTTAGACTTGGATTTTCCGTATTTTTTAAAAATATCTTCTTTAATTTCTTTTGTGATGTACATTAAAAATTTTTTAATTAATTTTTTTTAAACTCGATTTCGAGTGCAAATATAAATAATTTTAACAATTATAAATTTTTGTTAGGGTCTCAATGGTCTATTTAATACCAAATCAATATAATCATTAATTTTATTTTTTAATTGGCTTCTATGTACAATGAAATCTAGGAAACCTTTTTCTTTCAAAAATTCACTTTTTTGAAATCCAGGAGGTAGATCTTTTCCAGTTGTATCTTTAACAACTCTGGGTCCTGCGAATGCAATCAAGGCATTTGGTTCAGCGATATTTATATCACCTAACATAGCAAAGGATGCCGTAGTTCCACCAGTGGTTGGATCAGTACATAAAGAAATATATGGGAGTTTTGCCTCAGCCAAATGAGCAAGCTTTGCTGAGGTTTTTGCCATTTGCATTAACGAAGTAGCTGATTCCATCATTCTTGCTCCTCCTGATTTAGATATAATTAGAAGAGGATAGGAGTTTTTGACACAAAAATCTGTTGCTCTAGCTATTTTTTCTCCAACAACTGAACCCATCGAGCCACCTATAAAAGCAAAATCCATGCAACAAACAACTACTTCTTTACCTTTAGATTTTCCAACTGCAGATCTTAAAGCATCTTTTAAATTTGTTTTCTTTTGAGCTTCTATTATTCTGTCTTTATAATTTTTATTATCAACAAACTTTAAAAAATCTTTTGGTTTCAACCCTTCATCCAACTCTTCAAAATCATTATCATCAAAAATAATTTCAAAATATTCTTTGCTACCTATGTGGATGTGATAGTCGTCTTCTGGACTTACATAAAAATTTTCAGCTAATTCTTTGGTTTCAACAACTTTTCCAGAAGGAGTTTTGTACCATAATCCTTCAGGAATATTTTTTTTCTCTTCTGTGCTTGTTAAAATTCCCTTTTTACTTCTTTTAAACCAACTCATAAGAATAAGATATCTTTTAATCTAATGTATTAACATTATTTAAATCTTCAAAAGCTTTTTTTAAACGTTCAATAAACGTTTTTTCTCCTAATCTAAGCCATATTCTTGGGTCATAATATTTTTTATTTGGAATATCTGCCCCTTCTGGATTCCCAATTTGAGAATTTAAATAATCAAATTTATTATTCATGTAATCTCTTATTCCTTCTGTAAATGCATATTGTAAATCAGTATCAATATTCATTTTAACAACACCATAACCGATAGCCTCTTTAATTTCTTCTTTCGACGAGCCTGATCCTCCATGAAAAACAAAGTCAACAGGATTATATGGTAAATCGAGTGTTTTTGAAATGTGTTCCTGAGAATTTTTTAAGATTTTAGGAGTTAGCTTAACATTTCCTGGTTTATATACCCCATGAACGTTTCCAAATGCGGCAGCAATCATAAACTGTGGGCTTATCATAGTTAATTCCTTGTAAGCGTATAATACCTCTTCTGGTTGTGTGTATAATTTAGAAATGTCTATACTAGTATTGTCTACACCATCCTCCTCACCTCCGGTTACACCTAATTCAATTTCTAATGTCATTTCCATCAAGGACATTCTTTGAAGATATTTTTTGCAAATTTCAATGTTCTCAATCAAAGGTTCTTCGGAAAGATCTATCATATGAGAACTAAATAATGAAACTCCATTTTTATTAAAATAATCTTCATTTGCATCTAATAATCCGTCAATCCATGGTAATAATTTCTTTGAGCAATGATCTGTGTGGAGAATAACGTATGCTCCATAGCGTCTTGCTAATTCATGGATATGTTTTGCTCCTGCAATTGCTCCATAAATAGCAGATTTTTGATTTTCATTGGATAAAGCTTTTCCTGAATTAAATTGAGATCCACCGTTTGAAAATTGAATAATCACAGGGCTTTTGAGAGTAGAGGCAGTTTCGAGAACAGCATTAATTGAATTTGAGCCAATCACATTTACAGCGGGAAGTGCGAATTTTTTTGCTTTAGCCAATTCAAAAACTTTTTGAACATTTTTTCCAGTTACAACTCCAGGAGGAAAGGATAAATTCATTGGTATCTAATTTTTTGGCAATATTAAGCAATATTATTAAAAAGGATAATTGATTCCAATATTAAATACAGCTTGTTTCAAAGAAAACTCTGAAAGCCATCTTTTATTCTTTTCAAGGGATGGATTAAAAGTCTTGAAACCAGTATCAAATCGAAATACAAAAAAATCAAAATCATATCTTAACCCAACCCCTGATCCGATTGCTATCTCACTTAAATCTGAAATTTTATCAAAACTTGCTCTAGGGTCAGTTACATTATCTTGAAAATTCCAAATATTTCCTGAATCAATAAATAAAGCACCTTTAAGTGAACCAATAACTGGGAAGCGATATTCCATGTTGATTGAAATTTTTAAATTAGCTTCATTGAATTCATTATTATTATCACTGGTTCCTGGACCTAATTTATATGCTTTCCATGCCCTATTATCGTTTGCCCCTCCTGCGAAATATGATCTAGAGAATGGTATATTCACTGAATTTCCAATCGGTAAAGCTACACCACTAAAAAATCTAAATGCAAAAATTCGATCTCGGCCTAGTGGTAAATGTCGAATAAAATCAACATCAGTTTTTATGTATTGAGAGGGAGTGACTCCATTAATTTCATAATTTCCATCCATATTTTTCTGCGATGTTAGCTCAAGAAATTTGTTTAATAAGCTTCCAACCCATTCAAATTTCCACCTGAACTGATAAAAATCCTGATCGAGTATACTTTCTTGATTATTATAGTTTAAGCTTAATGATGACCCTAAAATCAAATTATTTACTGTTAACCTATTTCTTCTTTCACTTATACTTCTTAATAAATCTTTATCATTATCACTTAATGATGATATTGAACCATTTTTAACATTATTGATGAATAAATTTGTTCCATAAGGTATTTTTAAGTTATTATTTGGATCAAAATAATTATCTGTTAATTCTGAATTTCTTGCGATTGTATTTAATCTATCATAAGAATTTCTGTATACATTAAAATAATTTTCAACATTTTTGTTATTGACAAACTCTAAGTCAATTAATTTAAAAATAAATCTTTTGTTAGTTGATGGTCTCCATTTGTATTCAAATGTTGTCCCAAAATATTGTTTATCGAGACCAATATTTTCTTGTAAAGTAGTTCCAAAAGTTATTTGGGTACTTGGATTCATTTCTTTTGCAATTAGTTTTTCAAAAGAAAAAGGTGATAAAATTTTTGGGAATCTAATTTTAATATCACCTCCAAGCTCAAAAATATTAAAAAATCTATCGTTTGTATCTGCTGAATTTCTCGATGCTCCCAATGTGTTTTTTATTCCAAAATCTAAAATTTCTGTTCCTTTAAAAATGTTTCTTACACTAGTAGATAATCCAAAACCCATTCCTATATTTTGAATATTAGAATGAGATAAATCCATATCCAATCCAAGAGAAAACCTTTCCTTAGGGGTAAGATAGATTGATGAAGTAAGTGTGCTGTCGGAATTTTTTTGGTAAATAATACTTGGATATTTAAAGTTCCTTAATGAATTAAAATAACCATAAGTTTGAGCTCTATCTTTGTCACTATACCATTCATTTTTTTTGATAAAAATAGGATCTGTTATAGCTTTTTTTTTGTATTTAAGTTTTGTTTTTGAATAAATATTAAAATCATTGAAGTTATCCTGATAATCATACCTAAGACCTTCTTCATTCTGAGATTCAATAAATAAGTTGATCTCACTTACTTTAAATTTTTTATATGGTATTTCATAAAGTGAGTCCTTATCTCTTTTACGAATAGGATTTATTTTCAGTACAATAGCAATTTTTTTATCAATCCCGCTACTATCAATCTTTGCTATAAACTGAAGACTGTTTTCTTGAAAATTATATATACCATTATTTCTATACAATTTCAGTAATCTGTTTCTTTCGTCTTCTACACTTTTAATTATAAAAGGGTTTCCAGGTTTCAAAAAACTTTTGTTTAAATGGTTGATATATATATATTTTAAGTCACTAGATTCAATTTCATCGACAATATTATCAATTGTATATCTCTCATTAAGATCAACTAAGTATTTGATTTCCTCAAAATTATTTTTTAATTTTTTTCTATCATGTTTTATTTGAACATCAAAATACCCAAGGTTTTTATAATACTGTTTGAGTCTTTTAATATTCTTTGAAATTTCTGAACTATCAACTAAAGTTGGAAAATCTCCATTTTTTACTAACCATGAATTGTATTTCAAATAATATATTTTAAGTTGCTCAACTTGTTTGGGAGATAATATTTTATTTAACCTTTCTTTTCTTCTTGGTTTTTTTTCAATCCAATTTTTAAAGTTTTGTTCTGGTGATTCTTTGGACCAACTATTTAGTTTATATTTTATTGAAGATATTAATAATCGTTTATCATTTTTTGGAAAAAGTAATTGATTAGCAAAATCTCTTTTTTTTTCCTGTCCATTTATAATTAATTTATTTTCAGATAAAGCAATTTGACCCTCTTTTAAAAATCTATCAGCACTACAGTTACTAAAGAGTATTGAAATAAAAAGTAGATTACGTAATTTAGGACTTAAATATTTCAAAAGAAATTTTATTTTCAATCAAAAGTACATTTTTTGAATGGTTACTAAAAGTCAGATTAAACAAATCAAACAATTAAAATATAAGAAGTATAGAGAAAAAACAGGCTTATTTGTGGCTGAAGGTAAAAAGATTGTTTTGGACTTGTTGAAAGCGAATCTAGATTTTATTTATGTTTTTACAACTAAAATAAATTTTGGTTTAGATAGTCATGTAATTTCAAAAAAAGACATGAGTTCATTAACTCATTTTAAAAACGGTAGTGATTATTTGGGAGTTTTTGTTAAGCCTTCAGTTAATCATAAAATGTTAAACAAAAACAGAACCCTAATAGCCCTTGATGAAATTTCTGACCCTGGAAACCTTGGAAATATAATAAGAACATGTGATTGGTTTGGCGTTAATCATATTATTTGTAGTAAAAATTCAGTTGATTGTTATAATCCAAAAGTTGTTCAGGCATCAATGGGATCAATTTCAAGAGTTTTTTGTCATTATATGGATATACCAAAATTTATAAAAAAAAACAATTATAAAATATATGTGACTGATTTAAATTCAAAATCCATCTATGAAACTCGTTTTGAGAAAAAGTCCATTTTAATTTTTGGAAGTGAGGCTAATGGAGTTTCGGATATGGTTATAAAGTATTCAGATGAAAAAATATCAATTCCTAAAAGTGGTAAAAATAAAAATATTGATAGTTTAAATATTGCCTCATCCGTTTCAATAGTTTTATCTGAAAAATTTAGGCAAAATAAATAATTATTCAAATGTAAAATTTATCACAACACCTCTTGAATACATTTTTTTTATATTTCCGGTCCATGGACTGCTTTTGTCATAATCAGAGATCAATTCATTCTCAATTGAAAAAATTCCCCTTATGGATGGAGAAAATTTAAAGTAATATAAGTAGAAGTCAAAACCGAAACCTAATTCATAATTTAATGATCTTGATTTTGTTCTAAAGACATTACTTGAATTATCATCAGTGTTTTTTGAATTACTGGAAAGATTATAATCAGTTGATATGCCAAATGTAACATAGGGTTTAAAATTATTTATTCTTTTGGCACTTATTTTAAGAAGTAAAGGGATGTGTATATAGGTTGATTTAACCTCTCTAATTAGATCATTTTCTGAGTTAAATAATGGTAATTCAGGATAAATCAAATCTCTCTGAGTATATAATAGTCCTGGCTCTAATCTCAAATTAAAAAATCTGTTTATTCTTAAATCACCTATTAACCCAACATTAAATCCTGAGGTTGAATTAACTTGAATGTCAGGATAATTATTTATTCTATAATAATCATCCACATATTCAAATTTGAAATCGTACGAATTAAGACCAACATAGTAACCATAATGAATTGGTTTTTCATCAAAATTTGGAAGATTTGTAATTCTCTCTTTGACAGAAGGGGATTGCCCCATAAGGTCATAAACCAAAAGAATAAGTATAAAAAAAATATATTTTTTATGGTTTGTTTGCACAATAAATAGAAACAACTCCAAAGGAGTATTGTTGAAATTTTATATTTATAAACCCATTTTTTGATAAAATATTGTTGAAAGAATTTTTATTTGGAAAATTTAATGTTGAATCGTATAAATATTTGTAGGCTTTAGCATCTTTTGATACTATATATCCAATTATTGGTAAAAAAAAATTGGAACATATTTTATAAAGATTTTTAAAAAGTTTATTTCGCGGGACCGATGTTTCGAGAATAACTAAAAGACCTTTTTTCTTCATTACACGAAAAACCTCCTTTAATGCTTTTTCAAGATTATCAAAATTTCTGACCCCAAATGCAATAGTGATGGCATCAAATGACTTGTCAGAAAAGTTCATGTTTTCAGCATCTCCTTCTATTAAATTAATTTTTTTTTCAAGTTTTAGTTTAATTATTTTTTTATTTCCTATTTCTAACATTTTATTAGAAATATCAATTCCAAATACTTGATTTTTTTCAATTTTAGATAATTCAATGGCTACTTCTGCTGTTCCTGTGGCAATATCCAGAGTTTTCCTAGGTTTTACCGAAGAAACTTTTTGTACCAACTTTTTTCGCCAAAAACGGTCTGAGCCAAATGATATAATTTTATTTACAATATCATAATTCAACGAAATATTATTAAACATCCTCGATATTTGTTTTTTCTTTGATTCATAAATATTGTAAGGTCTTACTTTTTTAATCATTCTACACCAAAGATAAATAAATTCTAACCTGAATCTTTGGAATAATGTTTACTAATTCTATTCATTGAATTTGTATATTTGATTAAATTTTTCCAGATATTATATGAAAATTGTTATTGCCGGTGCTGGTGAAGTTGGATTTCATCTAGCAAAACTTTTGTCTTTAGAATCATTGGAAATAACTCTAATTGATATAAATAAAGAATCATTAAGTTATGCTGAAAGTCATCTAGATATTAAAACAATAAAAGGTAATTGCGTTTCAATATCTATTTTAAAAGATGCCAGCGTTGGTAGTTCAGATCTTCTAATAGCTGTCACTGCTGAAGAGACAACAAATATCATGGTAGCTTCTTTATCAAAACAATTGGGATGCAAAAAAACAATTGCAAGAATTTCAACTATTGAATTTTTAAAACAAGGTGATTCTGTAAATTTTAAAAATATCGGTGTAGATGAATTAATTTCACCTGAGGATCTAGCAGCTAATGAAATACAGGAATTGTTGGATCAGTCTGCCTTTTTTAACAACCATAAATTTGATAATGGTGCTCTTACACTAGTGGGTACAACTCTTGAGGTTGAAGCTCCATTTGTTGGTAAAACAGTTATGGAGGCAGCTTCTGTATACAATGACTTGCATTTTATGCCGGTTGCTATTCAAAGAAAAGATGCACAAAGCTCAATAATCCCGAGGGGAGGTACAATATTCAACGAGGGTGATATTGCATATTTTATTACACTCAGGGAAGGTGTAAATGAAATTTATAAACTTGCAGGAAAAGTTAGAAAATCAGTCAAAAATGTTATGATTTTAGGTGGCGGAAAACTAGCATTTAATACTGCAAAAAAACTTATTCAAAATAAAATAAATGTTTCATTGATTGAGCAAAATAATTCAAAGGCAATTGACCTTGCGGATAAACTTCCTGATGCTGTTGTAATAAAAGGAGATGGAACTAATTTAGAATTATTAGAAGAAGAGAATTTAAATTTAATGGATGCTTTTATATCAGTCACTGGAAATTCTGAAACAAATATAATGTCATGTCTTATGGCAAATTCAAAAAATGTTTCTAAAACAGTCGCATTAGTTGAGAATATGGATTACTTTAAACTTTCACATTCCATAGGAATTGATAATTTGATTAATAAAAAACTACTTACTGCAAATACAATATTTAGATATATTAGAAGAGGTGATGTTGTTGAAATGACTATGTTAAATAATTTAGATGTTGAAATTTTAGAATTTATTGTTCATGATCAGTCAAAGGTTTGCGACAAAAAAATAAAAGACATTGATTTTCCAAGATCAGCTATAATTGGCGGGGTGATTAAGAATGGAAAAGGAATTATAGCTTTAGGAGATTATGTAGTTACCTCTGAGGATAGAGTCTTGGTTTGTTGTTTATCAGAAGCTCTTGAGAAAGTAGAAAGTCTTTTTTCTTAGTATGATTAGAATTAACCACAAATTAATTATTAATCTATTTGGAGTTTTACTCTTATTCAATAGTGCATTTATTTTTGTATCCACTCTGGTAAGTTTATATTTTAATGATGGTGTAACATTAGGTTTTTTTTATGCAGGCTTAATTGTCTCTTTTGTTGGATTTATACTTTTTTTTAGTACTAGAAAATATAATCAGCAAATTCAAAAAAAAGAGGTTTATATAATAGTTTCATTCGGATGGTTATTGATGATTTGTTCAGGAATGCTTCCATATATTTTTACAGATTCAATTCCTCAAATTTCATTTGCTTTTTTTGAGACCTCCTCTGGATATACTGCTACAGGTTCCACTGTAATTAATAATGTTGAAGATCTCCCTGCAAGTATTTTGTTTTGGAGAAGTACAACTCATTGGATAGGTGGAATGGGAATAATTGTTTTAGCTGTCGCAATTCTTCCCCTGCTCGGAATTGGTGGAATGCAACTTTTTTCCGCTGAAGCACCAGGTCCAAATGGTAGTAAACTGCATCCTAGAATAACAGATACAGCAAAAAGACTTTGGTATATTTACGTTGGATTAACTTTCGCAGAAACTTCATTATTAACTTTTGCAGGGATGGATTTTTTTGATGCAATTAATAATTCCATGAGTACTATTGCAACTGGAGGGTTTTCTACAAAAAATGTTAGTATTGCATATTGGAATAATTCCCCTCTTATTCAGTACATAATTATATTTTTTATGTTTATTTCCGGTGCAAATTTTGTTTTAAGTTATTTTGCATTAAAAGGAAAAATAAATAGATTTTTGAACGATGAGGAGTTTAAGGTCTATTTTATATTCGTTTTAATTTCAGTACTTGTTGTAGCTACAGTTTTATTTTTTAATGTTGATTTGACAAATTCAAAGTTTGATCATCCACAGATTTATGGAAGACTTGAAAGTTCTATTAGACATGCCCTATTTCAGGTTATTGCAATAATAACAACTACAGGTCTTGTAACTGGAGATTTTTCTGGTTGGACACCATTTTTAACTGTTTTTTTCTTTTGTCTTATGTTTGTAGGGGGGTCATCAGGATCGACATCAGGAGGAATAAAAATTGTAAGGCATTTACTAATGATTAAAAGCGGTTTTTTAGAGCTCAAAAGATCCTTGCATCCAAGTGTTATAATTAAACCAAGATATAACGGATCAATNCTTGAACAGAATATAATACATAATATATATAGTTTTTTTATACTCTATATTCTGTTATTTATTTTTGGGGCATTATTTTTCACAGTAATAGGTTTGGATTTTAAATCAGCATTTGGGGTTTCAGTTGCAAGCTTAGGAAATGTCGGCCCTGCCATTGGTGATTATGGTCCCTCTTTCACCTATTCCTCCTTACCTAAATTAGGAAAGTATATGGCATCCTTTCTTATGATTTTTGGAAGACTTGAATTATTTACATTTTTAGTAATTTTTACCCCTTATTTTTGGAAAAATAGATAAAAAAATCAATTTAGGTTTTGTCTAATTTTCTCATATAGGATAATTCCTGAGGCGACAGAAACATTTAACGAATCAATTGAGTTAAACATTGGGAGTTTTAATGATGTATCTGCAAGTTTCATTAGTCCATTATTAATTCCCCTATCCTCAGAGCCTATAATGAAAGCTGTTGCTTTTTTTAATTTTGAATCAAAGAGGTTATTATCAGATTTTTCACTTACGGCAATTATATTTGTATTGAATGATTTTAAAATAAAAATTGCATCTTTCAAATGATTCACCCTTGAAATAGGGACTTTAAATATTCCTCCAGAGGATGTTTTTACGGATAAATCATTTATTAAAGCACTTCCTGATTGAGGTATAATTACACCATTAACGGAGGCAGCAGCACAAGATCTGATTATAGCACCAAAATTTCTTGAATCTGTAATCCCATCAAGCAACAAAAAGGTAGGACGAGAGGTTTGTAAAAAAGCGTTTTCAATCAGTTTTTCTATGTTTACAAAATCAATTTTTGAGACAAGAGCTATGGCTCCCTGATGATTTTTATTTCTTAACTTNATCAATTTTTCCGAGGGNACATANGAACAAGAAATACTATTAATCCTTATGAGTTTTTCAAGGCGTTGAAATAATGACCCTTTTTTACCCTTTTGAAGCCATATTTTTTCAATATTCACATCAGACTCTATTGCCTCTATGATAGAATGAATACCATAAATATCAAATGAATTTCTCATACATCAAATTTACTCCATAAATTCTTTTTTATTCTAATAACAAAAAAAAAAACTTAATACATTCAAAATCAATTGTTTAACAGTGAATTTGATTTATTGGATAGCTTGTTTTTTTTTAGAAAAAATCTTTTTATTAAAAAAACAAGTATTTAAAAGTTGAAAGACAAAAAAATATCATAAATTTGCACGCCCAAAAGGCCTATATAAAAAAACAAATTAACAGCATGCCAACTATTGCACAATTAGTTCGTAAAGGTAGAGTTACTAATGCTAAAAAAAGCAAATCAGCGGCTTTGGAATCATGCCCCCAAAAACGTGGAGTCTGTACAAGAGTATATACAACCACTCCCAAAAAACCTAATTCAGCAATGAGAAAGGTAGCCCGTGTCAGATTGACTAATGCTAAAGAAGTCAATGCTTATATACCTGGTGAAGGGCACAATTTACAGGAACATTCCATAGTTCTTGTAAGAGGCGGTCGAGTTAAAGATTTACCAGGTGTCCGATACCACATTGTACGTGGAGCTCTTGATACTGCGGGTGTTGAAGGAAGATTACAAAGAAGGTCAAAGTACGGTGCTAAACGTCCAAAAAAATAAAGATTTAATTTTCATCCTATGAGAAAAAGACAAGCAAAAAAAAGACCGTTACTGCCAGATCCAAAGTTTAATGATCAGCTTGTTTCTAGATTTGTAAACAATTTAATGTGGGATGGAAAAAAATCTACCGCTTTTAAAGTTTTTTATGATGCAATTGAAATCATAAAAGAAAGAAAAGAAGACGATGAAAAATCTGCAATAGAGATATGGAAAGACGCGTTATCCAATGTCATGCCTCATGTTGAGGTCAGAAGTAGAAGAGTTGGAGGAGCCACCTTTCAAATTCCTATGCAGATACGTCCTGATCGTAAAGTTTCATTAGCCATGAAATGGCTTATAAATTATTCGAGAAAAAGAAATGAAAAATCTATGGCTTTAAAATTAGCGAATGAATGCATTGCAGCTGCTAAAGAGGAAGGAGCTGCCGTGAAAAAAAGAGTTGATACACACAAAATGGCTGAAGCAAATAAAGCCTTTTCACATTTTAGATTTTAAATTTTTAACTAAAAGTTTATGTCACGCAACCTTAAATATACTCGAAACATTGGAATAGCTGCCCATATTGATGCTGGCAAAACAACTACTACTGAACGGATCTTATTTTACACAGGTGTCAGTCATAAGATCGGAGAAGTTCATGATGGTGCTGCTACAATGGACTGGATGGAACAGGAACAGGAACGTGGAATTACTATTACATCTGCAGCGACCACATGCAATTGGTCTTTTCCCACAGAACAAGGAAAACCAACTGAAAGCTCAAAAGAATTCAAATTCAATATAATTGACACACCTGGCCATGTTGATTTCACTGTAGAAGTAAATAGATCTTTAAGAGTTTTAGATGGTCTTGTATTTCTTTTTTCTGCTGTTGACGGAGTTGAGCCACAATCCGAAACTAATTGGAGATTAGCNGATAATTACAAAGTTCCCAGAATAGGTTTTGTAAACAAAATGGATCGTCAAGGTGCAAATTTTATAGGCGTTTGCAATCAGGTAAAGGATATGTTAAAGTCAAATGCAGTCCCTATCGTGTTAAACATTGGTGACGAAGATAATTTTAAAGGAATAGTTGATCTAGTAAAAAATAGAGCTATCATCTGGCATGATGAAAATTATGGATCAACATTCGATGTTGTTGATATTCCTGATGAATTAAAAGGTGAAGCAGAATCACTGAGAAATAATCTAATTGAGGCCGTTGCTGAATACGACGAAGTTTTACTTGAAAAGTTTTTCGAAGATCCTGATAGCATAACTGAGGATGAGGTTCATAATGCATTAAGGGCCGCNACTCAGGATATTAGTATAATTCCGATGATTTGTGGATCATCCTTTAAAAATAAAGGTGTCCAGTTTTTGTTGGATGCAGTCTGTAGGTATTTACCTTCTCCAGAAGATAAAGATGCCATAGTAGGCTCTGATCCAAAAACAGAATCAGAGATTGCAAGAAAACCNACTGTAAATGAACCGTTCTCAGCTTTGGCTTTTAAAATCGCCACAGACCCATTTGTTGGTCGTTTAGCTTTTTTTCGTGCTTACTCAGGACGCCTTGAAGCTGGATCATATGTTTTAAATAATCGTTCAGGTAATAAAGAGAGGATTTCGAGGATATATCAAATGCATTCTAACAAACAAAATTCAGTAGATTTCATTGAGGCTGGNGATATAGGAGCAGCAGTCGGATTTAAAGATATTAAAACTGGTGATACTTTGTCTGATGAAAAATCACCAATTATCCTCGAAAGTATGAATTTTCCTGATCCTGTTATTGGAATTGCCGTTGAACCTAAAACCAAAGCTGATATTGATAAATTAGGTATGTCATTGGCCAAATTAGCAGAAGAAGATCCCACTTTTCAGGTCAAAACNGATGAGGCTTCTGGCCAGACAATAATTTCAGGTATGGGAGAACTTCATCTGGATATTATAATTGACAGACTTAAAAGGGAATTTAAAGTTGAGGTTAACCAAGGACAACCACAGGTCGAATATAAAGAAGCTCTTACTTCAAAAGCTGAGCACAGAGAGGTATATAAAAAACAATCTGGGGGAAGAGGTAAATTTGCGGATATAGTTTTTGAAATAGAACCAGCTGATGATGGAAAGTCAGGCCTTGAATTCATTAATTTAATCAAAGGTGGAAACATACCAAAAGAATATATCCCCTCTGTTGAAAAAGGATTCAAAATGTCAATGAACAATGGCCCATTAGCAGGTTTTGAGGTAGATGCCATGAAAATCACTTTAAAAGATGGTTCTTTCCATGCTGTTGACTCCGATTCTCTATCATTTGAGTTAGCTGCAAAATTAGGNTTTAGGGAGGCTGCAAAAGCTGCTAACGCTGTAATCATGGAGCCCATAATGAAACTTGAAGTATTAACCCCGGAGGAAAATATGGGTGATATTGTAGGTGATCTTAACCGAAGAAGAGGTCAAGTCAACTCAATGGATGATAGAGCTGGAGCTAANGTAGTTAAAGCTGAAGTTCCATTGTCTGAAATGTTTGGTTATGTTACATCACTAAGAACACTATCCTCCGGAAGGGCCACTTCAACAATGGAATTTTCTCATTATTCAGAAACGCCAACCAATATTTCTGAAGCTGTAATTGCTGATGTTAAAGGAAATAATAATTAATTTTTAATTGATGAGTCAAAAAATTAGAATAAAGCTAAAATCTTATGATCACAATCTAGTAGATAAATCTGCAGATAAAATCGTTAAAACTGTCAAAACAACTGGTGCGATTGTAACTGGTCCCATTCCACTTCCTACAAACAAAAAAATTTTTACGGTTTTACGATCACCTCATGTTAACAAAAAATCACGGGAACAATTTAAATTGTCTTATTATAAAAGATTGTTGGATATTTATAGTTCTTCATCCAAAACAATTGACGCATTAATGAAGTTAGAACTCCCGAGTGGAGTTGAAGTAGAAATTAAAGTTTAATTAATAATATTATTATAAATGTCTGGAATTATTGGAAAAAAAATTGGAATGACCTCAATATACGACGAGAATGGTAAGAATATCCCCTGTACTATAATTGAGGCTGGACCATGTGTTGTTACTCAAATTAAAACAAATGCAATAGATGGNTATAGCTCAATTCAGTTAGCCTATGATGAAATTTCTGAAAAAAATATTCCAAAATCTAAACTGAATCATTTTAAAAAAGCTAATACTTCAGCGAAGAAAAAAATTTATGAATTTAAAAATTTTGAGTATGATTTGAAATTAGGTGATCAGCTATGTGTAGATCATTTTATTGAAGGAGAGTTTGTTGATGTTTCTGGAATTTCTAAAGGAAAAGGGTTTCAAGGTGTTGTAAAACGACACGGTTTTGCTGGTGTAGGCCAATCTACGCACGGACAACATAATCGTCTTCGAGCCCCAGGCTCAATTGGAGCTGCTTCATATCCCGCTAGAGTATTTAAAGGTATGCGAATGGCAGGTCAAACTGGAAATAAAAAAAATACAGTTCAAAATCTTCGTGTATTAAAAATTGTTTTAGATAAAAATATAATTGTTTTAAAAGGTTGTGTGCCAGGACATAAAAATTCATATTTAACCATAAGTAAGTGATGGAAATAAAAGTTCTAGATATTAAAGGAAAAGATACCGGAAGAAAGGCGAAACTTAATTCGTTAGTTTTTGGAATAGAACCAAATAACCATGCAGTCTATTTAGATGTCAAACAACACCTTGCGAACAAACGCCAAGGTACTCACAAATCCAAAGAAAGATCTGAAATTATTGGTTCAACAAGAAAAATAAAAAAGCAAAAAGGAACAGGTACTGCGAGAGCTGGGAGTATTAAAAATCCNATATTCAGAGGAGGGGGGAGAGTTTTTGGCCCAAAGCCAAGAGATTACAGCCAAAAAATAAATAAAAAAGTAAAAAAACTAGCTAGAAAGTCAGCATTGTCTTTAAAAGCCAAGCAAAAAGAAATAATTGTTCTAGAGGACTTTGATTTATCTCAAGTTAAAACATCCCGTTATTTAAAAATTTTAAAAGCTCTAAAAATAGAATCTAAAAAATCTTTATTAGTATTGGGAGAGCCAAATAAAAATGTATATTTGTCGTCTCGTAATTTAAAAAATTCTGAAGTCGTAACAAACTCTGAATTAAATACTTACAAAATAATGAATGCTGTAAGTTTAGTTCTTAGCGAAAGCTCGATTTCTAATTTAGAAAAAATTTTAAGTTAATTATTAGTGTCATGAGTATTATTCTTAAGCCAATTATTTCTGAAAAAGCTACTTCTGATAGTGAGCTTAACAATAGATATTCTTTTGTTGTGGATAAAAAGTCAAATAAAATTGAAATAAAAAAAGCAGTTGAGACTTATTATCAGGTTAACGTTATTAAAGTTAGAACAATGAATTATGGACCGGTAAGGAAAACAAAGTATACAAAAACCGGAATCCAAAATGGAAAGTCAAATCTAGTCAAAAAAGCTATTGTCCAACTCGAAGAAGGTGAACAAATAGATTTTTACAATAACATTTAAATCAATTAACATGTCAGTAAGAAAATTAAAACCAATAACACCTGCCCAACGCTTTCGAGTAGTGAATGGTTTTGATGCAATTACAACTGATGAACCTGAAAAAACCTTACTAGAGCCAAAAAAGAAAAGCGGGGGTAGAAATAATAAAGGTAAAATGACCATGAAACATCGAGGTGGTGGTCATAAAAGACGTTACCGATTGATTGATTTCAAACGTGATAACTTTGGTGTTTTGGGTAAAGTAAAGTCAGTTGAATACGATCCAAATCGTACCTCTTACATCTCTTTAATTGAATATGAAGGTGGTGAGAAGAGATATATCATCGCACAATCTGGACTCAAGGTAGGTCAAAAAATAACATCTGGAGAATCAGCTCCTCCTGATGTAGGGAATGCATTACCATTATCAAAAATACCTCTTGGAACTATCATTTCATGTATAGAGCTCAGACCAGGTGGAGGAGCAGTAATATCTAGAAGCGCAGGATCATTCGCACAACTTATGGCTCGTGAAGGAAAGTTTGCAACGATTAAGATGCCCTCCGGCGAGACAAGACTGATTCAGGCAGATTGTTATGCTGCAATTGGTGCTGTATCAAATTCTGATCACCAGTTATTGATTTCTGGAAAAGCTGGAAGGTCAAGATGGTTAGGTCGTAGACCAAGAACAAGACCTGTAGCTATGAACCCTGTTGATCATCCTATGGGTGGAGGTGAAGGAAGAGCATCAGGTGGACACCCAAGGTCAAAAAATGGTATACCTGCTAAAGGTTATCGTACTAGATCCAAAACAAAGGCTAGCAATAAATTTATTTTAGAACGAAGAAAAAAATAATAGATGGCAAGATCATTAAAAAAAGGACCCTTTGTTAGTCACAATCTAATTTCCAAGATTAACAAGAACATAGAACAAAACAAAAAAGCTGTTATTAAAACTTGGTCAAGATCATCTTTAATAACCCCAGACTTTGTCGGACAAACTATTGGAGTTCACAACGGTAAAACTCATATACCTGTTTACATAACTGAAAATATGGTTGGTCATAAACTCGGTGAATTTTCACCAACTAGATCCTTCAGAGGTCACGCCGGTGCTAAAAATAAAGGAAAAAAGTAAAAAAATGGGAAATAGAAAGAGACAAAGTGCAGAAAAATTAAAGGAATCCAAAAAAAACATTTCTTTAGCTAAATTGAATAACTGTCCAACATCTCCTCGTAAAATGAGACTTGTTGCTGATCAGGTAAGGGGATTAAATATTGACAAAGCTCTTTCGAAATTAAAATTTAGTCCTAAAGAAGCTTCAAAACGCTTAGAAAAGCTCCTTTTATCAGCAATCAATAACTGGCAAGTTAATAATGAAAATTCCGATTTAGAAAAAGCATCTTTATTTGTCAAAGAAATAAGAGTTGATAGTGGAAGTATGTTAAAACGNCTGAGAACAGCCCCTCAGGGTCGTGCTCACCGAATTAGAAAACGNTCNAATCACGTTACTTTNGTTTTAGGAACTAATAATATTNAAAATTAGATATATGGGACAAAAAACAAATCCAATAGGAAATCGTTTAGGCATTATCAGAGGCTGGGATTCGAACTGGTATGGAGGAAGTGATTATGGTAACAAGTTAGCAGAAGATGACAAAATTAGAAAATATATTTTCATCAGACTTGCAAAAGCCAGTGTCTCGAATGTTATAATTGAAAGGACATTAAAATTAATTACAGTGACAATAACAACAGCAAGACCGGGAATTATAATTGGTAAGGCAGGTCAAGAAGTTGATAAATTGAAAGAGGAATTAAAGAAGATTACCCAAAAGGATATTCAAATAAATATTCACGAAATTAAAAGGCCTGAATTAGATGCAAAACTTGTTGCATCAAGTATTGCCAGACAAATTGAAAATCGAATTTCCTACAGAAGAGCTATAAAAATGTCTATTGCTGCTTCAATGAGGATGAATGCCGAAGGTATAAAAGTTCAAATATCAGGTAGACTAAATGGTGCTGAAATGGCAAGAAGTGAGTCATATAAANAGGGAAGAATTCCNTTATCTACATTTAGAGCTGACATAGATTATTCTTTAGTTGAGGCTCATACCACATATGGTAGATTGGGAGTTAAGGTATGGATTATGAAGGGTGAGGTATATGGGAAAAGAGAATTATCTCCCCTTGTTGGGATGCAAAGTAAAACTGGAGGGAATTCAAAAAATAATAAGCAAAATAATCGTCAGTCAAGAAGATTGAGAAAATAAATTGAAAATTTTATCTTAATGTTGCAACCTAAAAAAACCAAATTTCGAAAAGCACAAAAAGGCAGAATGAAGGGTCTTTCCCAAAGAGGCTTTTTGTTGTCAAACGGAATGTTTGGAATTAAAACTCTTGATTCACATTTTATTACATCCAGACAGATTGAGGCTGCAAGAATTGCTGCGACTCGATACATGAAAAGGGAAGGCCAATTATGGATTAAGATATTTCCTGATAAGCCAATTACAAAAAAACCATTAGAAGTTCGTATGGGAAAAGGAAAAGGTGCACCCGAATATTTTGTAGCCGTTGTTAAGCCAGGTAGAATATTATTTGAAGTAGCAGGAGTACCAATTGAAATAGCAAAAGAAGCTTTAAGACTCGCTGCTCAAAAATTGCCAGTTAAAACAAAATTCATCATTGCAAGAGATTATCAAAACTAAACTTTTATGAAACAAAAAGAAATAGAAAAGCTCTCTACTGAGGATTTGATCGATAAATTAGCTGATTTTAAGAAAAAATTATCTGATTTAAAATTGAATCATGCGGTGTCACCTATTGAAAACCCANTGCAAATTAGGGAAATCCGTAGAGTTATTTCACGTATTTCCACCGCGATGACAATGAAAAAACTAAAATCTAAATAATATACAGTTATATATGAATATTGATAGAAATTTAAGAAAGGAAAGAATAGGGATTGTGACTAGCAATAAAATGAAAAAGTCAATTATTATTTCTGAAGTTAAAAGGACAAAACACCCTATGTACGGAAAATATGTCCTCAAAACAAAAAAATATACAGCTCATGATGAGGAAAATAAATGTAATGTTGGAGATACTGTGAAGATAATGGAGACTCGTCCATTGAGTAAAACAAAGAACTGGAGATTAGTCGAGATAATAGAAAGAGCAAAATAAAATGTTACAACAAGAATCAAGATTAAAAGTTGCAGATAACACTGGCGCAAAAGAAGTTCTGGTAATTCGTGTGCTTGGAGGGACAAAAAGAAGATATGCATCTTTAGGAGATAGAATAGTTATTACTGTTAAAAATGCCACTCCCTCTGGTACAGTAAAAAAAGGCCAAGTTTCTACTGCAGTTGTTGTCAGAACAATTAAAGAAGTTCGCAGATCTGATGGTTCATATATACGTTTTGATGATAACGCATGCGTTTTATTAAATGAAACAGGTGAAATGAGAGGAACAAGAGTTTTTGGACCAGTTGCAAGAGAGTTAAGAGACAAACAGTTCATGAAAATTGTTTCATTGGCTCCAGAGGTTCTATAAATTAATATTATGGTCAAGATAAAAATAAGAAAAGGAGACACAGTTAAAGTTATATCAGGCGCCCACAAAGGAAAAGAGGGTAAGGTTTTAAGAATTGATTCTAGTTCTAAAAAAGCTGTAGTTGATGGTATCAATATTGTCAAAAAACATTCTAAACCAAATGCTCAAGATCCAAAAGGTGGAATTAAGGAAAAAGAAGCTGCAATCCATATTTCGAATATTTCTCTTATTTTACCTGATGGAAAAACTACTCGAGTTGGTTTTAAGTATGAGAACAACATAAAAATAAGATATTCAAAAAAAACAAATGAACCCCTTTAATTATGAATTATCAACCGAGATTAAAAAAAGAATATAATAGTAACATAATAAATTCATTGAAGAAGGAATTTAATTATACTAACGTGATGCAAGTTCCTAAACTTAAAAAAATTGTCATTAGNAGAGGAGTTGGATCTGCTGTCTCAGATAAAAAACTTATTGATCATGCTATTGATGAATTAACTCAAATTTCTGGTCAAAAAGCTATAGCTACTTTATCTAANAAAGACGTTGCTTCTTTTAAACTCAGAAAAGGTATGCCAATTGGGGCAAAAGTTACATTAAGAGGAGAAAGAATGTTTGAGTTTTTAGATAGACTTGTTACTTTTGCTCTGCCAAGAGTAAGAGATTTTCAAGGTGTTAAGTCTTCTGGTTTTGACGGAAGGGGTAACTATAATTTAGGTATAACTGAACAAATAATTTTTCCGGAAATTGATATAGATAAGGTAAATAAAATAGGGGGGATGGATATATCTTTCGTAACTACTGCAAAAACTGATAAAGAAGCGAAGTCACTTTTAAATGAAATGGGACTTCCATTTAAAAAAAATTAATATGGCAAAAGAATCAATGAAAGCTCGCGAAGTTAAAAGAGCAAAAATAGTAGCAAAATACTCTGCGAAACGAAAAGCTTTGAAAGAAGCAGGTGATTATGAGGGTCTTCAAAAATTACCAAGAAATGCTTCACCTGTTCGATTACACAACAGATGCAAGTTAACAGGTCGTCCCAAAGGATATATTCGACATTTTGGGATTTCGAGGGTAACCTTCAGAGAAATGGCAAATAAAGGACTAATACCTGGTGTAACAAAAGCCAGTTGGTAAAAAATATAATATGAATACAGATCCAATAGCAGATTATTTAACTAGAATAAGAAATGCAAATAGCGCAGGTCACCGAACTGTTTCTATTCCTTCTTCAAACTTAAAGAAAGAAATTACTAAAATCTTGTTTGATCAAGGGTATATTTTAAGCTATAAGTTTGAAGAAACAATTAATAACCAAGGAAATATAAAAATAGCTTTGAAATATGATTCTTTGACTAAGGATCCTGTGATAAAAAAAATACAAAGGATTAGTACTCCTGGTTTACGTCAATATAACTCAAGTAATGATTTACCAAGAGTTTTAAATGGCCTCGGAATTTCAATAATTTCGACTTCAAAAGGTGTTATGACCGGAAAAGAAGCAAAAAAAAATAATGTGGGAGGAGAAGTAATCTGTTATGTTTATTAACAAAACTGTAATTTAATATGTCAAGAATTGGAAATAATCCTATAAAAATACCTGAAGGCGTTCAGGTTGAGCTCCTTAAAGATTCAATATCTGTTAAAGGTAAGCTAGGTGAGTTAAAACAGAGTTTTTCTGAAGTTAAAATAGATATTAATGAAGGAATTCTTAACGTTCAAAATTTGTCAAAAACCAAAGATTCAAGAGCAAAACATGGTTTGTATAGATCTCTCATATACAATATGATTCANGGTGTAGATAAAGGATTTACAAAGGAATTGGAGTTAGTTGGAGTTGGTTATCGTGCATCCAATCAAAACCAAATACTAGATCTAGCACTTGGGTTTTCTCATAATATTCTTTTTGATGTNGCACCTGAGGTTAAGGTTGAAACCATCACTGAAAAAGGAAAGAATCCTATAATTAAGTTAACTTCACATGATAAACATTTAATNGGTTTTGTTGCCGCGAAGATTAGATCNTTTAGAAAACCTGAACCNTATAAGGGAAAAGGTATCAAGTTTGTGGGTGAACAAATAAGAAGAAAAGCAGGTAAATCTGCATAATTTATTAAGATATGAGATTAACTAAAATAACANGAAGACAAAGAATTCGAAGCCGAATTAGAAAAATTATAAATGGTGATGCCACTAATCCAAGATTATCAGTTTTCAGAAGTAANAAGGAGATATATGCNCAAATAATTGATGATAAAAATGGAAATACAATTGCAACAGCNTCCTCTAGAGATAAAGTAATATCAGGATCCTCAAAGGTTGAAAAATCATTAAATGTTGGTAAATTAATTGCTGAAAGATCCATNAAACTAGGAATTAATTCTGTTAAGTTCGACAGAAGTGGGTATTTATATCATGGAAGAATTAAGTCTTTGGCAGAAGGAGCTAGAGAGGGAGGATTAAAATTTTAATTTAAAATATGTATCAAAATTACAGTAATATAGAATATGTAAAACCAGCTGGCTTAGATCTAAAAGATCGTTTGGTTGGTGTACAACGTGTAACAAAAGTCACAAAGGGGGGAAGAGCCTTTGGTTTTTCTGCTATTGTTGTAGTAGGAGATGAAAATGGGGTTCTTGGACAAGGATTGGGTAAATCCAAAGAAGTCTCTGAAGCAATTGCAAAAGCAATTGAAGATGCCAAGAAAAATTTAGTAAGAATACCAATAAAAAAAGGAACTTTACCACATGAGCAAAAAGGAAAATATGGGGGTGCAAAAGTTTTTATAAAACCGGCTTCCGAAGGAACTGGGGTTATAGCTGGCGGTGCTGTCCGTGCTGTTTTGGAATCAGTAGGAGTTCAAAATGTTCTTTCAAAATCTCAAGGTTCCTCAAACCCACACAATGTTGTGAAAGCTACTTTTGATGCTTTATTAAAATTAAGGAGTCCTGAAAAAATTGCTAAAGAAAGAGGTATATCAATTGAAAAAGTTTTTAATGGCTAAAACTGTTAGTAAAATTAAATAAAATGGAAAAGATTAAAGTTGTACAAGTAAAAAGTTCAATAAAAAGATTAAAGTCTCAAAAGAGAACTCTTGATGCTCTTGGTCTAAAAGGAATTGGAAAGGAAGTAATACATGTATCATCACCAAGTATTATTGGAATGATAAAAAAAGTTGAACATTTAGTTTCTGTAATTAGTATTAAAAAATAATAATTTATGAGTTTAGATAATCTACAACCTGCAATTGGATCTGTTCAAAAAAACATCAAAAGATTAGGACGAGGTCAGGGATCTGGAAAAGGCGGAACAGCCTCTAGAGGTCATAAAGGAGCTAAATCAAGATCTGGATATTCAAAAAAATTAGGATTTGAAGGAGGTCAAATGCCATTGCAAAGACGTGTTCCAAAGTTTGGTTTTAAAAATATAAACAGAAAAGAATACAAAGGAATTAACATTGATACAATTCAAAATTTAGTAGAGTCTAAAAAAATAAAAAAATCAATATCAATTGAAGAGTTCATCATGTTCCGTTTAGCAGGAAAAAATGATCTTGTAAAAATTTTAGGAAGAGGTAAAATAGAGACCGCATTAAAAATATCTGCCCATAAATTTACTGCATCTGCAAAAAAAGCAATTCAAGATGCTGGGGGTGAGGCTATATTAGTTTAATCAAAATGAAAAAGTTTTTAGAAACAATAATAAATATTTATAATATCGATGAGCTTCGTCAAAGAATCGGTATTACATTATTCTTGTTATTAGTTTACAGATTGGGAGCACAAATAGTTATTCCAGGTATTGATTCTGTCCAACTTGCATCTCTAGCAGAGAGAGCTGATGGGGGAGGTTTATTGGGAATTTTAAACGCTTTCACCGGAGGAGCTTTTACCAATGCCTCTGTTTTTGCATTAGGTATTATGCCATACATATCTGCGTCGATTGTTGTTCAATTAATGGGAATAGCAATTCCTTATCTGCAAAAACTCCAAAAAGAGGGTGAAAGTGGACGTAAAACAATTAACCAAATTACTAGATGGCTAACTATTGCAATATGTATTGTTCAAGCTCCAGCTTATCTTTTTGGTTTGTCTGCACTTGGAGTTCCCGATAGTGCTTTTATTCTTGGAAGAGGTCCATTATTTTTATTTTCATCAGTAACTATTCTAGTAACTGGAACAATATTTGCTATGTGGTTAGGGGAAAAAATAACTGATAAAGGAATTGGAAATGGTATATCATTGTTAATTATGGTTGGAATTATCGCAAACTTACCTTTATCCTTTACTCAAGAGTTCATTTCAAGAGTTTCTGAAAACAATGGAGGAATGATGTTAATTTTAATTGAACTTGTTTTATGGATAATAATTATTTTATTATCAATATTACTTGTTATGGCCGTTAGGCAAATACCTGTTCAATATGCCAGAAGAACTGCTGGAGGAACTTCAATACAAAACAATAGTTTTGCTGGAAGCAGACAATATATCCCACTAAAATTAAATGCTTCCGGAGTAATGCCAATAATTTTTGCTCAAGCATTAATGTTTGCACCTGTTTACCTCGGAAGTTTATTTGGTAATTCAAGTTTTGGACAATGGATGCAATCCGAGTTTTCTGATATATTTGGATTATGGTACAATATATTGTTTGGACTTCTTATTATTATCTTCACATTTTTTTATACAGCAATGACAGTTCCAACAAATAAAATGTCTGATGATCTTAAAAGAAGTGGTGGATTTATTCCAGGTATAAGACCTGGGAATGATACATCAAATTATTTAGATAATATAATGACCAATATCACTTTTCCAGGATCATTATACTTAGCTGCTATTGCTGTTTTTCCCGCTTTGGTTGTTAAGTTTATGGGTATGCAACAAGGTTGGGCTTTATTTTACGGTGGTACATCTTTATTAATCATGGTTGGTGTTGCTATAGACACTATTCAACAAGTAAATTCATACCTATTAAACCGACATTATGATGGCTTAATGAAAACAGGAAAAAATCGTAGAACTATAACCCCAACAATATAGATATGGCAAAACAAGAAGCAATAGAACAAGAAGGAAAAATTATAGAGGCTTTATCAAATGCTATGTTTAGAGTTGAACTAGAAAATGGACATGTTGTTACAGCACATATTTCTGGAAAAATGAGGTTACATTATATAAAATTATTACCTGGAGATAAAGTTAAATTAGAAATGAGTCCTTATGATTTATCAAAGGCGAGAATAACATACAGGTTTTAACTCAACAAGAAATAAATAAATGAAAACAAGAACATCAATCAAAAAAAGAAGTGCCGATTGCAAAATTGTTAGAAGAAAAGGTACTTTATACGTTATTAATAAAAAGAATCCTCGATTCAAACAAAGACAAGGTTAATTATGGCAAGAATATCAGGGGTTGATATACCTAAACAGAAAAGAGGCGTAATAGCCTTAACATATATATTTGGAATTGGAAAAAGTAGAGCCACTACAATTTTAAAAAAAGCCAAGGTAAGTGAAGATTCAAAGGTTCTAGATTGGACTGACGAGGAAACTGGTCGAATAAGAGATGTTGTAAGCAGTTTTAAGATTGAAGGTGAATTAAGATCTGAAAATCAAATTAATATTAAAAGATTGATGGATATTGGATGTTATAGAGGGATCCGTCATAGAACAGGACTTCCATTGCGTGGTCAAAGAACCAAAAATAACTCTAGAACTAGAAAAGGAAAGAGAAAAACAGTAGCTAATAAAAAGAAAGTAACTAAATAAAAGCAATTACTAATGGCAAAAACAACTTCAAAAAAACGAAAAGTAATAGTTGAAGCATCAGGACAAGCTCACATAAATGCTTCTTTTAACAATATTATCATTTCCCTAACAAATATGAAAGGTGAAGTAATTTCATGGTCCTCTGCAGGAAAAATGGGTTTTAGAGGTTCGAAGAAAAATACACCCTACGCTGCTCAAACAGCAGCTGAAGATTGTGCAAAACAAGCACAAGAATTAGGGCTAAGAAAAGTTAAAGTATATGTTAAGGGGCCTGGAAATGGAAGAGAGTCTGCCATTCGAACCCTTCATAACAATGGAATTGAAGTTACAGAAATTGTTGATGTAACTCCACTACCTCACAATGGTTGTCGCCCCCCTAAAAGAAGACGTGTTTAATTTAAATAACAGTAAAAAAATATAAAAAATGGCAAGATACACAGGTCCAAAAACAAAAATAGCTAGAAAATTTGGTGAGGCTATTTTTGGTGAAGATAAGTCTTTTGAAAAAAGAAACTATCCTCCNGGACAACACGGAAATAATCGTAGACGTGGAAAAAAGTCTGAATATGCAATTCAGTTGATGGAAAAACAAAAAGCAAAATATTCTTATGGAATATTAGAGCGACAATTTAAAAATCTTTTTGAAAAAGCAAATAGATCAAAGGGTGTTACCGGTGAAGTTCTTCTTCAATTGTGTGAATCAAGACTTGATAATACTGTTTATAGATTGGGATTGTCATCTTCAAGGAACGGATCAAGACAATTAGTGTCTCATCGTCATATAACAGTTAATGATAAAATAGTTAATATACCTTCTTATCAATTAAAACCAGGAGATATAATTGGAGTTAGAGAAAAATCAAAATCATTGGAGGTTATTAAAAGCGCTTTGGATAAGAATGAAAGTTCATATGAATGGTTAACATGGGATAAAACCTCCCTTTCAGGAACCTTTGTTTCAATTCCACAACGCATACAAATTCCAGAAAATATTAAAGAACAATTAATTGTAGAACTATATTCAAAATAATAAAACTATGGCAATATTAAATTTTCAAAAACCAGATAAGGTTGTTATGATAGATTCTTCAGATTTTGAGGGAAAATTCGAATTTCGACCTTTAGAACCAGGGTATGGGTTAACTATCGGAAATGCTTTAAGAAGAGTACTTTTGTCATCCTTAGAAGGATTTGCAATAACCTCAATTAAGATTGATGGGATTGACCACGAATTTTCAACTATTCCGGGAATTGTCGAAGATATAACCGAAATTGTTCTAAATTTAAAGCAAATAAGATTCAAAAGACAAATTGATGATGTTGAAGATGAGAAAGTAAAGCTAAACGTGTCTGGTCAAGATCAGATAAAGGCAGCTGATCTTCAAAAATTTATTTCTGGTTTTCAAATCTTAAATCCTGAACAAGTCATATGTAATTTAGAAAAGGCTGTTCAATTTAATTTTGAATTAACAATTGAAAAAGGGAGAGGGTATATTCCAGCCGAAGAAAATAAGAATATAGATTCTGCACTAGGATTGATCGCTATAGATTCAATTTTTACTCCAGTTAAAAATGTAAAATATACAATTGAAAATTACAGAGTAGAGCAAAAGACAGATTATGAAAAGTTGGTATTCGAAATAATTACAGATGGTTCTATTCATCCAAAAGATGCATTGACCGAAGCTGCTAAAACTTTGATTCATCACTTTTTGTTATTTTCAGATGAAAGGATTACTCTTGAAGCTGATGAGATCGCCCAAACTGAAACTTATGATGAAGAATCATTACACATGCGACAATTGTTAAAGACTAAGTTAATTGATATGGATTTATCGGTTAGAGCATTGAATTGTTTAAAAGCAGCAGAGGTAGATACACTTGGTGATTTAGTGTCGTATAATAAAAATGATTTGATGAAATTTAGAAATTTTGGAAAAAAATCCCTAACAGAACTTGAAGAGTTAGTCATACTAAAGGGTCTTTCTTTTGGAATGGATTTATCTAAATATAAATTAGATAGAGATTAAGTCAAAACTTTAATTATAATATTATGAGACACGGAAAAAAAGTAATGCATTTAGGAAGAAAAAAAGCACACCGTAAGTCAATGTTATCTAATATGGCATGTTCATTAATTGAACACAAGTCAATAAACACTACTGTTTCTAAAGCAAAAGCTTTAAGAGTTTTTATAGAACCAATAATTACAAAATCTAAAAAGGATTCTACTCATAATAGAAGATTAGTTTTTACTGATTTAAGAAGTAATAAGCATGTTTCAGAGTTGTTTGACTCGATATCTAAAAAGATTGCTGATCGACCTGGAGGATATTGCAGAATTATAAAACTTGGTAACAGGCTCGGGGATAATGCTGATATGGCATTAATAGAGTTAGTAGATTATAATGATATATATTCAACTGATACTCAAAAGAAGAAAAGTACCAGAAGAAGAAGGTCAAAAAAAAATCTGTCAAACCAAAAAAATAAGGGTGAAAAAACAAATAATACTAAAAATAATTCAGCTACAGATTCAGACAAAAAATAAAATTTTTTTCTTATTAAATTGAAGAGGATAATCATTTTAGATTATCCTTTTTTTTATGTTAATTTGTAGTACTTACTTATGAAGTATAAAGCATTAAAAAAAGCAATTGTTCTTCTTGCTGATGGCACAAGGTTTTTTGGTAAATCTGTTGGTATTGATGGAAGTAGTTTTGGAGAGATATGCTTCAACACTGGTATGACAGGATACCAGGAAATTTTTACTGACCCATCTTATTTTGGTCAAATAATGGTTACCACAAATACTCACATAGGAAATTATGGTACTTTGGATTTTGATTCCCAATCTAGTGGTATTAAAATTTCAGGATTAATTTGTAAAAATTTTAGTTATGTTCAAACTAGACCATCGTCAAAAGTAGATTTGTTTTCATATTTTAAGAATCAAAAAAAAGTAGTTATTTCAGATGTAGATACACGAGCCCTTGTCAGCTACATTAGGGACAACGGTGCTATGAATGCAGTTATAACAACTGAGATAAACAAAATAGATGAAATTAATATCAAGTTAAAAGGGCTTCCTTCAATGGAAGGGTTAGAATTAGCATCAAAAGTTTCCACAAAAAAACCCTATTTCATTGGTAATCCTAATTCAAAGTATAAAGTTTCAGCGCTTGATCTTGGTATAAAACAAAATATATTAAATCATTTTTCAAAAAGAGATATTTACACTAAAGTTTTTCCTTATAATTCTAAATTCGAGGAATTGTCAGAATGGAAACCAGATGGATATTTTATTTCAAATGGTCCAGGAGATCCAGAACCCCTCAAATCTGCTCAATTATTAGCAAAGAAAATAATACAAAAAAATCTACCACTTTTTGGAATTTGTCTTGGACATCAAGTAATTGCTCTAGCAAATAATGTCCCTACATACAAAATGTTTAACGGTCACCGTGGAATTAATCACCCCGTTTTTAACCATCAATTAGGTAAAGGTGAAATAACATCTCAAAATCATGGTTTTGCCATTGACAAAGAAAGTGCAAAACTGAACCCAGATATTATAATAACACATAGTCATCTTAATGATGATACTGTTGCTGGAATTGAAATAAAAAATAAAAAGTGTTTTTCTGTTCAGTATCATCCAGAGGCAGCTCCGGGTCCTAATGATTCAAACTATTTATTCGATAAGTTTATTCAATTAATGAAAAAATAAAAAAAATGAGTTCAATTTTTAAAGTTCATGCAAGACAGATATTTGATTCCAGAGGAAATCCAACAATAGAAGTTGATTTAATTACTGAAAATGGAGTGCTTGGGAGGTCCTCTGTTCCATCAGGTGCATCAACTGGAGAGCATGAAGCTGTCGAAAAGAGAGATGGTGGAAAAGATTACATGGGAAAGGGTGTTAAAAGTGCAGTGAAAACAGTTAATGAGATATTAGCTCAGAAGTTAATTGGTTTGTCTGTTTTTGATCAAAAAGGTATTGATGAATTAATGATTGAATTAGACGGAACTGAAAATAAATCAAATTTAGGTGCAAATTCAATATTAGGAGTTTCCTTATCAGTTGCTAAAGCAGCAGCTAATGAACTTGGAATACCACTTTATAAGTATATCGGAGATATTAATTCTAAAACACTTCCAGTTCCAATGATGAATATAATTAATGGAGGATCTCATTCAGACGCACCTATTGCTTTTCAGGAGTTTATGATTATTCCTAGCGGAGCTAAAAGTTTTTCTAATGCCATGAAAATGGGAAGTGAAATTTTTCATCATCTAAAAAAAGTTCTAACCAAAAGAGGATTATCAACATCTGTTGGAGACGAGGGTGGTTTTGCACCAAAATTAAAAGGTACTGAAGATGCTCTTGAAACAATTTTATCGGCAATAATTAATGCTGGATATAAGCCTGGAATTGATATTAATATTGCTTTAGATTGTGCTTCTTCAGAATTTTTTAAAAATAATAAATATGATTACTCCATTTTTGAAGGAAAAAATGCAAAAATTAGAAACTCAAAAGAACAGGCTGAATATTTAGTTGAACTCGCTTCAAAATATCCTATAATTTCTATTGAGGACGGAATGGATGAAAATGACTGGGATGGCTGGAAATATTTAAACAAAATAGGAGGAAATAAAATCCAACTAGTTGGAGATGATCTATTTGTAACAAATGTTAAACGGCTTTCAAAAGGAATTGAAGGAGGATATGCAAATTCTATTTTAATTAAAGTTAATCAAATTGGAACTTTGACTGAGACAATTGCTGCTGTTGAAATGGCACATAAAGCTGGTTTTACTTCTGTTATGTCTCATAGATCTGGTGAGACTGAAGATAATATAATTGCTGATCTCTCAGTTGCATTAAATACCTGTCAAATAAAAACTGGTTCAGTATCAAGAAGTGATAGGATGTCAAAGTACAATCAATTATTACGAATTGAAGAAGAACTGGGAAACCAAGCTTATTATCCTAAATTAAAAGCATTTAAATTTTGAATAAATTTGTCTAACTTGTAAACATGAAAGATAAAATTACGTTGCTTTATAATGGAAATGAACATGAGTTTCCATTGATAAAAGGCTCTGAGAATGAGCTTGCAATTGATATAAAAACACTAAGGCAAAATACAGGTCTTATAACTTTAGATCCGGGTTATAAAAATACAGGTTCTTGCATTAGTGATATTACATTTCTTGACGGTGAAAATGGAGTTTTAAGATACAGGGGTTATGATATAGCTGACTTAGCTAATAATTCTAGTTTCATTGAAGTTTCTTACTTATTGATTTTTGGAGAATTACCCTCTAAATCAGATGTTGAAAAATTTGAGAATGATATTAAAGAGGAGTTACTAGTTCATGAAGATATTAAAACTATTCTTAAAAGTTTTCCAACTGGAGCTCATCCAATGGGAATTCTTGCCTCACTAACTTCAGCATTAATATCTTTTAATCCTGGATCTGTTGATGTAAGATCGGATGAAAAAATGTACCATGCTATAGTTCAATTAATGGCTAAATTTTCGATACTCACAGCATGGGTACACAGAAAACATGAAGGTCTACCCTTAAATTACCCTGATATTTCAATTTCTTATGTTGAAAATTTATCTAAGATGATGTTTATGAAACCCAATAAAAATTATTCTAATCAAAGTGTAATTACTTCTGCTTTGAATAAACTTTTAATTCTTCATGCAGATCATGAGCAAAATTGTTCTACATCAACCGTTAGAATTGTTGGTTCATCAGAAGCTAGTCTTTTTGCATCAATATCTGCTGGAATTTCTGCACTTTGGGGAAGGTTGCACGGTGGAGCTAATCAAGCTGTAATCGAAATGTTGGAATTAATTAAAAGAGATGGTGGCGATACAAAAAAATTTATGTCTAAGGCTAAAGATAAAAATCACCCATTTAGACTGATGGGTTTTGGTCATAGAGTTTATAAAAATTTTGATCCTCGTGCAAAAATAATCAAACAAGCAGCAGATGAAGTTTTGTCTGATTTAGGAGTTAATGATCCGATTCTAGAGATTGCCAAAGGCCTTGAAAAAGAGGCTTTGAGTGATAAATATTTTATTGAGAGGAAATTGTACCCTAATGTAGATTTTTACTCTGGAATAATTTATAGAGCTCTTGGAATCCCTACACAAATGTTTACGGTTATGTTTGCACTAGGTCGACTTCCTGGTTGGATAGCTCAGTGGAAGGAAATGAAACTAAATCAAGAGCCAATTGGGCGTCCTAGACAAATATATAAAGGAAGAAAACATAGAAAAATTTAGCCTAAAATGGATTTTTTGGAGTAGATGATGCTTTCTCAGCAATCAGTTTTCTAAAAAATGAATACTCACCATCTTTATTCACATGTAACTTAACAAAGCTACTATCAAAGAAAACAGAATATTGATTAGATTTCTCTTTATGAATATTTAATTTATGAAATGGTATTATCAAACCATAGGTCTCTAAAAGACTTCTAAACCTAATTATTATTCCTTTTGGCCTTAGTTCAATGTTACAGTAATTAATGTTTTTATCTAAAACTAATAAATTATTAATTTTTTCTGATGATTTATTTATTTTAAATCTCGGTGATCCAACACCATTTTTTTTTATTCTATCGGTCAATGAATAAGGGGATCCAACTATAGAATTTATTTTTTTTTCAATTACCTCATCCCTATAAGATATATTAATCATCATAGCCGTAAAATTAATACTTAATAATAGTTATTGCTAGCAATAATCATAGTTTATTTATCTTTACCTTTTATTACAAAAATGGAAAATCAATTAAAAAATATTGTAAAAACAATAATCAAAAAAAAATATAAAATTTTAATTGATAATTTATATTTTCAACCAACAAGAAAAGAATTTGAAGGAGATATTACATTATTACTTTTCCCTCTTTTAAAAAATATCAAAACAGATCCAGAAAATTTAGGTAAAACAATTGGATTAAATTTAAAAGATAAATCAGATATGGTTGAAGAATTTAATCTTGTAAAAGGATTTCTTAATCTGACAATTTCTAACTCTTTTTATGTTTCATTTTTAAATAGCATAGCTAAAAATAAAAAATATGGACACCTTAAACCAAATAAAAATTCAAAAACAATAATCGTTGAATATTCATCACCAAACACTAATAAACCGCTTCATTTGGGACATATAAGAAATAATTTACTTGGCTATTCGGTATCAAAAATCTTAGAAGCAAATGGAAATAATGTTATTAAAACTCAAATAATCAATGATCGTGGAATACACATTTGTAAGTCAATGGTAGCATGGAAGTTATTTGGAAAGAATTCTAATCCTTCTGATTTAAATATTAAAGGTGATCAATTTGTTGGTAAATTCTATGTTCTTTACAATGAACAATATAATAATGAAGTATCCAAATTGGTTGCTAGCGGAATGTCTGAAATTGATGCTAAAAATCAAGCTCCTATATATTTGAAAGCAAAAGAATTACTGAAGAAATGGGAGTTAAATGATAGAGATACAAAAAAATTATGGTCTAAAATGAACAAATGGGTATATGAAGGCTTTGAAATGACATATAAAAAACTTGGTGTTGATTTTAACACTATTTATTATGAAAGTGATACTTATCTATTGGGTAAAAAAATAATTGAAGAAGGGATTAAAAAAAAAGTTTTTTATTATAAAAAAGATGGTTCTGTATGGGTGGATCTTAGCTCTGAGGGATTAGATGAAAAACTTTTATTGAGATCAGATGGTACCTCTATTTACATAACACAAGACCTTGGAACTGCATATCAACGTATTAAGGATAACCCAAAAATAAGTAGTATGGTTTATACTGTTGGGAATGAACAAGATTACCATTTTAAAGTTTTATTTCTTATTTTAAAAAAATTAGGATATGATTGGGCAAAAAATCTTTATCATCTTAGTTATGGAATGGTAGATCTTCCCTCAGGTAAAATGAAAAGTAGGGAGGGAGCAGTCGTTGATGCTGATGATCTAATAGAGACCATGGTTAAATCAGCAGAAGAAATTTCAAATGATCATGGAAAAAAAAATGAAGTAGATGATCTTAAAAAATTATATAATGATATCGGTCTTGGAGCATTAAAGTATTTTATTTTAAAAGTAGATCCAAAAAAAAGAATTCTATTTAATCCAAAGTCATCTTTTGATTTTAATGGGAATACGGGACCTTTTATTCAATATGCGTATGCAAGAATTCAATCTATCTTGAGAGAAAATAGAAATATTCAGTGGGATTCAAAAAAAACAATTAAAATTTTTTCAAAAGAAAAAGAAATTTTAAAACAAATTTTAATTTATCCTGAGGTTGTTAAAAATGCTGGGGATCTATATAGCCCATCATTAATTGCAAATTATACATATGATTTAGTAAAGCTTTTTAATTCTTTTTACCAAAATATTAATATTTTAGGTGAGAAAGACACTAATCTAAGAAGTTTTAGGTTGTTGCTTTCAAAAAAGGTTGGAGAAATTATCTATAATTCATCTCTTTTGCTAGGCATCAATGTCCCAGATAGGATGTAGAATTATATTTATAGTATTTTATTATAAAATTCTGACAATAACGGTTCAATATGCTAACTTTGAAATTATTTATTTTTTATGTTTAATAGTTTAAGTGAAAAATTAGAAAAAGCCTTTCAGATTTTAAAAGGTCATGGAAAGATTACAGAGATTAATGTTGCAAAAACATTAAAAGAAGTTAGAAGAGCACTATTGACTGCTGATGTTAATTATAAAATTGCAAAAGAATTTACTGATAACGTAAAAACTAAAGCTCTAGGTCAAAATGTGCTTACAAGCCTCAAGCCTGGACAGTTAATGATAAAAATTGTTAAGGATGAGCTTACAATGTTAATGGGCTCAAAATCTTCAGAAATAGAAATTTCAAATAAATTATCTGTAATTTTAATTTGTGGACTCCAAGGTTCTGGAAAAACTACATTTTCTGTAAAACTTGGAAATTTTTTAAAATCAAAAAACTCTAAAAAACCTTTACTTGTTGCCTGTGATGTATATAGACCAGCAGCTATTGAACAATTAGAGATTTTAGCTAATCAGGTTGATATTCCAGTATATAAAAATTTAGATGAAAAAAGTCCAGTTATCATTGCAAAACAAGCTATTGATTTTGCAAAAAAAAATAAAAATGATTTAATAATAATTGATACTGCAGGTAGGCTTGCTGTTGATGAGACAATGATGAAGGAGATTTCAAATATTCATTCAATTGTTAAACCTGACGAGACATTATTTGTAGTTGATTCTATGACTGGTCAAGATGCTGTTAATACAGCTAAATCTTTTAATGATCTCTTAAATTTTGAAGGAGTTGTACTTACTAAATTAGACGGAGATACAAGAGGAGGTGCTGCTCTGTCTATTAAGTATGTTGTAGATAAGCCAATTAAGTTTATAGGAACTGGAGAAAAAATTGATGCAATTGATGTATTTCATCCTGATAGAATGGCAGATAGAATATTGGGAATGGGCGATGTTATTTCCTTAGTTGAAAGAGCACAAGATCAATTTGATTTGGACCAAGCAAGAAAAATAAATAAAAAAATTGCTAAAAATAAATTTGGCTTTGATGATTTTTTAAAACAAATAAAACAAGTTCAAAAAATGGGTAGTATGAAAGATCTTATTGGAATGATACCGGGAGCTAATAAAATGATTGGAGATCAAGAAATAGATGACGATGCATTTAAATTCATTGAGGTCATAATTGGTTCTATGACTCCAAAGGAAAGATCTCAACCAGACATTTTAGATCAAAGTAGAAGAAAAAGAATAGCAAATGGATCTGGAAGAGATATTTCTGAAATAAATCAATTAATCAAACAATTCAATCAAATGAGTAAAATGATGAAGATGATGCAAGGTGGAAAGGCTAACCATTTGATGCAAATGTTTCAAAATCAGAGATAGTTAAATGAAAATTTTAGATGGTAAAAAACTTTCAAATACTCTAAAAGAGGAAATAAAGAAAGAGGTTTCTGAAAGATTAATTCAGAAAAAAAAACAACCTCATTTGGCTGCTGTTATAGTTGGTGATGATGGTGCAAGCTTAACCTATGTAGGAAGTAAAGTCAGATCTTGCAAGCAAGTGGGTTTTTTATCTACCCTAATACAATTAAAAAGTACCATATCAGAGAAAAAACTCCTAAATCAGATTAACAAATTAAATAAAAATCCAGACATTGATGGATTTATTGTTCAATTACCATTACCCAAACATATAAGTGAGGAGAGAGTTCTGCTTTCAATAGATCCAAAAAAGGATGTTGATGGGTTCCACCCAACAAATTTTGGTAGAATGGCTCTTGAATTACCATCTTTTATTCCAGCAACTCCATTTGGGATAATTGAAATGATAAAACGATATAATATAAAAACATCTGGAAAAAACTGCTTAGTTATTGGAAGAAGTAATATTGTTGGAAGACCAATTAGTATTCTTATGAGTCAAAAAAAATCATATGGAAATGCAACTGTAACAACAGCCCACAGTAAAACTAAGAATCTGATTAAATTGACACTTAATGCTGATATAATAATTTCAGCACTAGGAATACCTGAGTTTTTAAAAGCAAACATGGTTAAAAAAAATGTAGTCATCATAGATGTTGGAATTACGAGAGTAATTGACAATACTAATCCTAGAGGTTATACTATTAAGGGGGATGTGGACTTTACTAATGTCTTAAAAAAAGCAGGATTTATAACACCAGTTCCTGGTGGAGTTGGACCAATGACTATAGCTATGTTACTTAAAAATACACTTATAGCTTGCCAAAGAAAAGATTAGATATTTTTTTCAAATGCTTGGTAAATTTTTAAAATAATCAAGCCAAAAAGGACACTTGACACAATTAATAAAATATTAGTTAAACCCTTAGATGCAAAGGATAGTCTAATTAAAATTGTACAAATAACAAATCCAGTATTCCTGATTAGTTGACTGTATTTTTCTGTATATTGAAAAGACAGTAAAAGAATAAAAACATCTGCCAGAATAAGAATTGTAAAAAATTCGTTATAAAAAATTGAATTTATATCTGAAAACCCTGCTGAAATTATTTTTTCGTTTACTAGATATAATTCATAAATCCAATTACTCGCACTATGAATTGACATAATGATTAGTAATGGCAATAAGATAATACTAACACCTTTTTTTGTAGAAATAAATCTTTTTATATTATCAGTTATGGGTTTTGTAGGGTTTTTTTCTTTTATAAGATTAAAAAGGTAAATCAGAAAAAACAAAATTATTATTCCAAATAGATCATAGATGAGTTGCATATTTGGGGGGCTTTCTAACCAATTAGTGTTCAAATTTATTTTGGGAATATCACTAAATATTTTTCTAATAACAATTAAAGAAATTATTTCAAACTGTTTTGAAATTGCAGTAGTAAATGATCTCGGTAGGTAAAAAATTAGAAGATATGTTTCATAAAATAATATAATAGAAAAAGGAGTGTAAATTGCAGAAATAGGATCAATTAAAAGACTTCCTGAAAATTTAATATTTAATATATCATAATTGTTAACATAAATTAAAATTAAATGAATTATAAAGCCTAATATTGAAGCCAATAAAATATAACGTTCAATTTTATTTCTAATTTTTGAAGAAAATATTTTATCAAAAGTTGTATCAAGAAAATTTAGCCAAACCATAATTATTTTTTAAAAAGTTGATCAATATTCTTAAAACTTTTGAACTCTAAAGCATTACCTGCAGGATCATAAAAAAATAATGTTTTTTGTTCTCCTGGCATACCCTCAAACCTTAGATATGGAGGAATTATAAATTCAATTTCATTTTTAAGCTTTAGCTTATTTGAAAATATATCAAAATCTTTCCAAGGAAGAACAACTCCAAAATGAGGAACAGGAACTGATTTACCATCAACCTGATTATGATGCATTTTTGGTTTATGATTTGGATCAGAGTGTAACACTAACTGGTGCCCAAAAAAATTATAATCAGCCCAATGATCACTTTTTCGTCCTGGAGTGAATCCGAGTATATTTTCATAGAAATTTATTGCAGTTGAAAGGTTGTCCACTGGAATTGCGAGATGAAATGGAGAGATGTTTTTCATACTTTAAAGTTATATTTTTTTTTCATTTGGTCAATTCTATTAGATTATCTTTGTTAACATGTCTAAAAACAATATCGAAAATAAAATTAGATTAGGCCTTATGCTTCCTTTAATGGAAGCATTTTATACTATACAAGGAGAGGGCTATCACAAAGGAAGTGCGGCTTATTTTATTAGAATTGGGGGTTGCGATGTAGGATGTCATTGGTGTGATGTAAAAGAGAGTTGGGATCCAAAATCTCATCCACCAACTGATGTTAAAAAAATTGTTACAGAGGCAAGTAGTTTTTCAGATACCATTGTTATTACAGGCGGNGAACCTTTAATGTGGAATATGAATCCATTGACATATTTACTTAAAAAAAAGAATTTAAAAACTCATTTAGAAACCTCAGGAGCCTATGACGTGACTGGAGAATGGGANTGGTTCTGTCTTTCTCCAAAAAAAAATAAAAAACCAAAGAAAAAATCATATGAAATTGCAGATGAATTAAAAGTTATAATATATAATAAAGATGATTTTAAATTTGCAGAAAATCAATTAAAAAAAATTAATAGTGATTGTAAATTATTTCTTCAACCTGAATGGAGTAGAAGAGATAAAGTTATGCCTTTAATAGTAAGTTATGTGATGAAAAATCCAAAATGGAAAGTTTCTTTGCAAACACATAAATATCTAAAAATACCTTAACAGAAGTTTAAATAAATAATTAATAAAAGTCGTAATAGAGTAAATATTTTTTTCTAATTTTTTTAAACTTTTCTAATTCAATATTCCAGCTTTTTCTAATTTCATTTTCAGGTACATTACTAATAATTTGTTTTCTTAGTTTATCATTACCCGCAATTCTTTCAAAACTGTCATTAAAAAATCTCTCTTTATTTTCAATCTTATCGTATGCGTCAATTATCCAAGATAAAACAACTTTATTTGGGACTTTAATTTTTTCTAATGATACTCCATTGCAAACACGATTATTCCATTTTGGATTCTTTGAGCCAAAATTTGGTTTTGGTTTAAATTGAAAATTTGATTCTGGGAAATCAGGGTGACCATAGATTTGAAATTGTTTTTCTGTCCCTCTTCCTACACTAATAGATGTTGGTTCAAGTAAGCATAAGCTTGGATATAAATAAATTGCTTGATTATTGGGAAGGTTNGGGGATGGTCTTACAGGTAAAATATATTTTGATTTATGTGTGTAATTCATGTTACGTATAACTTTTAAATTACATTTTATCTCGTTTTTTAACCAACCTTCTCCATTTATCATTTTTGCATATTCACCAATCGTCATTCCGTAAACAATTGGAACTGGGTGCATTCCGACGAATGTTTTATATTTTGGATCTAAAACTGGACCATCAACATAATGTCCGTTTGGATTAGGTCTGTCTAAAATAATGATTGGGATATTTTCCTCAGCACAGGCTTCCATAACATAATGTAAAGTTGAAATAAAAGTGTAAAACCTTGCTCCAACATCCTGTATGTCAAATAAAATTATATCAAGATTTTTTAGATGTTCTGGTAATGGTTTTTTAGTTTTTCCATATAGGGAAATAATTTTTATTCCAGTTAATTTTTCTTGATCGTCTTCCAATAAATCTCCATTGTCTGAATTTGAATAATAACCGTGTTCAGGTGCAAAAATTAATTTTACATTAATTTTTTTTTCAATTAGAAAATCTATTAAATGTTTATTGTGATCATTATATAATCTACTTGCTTTATGAGCGACAACTCCAATTTTTTTATTTTTTAATAGCGGTAAGTATTCATCTATTTGTTCGGATCCACTTTTTATATTTAATTGGGAAAAGCAATTAGAAAAAGCCAAAATAGAAACAAATAATAAAAATGTATTTTTGATATTAAATGTGATATGTCTTGAGTTTGAGTTTAACTTACTTATTGGCGAAAAGGTTAAAAGGAAATAATTCATCTACTAATAATATTTCATCTCGAATAATAAAAGTAGCAATATTAGCTTTAACAATAAGCGTTACTGCAATAATTATCTCAATTGTTACTGGTAAAGGTCTTCAGGAGGTGATTGAAAATAAAATTACCTCTTTCAATGGAAACATAATTATTTCAACTTTTGATAATAATAATTCTCAACTTTCATTAAACCCATTAGAATTTGACGTGAAAANAAAATCTTTATTAGAAAGTATAAAAAATATATCGAGTTTCCAAACCGTTGCATACAAGGGAGGTCTAATTAAACATAAAGATAATTTTGAAGGAATTATTTTTAAAGGAGTAGATCCAAAAAAAAATAATTCAAGTTTTACAGAATTTATTGTAAATGGGCGATTTATTGATTCAATTTCAATTAAAAAAAATGAAATATTAATATCCAAAACTTTATCCAGAAAACTAAATGTGAATATTGGGGATACTGTTGTCGGTTTTTTTAAGAGGGATAACTATCAAATAATTCCAAACCAAAGAAAATATGTTATTGTAGGAATTTATGAATCTGGATTTTATGATTTTGATGACATTTATATTTTTGGTGATTTAAATCAGGTTCANTCATTAAATTCCTGGACAAATAATGAAGTTGGTGGTATTGAGGTTTATATTAAAGATTCAAAAAAAGATAACATTTTAGCTAAGCAATTATATGAATCTTTACCATCTAGTCTTGACGTAATTACAGTTAGATCAAAATACGATAACATATTTCAATGGATTTCTCTATTTGATCTTAATATTTATATAATTCTTATTATAATGATNNTAGTTGGTGTTATNAATATAGCAACTGCATTNTTAATTTTAATTTTTGAAAGAGCATCAATGATAGGAATTCTTAAAACNATNGGAGCTACAGATTTTCAAATTCAAAAAGTATTTTTATGGAATGGNTTAAAGATAATTATTAAAGGAATCATTTTTGGAAATATTTTTGGCTTGGGTTTCTATTTGTCTCAAAAATATTTTAGGTGGATAAAATTAGATCCAATAACATATTATGTNAGCTATGCTCCAGTTAAGTTAGATTTNTTCGATTGGCTTTCAGTCAATTTATTTATGGTTTTTATTTGTTTATTTTTGTTGTTATTTCCAACTAAAATAATTAGTAGTTTTTCGCCAAGTGAAAATATAAGACATTAGCTAGATGAAAGTATCAAATAATATACTAGAAACCATTGGAAATACACCTATGGTTAAACTTAATAAAATAACTAATGAAGTTGAAGCTAAAGTTTATGCAAAATTAGAATATTTCAACCCTGGAGCTTCAGTAAAAGATAGAATGGCTGTAAAAATGGTCGAAGATGCTGAAAAAAGTGGATATTTAAAACCAGGAGGAACAATTGTTGAGGGCACATCAGGAAATACTGGAATGGGATTAGCATTAGCAGCGATAGTGAAAGGTTACAAGTTAATTTGTGTTTCTACTGACAAACAATCTAAGGAAAAGCTTGACGTCCTAAAGGCCATGGGTGCTAAGGTTATAGTTTGTCCTACTAACGTTCCTGCTTCAGATCCAAAGTCATATTACAGTGTATCAAAAAAAATAGGAGAAGAAACACCAAATTCATGGTATGTTAATCAATATGATAACCCNTCTAATTCAGTTGCACATTATGAACAAACAGGTCCTGAAATATGGAACCAAACTATGGGTAAGATAACACATTTTGTTGTAGGGGTTGGNACAGGAGGAACAATCTCGGGGGTTTCTAGATATTTAAAAGAAAAAAATAAGAATATTAAAATTTGGGGTATCGATACTTATGGTTCAGTATTTAAAAAATACCANGAGACAGGAATNTTTGATGAAGAAGAAATATATCCATACTCCACAGAGGGAATAGGAGAAGATATTTTACCAAAGAATGTAAATTTTGATTTGATTGATTTGTTTGAAAAGGTTACNGATAAAGATGCCGCTATTTATACAAGAAAACTAGCTAGAGAGGAGGGTATATTTGCTGGAAACTCNTGTGGAGCAGCAATTAAAGGTATTATTCAATTAAAAAATAAGTTAAAAAAGGATGATGTTGTGGTNGTATTACTNCATGATTCAGGAAGTCGTTATATTGGGAAAATTTATAATGATGATTGGATGAAAAAAATGAAATTTATTTAGTTACAAATTACTTTTTTTAAATTTTCAGGCAGATCATCCTTTTCATAATNATAGGATAAAGATTTTAAATTACTTATTGGTTTATCTATTAACTTTTNTTCTTGATTCTTAATAATCCATGATTTTAACCTGGTAATTNTCTCACCAGTTTTTTTCCATCTTTTTTCATTGCTGATTATTATNCAATCAAGCCCCTTTCCGAGTCTAAATATTTCATTTTTAGTTAAAGTATAGAATTTACTTCCCTTTTTCCCATTTTTTTGTTTATAAATCACTTGATAAACATCAAAGTCAATAGAAATATTCTTAAAATTTGAAGGACCGTTATAAGTAATAATTGAATCAATTANATATTGATTATTTNATGTGTTATAATAGAGTTTTTTCAGGATTTCTTTATTATTTAAAGAGTCTTTTGTATTTGAGCATCCAATTAACAAAAGCATAAAAGATAAAAGTTTAATATTTTTCACCCGNTTAAATTAATGTAAAATTTTAAAAAATAATTGATTTCATAAATTAGATTGTTGTTCACATAATTTATATAACTTTACTATAATAAGAATAAGTTACTCTTTTAAATAATAATTANTGTTAATTATTCGTTTTANNAGAATAACTGTATCTGGTGAGAATTTTGAAAAGTTTTATTAAACAAATCTTATGTATTGGGATAATATTATTATCTCCAATATATCTTATTGCACAAGACATTAGGATAGACTCTTTTCAAGGAATTGCTGTTCCATCACCTTCTATTCCAGATGCTTGTCCTACTGCAAACTATGATTTTGGTACAGTTTTTACAAATACCTCGGCAGTTACATTAACAACATCNTCTGCAACGCTNAAGATTACAGTAATAGGAACTAACCCAGCAACATATTATAAAGATATGCCTGTTTCTGATGTTCAATCTCAAACANCTTTTACTGTAACNCAAAGTATATCTATGATTAACACNGGNCCAAACACTGTAACNGCAGAAGTATATTTAGATGATTCTCCTGGGACTATAATTGATTCTAAAGTTGCTGAAATTAATGTNACTAGGGCNGCAGCATCTCCATTAAATACTCCAGGTATNACTCAATCTCCCAGACAGCAAATAGTTGAAATACTTATTGGAACTGCTACGACTGGNTCTACAACAGAAACCTATTCCATTACTCTAAGTGGAACAACTTATACCCACACNGTTACTGCATCAACATCTAGATCTGCTGATAATATTGCAACCGCANTAGCAACTTTANTTAACGCTGCAGCTCCCTATAGTTCATCTAATGAAGGTGCTCCATCTGGGGCACCAAATAAAAGANTNATNAGAATAACAGNAGCTGTTNCAGGGGTATCATTTAATTATTCTGCCTCATCATCNGGAACNCTTAATTTTGATTCTCCAAATGTGATTGCAGGTTCNCAGTCTGTAGAAATTTGTAGTGATGAATCTATCGATTTTAATACCTCTGGAGGTGTCTCTTATGATTTTTANGTNAANAATGGAAGTGCNACNGGATCAACATCAAATCAAAATTTTACCNGAAATAGTAAAACAAATTATGTNGTTTATGCAAAATTGACTGATTCTAANGGATGTGAAAGNCAAACCTATCCAATTTCTGTAAATGTAAATTTGACCCCTGAGGATTCCGGTTCATCTATAACAGTATCTGGAACTGGTTTTACACTATTTAATGATAATGAGTCATATAAGATAACTATATCAGGAAGTATTGATGCGGGTGATACATTTTCAATTACAACTACTGGGACAACTTATACATCATCAAATACAAGAACTGCTGCAAATCTTGCAATAGATGATTTAGTTACAGATTTAGCATCAAGNGGATATACAATAGTTGACGGAGGGGGGGATGGATCTTCCGCATTNTTAACAATTACAAACCCATCTGCTGGTTCATCATTTTCAGTAATTACANCTTCTTCAGATGCAGATAGCGGAGCTTCAATCGGAGTTGAAAGGTTAAAAGGTAGTCAGGGTATTGTTATATGTGAGGGTTCAACACAATTAATTCAAGCATCTGGGGCTACATCTTATACTTTTCAGGTCCTTGGTGGATCAACAACAACTGCAAGTACTACNACANTGAGTTCTCTACAAAATGGTGACATCATAAAAGTTACTGGTTTTACNGGTTCCGGTGGAACNGGATGTTCTTCNGAGATTTATATATCNGTTGATTTAAATGATATTTCTGATGCNGGAACTTTATCTTCTAATNAAACAATATGTTATGATGGTACACCATCAAATATAACNGGTACAAGTCCAACTNTAGGATTAACAGCTTCTTTAACTTATAGATGGGAGAAATCCACTGACGGAGATAGTTACAGTAATTTAGGAGTTTCTACTCAAAACTTTCAACCTCCTCAATTAATAGAGAGTACATACTATAGGAGAGCGGCAATTTCAACATATAAAGGCCAGTCATGTGAAAAGTTTAGTAATTCAGTGTATATTAATGTAGAATCACCTGAATCTATTTCTTTTGCCTCCGGATCGACAGCACAAAATGTTTGTGTTGGAACTGCTATTGCAACAATTACCTACAATTTGAGTGGAGGGAGTGTCTCTGCAACTACAATTAGCCCTACGATTATTTCAGAAATGGGTTTACCAGATGGGATTCAGGTATTACAAACTACTCAATCTCAATTGAATACCGTAAATATTACCTCTGCAGCAGAAGGATCATATAAATTATTTATTGATAGTAGACCCTACGTTTTTAATGCTTCAGCTTCTAGCTCCTCTCNAGACATTAGAAATGGACTGATTACATTAATTCAAAATGATGGCTTAGCTAAGGTTACAGCATCAACAAGCGGAACAACCGGAATAAATATTACTGCAGATACCCCTGGTTTGTCTTTTTCAAATGTTACTCTCGGAGGGACTCAATCTGCTAATATGAATACCTCTAATATAACACCAAATTTAAATAAACTTGAAGTTTTTGGAACAGTTAATTTAAGTGAAACACCAGGAGTTTACTCTTACACAATATCAACNACTGGTGCAGCAGTTTGTTCAACAAATTCCTCTACACTTGGAACAATAACAGTAAAACCAACATCAACAGTTTCTCTCACATCTTCTACATCAACAGATAATCAATTTGTTTGTATTAATTCAGCAATAACTCCTATTACCTATGATATTTTAGGAGCTACTGGTGCGACAGTTTCATCACCAACTGCTTTAGTTGTAGATGGTCTTCCTCCTGGTGTTACAAGTGGTTTTTCTGGTGGAGTTTTATCTATCACAGGAACTCCCTCAGTTACTTTACTTACTGAGACACAATTTACTTATACAGTCGTTACTAGCGGTGCTGTTTGTTCAGAAGCAACAGTTAGTGGAACAATTACTGTTTCTCCTGATCAAGTTATTAGTTTAGTTTCTTCTTCAACTACTACTTCACAAGATATTTGTGATCCAACTGCTCCAATTACAGATATAGTTTATGATTTANCTGGTAGTGCTTTTACAATTAGTCCAACCTTAGCCTCTATGATGGGTCTTCCTGATGGTATTACTGCTAATCATTCAAAAGTTGCTCAGGTAGATAGGATAAATATTTCTGGAACAGCAACTGGAACTCATAGGATTGCGGTTAATGGGGAGATCTTTAGTTTTGGAGATGACACNTCAAGAACAGCAACTCAAATAAGNGATGGTTTAGTTGCTGCTATTAACGCTAGAACAGTTAGTGTTACTGTTAGTAATAATGGAACTACAGCTTTTGATTTAACAGCTAGAGTTGCAGGAACTCCATTTAAGGTTAATCTTGGGAATGATTATGAGTCATGGAATGGTTCAGTAAATATGACCAATACTTCAATTACTTCAAATACAAATAAATATCGTATTCAAGGAACACTTGATCCAAGTGTTACTGCTGNAACTTATACTTATTCCATAACAACTTCTGCAGGGACTGATCCTANTTGCACAGCTACAAGTTCTTTAACAGGAACAATAACACTTAAAGAATCTTCTACTTTGGTATTAACTAGTACAGGTGTTGCAGGTTCTGATTCTCAAATAGTATGTAATAATTCTGCTATATCTTCTATCACTTATACTCTTGGAGGAGGAGGTACTGGAGCTCAAGTTACTGATCCAACAATGATTATTGATGGTTTACCTACTGGAGTTACAGGTCAATATTCAAGTACTACAAAGAAATTTATAATTACAGGAACACCAAGTGTTACTATTCCATATACGACTATATTTAATTATAGTGTTAGTAGCTCAGGATCTTCTGGATGTCCTGAAGTTGTTAGGACTGGTACTATTACTGTAGAACCAGCAGAAGTCATTGAGCTGTCTTCAGCAAGTTCCTATACTACTCAAACGGTTTGTGCTGGAAGTGCTATTGAGTCTATTACTTATGAATTAAAAGGAAGTGCAACTCAAATAAGTCCTNCTATACCTCTTACTTTTCCTTCAGGTATTACTGTTAATGGTAATAAATTAGCTCAATCTAATACTGTTACTGTAACTGGTGCAGCCGTTGGATCATATATAATAGCAGTTAATGGAGTTATGTATTCATATAACGCTGTAAGTGGTAATACTTCAAAAACTATTAGAGATGCTTTATTTACTGCAATTGATGGAAGTGCATCTGCAAGTGTTACTGTTGCGAAGGTTGGGGACCATACGATTATACTTACATCAACTTCTAATGGAGTTCCATTTGGGATTAATTTGGGAGGTACGGCAGGAGACTCTAGGATGACAAATTCTATAACTACTTCTAATACTAATGAAATTATTATTAGTGGAACAATAGGTTCTGGAGTTGCCTCGGGAACTTACAGTTACACAATCTCTACAACAGGAGCAAATGAATGCACAATAAATGACTCTTTAAGTGGAGTGTTAAATGTTAGCGCTGCATCAACTATAACTGTAATATCAGCAGCTGGAACTACTACTCAAACCGTTTGTAATAATACTGCAATCACTAATATTGATTATAATATTGTTGGATCAGTTAGCGCAACAGTNAANCCTCCTACAGCCTTAGTTGTAGATGGTCTGCCTAACGGTGTAGTTGGAAATTATNTNGGTGGTGGAGTTTTTAGAATATCTGGAACACCAAGTACAACAGATATTATAACAACAGAGTATACTTATACNATTGTAACACTTTCAAANACNAATGGGTGTAGTGAATCACAAATACAAGGNACTATTACTGTTGACCCTCTTCAAGGAGGAATTATAAATAGNGGGAATAATCAAGTGTANTGTTATGACCCATCCAACCCATCCTCAGTTCCAANTNCTCTATCAGTNACTGGTGCNACAGCNGCAGCTAGNGGAGTTGAATATCANTGGGAGATATCACNTGANAATANTAATTGGGAAGANNTTCCNGGGGCTACNGGAGCTAGCTTNACAGTGGGAACTGTAACCCAAACNACATATTATAGAAGAATGACCCAGAGAGTTTCAGGAGGCACTATTAAGTGTGAGGTTCCTTCNGAGGTTCATAAAATTACAGTTAATGCTTTTGANGTTGGTCAGATTGCCATGCCTGAGTTTATATGCTACAATAGTATNCCAAATCAATTACTTAGTGTNAAAGACGCTACATCTGTAAATGGAGCAATTACATATCAATGGCAGGTATCAACTAATAATATTAATTGGACAAANATNCAAAATGCTACTTCAGCATCCTATCAACCNCCNGGNGCTTTAACNTCATCACTTTATTACAGAAGACAAGCTATTTCATCTGTNACTAANAANATNAATCAAATAACNATTACTGGNGATGTTGGAACNGGAAANGCNTTNTCAATGNTTATNAATGGAACNGCNNTTACTGNTANNTACNGGAACAACNACNANNACNAANGCNNNTGCNCTNGTNGCNTCAATAACAGCNGATNCNTCTTTACCNGTNAATGCTNCNAANNNANATGGNGTAATNACNCTNACNCCAAAAGTTNCNGGAACCACNTANACNTATTCAGATTCAAATAATACAGGNGGTACNGCNTCNATGACNGCNATNGATNCNACTCCAAANATNTGNAGNGCAACNACNAGTTCTGTATTAATTTCGGTTATTGATGATATTAATAAGGCAAATACAGTTGCAGATCAAACCATTTGTTCCGGTGCTACTCCAGTTGATATATCAGCTACTGGAGTCTCAAATTCACCTAATTTTGGAAATATATCTAATGCATGGTTTGGTTCTACTGATAATGAAAATTTTTCCGCTCTTGGTGGAGGTTATAATAATGCAAATACTACAACTTTAGATCCAGCGACTGCTCTAACTCAAACTACATATTTTAGAATTCGCTCAACTAATACCTATAATATATATCCTGTTCAAAGAATTACAGTTTCTGGTAACGGAGCTGCAATTGGAGAAACATATAAAATAACTGTGGATGCAGCGGCGACTACTTCGGCAACTTTTACAACAGTCACAACAGTTACTTTAAACTCTAAAATAACTGAGGGAATTGCAAATGCAATTAATAATACGGCGGGAATTAGTGATGTTGTCGAAGCATATGATTATCAAAATGGTACTATTGATATTAGAGGTAAAGCGGCAGGTACTGCAATTACGATAACAAGAACTCTGGGTGGTAGTGCTAATGCAAGTATTTCCGCTCCATCGGTTATTAAATCGACATCCTCTACCTGCTTTAAAGATTCAAATTCTGCTACTGTCATAGTTAGTCCAATTGAGGATATAACTCAAAGTGGTGGACCAATCAATCAAACTGTTTGTAGAAATGATCCAATTCAAGCAATTGATTTTGAGATTGCTGGAGGAACTGCTGATCTAGTTATTACTCCCTTTTCTATTGATCCATCTGATAATAGTAAATCCAACGATGATGCTACAACAGAGCCCCCTTATGCAGATGCTTCAAATTCAGTGAATGGCATCACAGTTAATAGAATAGGCGGAACGCTTTATAGATTTTCAGGTAATCCAACTAGTGGTCTTTCTTATACCGTTAAAACAGAATCATACCAGAAAGATCGAATTAATATTGTTGGAGCGCCAAAAGTTGGAGAATTATATACTGTAGTAATTAATTCTTTTTCTATAACTGTAACCGCAACAACAGCTACTGTTGGAAGTTTGGTAACTTTACTTACAAATGCAATTAATAATGATGCTAGGATAAACAATGCTACTACAGGAGTTGCAGCAACTGGAGATACTGGAGCTGGAACAATAACAATTGTAGCCCATAAAGAAGATACCCCATATACCATTGGATTTCAAAATAGTTTGGCTCAAGATATTTCAACAATTGCTTTGACAGGAACAACAAACTCCAATGGTGAGGTTTATACCATAGTTATTAATGGAGTACCCTATGTTAGTTCTCCAGGAACTGGAATTGGAGCTGCCGCAGTTGCAACTGAATTAAGTGGATTTATGGATGCTACTGATTTAATTTCCTCTACTGTTGATGGTTCAACTATAACAATAGAAGCAGAAAAAAGAGGGGTTGTTCTTTCAATTGAAACATATTCCTCAGGTGACACTCCTCAAATAACATATTCAACAACTAGCACTCAATCTGCAACTACTTCAATTGGATCTAACATGAGTATTAC
>PATA01000003.1 GCA_002713495.1 Flavobacteriaceae bacterium
CTACAACTGTTCAAGATACAACAACTACAACTATTCAAGATACAACAACTACAACTATTCAAGATACAACAACTACAACTGTTCAAGATACAACAACTACTACAAGCTCTACAACATCGACTACTACAACTACTGTTCCTGTTGATTATCCTCAATTAACAATTGCAGAAATATCTAATTCAATTCCTGAATACGATAGAGATGATTGGAAACATTGGATAGATGAAAACGGAGATTGCCAAAACACTAGACACGAAGTTTTAATTGAAGAAAGTTTTGAAACTGTAACATATACTAGCGATACTTATTGTTCAGTAAGTACTGGAAAGTGGTTCGGAAGTTATACAGGACAGTATTACTACAATGCCTCTGAATTAGACATTGATCATTTTATTCCTCTCAAGAATGCTCATCAATCAGGTGGATATAACTGGTCTTCGGATAAAAAAGAAGAATTTGCAAATTATAGATTAGACCCAGATAACTTAATTGCAGTCAACTTAAGTGCAAATAGGTCTAAAGGTCCAAAGGGGCCAGATGAATGGAAGCCATCTAATACTGAATACTGGTGTGAATATGCTTACGATTGGATACGAATAAAAGATTACTGGAATTTAACCGCTACCCAAGCTGAGTGGGATGCATTAGTTTCAATGATTGAAACTTGTCCAGCAGATTTTGATTATGCAGACGCTGAAGAAGAACCTGTTGTTGAATTGCCTACACCTACTACTACAACCACTTCGTCAACAACTACTACTACAACAACTACCGTTGTTAGTTCTCAACCTGACAATCCAGGAGACAGTAAAAATTGTGGAGACTTTGCAAATTATGCTGAAGCAAAAGCTTGGTTCGATAAATATGAACCATATTATGGAGATGTCGCAAGACTAGATAGAGATGGAGACTTAATACCTTGCGAATCTTTGTCTGGTGCTCCATAATATGAAAAAATTAATTTGATACCCTCTGATACTCTCTAGTATTTAATCGTTCTTCCCTTACAAGGAAGAAGTCACAGGTTCAAATCCTGTAGCGCCCACAAGGTTTTTTAGAATTTGAACATATAGTGTTAAATTATCTTATGTCTCTTGTTTAAGATTTATTTTTGAAAAAATTAAATAAGTTAAAAGAACTAATGATGGAAAGTACTGTCTTGTTTCGGTGAAAATTCCAAAAATAAATACTGGCAGAATATTGAGAAAAACTCCTAAAGATAAGTTTTTTTGTACTGATTCAAAACTTTTATAATTTTTAAATATAAATATAAAAACCAACAACAAAGACAGTAGTATCAAGGTATTAGCTAGTGTTTCTCCATTGTATAAAGAGTTATAATTATATAAAGGTGTTACCCAGTTACCTCCAAGAAAATTGTTTTCAAGATCTTGACCACCTCCTGTGTAGTCCGATTGTCTTATAAACAGAATTTTTCTGGAAAAATATGTATAAAGTACTCCAAAAGTAAGATTGAAAATTAACCCAATAACATAATTGTTCTTGAATAATTTTGTAAAATTTTTATCTTTTGTATACATAAGTAACAAGAAAAAAACAGCCATTATTAAAGCTGACTCTCTATTGAAAATATGCAAAAAATTAATAGGAACTAAATATTTTAAATATTCGTCTTTAAATAAAATAAATCCATAAAAAATAAAAAACGATATATCAATAAAGTCCCAAACATAGAGCCAAACATCTTGAGAAATAATGAGTAAAGCGTTAAAAATAATAAGAGTATTTAAAATTTTTTGTTTTGAATTAGTCATATTTGAAAGACAAACAGCCAGAAGAAGGTTATTAAACGTTACAAAAAATATCATGAACAACCTAAGTGCCCATTGTTCTGATATAAAACCAAATAAAGTAATTAACTTTAAAAGAATTGGACCCATTAATCTGCTTTGATTNACTCTCCAGTGTGGTGTTCTNTTAGCAACATCAAATGAGGCTTCTACTAAAGTNATCCAGTTAGCATCGTGGATTAAATGCAGAAAAACATAATTTACAATTGAAATAAAAAAAATTAAGGAAATTTTTATTTTTANATTAAGCANTAGTCAATTATATGAATATTGACCATNTAATTTTCAATAATAAATAAATTANTNAAAATTTTTCTTNAATATNCTAANATNNTNGNCTATCNANNTGTATNCATCGACATCNTTTTTTATTTATTTAAATCTATCCATCTATTNATTAAAATTTCATTTAAAACCATCATTACAGCTTGTGGATTACCCCATGGAGCAGTNGGCATAATTGATGCATCTGAAACTTTAATTCTTGTATCTTTTAAAACCTCTCCNTTCANTCCTANATCTTTGTTGTCNCCAATTGGCAAAGAACCAAAAATATGAACAGTAGTCATTGGTGATAATCCTTTTTCAGGCCAAACTTTATTCACAGATGTTGAACGAAGTAAATTTTTTAAAATTTCAAANCCTTCTTTTATCTTTTCTNTATCTTTTTTAGATATATATGCAAATGGTATGAGCGTTCCATTAAAATTTAACAATCTTCCATAGGAATTATCAAGGACAGTACTGCTAAAATANCTNACTAATTGTGAAGGATTTGGTATATTATCAAATTTACCTAAAGAAGCTAAAGTTGCTTTTACAAAAGGAAATGTTGATACNGAATANCCAAATTTAAACCTATTNTCATTAGTCCATGATTGATATGGAGGAAACAAATCACCNTGATTCACGTTTGANCCATANTCAACAACGCAACGGGTCATNGGGTGAAAATNAAATTTTATAGAATCTTTTAGCAACCCGGAATTTTTTAAAATTTTTGGTGTTCCTATTGTTCCTGCTGACAAGACAATTTTTTTTGAACGGTATTTTAAAACTTTATTTCCTTTTTNAGATACAACTGTTATAAATTCATCANTTGGTTCTAGTTTTACGACTTCAGTTTGTGTAACTNTTTCTAATCCAAGTTCTTCAGCATGTTTCAAATATGAGGCCTGCATGCTTTTATGTTCCTCAANTGGACTGTATTCCCTCCACCTTGGTATCTCTTCACATNTAAGTCCAAGATTTTTTGACCCTGAAATTAATGCAGACTTTAAACCATTAAANGAACCTTCNGGTGCAAGTTGAACACTNATTAGTTTTTCAACTTTTTTTTCAACTGAATTCCATTCTTCGTGAGTAATGTTACTTTTTTTTAGTAATTTACTTTTGTATGGTTCTGTAAGTTTAAAATAAAGACCACTATTCACTTCACTGCCACCTCCATAAGTAGAACCTTCAGCAAAAAGCATTGGTATATTTCCATAACAAAAATTCATTCCCTGTTTGTAAAACTGAAGATTTGTTTGGGCTAAAGAATGGTGTTCAATTTTATCTGGCTCGTATGCGTTTCCTGCTTCTATAATCAAAACTTTTTCATTATTTTCAATTAATCNTAGAGCAGCAATTGAACCTCCCGGACCGCTTCCTATAACTATCGTGTCATACATTTCAGATATATCAANAATATTATCTTTAAAATTGGGTGTTGTATCTTCGAAATTTGTATCTGATTCAAAAACTAAAATTACTACACCNGCTAAAAATTTGTATAAAATTAATTTTTTNTAAAGGTTACTAAANAGAACTGTTNTATTAAAAATATTGCCAAAAANCAAATATAANTANAGNACATATTTCAAGATTCCAGTTTGCTTGATTCTTTCTAAAGCAAGTAGACACTTTTTCTTATCTAGTTGATAACCCAAATCTTTGATTACATAATGAATCAGTTTAAATTNAATTTTACTTTTCATAATGAAAAAACTCCCATANCTAATGATATATTTTTTNTTGAGTTATATTTTTTAAATCATTGATTTAATTGATGTATAATGAACTGACTTATTATGGACGTAATNTTACCCGCAGCTGGATTAGCAAAGAGAATGAAAGGTGTTCCAAAATTTTTGTTACCNGCAAATGATGNGTATGAAACTTTATTAGAAATNCATNTAAAAAATTTAGTAAATAAATGCGAAAATATTTATTTACCNACTAGACCGGATTTGGTACCAATAATNAATTCTTTAGATTTTGATTTNAGAAATTTNAAAATAATTGAAATGGTAACAAATACAATGTCTGAGACAGTTATGAAGACTATCGAATCTACAAATTCAGAATATTACACACTTATAATGCCGGATACTTATTTTCATGGGCAACAACCCTATGATGAGCTTCTTGANTCAAATAATTTTTGTAAGCTTGCATGTTGGCAAATACGGGAAGACCAAAGAGGAAAGCTTGGAGAAGTCGAAATCAATGATTCAAATCAAGTNACTAAAATAGTCGACAAGGTTCCTNATAACGGATTTGAATACGCCTGGGGTGCACTAAGTTTTTCATTACAACTNAAAGAGTATATTGATATCGCAGATCCTCATATAGGGTATGCAGTAAAAAATTCAATTGAAAATAATGAAATAGTNGAAGCTTTTAGGTTAAAAGGACAATATTTTGACTGTGGAACACCGAAAGAATATGTAAATCTTTTGAAGGAAACAATATTATAAATTTTCAAATTATTGTACCTTTTTATAATGACAAAGATAATTTTAAAAAATTTGTNGAAATAATTGACGCTAGCANTGTTCCAGAAAATTCTTTTATTTTCTTAGACAATGGTTCAGATAATAACTATATGGATGAATTTTTTTCAAACATAGAAAATCCTTCAAACAAATGGAGGGTGGTTAGGTCTACAAATAATCTAGGTTACGGTGGTGGAATTGTTTTTGCTTCTAGTTTTGTAGAAAAAGAGTTCGTTGTATGGATGCCGGGAAATATGAAAATAGATCCATTAGATGCTTTTAATTTCGCAAATAGCTTAGATTTAAATAGTCATACTACTTATATAAAGGCAAAAAGGGTTGGGAGACCATTAATTGACTCTTTAAAAACAAAATTATTTGGACTGATTTCTTCAATTTATTTCAATACATANATATATGATGCGGGCGGAACNCCAAANATTGTTCATAANAGTTTTTTTAAGCTTCATGAATNGATGCCAAATGATTTTTCATTCGATGTGTTTGTTTATTACTACTACAAGTTGAACAACCTAGAGATTATCCGACCAAAAATAAATTATACTACCCGATTACACGGCACATCNCACTGGCAAAAAGGGTTGATGAGCGAAGTAAGGTTACTTATTAGTATTTTTAAATACAAAAAAGAATGGAGACTAGCTACAAAAAATAAGTTTTTTTAAATTTTTTTATCAAGCCATCTTACAAGTGGNCCTGAAATTTTAGCAATATTTGTAAAGAATATTGAGATTGGAGGAATGTAATAATTTCCTCCANTATTTTTTTTCGATACAATTTTTGTAATTTTATTTGGATTTGTTCTCAAAAAACTTGGTTTTCTATTTTCATTAAGTTTTGACTCAACATGTGCTGGTTTCCAAACATATAGTTTATTTCTATATTTATCAATTTCTTTGNTATTTTCTATAAGTAATTCTAAAAAATTTTTGGAAACTGAATACGAAAAAATACTTGGTCTAATAAAGTCTCCTAAAATACTTGAAACAACATGTATTTCTATAATATNTTTATTATTAATNAATTCATTTAACAGCTCAAGAGTTTTAAATGTATTCACATTTAAATGGAATTGTAAATTTTCAATTAAACGATCTGATTTTTCTTCTTTTAAAACACCGAAACTAATGATTAAAATTTTTTCTGTATCTTTGTTCCCATTATCAATATAATTTTTTGAATCTATGTAGTCTGAAACTTTAATGATATTTTCTGATGTATTTCCTTCATAATTATTTCTAACAAATGAAAAAGTTTCAATGTTTTTATTAACGTGTCTTTTTTGTACACCCTTTAGTATNGCATTTCCAATTACAGAGTTTCCTCCAAGCAAGTAAATTTTTAGATTATTATGCATTCTTTACAACTGTAATACGAATAAATCATATTTTGATCTAAATTAAACATTTAATCTCTTAATGAAGATATGAGTTAATTTTGTAATATTTTTAGTTATCATTAATTTATGTCTTTAAATATCTTAATAACGGGCTCGTCTGGATTTTTAGGATTTCAACTGTGTAAGATTTTATCCAAAACACCAAATAAAGTCANTGCAATTGATATTAAAGAGTCTAAAGAAAAGTTCGAAAATATTAAATATATAGAATCATCTATTAATGATTTTATTGATGATGAAAAGACTTCCCTAAAAAGCTTTGATTTAATTATTCATGCNGCATCAGTTCTACCATTTAAATCTAACAAAGAAATGNTGATTGAGACAAATGTAAATACAACACTTAACTTAATTAAGAATGTTGCAAATTGTNCAAATACTTTTCTTGTTTACGTAAGTTCAAGTGGTGTTTATGGAAAGCCAGATCACATTCCTGTGACTCAAGAAACGAAATTCAATCCGTTAGATTTATATGCTGAAACAAAAATAACTTCTGAAAATAATTTGAAACAATACTTAAATAACNATCTCTATTCAGTTATTAGACCAAGAACAATTTTAGGTAAAAACAGAAAAGGTATTTTTGAAATATTTTTTAATCTTATTAAATTTAATATTCCAATACCTTTACCAAATAAAGGCATACAAAAAATTCAATTTGTAGAGGTTGAGGACTTAGCGAGATTAATAATTCACATAGGAACCAACAGAATTTCAGGTGATTGGCCTGCTGGTGCTCCAAATCCTCAATCTTTAATTAACCATCTAGAAGTTCTTGGTAAAAAGCTTAACAAAAGAATTATAACTATTAACATAAATCCCAAGATATTTATCTTCTTTGGTAATATTTTGATTAAATTAAAGTTAATTAATTTTACAAAATGGCATTTTGGATCTTTTCCATATGATTTTTATTTTGACAATAATTGGAAACCAGATGATTTTACTTACTTATCAGATTGTGAAAATACGTTTTTAAAAAGCGCTGAAACTTTCTTCAATGTTGAGTTTTAATTTTTAATTTTAGAAATGTTTGAGTATTTTAATTTTTGAAAACAAAAATTATGTAAGTATATATTATTATCTCATGCCAACAAACTATTTACTTGCTATTGCAAGCTATGAAATAAAGTGGAAGCAAGATTTTTTTGATAATGTAGTTTCAAAAAGAAACAAAGAATATTGTAAGATTCACGACTTAGAATATATTGAAATTACAGATGGTGTTCACCCTGTTAGAGGTCAGTATTTTTGGTATAAAAGTTTTAAACAAGAAGAGATTTTAAATAATTTATTAAAAGATGGGGATGGTTTAATTTTTATTGATGCCGATGCTTTGATAGTTGATACTTCAAAAAACCTTTTACCTCCGAATGGAAAGGATTATGCATATGCTATCGATACTGGAAATACACACTGTACTGGATTTTTTTCATTAATAAAAACGCCCTGGACTGAAGAAATGTTCAGTTTAATAAATAGTCAGAAAAGATACGATGCGTTAATCAATGAAACAAGTTTTCATGAAGGAAAGAAAATTGAAAATAGCTTCTGGCAGGAATTTGCTGAACAAGCTTCCTGGTACTCATTAACTGGCATAAAAAGACACTCAAATACATCATTTTTTAATCTTTCTAATAATGGATTTCATAGTGCCAAAAATGAATGGACTCATTATTCTCTTGAGGATTTAGANAAACATGTNCATATATTTCCACCCGAATATAACGTTACAGAGCTACATGGAGAGTCCGTTTGTTTAAATTATATAAATAAAGTTAAATATAAGAATGTTGTTATAAGGCATTTTTCTGGAGGACAAAAGTGGAGAGAAATCTGGACTGATACTACGTCTATGGCTTTCAAAATACATAAAATAAATTTTTTTAAATACATAAATTTCTATAAACTTAAAATATTTTTTCAAAAAGTTAAAGGATTTATTAAATCTAAATTTTAAAAATTGTTTTTAAAAATTTTTTGGGATAAAGTATTTTTTTCAAATTTAAATATAAATTAGAAATTACAATTTTGTTNGTTTGTTGTTTTATGGTGCTTTTCTTGTAATTTTTGTTCGTTTTTTGAATGTATAAAGCGTCTCCGTAATACTTAAAAGGGTCAATATTTGTATAAATCCTTTCAAATCCAAATTCGCTTAAGTAGCTATCTATATCTGACACTAGAGCATTATTTTTGTATAAATATTTGGTATTTATTTCCGAAAAAATATACTTTACACTATTTAATTTATTTCCAAAACCTTTAATTACTTCTAGCTCAAGACCTTGAACGTCTATAGTCAACAAATCTAGAGCATCTATATTTAGGGAATCAAATCTTTTAATCTCAATCTCTTCAGATTCATCAAATTTTATATTTGGCTGAACGGATAGATGCAATTCGGGTTGTAAAACTGATGAACTTTTCCCATCGTTTTCCATTGATTTATATATTGTTTTTTTTTCGTTAACTGATCCTAAACCAAAGTTAAAACAATTAACATTATCCAAACCTTCTGTATTAAGCAAAAGCTGATTAAATATATTTTGCTGGGGCTCAAATAGTATAATTTTTTTTAAATTGTAATTATTGTAATCTTCAACCTCTTGACCAAGATGAGCACCTACATGAATTACCCCATTTATATCATCAGAAAATTTATTTAAAAAGTAAGGAGTCATTAGTAAAATTTTAACACTTGAAAACAAATAAATTAGATTAGGATTAATTTATGAAGATTGGCTTCGTAGATTTTTGGACAGGGTTTAATCCCAAAAACAATTTTTTCTTCCACTCCATAAATAAATTGGGCATAAAGTTCAAAATTGTTAAGCCAAAAAAAGCAGATGTATTATTTTTTAGTTGCTTTGGAAATCAAAACTTAGAATATACAGATGCAANAAANATATTTTTTCTTTCTGAAGATTTTAATTTAGAAAATTTTAATTTTGATTATTCTATTTCACATGTTCCAACTTCGGTNGAAANCTCTTCAAATTTTAGATTGCCACTTTGGAAAATGTATTTAGATTGGTTTGATGTAACTACTTATACAAATCCAGAATATTTAATTCCACTNGAATATATTGACAAAAAAAATGAATTTAACAATATTCCTAAAAATGATTTTTGTTCTATAGTTTATTCCTCTGAGTATTTCTTTAGAGACAAATATATAGACCTAGTTTCAACTTACAAAGATGTTGATGTATTTGGAAAAAATAAATATGGAAATTTGCTTCCTGAAGGTGAATACTATAAATTGGAAAAGCTTTCAAACTATAAATTTTCATTGGCAATGGAAAATGAAATTTCAAGAGGTTATCTTTGTGAAAAATTAATTCATGCAAAAATAGCNGGNAATATNCCCTTATTTTATGGTGACGATTNCGCAAAAATAGACTTCAATCCAAATTCNTTTATCCATATAACAGATTTTGATGATNAATCTTTNTTAGACAGAATTANAGAAATNGACTCCAANAAGTCTCATTACAANNATATATNTAATGAACCNTTNTTTNATTCAGCACCNNNTATAGAAGATTTTCTNGAATTTTTANATGATNTNTTAAAAAATTAATTAATAGATGAATTAAATTTTGAAAAAGACTTTAAAAAATAATAAATTAGTTTAAANCCATCCCTAAATCTATTTATTTGNGTTTTTCCATANATTCGAGCCTTNTANTGCACGGGGTATTCAGAAATTTTTTCTCCATAATATGCTGCACTAAATAAAAAATCAAAATCTCCAAANGGATCTAAATTATTTAANTCGTTTCGCCAAGCANTAATTCTATTNANATGTGATCGCCTAAATACTTTTGTACCACATAGTGAATCAGAAAGTGGATTTCTAATTACTACTGAGACAGCNANTTTAAAAAACTTATTACCNAATCTATTTAAAAATCTCATTGATTTATTTTCAATTGGATATATTAGTCTTGTNCCATTTACAAAATCTCCATNACCAGACTCAATAATTTCGAAAAAACTNAGNAGCGTCTTTGGTTCAACTGAAATATCAGAATCNAATATNGCAATTAATTCACCNGTTGTNTGTTCTAAAGCTTCAAATACTGCTCCAGCNTTACCTTTGCTCNCCTGTTCAATAACTTTTATTTTTAAANNAGGCTTTTCNTGAGAAATTTTTTTACTNACATCAAAAGTATTGTCTTTTGATTCTGCACAAATTAAGATTATTTCATTTAAACTATNTAGNTTTGGAAAGTCTTCAAACAAAATTTCTAGGTTTTTCGATTCGTTTTTAGCAGGNANAATNACTGATTTTGACATTTCNGTTTTTNAAAAGNNGATGTTTGAAAATAAAATATAGCTTTTAATACCAAGNTTAAATTTGAAGAATATAAGTTCTAAANNTTTATTTAATACTCTTCCAAGTCCGAATANCTTAAATGGAAAAATTTGTTTTGTATAAAAATAATTNAGCTCTAACCCAGTNGATCTTGCTGAGCTAATTATTTTTTTTAATTTNGTATTTGAACTTTTTCTTATTTTCTTTTTAATATTTATAATTTCAGAAAAGTTAAGAATCCATCNCCANTTAGGATTNATTGTTGAGATTAAAATTTTTCCNCCAACATNTAATTTGTCTCTAGTAGCNTTTAGAAGCCTGTATATATCATCACTTANTTCAAATAAGTCNGTAATAATTATNAAATCGTATTTTTTCTCTATTTCAATAATTGANTTAATAACATCGTNTTGATTTNCTAATGCTAGAACATCTANTTTTTCTTTATCTAAAAATANATTATCTTGGTTNATACATATNTGAAGTGTCTTTTTTTCTANATTTANAAATCGTTTAATTTCTTGGTTTTGTCTANTNTAGAATTCTGNTGAGCTGATTTTAAANTTCATATAATGAATATTATAAGGAGTAGAATTAGNTTTGTGGTTATGCAAAACTTAAAAAATTTACGAAGGTTTGAACCAAGAATTAGTTTTAAAATNAATAAATTTATACCAACAAGAAATTACTCTTTAACACATTATAAAGGCGACAATTANCGTGATATGATTTCTTTTGCAACTAACGTTCANCAANTTACTTTAGGTGCATTNTATTGTAAATTTAATAANTATAATTTTTATTCAAAACCACATCCTTACTTTGAAGATTTNAAAATTATTAATAATAAAATNGGGGACTCTTTTTCTATTTTTAAAAAGAANTATCGATTCTTTTATTTTGATCGTGCAGAAACAAACTATTACAAAAGAAGAGATTTNTTTAGTAATGATGAAAATGANTTCCCNATCAAAGAAAGTGAAAAANCNAANTATNTAGANAACTTTCATGACTTTAATAAAAATTTTTTGTACAAGAAANTATCAATTAAACAAAATATTGANATCGATGAAANTACNCTGGTTATTCATTGTAGGTCTGGAAATATATTTTATGGAGATTGGAATAGTTTATATACACAAAATTCATTAAATTANTTTTTNAAAATATCNCAAAATTATAAAAAAGTTATCGTTGTAACAGGAAAAGAACACAACAATCCAATTTTTGAAATTTTAAAAAAAGAAAAAAAATTTGTATTTCANTCAAATAGCTTTATTGAAGATTTTAATACTTTGCTTAACGCAAAAAATTTAGCAACATCTGGTGTNACAGCTTTTGCAATGACAGCTGCTCTTNTGTCTCAAAAATTAACCAATTTTTATCATTCTGATATATATTTNAANGAGCATTTAAATCCAGAAATGCTNAATAANAATGANNTTAATATAAATTCCTACAAAATACTTGACTACCTAAAACCNGGNGAATTTGTTAAAANNGAAATNAATTTAAAAAAACTTTTAAATGATGANNTTAGTAAAGTAATTAAAATTTAAATTTTTCNTTAAAAAAATCAAAGGATAGTTNAGATTCATCNACTAACGCTAAAGATACACTGTCNNTTCNTTTTCTATGAAAATGATANAGGTCTTTACTAAGTTGAATTGTTTTACCAGCTTTTAACCATAAATAAGATATAGCTAANGCATCTGCNGCAAGTGGTANNGAGTCATTTNTNTAATATGATTGCATAACNTCGAGATATTNATTCTTTGAAACTATAAAATTTCCACANTTTAGAATCCAATAAATATTTTTATCTACTGTTATTTTTTCATTATTNCTAATTGATGTNGNNACATNANAAGAGTTAANAGCTTTATCATCAAGACTCAGCCTCACAATATTTNTATNTGGAAATAAATGATACTGNTANTTNTGAAAAAATTGTTTTAAAGTTGCNGGATAATAAATTCTANTTGNATCAAAATTNTCAATAATTTTAGAAATAATCATATCTAAATTTTTNGCTGCAATNTTATCTGAGTCTATTTGATAAACNATTTCATTAGAACATTTTGAAATCACATCATACTTATTATTAAAAGCNCCCTGATTGCTCAAATTTTGAGAGTAGACAANANTTATATGNCTATTTTGATATTTGCTAATTATTTTTTTTATATTTTCATTCTCNTGCAGATTATTTGAGTCATCAGAAATAACNATNTCNCTNATTANTTCTGNATTNNTAATACTTTTTAACAAGATTGAAAGATANTTGCTCGAAAAATGAGTTGGTATNGCTAATGATATTTTGTTCATTATTTATCTAANCTAATTATANAAANTNTAATCTTTTTCGAACAAAAATTTTTTGTAATTGTATATTTAATTTAGATGAATTTTATTTATTGTTTAGATAAGAATTACAACACTCAAGCTTTAATGTCATTTTTTAGTCTAAACAATGTGACTAGCGGAAAAATAAATATTTACATTGCCCATAATCAACCTTTAAGTTTAAGCAAAGAAATTAACAAATATAGATTTGAAAACTTAAATTTTAAATTTTTAGAAATCAAGAATAACTTTGATCTTCCAAATTTAAATAACTCTCATGTAACAGAAGCGACATATTATAGAATTTTTGCTATAAATCTTATAAAAGATGACATAGATCATGTTGTTTATATAGACTCTGACATACTATTCAACAAAGATCCCTATTCTACTTTTAAACAATACTTGAAAGATCTAAAAAAATCAGAGTATATCATCTGCGCTAACACTATTGGAGAATATGATACTGATGAACTATCTACAATAGAATATTTTGATTATATGGAAATGGATGATAAATACTTTAATGCAGGTGTGATAATTTATGATTTAAAAAAATACATTAATAATGGGATAGGAAGTAAGCTTGAAAAGCACTTAATTAATTTTAAAAAAGAAGCCAAGTATTGGGATCAAGATATTTTAAACACTTTTTTTAATGGGAATTATTTAGAATTGCCTAAAACTTTAAACAACAATGTTGTAGTTGAAGATATGGATGTGAAGATTGAAGATATTTTGGACAACATTACAGTACATTTTGCAGGAAAAACTAAGCCCTGGCATGTTCAAGGTTTAAAGTATCCAATAGGGTGCTTTTTTCAAGAACAGTACCGAAAATTATTTAATAAGAGTTATTTCATTAGCCCATTTAACAAATCAAGACATTTAAAAGAAGTTTTGGAATTTGTAAAGCAACGTAAACTTTACTGTGTTGATAATTATTTAAAATTTTTATTTATTTGCCTAAGTAAGGTTTTTAAATTCTAAATTTATTTAATTTATCACAAATTATTTTCAATTCATTATTTTTTAAGCCTAATGATGAAGGAAGCCACAATATTTTATTATGAGTTGACTCTGAGAAGTCTAAATTCTTATTTTTATATTCTTTCAAGAATTTTTGTTTACTTAAAGCTGGATAGGAAAATCTAGTTTCTATATTATTTTTAATTAAGTATTCATGCAATTTGTTCCTGACATTAGAATTTTTAGTTAAAACATCTAAAAACCACGGGACTTCATTTTCTTCAAATTCATTTATCGCAAAAAAATCATTATCGATATGTTTTTTATAGTATTGATAAATTTTTCTTTTTGTTGTTATATTTTCTTCCAACCTTGCAAGTTGTGATAGCCCAAGTGCGGCTTGTAAATCAGTAAATTTAAAATTTAGACCAAATCCGTCATGCCAATCGGACTTACCGGCTCTTCTGTTAAAAGATTTCAATTTTTTAATATTTTTAGCTAACTTTTGGTTATTGGTCAAAATCATGCCACCTTGACCAGTTGTTATAATTTTGTGAGGAGTGAAAGAAAGAATACTTAAATCTCCAAGATTTCCTGCATTAAAATTTTTATACTTTGTACCAAGAGAATGAGCTGAGTCTTCAATCAATTTAATTTGATTTTTCTTGCACCACTTTTCAATCAGCTCTCCATTACCAATCCTTCCATTAAGAGGAACAAAAATCGCTGCTTTGAGATTTTTAATTTTTTTAAAATGATTAATAGACATACAGAAATCTTCATCAACATCAATCAAGACAGGTTCTGCTCCAATCCATAAAATTGCATTAATTGTTGCGATCATGGTTATGTTTGGAACAGCAACTCTGTCTCCCTTTTTAATGCCTAAAGACATTAATGCTAAGTAAATTGCGATAGTGCCGTTTGGCACTGCTATAGCGTATTTCCTACCAAGATAATTTGAAATTTTATTTTCAAACTCATTTGTAAATTTATGTTCAGTGAGCCAACCTCCTGAGTTCATGTAATCAGATACTGCTTTGATATCATTTTTAGTAACCTGGGGTTCAACTTGAAAAATCATTTCTTTTCTATTCTTGTCCTATCTTTCTCTGGTCCAAAATAAGGACCATTTTTGACTTCTAAAACGATAGTGTCTTCTAAAATTTTTGACTCATGAGCTTGACTTAAATTAATAATAAATTCACCTTCATTGACAATTATTGTTTCAATAAATTCTCCATCCTCAGAATGTAAATTACATTCAATTTTACCTTTAAATACAAATACACACTCAGAAGTTCTTAAAGCCGATCTTTCAAATTCATTATGGTAATGTAAGGGTAAAACTTGTCCTTTTTTGTAATTCCAAGTTCCAACTTGTACAAAATCATTATCTTCGCTTAGAAAATCCAAGCCTTCTTTTGCGTCTTCAAGGTTTGCAACTATACAAATTATTTCGTTATTATGTAATATTTTTCTCATTTTCTATAAACCATTCTACTGTTTGCTTGATTCCTTCGTCTATTGTAGTTTTTGGTGACCAATTAAGTATTGTTTCTCCTAATTTTGGATTCACTTTTTTTTCTAATACACCATCGGGTTTTGAAGTATCGAGTTTAAATTCCCCATCCCATTCAAATTCCCTAGCTATTTTATTAGCTACTTCAATCACTGAATAACCCTGTCCAGAACCAACGTTAAAAAAATGATGACCTGGTTCTAAATCAAGAGCTCGAATTAAAGATTCTGCTCCATCTTGAACATAGAGCCATTCTCTAATAGGCTTTCCTGTTCCCCAAATTTCTATAAATCCAATATTATTTTTCTTTGCATTATGGATTTTTAATATCAAAGCACCTAAAGCATGCGATCTTTCAATTTCAAAATGATCTAAAGGGCCGTACATGTTTGACATGACGATATTTGATGACGAAAAATTAAATTGTTTATAATACGCTTCCCCTAAACCTACAAAAAGCCTTTTAGAAAGTCCATAATTAAATACAGATTCATGTATTTTGCCATCCCAAAATTTACTTTCTTCATACTCTTTGTATTTTTCAGGGTAAGCACAATTTGAAATAGGATTTATTAACATACTCACATTTGTATCTTTTGATGCTTTGTAAAGGTTTATTGCCATTTGAGAATTTATGCTTAGTAAATCAGCTTGGTATTTATAGCCATATGAAATACCTCCGACAAAAGCTGCACAATTTATAATTTTATTAATGTCATTTTCTATTAAATATTTAAAAAATAAATCATAATCCAAAATGTCTATATCTTCAGAATTGCGAATTTCAAAAAAATTATTTTTTTTTGATTCCTTTAGAATACTTTTAACATTTTTACCTAAAAAACCATCTGAACCGATTAATAATACATTTTTTGACATTTAACTAAACCGTTGGATGCTCCCAAGTTGGTTTTAAAAGGTTATTCTTTACTAAGGTGAGTTCTTTTTCAGCTTCATTTAAATCATTTTCAATCATCATCTTTACTAACTCTTTAAAACTTGTTTTTGGCTCCCATTTTAAAGTTTTCTTAATTTTTGATGGATCTCCGAGTAAGTAATCTACTTCATTGGGTCTAAAGTATTTTTCAGAAGTTTCTACGTATTGTTTCCAATCTAAACCTACAGTATTGAATGCCTCTACTAAAAAATCTTCTACAGTATATGTCTCTCCTGTAGCGACAACCCAATCATCAGGCTTATCATGTTGCATCATCAACCACATTGCTTCTACATAATCACCAGCAAATCCCCAATCCCTAGATGCTTTTAAATTGCCTAAAGTTAGTTTTCCTTGCAAACCATGGTGGATCCTACCAATAGCTTTTGTTATCTTTCTGGTAACAAAAGTTTCTCCTCTCCTGGGAGATTCGTGATTGAACAATATTCCATTTACACCAAAAATATCATATGATTCGCGATAAATTTTATTGATTTCATGAGCAAAAACTTTCGATGAAGCATATGGACTTTTAGGTAATAAAGGCGAATTTTCATTGAGACTAACTTCACCTTCACCACCATACATTTCAGAACTAGAAGCTTGGTAATACTTTATTTTCTTATCAGCATTTTTTATTGTTTCTAGAAGAGCAAGTGGTCCTATAGTGCTTGTCTGTGTTGTGTAAAGAGGATTTTTAAATGATACGGCTACATGGGACTGTGCACCTAAATTATAAATTTCGTCTGGTTGTATCTGTGTCACTAGATTAGAGAGTGAAGCTGAGTCTAAGAGGTCTGCATAATGTAATTTTAGCTTATTTGAGTTTGAGTATTCTGAAATAATATTATCAATTCTGTATGTATTAATTAATGATGATCTTCTGATTGTCCCGTGAACTTCATAGCCTTTACTCAATAAGAGTTCGGCTAAATAGGATCCGTCCTGGCCAGTTATTCCCGTGATTAGAGCTTTCATTTAAAATAGTATAGTTAGAAATGACAACTTAATTTATTTTATTTCTAAATTTGAGTANATAACTTATTTTTCAATTTATAAANTATTCTGAAATATCCGTTTCTGATTTTTAACAGTTTTCCTTTTAAGATATTTTTTGTAGTCATGTAATTNAANGTTTTTTTATTAATNATTTTTGTTANTNTATTTTCACTATCATNATTTTTTTTAAATATTTCATTTTTCCAGTAANNAAAATCTATNATATCTAGGTCNTTGACTTGTAATGTATCTAAAAAATTTTCTAAAGATTTTTCAGATATTTTATAAAAATCATCAACAAACATAATTGGTAAATTTTTAAATTGATTAAACCCAATNTGGTCTTCAATAATTGGTATAGAGCCACAGTACAAGGTTTCCCAAATTCTATGAGTGTCGATACCATTTCCTTGAGGGCATANTACAAAATTACTAATCCTTAAATCGTTCTCATATTNAANTATTTCATTTTTTTTATATAAAATTTTTGCCCATTTGAATTGTGAAAAATAATTTTTAAGTCCACTTCTATNCCTNATATTTGTATTGTCTTCAAAGCTTAGATAGAGTAAATTNTCTTTCCTTTTTGTAAAACTATTCAAGTCAATATTGATTAAATTATCATCAAGATCTAAATTTTTNTCATAACCATTNGACAAGCCTAANGGAATTGAGATAAGTTGCGGATCTGTACAGTCAACATTTATGGAATACCANCGGCTAAATTGTTTTGGTAATTTTTTGATATTTTTTTTTGATATTTTATCATCTGTTTGNGAAGTAATTAGAGTTAGATTTTTTAAATTTTCACCNTTAACATGATGNAAAAGTAATTCTANTGAACTATTAACACAAAATACTGTATCTCCATCACTAATATTTAATTGTTTTCTTTGGTAACATACATGTGAATTGTTGGAATANATTATCTCAATATTTTTTGGATTTATTTCTTGAAATTGTTTATTTGTTAAAACTTCAGAAAANACATANTCTGACATNCTTGCAAATTTNTAACCATTTATATATTCTATTTTCAATTTTTATNCACCAATTTAAAACTATATTTATTTAGTATATAAAGGTATTAAAAAAGGAAAAAAAATTAAGATTCTTATTTTTGGCTCTAATGGCTTGGTAGGTTCAAACCTAGTTAAAAATTTATCAAATTCTAACTCTGTTTCCGAAATTATTGGTTCAAATAGAAAAGATACAAATCTTTTTTCTTTAGATGAAACCACAAAAACTATAAAAGATGTAAATCCAGATTTAATTATAAATGCAGCAGCAAAGGTTGGTGGAATATTAGCAAATAATACTTTCCGAACTGAATTTATACTTGAAAACTTAAAAATTAACATCAATATTCTTGAAGCTTTAATTAATTTCCCCTCAACTAAATTAATTAATTTAGGAAGTAGTTGTATTTATCCATTAAACGCATCTATTCCTACTTCAGAGGAAAGCCTGATGGGCGGAAAACTAGAACCTACTAATTCTCCTTATGCGATGGCAAAAATTGCTGCAATTGAAATGGGAAATGCACTCAAGTCTCAATACGGACACAAAATAATTAATCTTATGCCAACAAATTTGTACGGACCAAATGATAATTTTGATTTAAATAGTAGCCATGTAATACCTGGCTTAATCGTTAAATTTTATGATGCAATAAAAAATGGAAGTGAGAATATTGAAATTTGGGGAACAGGTGAACCAAAAAGAGAATTCTTATATGTTGATGATTTAAGTAATGCAGTAGATTTTCTCCTTGAAAAAGAATGGGAAGATGATTTATTAAATGTAGGTAGTGGCGAAGAAATTTCGATAAAAGAATTATCTTATCTTCTAAAGGAAATAACTAAGTTTGATGGTGATATTATTTTTGATACTACAAAACCAGATGGCAATCCTAGAAAATTATTAGATTCTGGCAAAATAAATTCTCTTGGCTGGAAATCATCAACTTCTTTACCAGCAGGGTTGCAAAAAACATTTGAATGGTACGAAAATAATTATTAAGTTATTTTTTATATGAAAGAAAAGCTCCAACAAAAAAGTAATAATTTAAAGGAAATTGGACACCCTCCATTGAAATATCAAAAAAAGAAGCTACTAAAAGTGGGATTATAAAATTAGCTAACCTATAGTTTCCATTTATGGATTTCCATTCTCTTACAAAAGTTATGTGTAGCGTTACAAATAAAATTAATAATATTACGCCACCTCTGGCAAAAATATTCAAGAAATAATTATGAATATTTTCGTTCATTCCATCTCTACCCATTCTTCCAGGCTCAGAGGGATCTGTCATAACACTAAGTATTTCGTTATATCCATAACCAAATAAATTCTTATTTGAAATATTCATATCGGATAAAAGATCTTGCCAAATATCTAAACGCCAATTTAAAGTTCCATCAGTGGACTTTAAAACATTGTCTTCGAAATATAGCGAAAAAACAACCCCCACTGTGTTTCTTCTTTCTATTAAATCAAGCAAGTTTTCTTGGATAACTTCTGTTTGCCTTTTGTCCAGTTCCTCATTAATTAATGGATTAGATTTCTCAAAATTTAAATTTCCGTAAATATTGAAAGTTGAAAAAACAAAAATAAACATAGATACAAGCGCTAACAGAAAAGTTCTTGGCAAGTTGCTTATGAATTGTTTTCTATGAGTAAATAATTCCATTACGAAAAATAGAACAATAGCAACAAATGAACCCCTACTTAAATACAATAAAAGTGGAATAAAAGCTGGGATAATCAAAAAAAGGTACAAATCATTCCTTTTTTCATTAAATCCTGTTTGATAAAAAACTATTATAAGAACTCCCATTAAAACATCTGATGCCTTTATAAATTGAAATTTGTCTGAATTCTCTATAAAGAAATTAGTTAAAAAATCAGGATATAAACCTGATCCCAAAAAATAAATAATTGGAAGCATTAGTGGAAGCCATTGTTTAATTTTTTGAATATATTCATTTTGGCGAGGTAAGTTCAATCCAAGATAAAAATAGGAAGTCATAGCAATAAATGATGANGCTTTAAAAGTATAAGTATTTGTAATATTTGCTTGTGTAAATATAAGTTGAAGTAAATAATAAATTAAAATTGCAGTAATTATTTTTAAACTAAATAATCTATGAGTTTTAGAACTATAAAGAACCAAGAAAAATAAATATATAAAACCAAAAAGTACAATGTACTCACCCAATAAATGATTAAAAAAACCTAACCCAACNAAAGACCGAGTAAATAAAATGTTTAATATTAAAAATAGAAAAATTGGTAGATATATATTTGTCTTAAGTTTTTGCATTTATTTTGATATATATGAACTTTAGTACTTTGTAATAAAATAATACAATTTGAAANAATTGAATTCGAAAATTTACAAAATTGATAGTTTTNTTTGTTTTTTCATTAATTAGTTTATAAAAAAGATCTANGAATTGTTTATTNGTTGATTCTGAACTTAATGAATAATTTTGTACTTTATCAAAAAATTTATCATAATTTTCNANCATATATAAAAGTTTTTCATTAAAGTTATAATCTTCAAACATCAATCCGTAATCAATACAATATTCAACTATTCCTCCACTGTTTATAAACATAAGTGGTAATCCACATTGAGCTGCCTCGATATGATGATTACCAGATGGTTCATTTAAAGATGCTGTTAAATACAGNTGGTGTGACTTTAATTCGTTAGATAAATCTAATCCAGACAATGGTTTTAAATAATTTGAATTTTTAAATTTAAAATTTTCTGGTAAATTTCCAATATATGTAAANTCAAAATTTTTTTGTTNATTAATTAATTCGTCTAATTCACTATATATTTTAAATCCCTTATTCCAATCATTGCCCCAATGGTGTGTTACTATTTTAAGTTTTTCGCGTTTATTCCATCTGATTTTTCCTATATTATTAAATATTGTGTTATCTGCACCNCTTAAAATAACTGATGAACTATCCAACCCGATATCATTATTTGAGTGAATTTTTTTAAGCCATTGACTAACAAAAACTGTATGATCTGAGACAATATTTGCCCTTTTTAATAGATTATTCATATAATTTGTATTTTTTCTTTCATCACACTCATTAATTCTATGAATTACCATNACATTCGGATTAACTAGTTTTTTGTAATAATAAATTTCCCTGTAAGTATATGATGAAGAAAAAGATGAAAGTCTTGGTTCAGTAAGGATAATAATATCTATATTTCTATCACGCAGATTGTTTGTTACAGAAATACCTTTTTCAATTAAATACTTACTTAAGTTTATCCTAAAATTATTTCCACCTCCCCAGGGACCATCAATCTCTTTATATCCAATGCTTACTTTCATTTCTAAATCATTTATTTTCTTTTAACGCTTTATCAAAATATGTTTTTTGAAGTTCTTTTTGGTTGGTTGATATATTATTTGAAGTATTNAACATATATAGTGGTTCCTTTATTTCATAAATTTTTTCATTCTTTTTAATAATATCTAAATATAATTTGAAATCTTGNGAGTATNGATAGCNTTCATCATAATTTCCAATATCTCTTAACAGTGTTCTTTTAATTGATAAAGTCCCATGAATGTATGGGTTTTTATATTTCATTGTTAATTTTTTTGGAAACCATGAGCTAATTCCAGGAATTTTTTTTTGAGTCTGAATATTGATAGCTCTTGTCGTGCATACTTTAAATGGTGTATTCTCTAAAATATTTAATTGCTTTATAAATCTNGATGGAANGCTATAGTCATCAGAATCTTGACGAAAAATATACATACCAGTAGATTCNTCAATTAAAAAATTTAAAGATTTGGTCAATCCAATATTTTTATCATTGGAATATATTTTTACTCTAGAGTCGTGTTTAAATTTGTTTAGTATTTTGGGAGTGGAATCATTTGAAAAATCATCTAGGACCAGCAGCTCAAATTCTTTGTATGTTTGAGATAAAATACTATTCATAGAATTCTCTATATTTGCTTCATCGTTAAAAACTGACATTATTACNCTTATTTTTTTNGCACTCATTCGACGATCTCTCTNAATTTACTTATATAATTACTTTCCTTNAGTTTTTCTTCAATAAATTTTTTGTTACTTTTAGCTTGATCCTTAACTATCTCTTCATGTCTTAATAGCTTTAACTTTTTTAGTAAATCAATTTCATTATTTGCTTTAAAAGCAAAAGGATTGTCCTTCGGAAAAAATTCTTGAATTCCACCACTAGATGGATATATTGAGTTTATCTGAAGTTTTGATGCCTCAGATAAAAGAGTTGGTTGTCCCTCATACAGACTCGTATTTGTTATTGTTGTGTATGAATTTTTGATCAAGGACAAAACTTCAAAATTTGTTAATTTTCCTGTGAATATAATTTTTTCGTTATNTTTATACTTATATTTTAACTTTTCCAATAATGGTCCATCTCCAGCAATTACTAAAGTCTTTTCAAAATTAACAAGCAAGTTGTATGTTGAAATTAATGAATCTACCCCTTTTTCTTCAGAAACTAATCCTGCGTATATCAAATAATTATTTTTTTTAATATTAAAGTTAAACTCTTTAACAACACCNTCTGAAATGCTGATTGGATTTATTAGAGTGTTTATATTTTTAGTATTCATACCCAAATCTATTAAGTATTTTTTTTGAAATTCTGTAAGAGTTATAATTTTTATGTTTTTAAGCAACTTAAAATATTTTTTACTATACCTAATTAATATCAACGACTTTAAATAAGAGTCTTGAAAATATTTATTAAAAATAANATTAGAGCTTGATTTCATACCGCAGGCTTTACATTTTTCCTGTTTCTTTAAATGCGGTTTCTTAGTTAAGTATCTTCCACAATCAAACCTATAGTTATGTAGTTTTAAATAATAATTAANACCTTTATTATCAAGTATTTTAAATATACCAAGTGATGGCTTGAACCAGGTGTTNTGAATGTAAACTAAGTCTGGATTGAATTTGTCTAATTTTTCAGTAAGGATTTTATTTGCATTTGGGTTCTTGTTTCTGATAAAAGAAAAAATTTGTTTCAAAAAATTATCAGTATCTTTATTTGAAAAATAAAGGGTTTCAACATTAAAGTATTTTTTTAATGTTGCTACTTCGCTATCTACAGCAATATCTTCTCCCCCAGTTATTCTGTATTTTGTATGAATAACAAGAATTTTTTTCATTATTATGAGCATAAACAAAAAATAATTCTTTATGAATAGTTTTTAATTTTCAATAAAGTTAAATATTGATACTTCTAAACATTCGTTTATGATTAGCTAAGATGAAGATTCTTTTAGTATTCACATTCAATACTTCATTAAAAATTTGGCANGAACANGGAATNTTAANTNGAGANTTAAANGTTTATANAGATTTAGTNNATAANTTTGGNTATAAAATTACTTTACTTACTTACGGANATAAAAGTGATATNAATATTCTTNAGNAANACNAATTAGAANACTACTTTGAANTATTGCCAATNTATTCAAANANAAATAAGTCTAATTTTAAAATTATNAATATTTTCAANTCTATTANATATACTTTNAAAATTTANCGTAACAATNATTATTTTGATATTGTAAAAACAAATCAACTTTATGGTTCATGGGTTGCAATTTTTTACAAACTTTTAACAAAAAATAAATTAATAATTCGAACAGGATATAATTCAGTAGCTTTTGCTAAATTTGAAAATAAATCTAAAATAAAAATTCTCCTATTTACTTTACTTTCAAAAATATCTTTAATTTTTTGTGATTTATATGTAACAACTAACAAAGATGATATAAATTTGATAACAAAAAATAAATCTTTNCAAGAAAAAATAATATATCAGCCAAATTTTGTAGATATTGNTGAAAGAAACGTNAAACAAATAGAACAGAGGGAATTTAATACTCTTTTTTCTGTTGGTAGGTTAGAGGAACAAAAGAACCATACAAAGTTAATTGAAATGCTGAAAAACTCCAAATACAAATTAAGAATTGTTGGAGAAGGCAAGCTGAGGGATACATTGATAGAACTCTCAAAAAAATATAATATTGAACTTGAGCTTTCTAGCAACTTAGATCATGATCTGTTGTTAGAAACCTATTCAGAATATTTGTTTTATATACAACTTTCAAAATTTGAAGGAAACCCTAAAACAATTCTTGAGGCTATGGGGGCTGGCTGTGTTGTAATTACTACTAATGTTTATGGAATAAAGAACATTATCAAGCATGAAGAAAATGGAATTCTCATAAAAGCAAACGATGATCTTTCATTAATTATTGACAACCTACTTCTAGATAATGGATTGATTAATAAGATATCTACAAATGCAAAAGAAACTGTTTTTGATAATTTTTCATATGAAAACTATTTAAGTATTGAAGTTAAAAATTATGAAAGTTTAAATATCATAAATTAATCTTTTGTTATCAACTATATCTATTTGAATATGTCTGTCTATTTGTGCAAAACTTGTCGGATCGTGGGTAGAATTTACAACAGTTATATTTTTATCTGTCAATATTTCTAAAATTAAAGATTTTGTATTCCTATCAAGGTTTGATGTTGACTCATCAAGCAAAAGGATTTCAACATTTGAGAGTATGGCTCTGATAAATCCAACTTTTTGCATTTGTCCAGATGACAATGATGTGTTGGTTACTTGCCGTCCTAAGATATCTTTATTAACAACATCAAACAATTTAAACATTTCACAAGTTTCCAGAATTTTACTTTCATCAACAACATCTGTATTACCGTACAATAAATTTTCTTTTAGTGACGTTGATAGAATCAGAGGTGTAGGACCAATATAACCTAATTTTTCTCTTGCTATCCTTATACTTCCACTTTGATGAATTAACATGCCGGAGATTAAACCTAATAATGTACTTTTGCCAGAACCATTTTGGCCAGTAATTACTGTATGAGTATTTTTATTAATATTTAGGTTTAAATTTTCAAATATCCACTCTGTCGAATTTCGATATTTAAAATTAACAGAGTTGATTTCAACATCGTTATCTTCCAAGCTTTTAGAAAAGNTATANTCATGATGAAAATCAGCGTCATCAATATCAACAGCTTCTTTNAGNTTTTGNATATGTATCTGAGAATTNATTACTCTACTAAAAGCACCAGCAATTCCACCTAAAGATTGAAACAATCTAAGCGTAATAACAATATAATCTAANGTAATAAANGTNAAGTTNCCAAAATAAGCGATGAANACAGAGAATGTAAAAATTGTTAAAAAGCTTGGAAAGTCAGCACTTAGGATATTATATAAATGGTTTTTTAATTGACCGTCTGCAACTTGATCGGAAGTTTCAGAAAATTTTCTAAGTTCATCTTGATCNTTTTTTAATATTTTAATTAAGTAAATNTTATCNATAACTTTTTGAATTTCTTCATCAGATTTCTTTTCAAATAAAAATGTCTTGTGCATGTAGTTTTTAGAACTAATCACCAACTTTTTTATTGGNACTATTAAAACTATTACTCCGATNGANAAAGCTGCAATAATTGATGGGTTTGAAAATACTANNTAAACAAAATAAACCGTTGATTGAATAACAAAGTTTAAAAAATTAGTTAAAGCAGAGTAAAAAAAAGATACGTGTGATGTAATTTTATTAATATAAAAATAAGCATCTGAAATCGAAAAATCTTTTTGCTTAAAAATTTGAGTCATNACATATACTCTTAAGTTTTTTTCTACTGTAACNTCAAGGGTTTTCATNANATATGTTTGAAGTATTTTTGAGCCATATCTAATTACAATTACAAACGGNAGAATATAAATATTATNTTTTACAAAACCTACCCACGCCTCAATAATTTGAAATGTGTCAATTTCNCCTGTCANAAATAATGTAAANGCCAAAATAATTATNATATCTAATAAAACNGTCAGGTTTGAAGTTATTAATGCAGCAAAAATAATAAATTTTTTATTTAATGTACCTGTCAGTTTGGAAACAAATAAAATATCATGAAAAATTTCTTTNAGCTGGTTTAGTCTATTTTTCATAATCTAAATAAAGTATATTTAAAACTNAACTCAATTGGTCAATTTTGTTTTAAATTTATCACTACCTAAAGTCAANAAAAATGCTGNTAAAAAAACTAGTATTGATACANAAGGGTACCTGATTTTTTGTAAATCAACTTTTTTTATTACTCTCTCGATTAAATATATTCTGCAATTTGGACTAGATGACTGGGCTTTATTAATACTNTTNTTTGTAATACATANTNCTTTTTCAGNAANAGANANATCTTTTNCTAAATTTGTATTTTTGTACTTTTTACAGTCTGTTGACAGATTATTTATATTTCCAGAAGGATGAATTTTCTGAATNAAATTATTTTCNAAAAANATTGAATTATTAATATTGCAAAATAAAGAGTGCTGATTTGAAGTTGCTAAATATTCAGAAAAATTCTGATNATTTGACTTTGGATGNCCNGCAATAAATCCTATTGAAATTAACCAAAATATNAANAATGCNTATTTAAGAAANTTTATAGATTTTATTAATTCAAGGTATTTTATAACAACAAATACAAATGCTATAGAAATTAAAAAACTGTAATAAAAAGCTTTNTANGTATCACCAAGGTANGGATTAAAGTTATTAGATGGAAACCCTAAAGAGTTGATGTATAAAGTAAAGATACCNAGAAAAGGCATNANGTAATACTTTCGATAACTTTTANAAATAAATATAAAAATAACTAAAGAAATATAAAAGAAAAAAGAATATAAATTNGATAATGTCTTTCTAATTAAATTTAAATTTGTATCAAAAATAGAACTAAAAGGNCCTGTATAAAGAATNTGGTTATTACTATTTAATAAACTNTTCCCNTCNATAGTAAATAAATCTTTTCTGTTTTTTTCAAAATAATTTAAATNAAAATCATAAAGTTGATTGAAATAGTCACCAAATGAATCAAGAATTGTAACATTTATAATGGAGTTTGCGTGAATACTNTATTTGTCTATTTGATATTCNTAATCNAAGAATGGNTGAGTAAAAATAGTTTTTAAGTTAAACCTAAAAATAGANCTAAACTTTGCTTTATTGTCATAACTTTCGTCATAATCTCTTTCAAAAAGATGATTATTTGTNATTTCGTAATTCTCGTANAGAACTATTGAAAATACTATAAAAAATATTATTAAAAATATATAGTATTTTTTATANTCAAAATTTTTTATATCTGAAAAATAAGCAANCACTAGATACAAAATNGCCATTCCNGCTANTGATCCNTTAGANGAAAGTATTGTAATTAAAAANGGAGCTGCAAAATACAAATTTATAATGTTTTTATCTTTTTTNTANTTTTCTATAAAATAAATNATCCATGGAAAAAAAGAAAAAGCAATAATTTCNGGCTTCATAACNGCTCTTANATACATTGCTTGTGGAAAAAAATTTAAAATTGATAATGTGAAAATTATTAATTTTTTATCAAAATTGTAAAAATAAAGTAATTTATATAAGCCAAGCANNCCTATTAAATAAAAAACNAAATTTGTGTTTTGTACTGCATAACTTAAAATAATTTCAAGACTTCTCTCNTCAATAAAATTTAAATTTATCTTAAAAAGATTAGAAACTATTAGANAATATAAGCTTCCTTGGCCGTAACTTATNTCAACATCTAGNCCAANAAAATAGTTTATNTAATCATAATATTTGTTGAAATCAACGTTTCTAGGAGAAAGGTAATAAAAGTTTATCCANACAGTAGAAATATATNTAGANACNAATAAGAGAAAATAGTCAATTAAATATTTTTTATTTNTTTTTAACAAACTAAACATCCCATCTGGTTATTTTAATATATTGAATTTAAACAACTTTAATAGAAAATTAAAACTTATTATAAATAATTCCAATTAATCTTTANTTATGCNCGAAATAAATCTCATCCACTACACAAANCTCACCGAAAGACTNCCTGNGATTGAGAAACAATTTAAANACTCTATTTTTNCACTTAAAATTATAAATCAATGTGATAAAGAAGACTTAACTAAAGAAGAATTAAAAATATTTGATACTGATTATTTGTCTAAAGGTGAAATTTCCTGNTTTATGAAGCATNTAAAAGTATATGAAAAACTTGTGGAAAATCATAAAGAAAATTTTGCNATTGTAATTGAAGATGATATTTCGATAGANAAAAATTTTGATAAAAAATTANTNACTCTTCTAAATAAACTTCCAAGTGATTTTGATTTTGTATTTTTTGGNGCAAGTAAGTTAGACATGCATATTCCANTATTTAAAAGAAGNCCTTTAAAAAGAATGTACAAAAAAATAAACACCCCNACAGATTGGGGTGGGAATGGAATGAGTAAAACAACTGATTCTTANGTAGTTTCAAAAAAAGGAGCTAAAAATATACTAGATCGAATNNCAAAATCAAAAATTTTAGANGATGCTCTTGATTTTTGGCTAAANCAATCNGCAAGAGANTTGAGTTTAAATGGTTATTGGTACGAACCCACGATAACAAAATANAATGATCAGTTTGAATCNAACTTAGCAACTCAATATAACAATGTTGAAAGTAAAAATTAAATAATGGGTGAATTAAAAAAATTAATTTCAAAGATACTTTCATTATTTAATTTATCTTTAATNANAAAAGATAAATTAATAAANCTAGATGTTGAGAGAAAGAAATATAGATATGAGTATGAAAAACTAGACTTTATATTTTTAAATGACAGANTCAAAAATCCNGNNANACTTTATAAACTAATTGANCTTTCTGAATCACAAATATTTCAAGATTTATTTGTTATCAATGAATTAGATTTTAAAGAANATGGTTTTTTTGTTGAAATTGGAGCTGCAGATGGNAAATATTTATCNAATACNTACTTGCTTGAGAAAGANTTNAANTGGGATGGCCTAGTAGTAGAACCNGCAAAAATTTGGTCANAAGATATTAAAAAAAATCGNAATTGTTCAATATCGTTAGACTGCGTTCATAGTANATCGAATATTTCGATTGANTTTAATCAAGCNGAGAAACCTGAATTTTCTAGAGCTAANTTNTCAAAAAATATTCCNTCAGACAAACATGAATATCTCAGACTTTCAAACAATACTGTTTACGAACTAAAAACAATTTCTATTAACGATCTCTTTGATAAGTATGAAATAAATAATACAATTGATTANCTTTCTATAGACACNGAAGGAACGGAATTGGAAATACTAAATTCTTTAGACTTTAANAAATATGACATAAAAATAATNTCNGTNGAACACAATTTTACTANTAATAGAGAAGCGATTTACAACTTGCTAACTNTCAACAATTATGANAGAGTTCAAGAGAAATATTCAAAGTTTGATGACTGGTATGTAAAAATAAAGAATTAAATTTTATATTTAAATTTAATTNTTTTTTGNTTAATTTTATTTTTGATAGNAAATTTTACCTCTTCNTTNAAACCAAATAAATTAAACCCAAATTGGTTTTNGCTAAGACCTTCAAGTTTATCCTGAATANATTTTGGATGATTTTTTATTTTTGTTTTATTTGTATGGANCGGATACCTTTCTTTNATCATTGNAAACCACGCATTGAANGCTTCTTCATTTGTTGGTCCCCCCCTATCTCCATAATCTTTAAACTCTCTATACCANGCTCTAGCAAACCTTGCCCTATCTTGAGCAATAATTTCTTNAGTTCTAAANGTTGTATCATAATTCCATACAGGAACATCTAAGTGTTTAACAGTAGANTGATTCAAAACAACATTTTCTAGTGTTGGAAGTGCTAAATCTCCACCNCCNTTAAATAATATATTTTTATATTTTTTCTTATTTAAAATAACTGTTTCNAAGCTTTTNATTTGATATCTTTCAGGCTCAAAAAACTTATATTTAGGAAGNGCAATTGCTGGTTCATCTGGATAAAGTTTTATTAATTTTATTAACTTATCAATATCGNTCTCGTGTAGAAGCATATCTATNGATAAATTAATAACCCAGTCACCTTCAGATTTATCAAAACCCTCTTGAAACATTTTTCCTAGATCATCCCATTTAAACTCTTGTTCAAGGTCTTGGCCAACAATAACTATATCACTTGTTATTGACTTATAACACTCAAGGGCTTCTCTCCAAGGATCCATCCTTTCTTCTGGATTTCTCATATGTGTAAATAGTGAGATTTTCAATACACTTAGCTCCTAAATTTAACAACTATAAACGATATTATTTAAACTAGTTTCACTATACAATTGTATAATAAAAAACTAATTAAAAAATAATGAAAGTACCATTTAACGATTTATCTAGAATACACAATCCAATAAAAAATAATGTTTTAAGTAAATTTAGTAAAGTCATAGACAAAAATGATTTTATTCTAAATAATGATGTGAATACTTTTGAAAAAAACTTTTCAAAATATACAAATCAAAAATATTCAATTTCTTGTGCTAATGGAACCGATGCTATTGAATTAATATTAAGAGGATTAGGAATAGGTAAAAATGATGAAGTTATTGTTCCTGTAAACACTTATATTGCAACATCCTTTGCTGTTGATAATGTTGGAGCAAAACCTGTTTTCGTAGACAACGATCAATACTATTTAATTAATATAGAAAAAATAAAAGAAAAAATTAATAAAAATACTAAAGCAATTATTGGGGTAAATCTCTATGGTCAAATGTGCAACGTTAAAGAATTAAAAAAATTATGTAAAGATTATAATTTATATTTTATAGAAGATGCTGCTCAAGCGCATGGAGCAACTCAGTCAAGTTTAAATATTGGTGATAACTCTATTGCAGCTTCATATAGTTTTTATCCTGGAAAAAATCTTGGTGCTTGGGGTGATGGTGGAATAGTCACTACAAACTCTTATAGTTTGTATAAGAAATTATTTAAAATAAGAAATTTTGGTAGTGAAATTAAGTATTACCATGAAATGAAGGGAGTAAATACAAAACTTCAGCCAATTCAAGCTATATTATTAAATGAAAAATTAAAATATATTGACCAATGGAATAATGAACGCAGGGGAATTGCTGAAACTTACCTGGATGCATTTGATGGAATAAAAAAGCTAAAATTACCAAAAAAATATTTCTCTAACACCCATGTATGGCATTTATTCGTAATAGAAGTAGCCAACAGAAACAAATTTATTGCACATTGTAAAGACAACAATATTGAAACAGGAATTCACTATCCTTATCCAATTATTAAACAAAAAGCTTATAAAGATCATTTTCAAAATAAAGAAGTATTTGAAGAATCATTTTCTCAATATTATAAATTAGTTACTTTGCCAGTTTTTCCAAAGATGCAAAAAAAAGAAGTAACTCATGTTATCAATACTGTAAAGAACTATTTCAAGTAATTGTTTCAATCAGTTTTTCAATCTTCGTAACAAAAGTTTCAAGATTATATTTATTTTTTATTAAATCTTTGCCATTCAATGATACTTTTTCAATAAGTTGAGGATTTTTATTTAATATTCTGATTAATTTTGCCCAATCATCATATTTAAAATGTTCAATAAAAAAGATATTTTCATCATTAATAAAAATATCTTTTTCCCAAAATCCATCAAATTTTGATATTAGTACAGGAGTTCCTGTAGCCATCGATTGTAGTGCTACACTTTGTCCTGAAGGTTGGATTGTATTTTTTATTGGTAAAATTGTTAAAAAAGATTGACTATAGAATTTGCTTAGCTCTTTATCGCTCATGTACCCCTTAGACCAATTACCAGCAACGAAATTGACATTCTTTTGCTCTTTGTAATCTTTTATTTGATCAGAAATAATTATAAAATTAAATTCTGGTAAAAACTTGGGAAGTTCTTTAATAAAGTCATAATTACGATTGCCATCATTGCCAATAAATAAAATTTGATTATTTATCTTTTCAGTTTTTTTCTTATTTAAGTTCCAAAAATTGTAGTCAACAGCAAAAGAAATGAATATAAACTTTTCTTCATATTGTGGGTATTTCTTTAATGCAAATTCGTATTCTGATTTCCCTAGAAATATAAATTTATCAACAGTTTTGATAAATATAGATAAGAAAAATGGTCTTAAAATTTTTTGATAAATTTTTAAATTTTCATGTTCTTTAAGTAAACCCATAACAAATACAATGCTTTTTATATTTTTATTAAATTTCAATATTGGAAAAAAACTAAAGGCAAGCCTATCATTACTAAAAATTAGAAGATCGCTATTTTTAATCCTCTTAAGATTTTCCTTAATATATATTTCATGAAAATGAAATTGTAAAAAAATTAATTTAGTTAATAGTATGTCAATTTTTTGTAATATAGATAAATATTTTGTCTTTGATTTGGTAAATGGATATATCTCTAATATTTTTGTATCATATTTTTTATTATTGTTTAAAAGATGAAATCCATAGTAAAAATCTTTTGCGAAGCTATCTTGATCATTTATTTTTTCTAGCCTTCCTCCTCCAAAAATGTATGTAATTTTTTTCATCTATATAAGTAAGGCCTAGTTTCTCTCTAACAAAATATATGCATGGTTAATCTCATAGAGACTGTAATTGACAAAATACGGCTCAAGATTATTTAAATCATGATTTAAATC
>PATA01000004.1 GCA_002713495.1 Flavobacteriaceae bacterium
GGCTGTTCGCCCATTAAAGTGGCACGCGAGCTGGGTTCAGAACGTCGTGAGACAGTTCGGTCTCTATCTGTAGTGGGCGTTAGAAATTTGAGTGGATCTATCTTTAGTACGAGAGGACCGAGATGGACTGACCTCTAGTGTACCGGTTGTTCCGCCAGGAGCATTGCCGGGTAGCTACGTCGGGAAAGGATAAGCACTGAAAGCATATAAGTGCGAAACCTACCACAAGATGAGATTTCTTTTAAGGGTCGTAGAAGACGACTACGTTGATAGGTCACAGGTGTAAAGGCAGCAATGTCATAGCCGAGTGATACTAATTACCCGTAAGCCTATCGTAGAACTTTTTCTTAAATTTTATTATTTTAAACTTTATTACTTGAATTTGTATTTTTCAATATGTTAACTTATAATAGAAGTTATAAATGCTTCTAAAGACATAGGTGGTTATAGCAATGGGGTTCACCTCTTACCTTTCCGAACAGAGAAGTTAAGTCCATTAGCGCAGATGGTACTGCCATTTTGGTGGGAGAGTATGTCGCCGCCTTCTTTTAAACCCTTCGTTTNAAANCGAAGGGTTTTTTTATTTCAAATCTCCGCTATAATTTTTCTTTGGTAGATTTGACTTTCCCATCAAAAATTCGTCCACCTGACAAGCAACCTCTCTTCCTTCAGATATTGCCCATACTATTAATGATTGACCTCTTCTGCAATCACCTGCAACAAATATTTTTGGTTTATTTGTTTGATATTTNTTAATTGATTTGATATTTCCTCTTTCATCTAAATCTAATCCAAAATTTTCAGGTAAATATTTTTCAGGTCCTGTAAAACCAAGTGCTAATAAAGCAAGTTCACATGGCCACTCTCTAAGAGATTTTTTATTTTCAATNAGCTTAGTTCTATTATTTTTATCTTTTTCCCATCTAACNTCAACAGTTTTTAAACCAACTAAATTTCCTTTCTTATCGCCTATAAATTCTTTTGTTAAAATACTCCATTCTCTGTGACTTCCTTCCTCATGTGATGAACTAGTTTTGAGTTTAAATGGCCAGTATGGCCATGGATTTTCATCAGTCCTGAGTTCAGATGGTTTNGGCATAATTTCAAAATTTGTTATACTTTTTGCTCCATGACGATTTGAGGTCCCTATACAATCTGATCCAGTATCACCTCCACCAATAACAATAACATTTTTATTTTTTGCATTATACCTTTCTTCAAGTGTATGTTGTTTATCAACTGCTTTATTATTATGAGGTAAGAAATCCATAGCCTGAACTACTCCATTCAAGTCAGATCCTTTAATAGGGAGGGATCTTTTAATTGCAGCTCCTACGGCTAAAATAATTGAGTCAAATTCATCCTCTAACTTTTTAATACTAATAGTTTTACCAACTTCAATATTACATTTAAACTTGATTCCTTCATCTTTTAAAATCCTCAAACGTCTATCAATTATTTTTTTTTCCATTTTAAAATCTGGAATGCCATAACGTAATAATCCACCTATTTTATTATCCCTCTCAAATATTGTAACAAAATGTCCAGCTCTNTTAAGTTGTTGGGCAGCACTAAGACCTGCTGGTCCAGAACCAATTATTGCAACTTTTTTTCCTGTTCTATTTTCAGGAATAACAGGTTTAATCCAATTTTCAGAAAAACCTCTCTCTACAATATATTTTTCAATTAATTCAATTGATACCGGTGGGTCAACAATACCCAGGACACAGGCTTCTTCACATGGGGCAGGGCAAAGTCTTCCGGTGAACTCGGGAAAATTATTTGTGCTATGAAGAATTTTTAAAGCTCTTTGCCAATCATTTTCGTAGACAGCGTCGTTGAAATCAGGAATCATATTTCCTAGAGGACAACCGCTGTGACAAAAAGGAACTCCGCAATCCATACATCTTGCACCTTGATCTTGCAGTTTTTTTTCATTAACCTCTAAAGTGAATTCCTTATAATTATTAATTCTCTTTTTTGGATCGACTACAGGTTCTTTGAGTCTATCAAATTCAATAAATCCTCTAATTTTACCCATCTTACTTATATTGATTTTCAATTTTTTTGGAAGCTATCATTTCCAATGCTCTTTTATAATCAGTTGGCATTACTTTGATGAAGTTTTTTTTACATACAGGCCAATTGTCCATGATGTATTTTGCCTTACTGCTATTGGTATATTTATAATGATTTTTTAAAAGATAAAGAATTTCATTAAAATCATTTTCACAAAGACTCTCTAATTCAACCATCTCTAAATTAAATTTCTTTTCATCAAATATATTTTCTTCATTAAATAAATATGCTATTCCACCACTCATTCCTGCAGCAAAATTTCTTCCAAAATCACCAAGGATTATAGCTACCCCACCAGTCATGTACTCACAGCCATGATCACCAACACCTTCAACAACTGCTTTAGCTCCAGAATTTCTGACACAAAATCGTTCACCAGCAATTCCATTGATATAAGCCTCACCAGCAGTTGCACCATAGAGTGACACATTACCAACAATTATATTTTCACTAGCTATAAATGTTGCATCTTCAGGCACCTTTGCAATAATAGTAGCACCAGAAAGACCCTTTCCAAAATAATCATTTGCATTACCATTGATTCTCATTTTTAAACCTGACGCAGAAAAAGCACCAAAACTTTGGCCTGCTGTTCCATTAAATTCAAGATTTATTGTATTTTTTGGAAGCCCTTTTGCACCATAAATTTTTGAAATTTCATTGCTCACTATGGCTCCTACAGTTCTGTCGGTATTTTTAATAGAGAATTTTAGATTTTGAATTTGTTTTTTCTTTAAAGCTGGATTTAATTTTTTTAAAATTTTAAAATCTAATACACCTTTTAAATTATGATCTTGTTGTGAGGTATTTCTTTCTCTAAATTCTGATGGTACATCTGGTTTAAATAAAATATTTGAAAGGTCTATTCCTTTGGCTTTGAAGTGGGTTATAGCTTTTTTCATATTTAACTTTTGAGATTGGCCAATCATTTCATCAACAGATCTAAACCCTAATTCAGACATGATTTTTCTGAGCTCTTCAGCAACATAATACATATAATTCACAACATGTTCCGGTTTACCCTTAAAATTCTTTCTTAACTCAGGGTCTTGAGTTGCAATTCCGACTGGGCAAGTATTTAAATGGCATGCTCTCATCATTATACACCCCGATGCAATTAATGGTGCGGTGGAAAAACCAAATTCCTCTGCTCCCAATAAGCAGGCAATTGCAACATCTCGTCCTGTTTTCATTTGTCCATCACATTCAAGAACAATTCTACTTCTTAAATTATTCATAACTAGGGTTTGTTGTGCTTCTGCTATACCCAGTTCCCATGGTAGCCCTGCGTGCTTTAAAGATGTTAATGGTGAAGCACCTGTTCCTCCATCGTAGCCAGAAATTAATATTACATCAGCTTTTGCTTTAGATACGCCAGCAGCTATGGTACCAACTCCAACCTCTGATACAAGTTTAACATTTATTCTTGCGTCACGATTTGCATTTTTTAAATCATAAATCAATTGAGATAGGTCCTCTATGGAATAAATATCGTGGTGAGGTGGAGGAGATATTAATCCAACATATGGGGTTGAATTTCTTACGGAGGCTATGTATGGATTAACCTTAGGACCAGGAAGTTGGCCTCCTTCACCTGGTTTAGCTCCTTGAGCCATTTTAATTTGAATTTCGCTTGCAGAACTTAGAAAATGGCTTGAAACACCAAATCTCCCTGATGCAACTTGCTTAATAGCTGAATTCTTTAAATCCCCGTTTTTTTCTGGGGTAAATCGTTTTATATCTTCACCACCCTCACCTGAATTACTTTTTCCTCCAATTCTATTCATTGCAATTGCAAGATTTTCATGTGCCTCTTGACTAATTGAACCTAGAGACATCGCACCTGTTTTGAATCTTTTAACTATTTCTGTCCAAGGTTCAACCTGGTCAAGAGGTATAGGGTCAAAGTTTGAAAATTCAAATAAACCTCTTATGGTCATTAATTTTTTATTTTGCTTGTTAATCATATCGGCAAAAGCTTGATAACTTTCTGGATTTTTTTGTCTTACTGCGTTTTGCAACTTTGCTATTGAGATCGGATTTACCGAATGTGCCTCTCCATCTCTTCTCCACCTGTAATCTCCTCCTATTTCCAATGGAAGCCCAGATTCTTTATTGTAATTAAAAGCCTTTGAATGTCTTTTACGGATTTCTTTCTCAATTTCATACAATCCTATTCCTTGAATTCTTGTTGCAGTATTACAAAAATATTTGTCAATAAAATTTTGAGCTAGACCTAGAGCTTCAAAAATTTGAGACCCTCGATATGAGTTTAAAGTAGAGATTCCTATTTTATTCATAATCTTTACAATCCCCTTTGTAATAGCAATGTTAAAATTGTTGATTGCTTGGCTAGTTTTGATCTGAATTACTCCATTTTGGACATGATTATTTATTATTTCATTGACTAAAAATGGATTTATAGCACTAGCACCATAACCAAATAGCAGCGCAAAGTGATGAGGCTCTCTCGGTTCAGCAGATTCAATTATAATATCAAACTTAGATCGTTTTTTTAACTTTTTTAAACCGTTATGAACACAAGCAGTAGCCAATAAAATTGGGATCGGAGCTAATTTTTTAGTAACACCTCTATCTGATAGAATTATAAGATTATAATCATTATCTACTGCCTTTTCAACTGATTTAATAATAGAGTTTAATGAGTTTTCTATACCATTGAATCCAGAATCAATATCATATAGAGTTTTTACAGTATAAGATTTAAAAGAAGAATTTTTTAAATATCTAATTTTAGCTAAATCTTCATCTGAAATGATTGGGTTTTGAATTCTTAATTTAATACAATGTTTTTCAGAAATATTGAATAAATTAAAATCACTCCCTAAAATTAAACTTGTATCAGTAATTATCTCTTCTCTTATCCCGTCCAATGGAGGATTCGTTACTTGGGCGAAAAGCTGTTTAAAATAGTTAAAAAGTAATTGTGGTTTATCTGAAAGAACAGCAAGAGGAGTATCTGTACCCATTGATCCAATAGCTTCCTTAGCTAATTTAGACATGGGAATTATTATGGTTTTTAAGTCTTCGTATGTATAACCAAAAATCCTCATTCGAGTTTCGAATTCGGTATTTTCTTCCTTTTCTAAATTTTTTATTTCAGCAATGTCTTTTAATTGTAATAGGTTTTTTTTGATCCAATTATTGTAGGGAAATTTAGAGGTTATTATTTTTTTAATTTCATCATCTTTAACAATTCGACCTTCATCCATATTAACCAAGAACATTTTTCCAGGTTCAAGTCTCCCATGAAGTTTTATGTTTTCTGGAAGAATATCAAGTACGCCAGTTTCTGACGACATGATAACATATCCGTCTTTTGTGACAGTATACCTTGATGGTCTTAATCCATTTCTGTCTAGGAGAGCGCCTATGTATTTTCCATCTGTAAAAGGAATTGAAGCAGGACCATCCCAAGGCTCCATTATACAGGAGTTATATTCGTAGAATGCTTTTTTATTTTTATCCATAGACAAGTGTTTTTCCCATGCTTCAGGAACCAACATCATCATTACTTCAGGCAAAGACCTCCCTGTTGCAAGTAAAAGTTCAACAACCATATCCATTGAAGCTGAATCAGACTTTCCAGGCAAAATAATTGGAATAATTTTTTTTATTTCCGGTCCAAAAAACTCGCTTTTAAAAAGCTCCTCTCTTGTTTGCATTCTACTCAAATTTCCTTTGTAAGTATTTATTTCTCCATTGTGACACATATATCTAAAAGGTTGTGCTAAATCCCATGTTGGAAAAGTGTTTGTTGAAAACCTCTGATGAACTAATGCAAGTCTTGTAACCACAGATGGATCAGATAAATCACAGTAGTATTTTTTAATGTCCTCAGGAATTAATAGACCTTTATAAATTATTGTTCTTAGGGACAAACTTGAAAAGTAAAAATATTGTGATTGAGAAATCTCAGAGTTTAAAATTGTATTTTCGGTAATTTTCCTTGCACAAAAAAGTTTTATGTTAAATAATTTTTCACCAATTGAAGCATCCTCGGTGCCAACAAAAACTTGCATTATTTTTGGTTCTGTTTGTGATGCAATATTGCCAACCACATCTTTTTTGATAGGTACATTTCTCCACCCAAGAATATTAAGACCCTGCTTTTTTATTTCAGACTCAAAAACCCCTATGCAATATGTTTTTTGGTTTTCCTTCTGAGGTAAAAAAACCATACCGACTGCATATTTGGTTGGATCTGGGATATTAAAATCACAATTTTGGATAAAAAATTCATGNGGAATTTCAATTAANATTCCAGCACCATCACCAGTTTTTCCATCTGAACTAACTGCACCTCTGTGTTCAAGTACACATAAAATATCAAGAGCCTTATGAATTATGTCATTAGTCTTTTTTCCTTNTAGACTACAAATAAAACCTGCGCCACAATTATCATGTTCGTTTTTTGGGTCATAAAGTCCTTGCTTTATTGGAAGCATAATTATATTTGTTTTGTTTGGTAGAGTGAATCAACTAAATTAATATTTTTGAATGTTTTTTAGCTATNACAATCGTTCATTATTAATTCATATAAGTNATTATTAAAAATATTGAAGTAAAATAAATATATCATAATAAAATATATTAAATTTTAAATAATTTATAATTCATGGTTTATAAAAAAGATTTTTTTAGAGTTATCGGAATCATGTCAGGAACTTCTTTGGATGGTATTGATCTTGTNTTTGTTGAGTTTAATATTAAAAAATGGAAATTTGAAATTTTGAATTCAAGATTCATTCCATACAATGAATATTGGGTTGATAAATTAACTGATATCCATATTAAATCNAAAAAAGAACTATTGAAAATAGATTTTTTGTACACAAAATATTTAGGAANTAAAATAAATGAATTTATTATTCAAAATAAATTACAAAACATAGATATAGTTTCCTCTCATGGACATACTGCAATTCATAATCCNTCANTTGGAATAACATATCAGCTTGGAAATTTAAGTTCAATAAATAAAGAATATAAGATCAAGACCGTTTGTGATTTTCGGACACAGGATGTTAATTTGGGTGGTCAGGGTGCCCCTTTGGTTCCAGTTGGAGATTCAATTCTTTTTTCCAATTACTCCGGGTGTTTGAACCTTGGAGGTTTTGCCAATATCTCAAAGAACAAAGATAAAAAGATCATAGCATATGATCTTTGTTCAGTAAATCTGGTTTTAAACTATTTATCCAATATAGCAGGTAAAAAATATGATAAAGACGGACTAATTGCCAAATCTGGAAAATTAATTCCTTCTTTATTAAACAAATTAAACTCAATTGAATTTTATTCATTTATTCATCCAAAATCTCTGAGTATAGAATGGNTGTCAGAGAATATTTTTCCAACAATAAATAGTTACTTAAAAAAAAATTCATTAGAAGATGTAATGCATACTTATGTTNTTCACATTGTGCAAATAATTTCATTGAGTTTAACAAAAGATGACAGGGTATTAGTTACGGGAGGAGGAGCTCATAATAAATATCTAATCAAAGAATTACAATTAAATTCTAATGCTAAAATTATAATTCCATCAAAAGAAATAATCAACTTTAAGGAAGCTTTAATTTTTGGATTACTTGGTTTATTGANGGTTTTAAATATTAATAATTGTTTTTCCTCTGTAACTGGTGCAACTATGAATCATTGTTCNGGAAAAATAATTAAATGATTNATCCTATCNAATAANTTTTTATAANTTAGTTGNNAATATATTTTAGATTGCTTGTTGCGATTTAATAAATCAAACACTACATGGAAATTATCGTAATAAGCATATTCATAATTGGTTATTTAGCGATTACNTTAGAACATAATTTAAAAATAGACAANCTTATACCTGCACTTGGTATGATGTCATTACTATGGGCAATTATCTCTTTATGTCACCTAACAGTTTATGATGTTAATGTTACAATGAAAGACCTTGTAGTTTCTCATATTGATGAAGTTTTGCTTCATCATTTAGGTAAAACAGCTGAGATAATTATTTTTTTATTGGGAGCAATGACTATTGTTGAAATAATAGATTATTTCAATGGTTTTTTCACAATAAAATCCTTTATTAAAACAAAAAATAAAATCAAATTATTATGGATTTTTTCATCTTTAGCATTTGTTCTCTCTGCNATTATTGACAACCTAACGGCTACGATTGTTTTGATTACTATACTTCAAAAAATAATTCACAACAAAGATTCGAGAATTTGGTTTGCTGCATTAATTGTTATTGCNGCTAANGCTGGTGGAGCTTGGTCACCCATTGGAGACGTNACAACTACTATGTTATGGATTGGTAACAAAGTCACAACAAAAAGTTTAATTGTTTATGTATTATTACCATCATTAATTTGTTTAATAATACCTGTTTTTTTGGCTTCACTAATGAAACCTTTTAATGGATTCATAGAGCACCCTAATGATGATGAGGCAACTATTCATCCAAGAGGTTCANTTATGCTTTATTTGGGATTAAGCGCAATAGTTTTTGTGCCTGTATTTAAAACTTTGACNCATCTACCTCCATATGTTGGAATGATGCTCTCTCTTTCAATTGTGGCAACATTTGCAGAAATATTCACCAATGCTAAAATAAACATAAGCTCAGTAGATANTGAAAGTGACTTANACTCAAGTCACAGTCCAGTACAAAGTTCATTATCCAAGATTGAATTACCAAGTATTCTTTTTTTTCTCGGAATTTTATTATCGGTAGCAGCTTTAGAATCTTTAGGTATATTATTTAAGTTTGCAGATCAGTTGAATACAATACTACCCAATACTGATATAGTAGTAATTCTTTTTGGATTTGGATCTGCCATTATTGATAATGTNCCACTAGTTGCAGCAAGTATGGGAATGTTTTCAGAATCTTTGGATAATCCGTTGTGGCATTTTATTGCCTATTCTGCTGGNACTGGAGGAAGTATGTTGATAATTGGATCTGCAGCAGGAGTAGTNGCAATGGGAATGGAAAAAATTGATTTTTTTTGGTATTTAAAAAATATATCATGGTTAGCCTTAATTGGTTTTTTATCTGGTTCAATGACTTTCATTTTATTGCGTAATTTTATCTTATAAATTAAATTTATTCATTAAATAATAAATCCCTTAAAATTGATATGATAAGCCTTCAAGAAATTAATTCTATTCAAATTGAAAAAACAATATCAGTATTAGAACTAATCAAGAGCTCTGGTATTGGGGGAATTGTTATTATTGNTATTCTTTTTGTTTTACTTATCATAGTAATTTTCATATACTTAGAACGCTTGTTTGCAATTAAAGCAGCCTCAATAATCGATAAAGATTTTATGCCNCAAATAAAATTACATATTTTGAAAGGCAAAATTGAANCAGCCAAAAGGTTGTGTCATAAAATAAATACTCCTGTTGCCAGATTATTAGAAAAGGGAGTCTCCAGAATTGGACGTCCTTTAGAGGATATAAGCTCTGCTCTTGAAAACGCTGGAAAAATTGAAATTTACAAGTTAGAAAAAAATGTAAGTATTCTTGCAACTATTTCAGGAGTAGCTCCAATGATAGGTTTCCTGGGGACNGTCATAGGGATGATACTGTCAATTTTTGAAATTTCAAATTCAGGTGGTAATATTGATATGCAATTGCTTTCCAATGGTTTNTATACTGCAATGACTACAACAGTTGCTGGATTAGTAGTTGGAATTATTGGATATATTACTTACAATCATTTGGTTGTAAAAACAAACAAAGTGGTATATCAAATGGAAGCTATATCACTTGANTTTTTTGATTTGTTAAATGAACCTACATAAGATGAATATCAAAGGAAGAAATAAAATAAGTCCAGATTTTAATATGTCTTCNATGACAGATATTGTTTTTTTACTCTTAATATTTTTTATGATAGCTTCAACTCTTTCTCAACAGCTAAATACAATCAAAATTGAATTACCACAGGCAAAAGGTAAAACCGAAAATAGAAAATCTGTGTCTGTTTCATTATTATCTAACAGAATAATATATGTTAATGATGAGTTAGTTGAAAGAAAATTTTTAGAACAAAAAATGCTTAAAAAATTAGAAAAAATTCAACCACCATCAATTATCTTGAGAGCAGAAAAAAGTGTTCAAATTGATGATGTGGTTTATGTTATGAATATTGCTAATGAAAATAGTATAAAAGTAGTATTAGCAGTTGATGCAAATTGAATTATGTTTTTTAAAACTACCTATCAAAGAAAATCCTTTGTCTTAACNACCTTATTAGTAATTGTTATTTTACTTTTATTTTCATTTGTTTCATTAAAATTTCTTGACCCACCAATTGAATATGGAATGGAAGTTAATTTTGGTTNATCTAGTAATGGATTTGGAAATGAATTAAATAATAAAAATGATTTTAATCTAAATGANGAACCCACTGAAAANAAGCAAAAAATTGAAGAAAAAACGTTTCAGAAAAATGAAATGATTAATACAAATGATAAAGAAAAAAACTTAACTATTAATAATAAAAAAAATGATTCCTTGAGACAGGTTGATAATAGTNATGGAAAAGTTGTAAGTACCTATAAGACAGAAGAGCAGAAGATAAGNGATTATACAAAATCAATACTTTCAAATTTGAATAATCAAATTGATAATAAAAATAAAATTAAAGGTCAGGGAGAAAATAATAATTATTTTGACCAGGGCACATCAGAAGGAAATCCATATTCAACTATTTANTATGGCCAGAGGGGAAAAGGAGGTGAAGGTGTTGGGTATGGTTTAAATGGAAGGAATCTTCAATTCCAGGGAAAAAAGGTTCCAGAATGTAACGAGTANGGAAAAGTTGTTGTTAGAATTGAGGTAAATCAAACAGGAGATGTTATATCAGCAAAACCAGGGGTTAAGGGGACAACTAATAATCATCCATGTCTACTAAAACCCGCAAAAGAGACTGNATTAATGCATAAATGGTTTCCCGACAAAAATGCTCCAAAAAAGCAAATTGGATTTGTTGTTATTCAATTTAAAATTATTGAATAGATCATGAAATCTTACTCTGAATCTTTGAAATATTTATATGGTAAACTTCCAAACTATCAAAAATATGGAAACAAGGATTTAAATTTTGGATTATCTAATATAATTTCTTTTTCCAGGAAATTAAATAATCCACAAAATAAGTTTAAAACTATTCATATTGCTGGAACTAATGGAAAAGGGAGTGTTGCACACATAATTGCTGCTATTCTTCAATCAAAAGGACTGAGTGTTGGAATCTATTCCTCACCTCATCTAATCGATTTTAGAGAGCGAATTAAAGTTAATGGTAAGTATATTTCTAAGNATTACATCAAAAAGTTTTTAAATAATAACCTAAATTATTTAAACTCTTTGAATCTCTCTTTTTTTGAAGTTACTCTAGGACTAAGTTTCGATTATTTCCTAAANAAAAAAGTTGATTATGCAATAATTGAGGTTGGAATGGGCGGAAGGCTTGATGCAACAAATATAATAAAACCAGAAGTTTCAGTAATTACTAATATTGGATATGATCATGTTGAGTTTTTAGGAGATACATTATCAAAAATTGCATATGAAAAAGCTGGAATAATAAAAAAAGAAGTTCCTGTAATAATTGGTGAAACAAATATTGAGACCAAACCTGTATTTAAAAAAAAGGCAAAAGATTTAAATGCAAAAATTTTCTTTGTCAAAGATTCAAAAAAAAATTACAGGAGTGATTTATTAGGAATTTATCAGAAAAAAAATATTGATACATCCATATTAGCAATTAAAAAATTGAAAAATTTTATAATTTCTCAGATTGAAATTGAAACAGCATTGCTAAATATTAAAAAAACAACAAAGTTTTTTGGGAGGTGGGATGTTGTGTCTAAAAAACCCAAAATTATAATTGATGTTAGTCATAATTTAAAAGGTTTTCAAACTATTATAGATCAATTAGTAAATGAAAAATTCGAGGATCTTCATTTAGTGCTTGGGTTCCTAAAAGGAAAGGATGTTGAGTCAATTTTGAGTTTGATGCCATTTAGTGCGAAATATTATTTTTGTTCTCCTAATAATGATCGTGCAATGTCTGAAAGTGAATTATGTATAATTGCTAATAAATTAAAAATAAACTATAATTATTTTTCGTCAGTGATAAACGCATTTGAATCAGCAAAGAAACAATCAAGATTAAATGATTTAATAATCATTTCAGGAAGTAATTTTATCGCCGCGGATGTTTTACGAATTTATACACACAGATAATGAATAATAATATATATTTGTTTGCTAAAATTACAATTGAAGTTATTATTAAATTACTAATTGTTTTTTTGATAATTTAACTTTTAAAAGGGCGCTTAGCTCAGTTGGTTCAGAGCATTTGGTTTACACCCAAAGGGTCGGGGGTTCGAATCCCTCAGCGCCCACTTTTTTGACTTCATGGTTATAAGATATTTATGAAAATTACGGTAATAAATTCAGATCATTTAGGCGTCCTATCTAGCACTTTATGCTTAACTCATTGTATCCTTACACCATTATTTTTTTTATATCAGGTTGAAATTTCAAATCAAATTATAGGGACAACATTTTTTTGGCATTCATTAAACTATTTTTTTCTAATTATTTCATTTTTTGCCGTAAATAGATCTATAAAAATCTCTACGAATTATGCCATTAAAATTTTAATGTTGATCTCATGGTTTTTGCTTTGCGGATTGATTTTAAACGAGCAGTTTAAATTATTTTCAATACCTGAATTTTTCTCCTATTTCGCAGCAATATCCCTATGTTCTCTACATATTTACAATTTAAATTATTGCAGATGTGATGATGAAAACTGTTGTGATAATAATTCTAACATCTAGGCATTACATTTACTAATTTTAAAGTGTGAAAAATATTTTACTCTTAATTTTTTTGTTTTTTGTCAATTGTGGTGAAATAAAGTTAATTTCTTACAACATTCGTTACGAAAATCCAAATGAAAAAATTAATTCTTGGAAAACAAGAGAAAGTTACGTTACTTCTTTTCTCTCGGATGAAAACCCTGATTTTATAGGTTTACAAGAAGTAACTTATTCTCAACTACGAGATTTAGTAAAATCTTTATTTAATCACAATTACATTGGTGTCGGACGTGATGATGGTTTGGATAAAGGAGAATTTAGTCCAGTTTTTTATAATAAAAACAGATACAAAGTTTTATTTCAGGATACTTTTTGGTTGTCTAAAACCCCCGAAAAAGTATCCATAGGCTGGGATGCTTCAATGAAAAGAATATGCACTTATGGTTTATTTGAAAACTTAGCTTCAAAAAAAAGAATTTGGGTTTTTAATACTCATCTCGATCATGTTGGCATCGAAGCCAAAAAAAAATCTACAGATTTAATTTTAAAAAAAGTTAATTCAGTTAATAAATATCAAAATCCTTTAATTTTAATGGGAGATTTTAATTTGGAAGATGATAGTCATTCAATAAAAAAGATTCAAAGTCAATTAACAGATGTTTTATTTGGCATTAAAAAATCAGATAAAAATTACTCGACTTTTAATGATTTTAATACTAGATTGAATACAAATAAAAGGATCGATTATATTTTTGTCAAAAATCTCAAGCCCCTAAAATCTGGACTTGTAAAGTTAAAAACTTCAGAAAAAAATTGGGCCTCTGATCATCACCCAGTCTTTTCTAAGCTTAAATTTTAATATTACTTTTAAAAATTGATTGAAAAAAAGAGATGNTTAATTCTTAAAATTAATATTCTATTTTACTTTTTTAAAAATGGAAAGCATTTTTTCACGTTCTTCATTAGCAAGATCTTCATCAACTAAAATTCTACCACTATGTTCGTCAGTTATTATTTTTTGNCTAGAGGCAATTTCCATCTGCATTTGGGGAGGGATAGAAAAATAAGAACCTCCAGCGGCTCCTCTTTCAACTGGGACAATAGCCAAGCCGTTTTTTACATTTTTTCTAATTTTTTTGTAAGNATCAATAAGGTGTTCCTCTATGTCTTTNGAGAATTCATCAGATTTTTTAATTAGTAACTTTTCTTCTTTTTCAGTTTCATTCATTATTGAACTTAATTCGTTGTTTTTTGCCTCTAAGTGAGCTTTTCTTTCATCTAGGNTTGATTTAAGATCATCAATACTTGATGTCGATTGTTCTGATTTCATCTGAAATTCTTTGATTTTTTTTTCAGATAGTTCGATTTCTAATTTTTGAAATTCTTGTTCTTTTTGAATGGAATTATATTCTCGATTATTCCTAACATTTTTGAGTTTAGCTTCATATTTTTTTTCTTCTTCCTTAGCTATTTCAATATTATTTTTTTCATGCGCGATCTGATTTTGAAAATTATCATATTCCAACTTGAATTCGTNTAAGCGAGTTTGTAGCCCATAAATTTCTTTTTCTAANTCCTCAACTTCTAGAGGGAGCTCTCCTCTAACACTTCTGATCTCATCTATTCTTGAATCNATTAATTGTAAATCAAATAACGATCGAAGTTTATTTTCTATTGTTTTTTCTTTTTTTGCCATATTTTCAGAAATAATTTACTGGATTAGTATTTGTGGTTGCTAAAACGATTGCAAAACTAGGGAATTTTTTGGTAAGATAATCATGGATTAANTTTTTTGTAAACTGTTCACTTTCATAATGACCAATGTCAAACAATACTATTTTGTCATTGGCTTCAAAAAAATTATGGTATTTTANGTCTGAAGTTACATATGCATCAGCATTTTGNTTTATTGAACTNTCTATACCAAAAGCTCCTGAACCACCTAATACAGCGACTTTCTTAATTTTTTTTCCCAAAAATTTGCTGTGTCTGATCAATTTTGTTTGCATTNTGCTTTTCAGGTAATCCATGAAATCATTTTCATTAATGGCTTCTTTTAATTTACCAATTCTTCCNATACCAATAGTTTTANTTTCATATTTAGGAATGAGTATTTTAGAGTTTATTAGTCCAAGTTTCTTTGAAATCATATAATTTACGCCATGTCGGTGATTATCAAGAGAAGTATGAATTGCATAAATTGATATNTTGTTTTTAATTGCTTTTATTATAGTTTTTTCAACATAGGAGTTTGGAGTTAGTTTTTTTATTCCTGAAAAAATAATTGGATGAAAACTTATTATCAAATTACAATTTTTTTCAAGCGCCTCATCAATAATTTTTTCTGTTGTATCTAAACAAATTATTACTCCAGTTAAATCATCATTAACATCACCAACTATTAAACCTACATTATCAAAATCTTCTGCTTGTTGAGTTGGAGACCATTGTTCAAGTGTATCTACAATTTTTTGAATCTTCATTTTTAAAAATGTTGAAATACAAATATAATATTATCTTTAAGCGAGATGAAATTGATTCGGATTTTACTTTTTCCTTTCTCTATTTTATATGGATGTTTTATTGTCATCCGTAACACTATGTTTGATTTTGACTTATTAAAAAAAAATAGTACGAATGTTTTTTCTATTGGAGTTGGAAATCTGTCNTTAGGAGGNACAGGAAAATCNATTCTTGTAGACTATTTAATATCTGAGAATGAAAAATCAAATAATATTTCCGTTATAAGCAGAGGTTATGGTAGAAAATCTTNTGGATTAAAAATTGCTAGTNCAAAAAGTACTGCGAACGATATTGGAGATGAACCATNTCAATATTTAAATAAANACCCAAAAATAAAAGTTATAGTTGCTGAAAAAAGAATTGAAGCTATCAAAAAAATATCAAAATTATATCCTGAAGTCGATCTGTTAATTTTCGATGATATAATGCAACACAGATCAATATTAACAAATCATTTAGTTATTACTACAAGTTATGATAAACCATTTTTTAGAGATTATTTATTCCCGGTTGGGAATCTCAGGGAATTCAGAGCTGAAAAGAAAAGAGCAAATACTATATTAGTTACAAAATGTCCAAAAAATTTGAGTTTAGAAGATAGAATTAAATTTACTGACAATTTAAATCTTTCTCCAAAACAAAAAGTTTATTTTTCAACAATAACTTATCCTAAAATCTTAATTAATTCAATTAAAAAAATAAATTTCGATGAAATAAAGAAAAATAAAATGACCCTAGTTACAGGAATAGCTGATCCCTCAGATTTATTATCGCATTTAGATTCAAAAAAAATAATCTATGATCATTTAAAATATAAAGATCATTTTAATTTTGATGAAAAAGCCATTTCAAAAATAAAAAAAGTTTCAAAAAACTCGCTAATCCTAACAACTGAAAAAGACTTTGCTAGATTGTCACCATTATTGAAAACCGACAAACTTTTTTATATTCCAATTCAACTTACATTTTTTTCAAACAAAGAGGAGATTGATTTCAATAAAAGAATAAAACTCAATTAAAAATATTGAACTTTAGGTAATGTGTTTGTGAGCCTTGTATGATGAACGAACTAATGGTCCACTTTCAACATGTCTAAATCCGAGGCTTAATGCATAATTTTCATATTTCTTGAAATCATCTGGAGTGATGAAAGAGGAAACTGGTAAATGATTTTTTGTTGGCTGTAAATACTGACCCATTGTAACAACATCAACTTTGGCTTTAATTAAATCATCTAATGTTTCGTATATCTCACTTTCTGTTTCACCTAACCCTAACATGATTCCAGATTTAGTTCTATTTACTCCTTTTTCTTTTAAATATCTCAAAACTTCTAAACTTCTGTCATATTTAGCTTGAATTCTAACTTCTTTTGTTAGTCTTCTTACCGTTTCGAGATTATGAGATATAACTTCAGGAGCAACTTTAATGAGTCGGTCAATGTTGTTTTTATTTCCTTGAAAATCAGGGATAAGAGTTTCTAAAGTTGTATTTGGATTTATTCTTCGGATTGCAATTACGGATTCAGCCCAGATAATAGACCCCATATCTTTCAAATCATCTCGATCAACAGATGTTATTACTGCATGTTTGATCCCCATTTTAAAAATCGATTGAGCAACCTTTTCTGGTTCAGCCCAGTCAACAGGAGAGGGTCTTCCAGTTTTTACAGCACAAAAACCGCAAGATCTTGTACATATATTACCTAATATCATAAATGTAGCTGTTCCCTCAGCCCAACATTCACCCATATTTGGACAACTTCCTGAGGTACAAATAGTATTTAATTTATATTTATCAACTAGATTTCTTAGATCAGTGTACTTTTTTCCAATGGGTAATTTAACTCTAATCCACTTTGGTTTAGAAACTTTACTTTTTTCATTGGTTTCTTCAATCTTTTTTTCTGTATTTGGAAGAACAAGCTTCTTAAATTTTATTTGTTCTTTTTCTAAGATATCTTTTTCTAAAATCTCCAATTTCTTTTTTTTTCAAAGATACAAAACTTCTTTATAAGGTTAATAAATATCCAATTGTAAAAGCGCTTAAAAATACTAATCCAAACCAACTAAATATTATTAATAATTTACTTGGTCGAAATTTTTTGGGGATAAACTCACTAGTAATTAATTTTAGGTTAATCCATGCAAAAAAAGGGGTTGTTAAAAAGGATAACACAGTTGCAATTTGAACCAAAAACCCCATTTCGGATTGAAAAAATAAAAATATTCCAATTGTGCCAAAAGATAGAATAAATAAAAAAAACAGATAATAATCTTTATCCTTTTCAAAAAGTAATTGGATTGTTTTTGAAAAAGCCCTTGGCGAGGCATCTAATGTAGTGATTGTTGTACTTAACATAGTAGTAAAAGCTGCAAGTGAAATTATTCCTGTAAAAGATTTTCCTAAGTTTAATGTGTATAAGTCAATTAATTGACCTGCAAAAACCAAACCTTTATCTGAAAATTCAATTTCAGTATTGAACATAACCAGGGATCCAAGACCAATAAAACAAAATCCTAGAAAGATAGTAGTGATATAACCAACATTAAAATCATAAATGGTTTCTTTAAAGCTGATATTTTTAATTTCGCGTTGTTTTTCAACTGACCAAATTGAATGCCAAATTGAAATATCCATTGGAGCTGGCATCCATCCCATAAATGCAATTAAAAATAATAATCCAGAANCNTTAGGAAGTANTTGATGTAATGGAGCGAATTCTGTTGAATTATTTATNGCAAGGATAAAGGAGAGAAAAGTACAAATTGATAATATTACAATTATTAATTTCATAAGTTTATCGAGCAAATTATATTTTCCAATAATTAAAAGNGAGGAGCTAATNATTATAATTAAAGAACCCCATACTGAGATATCTGCACTTATTCCAAAAAAATGAGCCGCAAGNCCAGCAGTTACAATTGTAACTGCTGCTTGAATTGTAAACATGTTGGTAGTATTTAAAATAGCATAAAACCATAAATACTTTTTACCAATTTTATTATAACCATCTAAAAGGGTTTCTCCAGTCGCAATAGCNTATCTGGGACCAAACTCAAAAAATGGATATTTAAAAGCATTAATGATTAAAAATGCCCATAGTAGACCCCATCCATAATCTGCTCCTGCTCTTGTTGAATAGACAAGATGGGAAACACCAATTGCAGCTCCAGCAAATAGTAGTCCTGGCCCAAGCCTTTTTAATTTATTCATTTTTTAATTTTTCAGCCAAAATTTTTTTTGCACGAAGAATTTTTACTTTTATGGTGTTCAAAGGTTGATTCATTATTTTGCTTATGGCTTTATAACTTCGATCTTCAAAAAAACGAAGTTGTAATATTTGTCTGTATTCATTTTTTAGGCTTTTAATTGTAAGAAGAATTTGATCTAGGTTTTGATCAATAATCATNCCCTCTTCNGGACTAGGGTTTGAATCGANAAGAATNTTTGAAGGGTCCTCAATTATTACCTCTGGGTTAAAGCTTTTTGTTTTTTCTTTTCTTAGTTGATCAAGATGAAGGTTTTTGGATATTGTTATTAACCATGTTTTAAATTTATATTTGTTGTTAAAAGATTCAAGCTTGTCAAAAGCCTTCGCGAATGTTTCAATTGAAATTTCTTCTGCAATTTGATTGTTTCCAACCCTCTTTAACTGGAAATTATANANATAATCCCAGTTTTTATTGAATAAAATATTGAAGGCTTTTTGATCATTTTTTTTAGCTTTAAAAATTAAACTTTTTTCCTCCATAACCTAAATTTATGAGAAAATTAATTTGATTGAGGATCAACAACACTGCAATCTTGATCCTTGGGAAGTTTTCCGCATAATCCGCATGGTTCATTTTCTTTATTTAAAAATGGATTTTGACTTGCACAGGTTCCAGCAAATTCTCCATTTTTTTTNCCCCAAATTTTAATTGCAATTCCAGCANAGCATAAGCCCAAAAGAAAACAGGTTAAAAGAAATAATTTCATATTACAAATATATAAAATCAAATTTTAGAATTGTGATCTATAATTTAAGTAAACTGTCTAAAATTTGTAATTTTAAGAGTTTAATTCCAAAAATGAGCTTTAAGTATAATTCATGGGTATTTTTTTATTCATTTATAATTTTCTTCCAAAATTGTGATTTATTTGATCTAAAAAAAGTTTCTTTAAATGAAATAAAGAAAGCTTCCGAATGGTCTAAAACTGATCAGATTCCCTCCTATGATGAATGTGAAGTCTTAGAGTCTTTAGAAGATCAAAAGGAATGTTTTAGAGAAACTTTGGTTAATTTAATCTACTCAAATCTTTCTAAAAATGAATTGAAATCAAATGATGAGATTAATTCTGAATTAATAATTCAAATCAAAATAAATAAAAATGGAAATTTCAGTCTTGATTCCATTTTTGATTCGAATGACTTAATTGGGAAAATTCCAAATTTAAAAATGAATATAGAAGAAACTATTCAAAAACTTCCTGANGCCCTACCTGCGATTAAAACAAATGTTGGGTTATTTGTAAATGTAAAATTTTCTTTACCAATTAAAATTAAATCAAAAAAATCAAAATGACAGATAATGAAATAATTATTTTAGGGATTGATCCAGGAACAACAATTATGGGTTTTGGCGTAATTAAAGTTCTCGACAGAAAAATGTATTTGCTAGAATTAAATGAACTTCAATTAAATAAAGAAAAGGATCATTACACTAAACTTAAATTAATCTTTAAAAGGACAATGGACTTAATAGACAAATATCATCCGGATGAACTTGCTATCGAAGCTCCTTTTTTTGGNAAAAATGTTCAATCAATGCTAAAACTTGGAAGAGCCCAGGGAGTTGCAATTTCTGCAGGTTTATCAAGAGAATTAGTAATAACTGAGTATTCNCCAAAAAAAATAAAAATGTCAATCACTGGAAATGGNAATGCTTCGAAAGAACAAGTAGCTAAAATGTTACAAAATATATTCAAAATTAATTCTTTGCCAAAAAATTTAGATTCCACNGATGGCCTTGCTGCGGCGGTATGTCATTTTTATAACAGAGNATCATTTAATTCCAAAAAGGAGTATTCTAGTTGGTCCACATACATAATAAAAAATCCAAGGAAAATTAAAAAGAATTAATTAAAAATGGCAGGTATATATTTTCACTTCCCTTTTTGTAAAAAAGCTTGCAGTTATTGTAATTTCCATTTCTCTACATCTTTAAATAATAAAAACTCAATGATTAAATCTATGCAGCAAGAGCTCAGAATGAGAAAAGATTTTTTTAAAAATAATATTGTAAATAGTATTTATTTTGGAGGGGGAACNCCATCTCTAATTCATCCTAAATTAATTGGAGATTTTGTTTTATTTATTAAAGATCAATTTAAAGTTTCTGATGATATTGAAATTACCCTTGAATTGAATCCAGATGATGCATCATTAGATTACTTAAATGCCTTAAAACAAAATCACATAAATAGATTAAGNATAGGAATTCAGTCTTTTAATCAAGAAGATCTTGATTTAATGAACAGACCTCATAATGCTTCACAGGCATATATTGCTNTTGAAATGATAAGAGATATTTTTGAAAATTTTTCTATGGATTTAATTTATGGTATTCCTCATAGTAATCTTGACAAATGGAAGTTCAATCTTGATGAGGCATTATCTTTTAACCCCCCTCATCTTTCTTTATATGCTTTAACTGTTGAAGATAAAACGGTTATGAAAAAACAAATTTTATCTGGAAAATTAACCCCACTCAATGAATTTGATGTCGAGCAGCAATATTGGTACATGATAAAGCTTTTAGAAAAAAATAATTATATAAATTATGAATTTTCAAATTTTTCTAAACCGGGTTATATTTCAAAAAACAATGAAGGATATTGGAGTGGAAGTGCTTACTTAGGAATTGGTCCATCTGCNCATAGTTTTGACGGAAAAATGACAAGAAGTTGGAATATTAGTCAGAACATAAAATACCTTAATTCCATAAAAAAAAAATCTTTGCCNCTATCAATTGAGTCACTTAGCTTAAAAGATAGATTTAATGAATTAGTGATGACTGGNTTGAGAACATCATCAGGAGTTTCAACTCAAAAAATTAGAAAACAAATTGGAGAAAAATTTGTTGCATATTTAGAGGAAAATGCAAAGAAAAGAATTTTATCTAATGATTTATACTGGGATGGAGATAACTTACATATTACAAAAAAATCTAAGTTTTTGTCTGATGGAATCGCTTCTGATCTTTTTTTGGTAAATCTTTAAGTTGAATTCATATAAAAAAGCTTTGCAAAATTTTTATGAAAATATGGAATGGTTTCAATACCCTTAAAAAAATTGAAAATTCCAAAATGTTCATTTGGAGAATGAATAGAATCAGTGTCAAGTCCAAAACCCATCAAAATTGTCTTACACCCCAATACTTCTTCAAACATAGGNACNATAGGTATGCTTCCTCCATCTCTCACTGAACAAGGAGCCTTTCCAAAACTTTTTTTATATGCTAGGGAAGCTGCTCTATATCCAATGCTACTCTCAGGAGTTATATAAGCTTGGCCACCATGATGTGTTTTAATTTCAATGTTGACTGAATTTGGTGCAATATTTTTTAAATGTTTAANAAATANTTTACTGATTTTTTTCCAGTTTTGATTTGGGACTAATCGCATAGAAATTTTAGCATTAGCTTCACTTGGTATNACTGTTTTTGCACCTTCGCCAGAATACCCTCCCCAAATACCATTTACATCAAGTGTAGGACGAATGGATTTTCTCTCAATCGTTGTAAAACCTTTTTCTCCAGAGATTGATTTTACGTTTATTGATTTTTTAAATAATTCTAAATCAAACGGGATTTTTGACATTTCTTTTCTGTCACTATTGCTTATTTCCATAACATCATCATAGAATCCTGGTATTGTGATTTTATTGTTATCGTCTTTTAGAGAACTAATCATTTTACAAAGTACATTAATCGGATTTGCAACTGTACCTCCATATAATCCTGAATGAAGGTCTCTGTTGGGTCCAGTTAATTTAACTTCCATATAGCTCAAACCTCTCAGACCAGTAGTTATTGAAGGTTGATTATTGTTTAGAATTCCAGTATCAGAAATTAAAATAACATCTGATTTTAATTTTCTTTGATTTTTTCTAACGAAAAATTCTAAGTTGCTACTTCCAACCTCTTCCTCTCCTTCTATCATAAGTTTAATATTGCATGGAAGCTCATTTCTTGAAATCATTATTTCTAAAGCCTTAATATGCATAAAAGTTTGTCCTTTGTCATCACAAGCACCTCTTGCATATATTGCTCCATTAGGATGATTTTTGGTTTTTTTTATAATTGGTTTAAACGGAGGACTATTCCANAGATCTAAGGGGTCAGCTGGTTGTACATCATAATGACCATAGATTAGAACAGTTGGAAGTTTTTTATCAATTATTTTGTCTCCATATACAATAGGATGTCCTTTAGTTTCAATTATTTCAACATTTTCACAGCCAGCCTTAGAAATGGAATTTGATAACCACTCTGCAGCTTTCTTTACAGACTTTTTATACTTTGGATCGGCACTAATTGATGGAATTTTTAAAAAGTCAATTAGCTCGTCAAGGTACTGTTTTTTCATATTATCGGTCAGCAAATACATAGTTAAAGTTTTTAGGTTGTAAAAATAGTAAATCATGATAATGATATTTACTTACATTCATATTTTTTGTAAAACTTGATTATATTTGTTGACTTTTAAATATAGCGGGTGTGGTGAAATTGGTAGACACGCTAGACTTAGGATCTAGTGCTTCGCNGCTTGGGGGTTCGAGTCCCTTCACCCGCACATTATGAACCTCAACATTTTGTTGAGGTTTTTTTATTTTTATTAAATGATTTCTTTTACGGCAGTAACATTTATAAATTCAATTCTATTTGCTATTGCATTTGGTTTGAATGAAGAGAATTCAGGGAATTTATTGGCTGGCTATAATAATATGTCTGATGAAGAGAGAAAAAAATTTGATATAAAAAATTATCTTAAGTTTTTAAGAAAATTTTTGATATTCATATCCGNTAAATCAACTATAATTTTTGNATTAATTTTCTACNTCATCGATAATAGAACAGCAGGAATTAGTTACACATCTTTTTTATTAACTGCCCTCATATGGGGTATATTTCAAAGCAAAAAATATATGGGGTAGAAAATTTAATTATCTTTTGAATTTAAACTTCATGAGCTGGATATCATCTAGTCCCTCGTCATCAAATGGATACTCCATTTGATCTTGAATATTGTAAAGAGAAATTAAAATAAATTCGCTCAACATAACTACAAAGTATGTTAAATAAATAGAGTCTGCATCGGAACCCATTTTGTGTATTATTGTNGGGGTATAAACCAAAGGAAAAAGGTATATAAAAATTAGGCAATAAGCTTTCAAACTAATAGGNGTTCTNTGAAGGTAAATTGCTATTAAATTATCCTGNCCATCACTAACGTCCCGTAANAAGCGTATTNCTTTTTGTNTAATTCCTCCTGAAATTTCTTCNTCATTATNTTTAAGAAAGTTAAAAATTGACTCTGTNTTTGAATCAATTTTNTCAAGATNAATNTNNGGCNTTGAAAGTTCTTTTAAAAAGTCATTTTCTAATTTNNTNATNAGNTTNGANAGNTCTTNNANNTTATCNTCACTNAGTTTACTCATTTTAAGATAATGTTCAATGGTTCTTAAATTACTTCTAAATTGACTNANGTGTTCNAGAGCNTTTTCTCTTCTTCTAAATGCTGANCTNATACAAAAAACNAGAGGAAAAATTATTGCNATGCTAATTAANGTTAAATCTATATCNTAATCNANATTGNATTTATANGCAANAATTAGNACAAANAATGAAATNNNNANTGCAACTATNGTTTTNNNATTTATAATAACAGTATATCTNTTTAGCATAAGNTCAAATATTTTTTATATTTGATAAATTTAANAACTATATTATGAATAAACAATTAAACTTANTATTGTTATTGTTNTTNGGNCTNTTTCTTAATGCGCAAGANGATANCAATTTGTCGGCTTTATTNCAAAATGAAGAGCCNTTAAAAATNAANCTTAATTACTCTAACAAAGTAATGAANAAAAAAACNAACGATTCAACATATATTGAAACNCAAATGTCTTATGATGAGGCAGGTACATGGAAAAATATTGATGTAAGACTAAGNGCTAGAGGTAATTTTAGAAGAAATNNNTGCTATTTTCCTCCAATNAAAATGAAAATNAAAAAANNNGCAAGAAANGGAACANTATTTGANGGAAACAANAATNTAAAATTNGTTCTNCCNTGNAANNNNGAGTCTGATAAAAATGATAATATTCTCAAAGAGTANATGGCATANAAATTNTANGAGCAAATNTCTCCNTATCANTTCAATGTNNGAAGAGTNGATATTGANTTTNCTGAAATNAGAGGTAAAAAAGAAAANNTNCATCAGTTNAAAGGTTTTNTAATTGAAGATGATAAAGTNATTGCTAAACGNTTTGAAGGNNGNGTNGTNGATAGNTTTATTCANCCATTAGCAATGGATGCNACTGTTTCNGTNCAAAATGCNATTTTTAACTTTATGTTNGGAAANACAGATATATCTGTTGCTTATCAGCANAANGCAAAATTNCTNTANATNGANAAGAAGTTAATTCCCCTCTCNTATGATTTTGATATGTCAGGATTTGTNAATCCTAGNTACGCTACTGTAAANGANACNCTCGGTATNAACTCAGTTAGAGANAGAAAGTANAGAGGTTTTAAAAGNGANACNTCNATNATGCAGGAGACNCGAGAATTATATNTTAGNAAGAAGNATAATTTGNNTTCCATAGTTGAATCACATAAATCTCAATTTGATANTGAAAANGAATACAANGANACAATNGGTTTTCTTAATGAATTTTATGAGATAATNGAAGANGANAAAAGNTTTCAAAAGGAGATTNTNGATGNNATGAGAACAAAATAAAAANTNCTTAATTANTTTNTNTGATNNACCGCGGTTTTAAATTTATNATAAATCGCGGTATTATCNTATATACCAGAAAAAATTTCAGAATTAGTTCCNTAACTGAAAACTGGAACCATGCTCCCTGAGTGACCAATAGTAGTAAAGTCCCCAGAGACAGAATTTTTCTTTAAATTTCCCTTTTTAATTGCAAGGCCGCCTGTTTCATGGTCGGCGGTAACAACAACTAATGTATTTTTATCATTCTTTGCATATTCAACGGCTGAGTTGATAGCTAGACTGAATTCTTTAAATTCAGATATTATGTATGGCAAGTCGTTAGCGTGTCCTCCCCAATCAATTTGTGATGATTCTACCATCAAAAAAAAAGGCTTATTATCAGTTTTTAGTTTTTTAAGTGTGGATTCCACTAAAATTTCTAAACTTGGTTTTCTCCCCATAGATTTTTGAGGTGGTTCATCTGAGTAGGTAAAGAATCCAAGTTTATTAGATGAAGAGTTTTTAAAATTATTAATATTGTTAACAATAGTATATCCTTCTCCCTCCATTTCTTGAATTAGATTCCTTTTATCTTTTCTTCTGTTAAAGTGTTTTTGTCCTCCACCAATGAAATAATTAATATCATGAAATCTTAATTGTAAAGCTATGTCCTCATATTCTCTTCTGGAAATGACATTAGCATAAAATGATGCAGGTGTTGCATGAACAATACTTGAGGTTGCTATAAGTGCTGTATTATAGTCTTTTGTCATNCAATATTCTAATATTGACTCTAACTTTTTATTTTTAGAATTAATTCCAATTACTCCATTAAATGTTTTTTCACCACAGGCCATGGCAGTTCCACTTGCAGCTGAGTCTGTAACTAACCTATTATGAGCATGAGTTTTTTGAAGACCTACATAGCTCATTTCTTCCAGGGAACTAGTATTTCCGTTTGAATATGTTCCTGCGGTAATCTGAGAAAGACCCATCCCGTCTCCTATCATGAATATAATATTTGGTAGTTTTTTAGAAATACTAAAAGATTTAGGGTATTCTTGATCTTGAGCTTGTATTTTTTTTGAAAATAAAAGTAAAAANGTTACNAGAAANAGGATTTTTAAAATCTTGNNCATTGTTTTTTTTTTGGNAGATCNNACAAANTTANTAAATGTTATTGTTCTTCCAACANGAATTTTATTTCATTAAAAATTTTATCTGAAGCACCAAGATTTTTTTTCACATATTCTTTGGTTTTAATTTTTTTATAATTTGATTCAATTNATAAATGTTTAATTACATCAGTGAATTCTTTTTTAGTGGATACTGAAAAACAATCTCTACTTTTAATTAAGTCATTAGCTTCAGGAAATTTTTTATAATTTTTTCCAATAATTATTGGAATTCCATGGNCTGCAGGTTCAAGAATATTGTGCAATCCTTTCTTTCCCATACCACCACCAACGTATGCCCAAATTGCATATTTATATATATATTTTAAGTGTCCTATTGAATCAATAATTAAAACTTTTTTTGATTTATCATTTTCAAAAGAATATGAACTAANTTTAGCAGCAGGAATTTTTAATTTCTTTTCCAATACCAAAATAGAATTTGGGCTACAGTCATGAGGAGCTATTATTGTNTTTGGNCTATTTTTTTTTCTGATATATTCAATAAATAAATCATAATCTTCTTCCCATGTACTTCCTGCAACCCAACATTTATAATTTTTAGTAAAATGCTCAATGATTTTATTTTTTTGGATGATTGANGTTAATTGAATAACTCTATCCATTCTAATATCGCCTACACATTCTGAATTTTTTATTCCTTTATTTTTTAAAAGATTTTCAGATTCATGGTTGACTGTATAAAAGTGTTTTATAGTTTTTATTTTATTTAAAAACCAAATAGCCCAGGGTTGAAAAAAAAACTGTTGATGATTGAATCTGGCTGAAACNGAAATAACAGATATTTTTTTTTTTGTGTAAAACATCAAGCAGGNTAGGCCAAAACTCATTCTTTACAAGAACCATCAATTTTGGATTAATGAAATTTGTAAGCTTCACAATTTTATTTGAATTTTCAAGNGGAAGATAGCCGGACCAATCACACANATGCTTNTCTAGTTTATTACTAAAACCTGAAATTGAAAAAAAAGTAATAGCAATTTTATAACTAGGGAGTTTTTCTTTTATTTTTTTTATTAAAGGTATCGACTGCTCATACTCACCAAGAGAAGAGCAATGGAACCATATGACTCTTGATCCTAGAGGCCTGTTATTACTGATAAATTTCATTGTTGCCTTTCTTCCTTCAAGAAAATTTTTCAATTTATTATTGAAAATAGATATAATTGAAATACATACTAATGCAATGTTTAAAAGAGAATTATATAAAAATTTCAAAATATTTTTTTTTCAAATTTAGTTAAATATTGTTTGAAATAGTCTTTAACTAATTGTAATAACTTATTAGATTTAATTAATTTTGAATGAAATTTTTTAGATGAAAAAAATAAATATGGTTGACTTAGCGGGTCAATATAACTCAATTCAAAATCAGGTCAATAAAGCTATAAAAGATGTAATAAATTCAACCTCTTTTATTAATGGACCGTCAGTATTAAGTTTTCAAAATAATCTTGAGAAATATCTTAATGTAAGAAATGTTATTCCTTGCGCTAATGGAACAGATGCTCTTCAAATTTCATTGATGAGTCTTGATTTGAAACCTGGAGATGAAGTTATAACTGTTGATTTTACTTTTGCATCAACTGTAGAAGTGATTTCATTATTGAATTTAACTCCCGTTTTAGTTGACGTTGATATTGATTCATTTAATATAAATATTGATTCATTAGAATCAGCTATCACAAAAAAAACAAAGGTTATTATACCTGTTCATTTGTTTGGACAAGCTGCCAACATGGAAAAAATTATATTACTAGCAAAAAAATATAATATAAATGTTATTGAGGATGCTGCTCAAGCTTTGGGTGCAAACTTTAAGTTTTCAAATGGAAAAAAACAAAAGGTCGGAACAATTGGTAGAATAGGAACTACATCGTTTTTTCCATCCAAAAACCTTGGAGCTTATGGTGATGGAGGTGCTATTTTCACAAATGATGATGAATTAGCAAAAAAAATTCGTGGAATCGTAAACCATGGAATGTACAAAAGATATCACCATGATATTGTAGGAGTAAATTCTAGATTAGATTCAATTCAGGCTGCTATACTAGATGTTAAATTAAAATTTTTAGATGAATATAATAACTCAAGAAAAATAGCAGCATCAAAATATTCAGAATTACTGATTAAAAACAATAATATAAAAATCCCAAAAGTTATTGGGGATGAGGATTCACACGTATTTCATCAGTATACCATATCGTTAAATTTTAAAAAAAGGGATGAATTGGCAAAATATTTTACATCAAATAATATACCTTATGGGATATATTACCCAATTCCTCTTCATAAACAAAAAGCCTATCAAAATGACAGATTTAATGATGAAGATTTTAAAAACACCAATAAACTCTGCAATTCAGTAATATCTTTACCTATGCACACTGAACTTAATGATGACCAAATCAATTTTATTTGTAATAAAATCATAACTTTTTTGAAATAAAATTTTTGTAGTTTAGTTCAAAACGCAATAATGAAAAAGTTTTTATTTATCATATTTTATTTAATTTTTATTAGGGTTCATTCTCAACATACATATATATATTGTGGGAATTTATTTGATTCAAAGTCAGGAAAGATTTTAAAAAATAGAACAATAATAATTGAAAATGAAAAAATCTTTTCAGTTGAAAAAGGATTCAAAAAGCCAAAAAATAAAAATATAAACTTAATTGACCTTAAGTCTAAGACAGTAATGCCTGGTCTTATCGACATGCATGTTCATATAGAGGGACAATCAAGCAAAAATTCATATCTAAATGAATTTACTTTAAATGATTCAGATATAGCATATGATGCTGCAATTTTTGCTAATAGAACTTTAATGGCTGGATTTACTACTGTCAGAGATGTTGGGGGACGGGGAGTTAATGTAGCACTTAGAAATGCAATAAATCAAGGAAAGGTTTCAGGTCCAAGAATTTTTACGGCTGAAAAAGCAATAGGTACAACTGGTGGACACGCTGATCCAACTAATGGATATAGAAATGAGTTAATAGGGGATCCAGGACCCAAGGATGGAGTAATTAATTCAATAGAGGATGCAAAAAAAGCTGTAAGGCAGAGATACAAAAATGGAGCTGATTTGATAAAAATTACTGCTACAGGTGGGGTTCTTAGTATGGCAGAAAATGGAGAAAACCCACAATTTACAGTTGAAGAGATCAAGGAAATTGTAAATACAGCAAAAGATTATGGAATGCATGTTGCTGCTCATGCACATGGTGATGAGGGTATGTACAGAGCAGTCCTTGCGGGAGTAAGGACAATTGAACATGGAACACTTATGAGTGAAAGAACAATGGATTTAATGATCGAAAAAAATGCTTATTTGGTTCCAACAATGACTGCTGGTAAAAGTGTTGTGGAAAAAGCAAATATTCCAGACTACTATCCTGATATAATTGTTCCAAAAGCTTTAAAAATTGGTCCTGTGATTCAAAAAACATTTTCAAAGGCTTATTCAAAAGGAGTTAGAATTTCTTTTGGAACAGATGCAGGTGTTTTTGATCATGGATTAAATGCCAAGGAGTTTATTTATATGGTTGAGGCTGGAATGCCTGAAACTGAAGCAATTCAATCAGCTACGATTACTAATGCACTGATTTTAGATAAAGAGAACGTTTTAGGTCAAATATCTAAAGGTTTTTTCGCTGATATTATAGCAACAAATGATAACCCATTGGATAATATTAATACTCTTACAGATGTAATTTTTGTTATGAAAAATGGTAGTGTTTACAAAAATTAATTTTGAATTTCCGCTTGAACTGTTTTAATTTTAATATTAATTTTTCTGTTTAGTCCTTGAAGAACATTTCCAGGCCCGGTTTCAATAAATTTTGTCAATCCATCTGAAAACATATTTATAATTGTTTGCCTCCATTTAACAGGATTAATTAATTGATTGATTAAATTTTCTTTAATTAATCCCGGATCTGTTTCTGAAAAAGAACTAAAATTTTGATAAATTGGACAGATAGGTTTTTTGAAGGAAGTATTATTTATTGCTTTCTCCAATTCTATTTTTGCAGGAACCATTAAGGGTGAATGAAATGCACCACCAACAGATAATATTAGAGCTCTTTTTGCACCTTCTTTAACTAAAACATCACAGGTTTTACGAACTGCATTTAATTCTCCAGAAATTACCAATTGACCTGGGCAGTTAAAATTTGCCGCAACAACAATTCCTGAAGTCTTAGCACAAATACTTTTGACATGATCATCATTCAATCCAATAACTGCAGCCATTGTTCCCTTTTTTAAATCACAAGCCTTTTGCATAGCTACTGCGCGTTTTTTTACAAGTAATAATCCTTCACTAAAAGATATTCCTTCAGCAGCTACCAAAGCAGAAAACTCACCAAGAGAGTGACCTGCTACTGCATTTGGTTGAAACGATCGCTTTAATAATTTTGATAGAATAACTGAAAATATAAAAACAGAAGGTTGAGTGACTTCAGTTTTTTTTAAATCTTCTTTTTCACCATCAAACATAATTTTAGAAATTTTAAAACCTAATATTTCATCTGATTCGTCAAAAAGTTTTTTACCTAATTTTTTTTTGTATAATTCTCTACCCATTCCAACGAATTGAGAGCCTTGTCCTGGAAATATATATGCCTTCATTATTTTTTTCTTTTGTAGGTTAGGTATGAGTAGCTTAGGTCTTCTGAATTTAAAGCAGAAATTTTTTCCTCTGAAATTAATTCCCATTTATTACTTGGAATTTCTGGAAAAAATGTATCTCCATCAAAATCTTGATGTATTCTTGTCAGTTCAATCAAATTTGCAAGGTCCATACTCTGTAAATATATTTGACCACCACCAATAATGAATGGTTGTGGATCGTTTTTAACTAGGGACAAAGCTTCTTCAATTGAATAACAAATCTCAGCATTTTCAGCAAAATATTTTTTGTTTCTTGTTATTATTATATTTCTCCTTTTAGGTAGGGCTTTTGGCATTGACTCAAATGTTTTTCTTCCCATAATTACAGAATGTCCTGTAGTTAATTTTTTAAATCGAATTAGATCTTCAGGGATTCTCCAAATAAGATTATTATTCTTTCCTAAAACATTATTTTCAGAGGCAGCNACAATNATTGTTATTCCTTTGGGTTGAGATTTATAACTCATTAAGTTTTTTTTAAATCTTTTGTTAAATATAGTTTCATAAGTTTTTATTCTTANCGACNACAACTTATGNACAAATATCTATTTTTACNNGCNAATCTAAAATTAATTAATTATAAATTTATATGCGNTCNTTATTTCCTGTTTTAAATTCATCAGTTTATCTCAANACCGCATACGTTGGATTNATGTCTAAAGAATTGTTTAGCTATAGAAAAAAAATAGANAGTNATTTTTTAAATGATGGGGATAAGTTTAAAATTGATAGTCTNGAAAAAATAAATANNTACAGAGANACCATATCATCTTTTATCAATTCTAAAATAGAAAATACGTTTTTCACTGTTAATTTTTCCACNGGNTATAGATATGTNTTAGATATGATTCCAAATAATGNATCAGTTNTAACCATTAAAGATGATTATGAGTCATTAATTAATGGCTTNAAGGAAAGAGATTTTGAAATAGATTATGTTGAAATAAGTCCAAATTTTGAGATTGAAATAGAAAAACAACTGAAAAAAAAATCTTATTCAGTGCTTGCTGTATCTGTAGTTCAATTTTTATCAGGTATTAAAATTGATTTTGAAAAATTAAATGAAATTAAAACCAAAAATCCAAATCTTATAATTATAGGAGATACTACACAATTTGTAGGTTCTGATTTTTTTGATTTTGACAGTTCTCCTTTTGATGTAGTCATTGGTAGTGGATATAAATGGCTGTTAGCAGGATTTGGAAATGCCTATATTTCATTTTCAAATAATTTTTTTCTTAAAACAAATTCNTCAGCCGAATTGATATACGAAAAAGTTTATTCAGGNCATATAAATTATACAGGTGCTGCTTCTTTGAATTTTGCAATAAATTTTTTGCAAAAAAATAATTTTAATTCATTAATTAAAAGAAAAAAAGAATTAAGCTCTTTACTTAAGGACGAACTGGATGAATTAGGGTTAATTAATCCTTTAGTTAAAAAAAGAAAATTACACTCAGGTATTTATAATATACCTGGACAGGACAATTTACATAAAAAGCTGACAGAAAATGGAATCAGGTTTGCTATCAGGGGAGAAGGAATTAGAGTTTCTGTTCATTTTTACAATAATATTTCTGATATTGAGAAACTAATTAAAGTTTTAAAAAATTAAATTGAAACAGAACCCTTGATTAATGGATGTGGGTCATAATTTACTATTTCGATATCATCGTAAGTAAAGTCAAAAATATTTTTTATTTCTGGATTTAAAATCACTTTAGGTAGTTTTTTTGGAATCCTTGATAATTGTTCTTCTATTTGCCTTTTATGATTAGAATATATGTGTGCGTCACCAAAGGTGTGGATGAATTCTCCCGGATTATTGTCTGTAACTTGTGCTATCATCAGATTTAAAAGAGCATATGAAGCAATATTAAAAGGTACTCCCAAGAAAACATCTGCACTTCTTTGATATAATTGTAATGAAAGTTTACCATCAGCCAAATAACATTGAAAAAAAGTATGACACGGTGGAAGAGCAGCTTTTTTGTTAGCTACATTGGCTGAAAAGGAAATTGAGGTGTCTGGAAGAACACCAGGATTCCATGCATTTACTATAATCCTTCTGCTATCAGGGTTAGAGTTAATTGTATTTATCATATCTTTTAGTTGATCTATACCCTGGCTATTCCAATTTCGCCATTGATGACCATAAACAGGACCTAAATTACCATTTTCATCAGCCCATTCATTCCAAATTCTAACTCCATTTTTTTGAAGGTATTCAATATTTGTATCTCCCTTAATAAACCATAATAATTCATGAATAACAGATTTTATGTGAATCTTTTTAGTTGTGACTAATGGAAATCCGTCATTAAGATTAAACCTCATTTGGTATCCAAAAATACTTTTTGTTCCTGTTCCTGTTCTATCGGTTTTTTCAATCCCATTTGATTGTATGTGACTAATTAGTTTAAGATACTGATGCATTGAAAAAATTTTTATTAAATATACATTGAATGTTTTTCTGAATAAATCAAAAANTCAAAGATTTATTAAGATAAAATGAACAGATTTTATTTATTTCTCTTTGATATAACGTCACGAATTTTTGCGGCTTTCTCGTATTGTTCTGAAGTAACCAGTTTCTTCAATAAACTTTTTAATTTTGATAAAGATAAACTTTCTAGTTCGTCCGTTAGATTTTTGTCGTCAGTGTTGGTTATTATGTCTTTTACTAAATCATCTGCAGAAATATTTTTTTTGTTTTTGTTTTCAATACTAGCTTTAAAGCCAGCAGTTTTAAGTATTGAATCATGTATATATATTGGAGCTTTGAACCTAAGAGCAATTGCAATTGCATCTGATGTTCTTGCATCAATTGATAATTCTGAATGATTATTTTCACATATCATATTTGAGTAGAAAACTCCGTCAATGAGCTTGTGAATTATAATTTTTTTTACAACTATTTTATATTTATCAGCAAAATTCTTAAATAAATCATGAGTTAAGGGTCTCGGTGGTTTGATTTCTTTTTCTAATTCTAATGCTATAGCCTGAGCTTCGAATCCTCCGATTATAATAGGAAGTTTTCTTTTTTCATTTTCATCTGCTAAAATAAGAGCATATGCTCCAGATTGATTTTCACTGTATGAAATCCCCTTGATTTTGAGCTGAATTAATTTCATTTTTACTTTTGATTTTGTTAACAATAATAAAAGCTTGTTTAATATCGCAAATTAATCTAATAATTTTAATTTTTGTTTGTTAAAAAAGTATTAATGATTCAGATTTTAATCAGAATGAAATTATTAAATTTGTTTACTTAATTTTTTTAATGAAAACTATACAATTTAGAGAAGCTATCGCAGAGGCAATGTCCGAAGAAATGAGAAGAGACTCTACCATATATTTAATGGGTGAAGAGGTAGCAGAATATAATGGAGCTTACAAAGCATCAAAAGGCATGTTAGAAGAATTCGGAGAAAAAAGAATTATTGATACTCCAATTTCTGAAGCTGGATTTTCAGGAATAGGAGTCGGGTCCACAATGACAGGCGCAAGACCTATTATTGAATACATGACATTTAATTTTGCCTTAGTCGGAATAGATCAAATTATAAATAATGCCGCAAAAATCAGACAAATGTCTGGGGGCCAATTCCCGTGTCCCATAGTTTTTAGAGGGCCAACAGGGTCAGCAGGCCAACTTGGAGCTACTCATTCTCAAGCATTTGACAATTGGTTTGCAAATACCCCTGGTTTGAAAGTAGTAGTTCCATCAAATCCATATGATGCTAAGGGTTTATTAAAATCAGCAATTAGAGATGATGATCCAGTAATTTTTATGGAGTCTGAGCAAATGTATGGTGACAAAGGAGAAGTTCCCGAGGGAGAATATATAATTCCAATTGGAGTATCTGACATTAAAAGATCTGGGAAAGATGTGACAATAGTTTCCTATGGAAAAATCATAAAGGATGTATATAAAGCCGCAGAAATTCTAATTAAAGATAACATTGATTGTGAAATTATTGATTTAAGGACAATTAGACCAATTGATCATGATGCTATATTTGAATCTGTGAAAAAAACAAATAGATTAGTTGTTGTAGAGGAATCATGGCCTTTTGGGAACATATCAACTGAAATTACATATCAAGTCCAAAACCAAATCTTTGATTTTTTGGATGCTCCTGTAGAAAAAATCAATACGGCAGATACCCCAGCACCATACTCGCCAGTTCTACTAAAGGAATGGCTTCCCAATTATGAAGATGTCATAAAATCAGTAAAAAAAGTAATTTATTATAATAGTTAAAATACTTTTATCTATTTGGAAGGGATTTACTATTTTTACGCGCTAAACCAAATAATAAATTTTATGGAATCGAAAATAATTTATATCCCACTAATTTTGTCTCTTTTGGGACTCGTCTTTATGTATATAAAAGCTTTGTGGGTTAGAAAGCAAGATCCAGGAAACAAGAGAATGCAAGATATATCAGGTTCTATTAAACAAGGCGCATTAGCGTTTTTAAATGCTGAATACCGATTACTGTTTGTATTTGTTATTATTGCCTCAATTGCTTTATTTGGAATTTCTCTTAATGTAGCTTCAACAAGTTGGATGATTGTTCCGGCTTTTATAATTGGTGCTGTTTTCTCAGCCCTTGCTGGAAATATTGGTATGCGCATTGCTACAGAGGCTAATGCAAGAACTGCCGAGGCTGCTAAATCAAGTTTGCCAAAAGCTTTACAGGTGTCATTTGGAGGTGGAACTGTTATGGGGCTTGGAGTTGCCGGACTAGCTGTTTTTGGATTAACTACTTTATTCCTGTTTTTTGTAAGCCAGTTTATTATTGGTATGGATTCATTTTACATTGAGATGACAGTAGTTTTGGAGACACTTGCTGGGTTCTCTTTGGGTGCTGAATCCATTGCATTATTTGCTAGAGTTGGTGGGGGTATTTACACAAAAGCAGCAGATGTTGGTGCGGATTTAGTAGGTAAAGTTGAAGCCGGAATCCCAGAAGATGACCCTAGAAACCCTGCAACAATTGCTGATAACGTAGGTGATAATGTTGGCGATGTGGCCGGTATGGGTGCAGATCTATTTGGATCATATGTTGCAACAGTTTTAGCTGCAATGGTACTTGGAAACTATGTCATTCGCGATATGTCAACAGAAAATCAATTTACTGATCAATTTAATAACATGGGGCCTGTACTGCTTCCTGTAGTAATTGCTGGATTTGGAATTTTGGCATCAATTATTGGTACTTTTTTTGTAAGAATAAAAGATAATTCCTCCAAGGAGCCGAAAGTCCAAAATGCATTAGATCTGGGTAATTGGATTTCAATAATTATTACACTGATAACATCATATTTTCTAATTGAATGGATGCTACCTTCTGAAATTAATATGATGTTTTTTGGAGAGGGATATAAAAAAGTTTCCTCGATTAATGTTTTTGGATCAGCATGTATTGGGCTTTCTGTTGGTGCTCTAATATCAATAGTTACAGCTTTTTATACTAGCCTAGGAAAAAAACCAGTGCTTGAAATTGTGAGAAATAGCTCCACTGGTGCTGCTACAAATATAATCGCTGGTTTAGCAGTTGGAATGAAATCTACATTTTCCTCAGTAATTCTTTTTGCGGCTGCAATTTATGGATCATATACTTTAGCTGGTTTTTATGGCGTTGCTCTTGCTGCATCTGCTATGATGGCCACAACAGCAATGCAGTTAGCAATTGATGCTTTTGGTCCCATAGCTGATAATGCTGGGGGTGTTGCTGAGATGAGTGAGCTCCCAAAAGAAGTTAGGGAAAGAACAGATATTTTGGACTCTGTAGGCAACACTACGGCAGCTGTGGGTAAGGGTTTTGCAATTGCTTCTGCTGCTCTAACAGCTTTGGCTTTATTTGCAGCATATGTCACATTTACTGGTATTAATGGTATAAATATTTTTAAGGCAGATGTTTTATCAATGCTTTTTGTTGGAGGAATGATTCCAGTTGTCTTTTCAGCGTTAGCAATGCAGTCAGTTGGAAAAGCTGCAATGGAAATGGTTGAAGAGGTTCGTAGACAATTCAGGGAAATCCCCGGAATAATGGAAGGCACCGGTACCCCAGAATATGCTAAATGTGTAGATATATCAACCAAGGCTGCTTTAAAAGAGATGTTATTACCTGGATTAATAACCATAATAACACCAATTATCATAGGGTTGATGTTTGGAGCTGAGCCACTTGGTGGATATATGGCTGGAGTTTGTGTTAGTGGTGTTATGTGGGCCATTTTCCAAAATAATTCTGGTGGAGCATGGGATAACGCTAAGAAATCATTTGAAGCCGGAGTTGAAATTAATGGTGAAATGACGTACAAAGGCTCTGATGCTCACAAAGCTGCAGTCACCGGAGATACAGTTGGAGATCCATTTAAAGACACTTCTGGACCATCAATGAATATATTAATCAAATTAACATGCTTAGTTGGACTAGTAATAGCCCCTATATTGGGTAATCATGATTCTGAATCAGCCTTGTTGGATTTTAATAATGAAAATCTTGAGATTAAAATTCAGGAGAATAAAAAGAAAGAATACTCAGTTGAAATTAAGGCTGAAAATGAAAAAACAAAAGAGTTATTAATTGAGGTTAAAATTTCTGGAAATCAAAAAAATGTAATGAGCGCAGTTGAAAATATTACTCCTGAAATCAATCAAATTATAGATATTGATTCTTAATTTTCAATGTTACTTTGATAATTCNTTATCAATTTTTTTTATTATGAAATTTAAGTCCTGTTTATTATNTACAAAATCAAGATCATTTGCATCAATTATTAACAGTTTTCCCTTATCATATGTAGAAATCCAGGCCTCATATCTTTCGTTAAGCCTACTAAGATATTCTATACTTATTGTNTTTTCATATTCACGACCCCTTTTATGAATCTTATTTACTAAGTTAGGAATAGAGTTTCTGATGTAAATTAATAAATCNGGAGATGAAACTGTATCTTCCATTAGCTCAAAAAGTGATAGATAGTTTTTAAAGTCTCTTTGGTTCATTAGACCCATTGAATGAAGATTAGGGGCAAAAATAAATGCATCCTCATAAATTGTTCTATCTTGGATTACATGNTTATTAGACCTTCCAATTTCAATAAGTTGTTCAAACCTACTTTTTAGAAAATATATTTGAAGATTGAATGACCATCTCTCCATGTGATTATAGAAATCATCAAGATAAGGATTATCAATTACGTCTTCATAGTGAGCCTGCCATTTGTAATGATTGGCAAGAAGCTTCGTCAAACTGGTTTTCCCAGCACCTATATTTCCAGCAACAGATACTTGCATTTTAAAGTTTTTTTTAGAGTTAGATAAATATAAATTTTACACTTCTGCAAAATGCAGACNTAATACAATTGCGAAATTTACAAAAAATCAATTTTGTATTTAAAAAAATTAATACTAATTTTACAAANTNTTAAGAGGAAGGATTTGACTGATTGCAACCTCATAAAAAAANTGCTAAAGCAGTGTTGCTTTCCATGTTACATTGAATTAAATCCTTNCTGAAAGCAACTTTTTATGTCAAATTTTTTTACATCAGANTCAGTAAGCGAAGGTCATCCCGATAAGATAGCTGATCAAATTTCAGATTCTATTTTAGATAACTTNCTTGCATTTGATCCACAGAGTAAAGTTGCATGTGAAACTTTAGTTACTACCGGTCAGGTTATTTTAGCTGGTGAGATAAAAAGTAACACATATATAGACCTTCAAGATATCGCAAGAAAAACAATAAATAAAATCGGATATACAAAAGGAGAATACCAATTTAGTGGAGATTCTTGTGGGGTANTGTCACTAATNCATGAGCAATCTGAGGATATAAATCAAGGNGTTGTCAAAGATGAAAAAAAGAATCAAGGTGCTGGAGATCAAGGAATTATGTTTGGTTATGCATGTANTGAAACAGATAATTACATGCCCTTAGCTTTAGATTTATCCAACCAAATCTTAAAAACTTTAGCTGATTTCAGAAGAGAAAATAAGGATATAAAATATTTAAGACCTGATGCAAAATCTCAAGTAACNATAGAGTATGATGACAACAATATACCANTTAGAATTGATACTATAGTTGTATCAACACAACATGATCCTTTTGATGAGGATGATAAAATGCTTTTAAAAATTAAGTCAGATATTATCAACATNGTAATTCCAANGGTTTTTGAAAGTCAGCCTCAGCATATTAGTTCTCTTATGAATAATTCTATCAAGTATCATATAAATCCAACNGGTAAATTTGTTANTGGTGGCCCTCACGGAGATACAGGTTTAACTGGTCGAAAGATAATTATTGATACTTATGGAGGTAAAGGGGGGCATGGTGGAGGAGCTTTTAGTGGCAAGGATCCAAGTAAGGTTGACAGATCAGCAGCATATGCTGCTAGNCATATTGCAAAAAATATTGTTGCTGCTGGTGTTTCAGATNANATNACNATTCAATTAAGTTATGCAATNGGGGTTTCATCTCCAACATCNATAATGGTNAATACNTTTGGNAAATCAAAAGTAAATTTNTCAGATTNNGAGATNTCANAAAAAATNTCATCAATATTTGATTTAACNCCTTTTGGTATTGAGGANAGNNTAAAANTAAGAAANCCAATATATTCTGAAACTGCAGCNTATGGTCATATGGGGCGANAGCCCTTAAANATTAATAAAACTTTTGACTCCCCATATAGTGGAAGAGTCACAAAACAAGTGGAGTTATTCACTTGGGAAAAATTAGATTATGTTAAAATTATTAAANAAAAATTTAAATTATGAGTTATAAAATAGAAACNAANACACTTCATGTAGGACATGAAACNAAAAAAACAGANGGAACTAGAGCAGTTCCAATATATCAGTCAACTTCATATGAGTTTAAAAATTCTGATCATGCAGCTAAATTATTTTCTTTAGCTGAACCNGGTTATATTTATACTAGGTTAAATAATCCAACAAATGATATTTTAGAACAAAGATTAGCTAGTCTAGAAGGGGGAATTGGTGCAGTATCAACAGCATCTGGAACTTCTGCAATATCAACTACTCTTTTAATGTTACTAAAATCAGGTGATCACATTGTAGCATCTAACAGTCTTTATGGTGGAACATATAATATGTTAAGTAATACACTTCCGAGACTTGGAATTTCAACTACTTTTGTTGATCCAGATGATCCAAATAATTTTAAGTCTGCAGTCAAGAAAAATACAAGGGCTTTTTATGCTGAGTCCCTTGGAAATCCAAAACTTGATGTTGTCGATTTAGAGTCAATTTCAATTTTGGCAAAAGAGGCAAAAGTTCCTTTTATTGTAGATAATACTGTTGCCACACCGTATTTGCTTAACCCAATAAAATTCGGTGCTAACATCGTTATTCACTCAACAACAAAGTACATTAATGGAAACGGTACTGCATTAGGGGGGATAATAATTGATGCTGGTACTTTTGACTATGGTAATGGATTATTTCCTGAATTAAATGAACCATCACCCAGTTATCATGGACTTAATTATCATGAAGCGCTTGGTCCAGCGGCATTAATAGCAAGGATTAGAGTTGAAGGTTTAAGAGATTTAGGAGCTGCAGCAAGTCCTTTTAATAGTTTTCAAATTTTACAGGGCCTTGAAACGCTGCCTATCAGAATGAGACAACATTCTGAAAATGCACTTAAAATCTCAAAATGGTTGGAGAACAACGATAACGTATCATGGGTAAATTATCCCGGATTATCTTCTAGTAAGTATAATAATCTTGCAAAAAAATATTTAATAAAAGGTCAAAGTGGAATCGTAACATTTGGTCTTAAAGGAGGTTTCAATGCTGGAAAAAAGGTGGCAGATGACACAAAAATATTTTCACTTCTTGCTAATATTGGTGATTCGAAATCTTTAATTATACACCCAGCTAGTACTACTCATTCTCAATTATCACCTGAAGAACAAAAACACACTGGTGTTACTGATGATTTAATTCGATTATCTATTGGTCTTGAAAACGTTGAGGATTTGATTAAAGATTTAGACCAAGCAATAAAATAATTATAAATATTGAATTATAAGGAGCTAAAATCTGTTGAAGTTAATATGTTGGAGGAAAATCAAAAAATTCCTCTAACATATTACCTCAAAGGACCTAAAATCGGGACTGCACCTATTGTATTGATAAATCATCCTTTGACAGCAAATGCTTTTTTTTCAGGAGAATATGGATGGTGGAATGAAATCGTAGGTAAAAATAAAGTAATTGACTCAAGGAAATATACGATTATTTCTTTTAATATTCCTGGAAATGGAATTGATGTCTATGAGTGGAAAAATTTAAATGAGATTCATGCTGGACATATTGCTATACTATTTTTAAAGGGCTTAAAAAAACTAAAAATAAATAACCTCCATGCTATAATTGGAGGTTCAATTGGTGGGGGTATATCATGGGAAATGGTTGCAATTTCTCCTAAAATTTGTAAAAATTTAATCCCAATTGCTTCAGATTGGAAATCTACTGATTGGTTAATTGCAAATACATTTGTTCAAAAAAAAATATTAATGAATTCAAGTCAACCAATTAAGGATGCTAGAATGCATGCTATGTTGATGTACAGGACACCTGGATCTTTTACTAGTAGATTTAATAGAAGTATAAAAAAGGAAAGTAAATTGTTTAATGTTGAGAGTTGGCTTTTACACCATGGTCAAGCTCTTAATGATAGATTTTCTTTAAATGGATATTTAACTGTTAATCATTTACTTGGAAGAATAAATATTTTAAGATATGACAAAAGTTTTGATGAAATAGTTAAACCTATTTCTGCTCAAATTCATATAATTTCTGTAGATTCTGACTTATTGTTTTTAGCNGATGAAGATAAAATTACTTTTAAAAAATTAAAAAAGAATAAAAAAAAATGTACATTTTCCGAAATTAAATCTATTCACGGTCATGACGCATTTTTGATAGAAAATGATCAGTTGAAAATTATATTAGAAAAAATTTTTAAATAAGTAAAATTATGAATATTGAATTGGAAAGAATAAATAATGACTATTTGTTTGAGGTTGCCAACTCAAATGGACACAGGGTTTTGTTGGATAACAAATCAAAAAAAACTGGAAGTGTCAAGGGAATTAGTCCAATGGAACTATTATTAATGGGGCTTGCTGGATGCAGTAGTATAGATATTGTAGCTATTTTGAATAAACAAAAAATTAATCCAACATCTGTAAGGATGAGGGTAAATGGAGAAAGAAATGAACAGGAGATTCCAGCTTTATTTCATACTATAAATGTTGANGTCTTNTTAGAAGGAGATTTTAAACCAGAAAAAGCTCTGAGAGCTGTAGATTTATCATTTGATAAATATTGTTCTGTGTCTAAGACACTTGAAAAGACATCTAAAATTAATTATTCAGTTTATTTAAATGGAGAAAAAATTTAATTTTTCAAAGATTTTTAAATATTCTTTCAATAGANTTTACTTTATTTTTCTGAATTGATGAATCAAAATATATTTTTCCTTGATTAAGTATAATAAATCTGTTACATAAAGCTTTTACCTCCTGTAAAATATGAGTTGAAAGTATAATAATTTTGTTTTTACTTATTTTTTTTAAAAAGTTTCGTGTTTCTATTATTTGGTTTGGGTCTAATCCAGTCATTGGTTCATCTAAAATTAAAATTTCCGGATCATGAATAATCGCCGCAGNAAGTCCAATCCTCTGCTTGTAGCCCTTTGAAAGGGAACTAATTTTACTATTGTAAAAATTGTCTAAACCTGCAATAGAAATTATATCGCTAATATTTCTNTTTTTTAATTTGTATAAACTTGANATAAAATTAAAATATTCATAAACATAAAAATCATTGTAAAGTTGGTTGTTTTCTGGAAGATAACCAGTTATTCTTTGAATANTTCTAATATTTTTTCTAAAATCTATTCCATTGAATGAAATTTTTCCTTTCCAATTTAGGTTAATACCTGTTAAAATTTTAATTAAAGTGGTTTTACCAGCTCCATTAAGTCCAAGTAGTCCAATAATTTCACCCCTTTCGCAGCTAAATGTCAAATTTGACAAAACTTTCTTTTTTTCGTAGCTTTTATTAATATTTTCAATAATCAAACTCATTTAACTTCTTAATTGATAATATATTCTTATTGATAAAATTTTAATTATCNAATTTTTATCCACTAATATATGATCTAAAAATTTGTTTATTTNAAAAGTGATTTTAAATTTGTATCAGAAATTAAAAAATGAAATACATTTTTTCTTATTTAAATAACTTCTTTTACTTCTTTACGGAGGTATAAGGGGCTATGTAATATTAAAATTTATATGCGGTCCTGAATTATTCAGGACTTTTTTTTTAAATTATGCTGGAAAATAATAATAAAATATCGATTCAAGGAATAGAAGGTTCTTTTCATCACGCTGTTGCTCTTGAATATTTTGATGANAAAATTAATATTAATTGTTGCACTTCTTTTGATGAACTTGTAGAATCGGTCATTGAGAATAACACAGTAAAAGGAGTTATGGCAATTGAAAATTCGATTGCAGGATCTATACTTCCAAATTACGCACTAATAGATCAAAACAATCTAAATATTATTGGTGAATATTATCATCAAATTAAGCATTCACTTTTAGCCCTTCCAAACCAAAGCATGAGTGATATTCATGAGGTTTATTCACATCCAATGGCATTACTTCAGTGTAAAGANTTTTTCTCAAATTATCCGAAGATAAAGCTTGTTGAATCAGATGATACAGCTAAATCTGCTAAGGAGATTTNCGATAAAAAAATTAAAAATAGAGGAGCAATTGCCAGCATTGAGGCTTCTGATTTATATAGTTTAAATGTAATCAAGAAATCAATTCAAACAATAAAAAATAATGTTACTCGGTTTGTNATAATTCAAAAAGATATTTCTTTGATTAAAAAAAATTACAATAAAGTATCCTTAAAATTTATTCTTGATCATAAACGAGGAAGTCTAGCTAACATACTTAATGTTATGAGTGACTGTAAATTGAACTTAACAAAAATTCAATCTCTACCTGTGATTGAAACCCCAGGAAAATATTCATTTTTTGTTGATTTAACATTTGATTCGTCTTCTTTTTTTGAAAAAGCCCAATCCATTCTGNAAATTATGACAATGGAAATGAAGATTTTAGGTAAATATTTAACTGGAAAATAAAATATGATTGCAAACAGATTAAATAGTGTTCAAGAATATTACTTCTCAAAAAAATTAAGAGAAGTNNACTTATTGAAAAAATCTGGAAAACCAATTATAAATCTTGGGATTGGTAGTCCAGATTTGTCTCCCTCTGAAAATGTTACGAAATCATTATCAGAGAGTTTGAGTGACCCATCTGCTCATCAATATCAGAGTTATCAAGGTATTCCTGAATTAAGAAAAGCTATCTCATCATTTTATTTTACTCATTATAATGTTGAGCTTAAACCCGATGAGCAAATCCTTCCTTTAATTGGCTCTAAGGAAGGTATTATGCATATCAGTATGGCTTTTTTAAATCCAGGAGACAAAGTTTTAATTCCTGACCCAGGATACCCAACGTATTCCTCCGTTGCAAGGTTATTGGATGCTGAACCAATACCTTATGAATTAGAAGAATCAAAAGGATGGTTACCTGATCTAAATAAGTTAAATAAATCAGATATATCAAAAGTTAAACTAATGTGGTTAAATTATCCACATATGCCCTCTGGGTCTGAGGCAAATGATAAATTTTTTAAAGAAATAATTTTATTTGCTAAAAGGAATAATATCTTAATTATTAATGATAATCCTTATAGTTTTATTTTAACCAAAAAACCTACAAGTTTTTTATCATATAATGGAGCATTNGATGTTGGAATGGAACTAAATTCATTNAGTAAATCATTTAACATGGCTGGATGGCGCGTTGGTATGTTATTNGGTAAATCTTCCAATATTAAATCTGTATTAAANGTTAAGTCAAATGTTGATTCTGGAATGTTTTATGGTATTCAAAAAGGAGCAATTACAGCTCTAGGCCAAAGCAGTGAGTGGTTTATTAAGTTAAATAAAATTTATAATGATAGAAGAGAGATAGCATGGAAAATCGCTGATAAATTAAATACTACCTACAATAAAAATTCTGTAGGTCTTTTTGTTTGGGCTAGGATCCCAGAAAATATTGATAATGTTGATTTATTAGTAGATGAATTACTCTATAAAAAAAATATTTTTATTACTCCTGGTAAAATTTTTGGGTCTATGGGTAATAGGTACATAAGAATTTCTTTATGTACAAAAACAAAACTTTTGAATGAGGCATTAAATAGATTATAATAATGAAAATAGGAATTATTGGTATTGGACTAATTGGAGGCTCTCTAGCTATTGAATTAAAAAAAACAATTAAAGATGTTAAAGTTTTCGGTAATGATTCCTCTAAAGTTAATTTAAAACTTTCTTTAGATGCAGATTTAATAGATGAAATAATTTCCAAAAAAGAATATAATAATTTAGATGTTATTTTTCTTACAGTTCCCGTTAAAGAAATTTCAAAACAACTTCCAGAAATTCTTGATTTAGTAAGTTCAAAAACACTTGTTGTTGATTTTGGATCTACTAAAGCTAATATATGTCAAGTTGTTTCCAATCACCCTAAAAGGTCTCAGTTTTTGGCCACACATCCTATAGCAGGAACAGAATTTTCAGGACCATTAGCTTCGAAGGAAAATTTATTTAATGGTAAGGTTCAAATAATTTGTGAATCAAAAAAAACTGATTCAAATCACTTAAACTGGGCTTTAGAATGGTTTAAAAAAATTGGTATGATAATAAAAGAAATGACACCAATTGATCATGATAAACATATTGCTTACGTATCACATCTTTCTCACATATCGTCAATTATTTTAGGACAAACCGTTTTAGAAAAGGAAAAAGATGAATCAGCTATCTTTGCGATGGCCGGAAGTGGTTTTGCCTCTACTGTTAGATTAGCAAAAAGTTCTCCTGAAACATGGAGTTCAATTTTTGAAGAAAATGAAAAAAATGTTTTGGAGACATTAACTCATTATCTTTCTAATTTAGAAAAATTTAAAAGTCTCCTTGAGAAAAAAAAACATAAAGAGATACACAAGATTATTGAAAAAACGAATGCTATAAAAGGTATTTTAAAGGAAATTAAAAACTAGTAAAAGTATTGATATGAAAAATGATAATAGTTTAAAATCATGGTTAACAGATCTAAATCTAGACCATCCACTGGTCATAGGCGGACCATGTAGCGCAGAAACTGAAGATCAAGTATTAAAAATTGCTCATGAACTCAAAAACTCTGATGTTTCCGCATTTAGAGCAGGAATTTGGAAACCTAGAACTCGTCCAGGTAACTTTGAAGGTGTTGGGGCGATTGGATTAAAATGGTTAAAAAAAGTAAAAGAACAAACTGGTTTACTTACAGCTACAGAAGTAGCAAATGCCAATCATTGTAAGCTCGCATTAGATGCTGATATTGATATTTTATGGATTGGAGCTAGGTCAACTGTTAGCCCATTTATTGTTCAAGAAATTGCTGATGCTTTAAAGGGAACTGATAAAATAGTTTTAATTAAAAACCCGGTAAATCCTGACCTAGACCTATGGCTAGGAGGGATTGAAAGATTATACAAATCGGAGATTAAAAAACTTGGGGTTATACATCGTGGGTTTTCTACATCTGGAAAATCTCAATACAGAAATAACCCTGAATGGCAAATTGCAATTGAATTACAAAATAAATTTCCTGATCTGCCAATTATATGCGATCCATCTCATATATGTGGTAGAAGAGATCTTATATTTGATATAAGTCAACGAGCGTTAGACTTAAATTTTGATGGATTGATGGTTGAGTCTCATAATGATCCCGATAATGCTTGGAGTGACGCTAAACAGCAAATAACCCCTGAAACTCTTATTCAGTTTATGAAGGATTGGAAAATTAGAGAGTTAACTACAACAGAGGAGAATTATCAGAATGATTTAAAAAATCTAAGAGCAAAAATTGATGTTATTGATCAATCATTATTGGATTTACTTAGAGATAGAATGCAAGTTGCTGAAGATATTGGTGAACTCAAAAAATCAAAAAATGTAGCTGTTCTTCAAAATAAAAGATGGAACGAGATTTTGGGAAAAATGATTCTTGATGGTCAAGAAAGAAAATTAAGTGAAGAATTTATTTTAAGAATATTCAAAGCAATTCATCAAGAGTCAATTAACCATCAACAGAATATATACAAAAATTAGTATTGAAGGGAGTCTTTAATTCGACTACAAGCCTTTTTTATTTGTTCTTGGGATGCAGCATATGATATTCTAATACAGTTAGGGTCTCCAAAAGCATTTCCGCTAACAGTAGCTACATGAGCATTCTCTAGTAGAAAAAGTGAAAAATCTGTTGCGTTGTTAATTTTTTTTCCATTTATAATTTTTCCAAAATATGATGAGATATCAGGAAAAATATAAAATGCTCCTTCAGGTTTATTTATTTTAAAACCATTAATTTTTTCCAATAAACCTATTATTAGTTCCCTTCTGTTTTTGAATTCGTCCACCATGTATTTTATTTTACTAACAGGAGCATCCAAAGCAGCTATCGTTGCTCTTTGCGCTATACAGTTAGCTCCACTGGTAATCTGCCCTTGCATTTTATTACATGCTTTCGCAATCCAACTTGGCGCACCTATGTAACCTATTCTCCATCCAGTCATTGCGAATGCTTTTGCAAGACCATTAACAGTAATTGTTCTATCATACATTTCTTTTACAGATGCAAAACTAAAAATTTTGCTACCATAACTTATATGTTCATATATCTCATCAGAGATCACGTATATGTTAGGGTATTTTTTTAAGACATCTGCAAGTTCTCTGTACTCAGATTCAGAGTATATTGATCCACTTGGATTATTCGGAGAATTAAATATTATCAGTTTAGTTTTTGATGAAATTGAATTCTCAAGTTGTTTAGGGGTTATTTTAAAATCAACATCAATAGAAGAAGGAATTACAACTGGTTTTGCTTCAGATAAAGTGGTTATTGCAGAGTAGCTTACCCAATATGGTGCTGGAAGGATAACNTCATCACCTGGGTTGAGAAGAACCATACAAACATTTGCTATTGATTGTTTTGCTCCAGTAGAAACGACAATTTGGTCTAGATTATAAGCTAAATTATTATCTCTTTTAAATTTATTTTGAATTGATTTTTTTACATCAATATATCCGTCAACTGGGGAATAGGAATTGTAATTATCCTTAACAGCATTNATGGCTGCTTCTTTTATGAACTCTGGAGTATTAAAGTCTGGTTCTCCCAAACTTAATCCAATTATATCNACTCCTTTCTCTTTCAAATTTCTGGCTTTAGCTGCCATTTCAAGTGTGGCAGANACCGGCAAGGTGTTAATTCTATTTGATAAAATCTCCATAAAAAAAGTTGTNTAAATTAGACAGGTTCAAACCTCATTTATATTTTTGTTAAAAATAATATTTTGGATCTTCTAGAGCAATATTTTCCACATCTATCTTATGAACAAATTGAACAGTTTTCTCAACTAAATATTTTATTTAAGAACTTAAATNCTAAAATTAATTTAGTTTCAAGAAAAGATATTGATTTTTTATTTGAAAGACACATTATCCATTCTCTAGGAATTGCTAAATTTCAAAAATTTAAGAATAAAACAGAGATTTTGGATGTAGGAACAGGTGGAGGATTTCCTGGAATACCATTGTCCATTGTTTTTCCAAATGTAAAATTTTATTTAATTGATAGTATTGGTAAAAAAATAGATGCTGTNATTAAGATTACTAAAGCCCTAGGTTTAAAAAATATAATTGCGCTAAAAGTTAGAGCAGAAGANTATNATCAAAAGGTAGATTTTGTTGTNAGTAGGGCAGTGATGAGGATGGAAAGATTTGTTCCTATTGTTTCAAAAAATATTAAATTAAAATCTTTTAATAATATTAAGAATGGTATTATTTCNCTAAAAGGTGGGGATCTAAGTAAGGAGTTGTCAAATTTTTCAGAAGCAAAACAAGTTAATCTTTCAAATTATTTTGAAACCCAGTTTTTTAAAACAAAAAAAATTGTATANNTACCTTTTAATTAGTTTTCTTTCAAGAAAGGATATTTATAATCCGTTACAGGTATAAAATTTTCTTTTATCATTCTNGGAGATACCCANCTTAAAAGATTAAATACTGAACCTGCTTTGTCATTTGTTCCAGAAGCTCTTGCTCCTCCAAAAGGTTGTTGTCCAACTACTGCACCTGTTGGTTTGTCGTTTAAATAGAAGTTACCTGCACAATTTTCAAGTGCAGTTATGGCTTCATCCATAGCATAACGATCTTCAGAAAAAACAGCACCTGTAAGAGCATATATGGATGTTTCATCAACCAACTNTAGTGTTTCCTTCCATTTTTTATCATCATAGGTGTAAANTGTAACTANTGGTCCAAATAATTCTTTTTCCATAGAAAAATAATTTGGATTNNAAGTAGTAACNACNGTAGGTGAAATAAAATATCCAATACTTTTATCGTATTCGCCTCCGCAATAAATTTCAGCATCAGTATCTGATTTAACTTTTTCAATTGAGTCTACAATTCTATCAAATGCTTCTTCATGAATAACTGCAGTTACATAATTTTTTAGGTCATTAGGTGGACCNATTTTAATTGTATCTAATTGACGTTTTACTTCAGATAGAATTTTTTTAATTGTAGATTTAGGAAGATAAACTCTCGANGCAGCAGAACATTTTTGACCTTGGTATTCAAAAGCACCTCTAACAATAGCTGTTGCTACTTCTTTGATATTTGCAGTAGGATGAGCTATTATGAAGTCTTTTCCTCCTGTTTCACCAACAATTTTGGGATAAGTTTTATAATTTGAAATATTTGATCCAATTTTTTTCCAAATATCTTGAAAAACAAATGTGGAACCAGTATAATGCACTCCAGCAAAATTTTCAGAGGCCAATATAGTATTTGTTATCATCTCTGGATCTCCCATTACCATATTGATTACNCCGTCGGGCAAGCCTGCTGCTTCAAAAACTTCCATTACTACTTGTGCAGAAAAAATTTGATGATCACTAGGTTTCCAAACCACAACATTNCCCATTANTGCTGCACTAGCTGACAAATTACCTGATATTGCAGTAAAATTAAAAGGTGAAATAGAATATATAAAGCCTTCTAGTGGTCGATAGTGTAGTTGATTCCACATCCCGGGGCTACTTTCTGGTTGATTTTGATAAATTTCTTGCATGTAGTAAGCATTAAACCTTAAGAAATCAATTAATTCACATGCAGCATCTATTTCGGCCTGATGAACTGTTTTTGANTGNGCNATCATTGTTGCAGCATTAATCTTATCTCTGTAGGGNCCAGCCAATAGATCTGCAGCTTTTAAAAATATCGAGGCTCTCCTTGTCCAGTGCATTTTACTCCATTTANTTNTNGCATTTAAAGCACTTNNAATAGCACTCGTTAACNTGATTTTTATTNGCAATATGATATTCTCCTAATTGATGTTTGTGATCATGAGGAGGNGTCATTTTTTTTGTNGANTCNCCTTTNANNTTCTTACCATTNATTTTTAAAAAAACTGTNGNTTTTTTNTTNTANAATTNATCATAAGTTTTNAANACNGAANNTCTTTCANNACTNCCTGGAGCATAATCTAAAATTGGNTCATTAGNTGGATANGGAATATTAATATTGCTATTGTTCATAAGTATTTTTTTTCAAATGTATGCAATTGAGAATAATTATTTCTATTTTNANTTCNAGCTTNTATNTNAANATANCNTATNGATGAATTAATTNAAAATTTTTTCTGAGTTAAATTCTCCAATACCTATCAATTGATCATAAATTTCTCCAGGTGGTCTGTAGTAGACTAAAACTTTNTAATTGTTTTCTGTTTGAAAATAATTTCCTGAAATGAGNTTCAAATCCCAACCTGATATTGTTTTTCCAACATATTTGTAATTATAGAAACCTTGTTTTAACAAAATTTTTGCTTCATATGCCTCAAGTGATTTATTATAAACCATCAAACTTTCTTCACTTGGTTCGTAATTATTAAAATTTCCTAGAACGTATATTTTAGTTTCAGGTAATTCTATACTAGCGGCTAATGTAAAATATACCCAGCTGTAATCTGCTTCGATATTTGATTTTTGTGTTCCTAATACTGTTCTAATTTTGAAATCTCCATTTAAATCTTGAGTATATGAATAAGGGTTATACTTTCTTGGGATATCTGTGTATAAATAANCATGATATATTTCCTCTAAGTTTATAAAACTTGTATTTACTCCATTTATTCTTAAGTCTTTTGTATCAAAGTAAAGGTATTCATTACCACCTTCAAAACTTGATAATTTATCATATCTGTATTTAAGAACATTATTTTCATTAAATTGAGGTTTAAGATTTNTTATTTGATTAAACCATTGATCATTTTGAATTAAAACTACTTTTAAGTTTTCGTTTGGATTTTGTATAAATCCAATTCTATTTTGAATTATTTCAAATTTTATATTTTGATGAGTTAAAAAAAAATCTAAATCTCTAGTTCTAAACACATTTCCAGTTACTTTGATTTTTTGTTTTAAGTATAAAAATTTTCTTGAGAATTGAAGTTCATCATTAGAATTATAAACATGGATCATGTAATTTCCGGATAATTTTAATTGTATTGATTTATTTGGTAGTTTTAAACTATGGTTTGTATATCTTCTTAAAGTATTAAATGAGTTCTCGAAATTAGTTATACGTGTATTATCAATACCATTTAAATATTCATTTTTGAATAAGTTTGATTCAGACCAGTCCCAATTATGATATGAAATTTTATAATAATAATCNTTTTCATAACCTGACAAGTCATCAAAAGATAATTCCAANTTCTCATTGTCAGTCANAATTGGTAAANTANTTTGNTGGCTNTNNTTTTTAAANATTACTGTNTTNAGAATAGGTGGNATTGAATNATAATNTGATTCAGTTTTATCAATTACAAAATTGAATATATTACCAGTTATTAAAAGATTTAAGATANATAATTTCATAATTTCAAAATTACAAATAATATAATTCNANAGGATATTTACCAATACCTTATTTAGAATTAATATAAATAAAAAATTTCCTCTTTGAATCTCTTTTTCAATCTATGTTTTAAGATTAAATTTGCATCGTTATTGTGATTAATTAAAANTTAGATGTCCAAAGTCATATCCTTCAAAAAAGGAGCAGATATTATTTTAAAAGGAAAGGCAAAGGAAGTTATATGCGATAATGTAATTTCTGAATCTTATGCAATTCATCCTGATGACTTTTTTTCATTAATTCCAAAACTCGAAATTCGAGANANNGANGAGNTNTCTCANGGNTCTCCAATNTTTTATGATAAAAAAAATCCAAGTATTAAGTTTGCCTCNCCNGTNTCNGGANTAATATCNAAAATNNTTAGNGGNCCNAAAAGAAANATTGAATNTNTTGAAATNNAATNTAAAGGTGANANAAANNTTNTNCATNACATNCCNAANNAACTNANNANAGAAAATATNATNNAACTNNTAACNTTGAGTGGTTGTTGGGCTTTTATTAGACAAAGACCTTATAATGTAATTGCAAACCCAAATGATATTCCTAAATCGATTTTAATATCTTGTTTTACTTCTGCNCCNTTNGATGTNGATTTNGACTTTATTTTAAAAAATAATCANNAAGATTTTCAAAAAGGNATTGATNTTNTNAATANATTANGTNNTNNTAAAANANTNNTNACTGTNNANNNNGAATCAAATACTTTTTTTGATAAGATAAACAATGTTGAGATAATNAAAATAAATGGTCCACACCCGTCTTCAAATCCAAGTGTTCAAATACAAAAAATTTCACCTATAAATATGGGAGACAAAGTTTGGGTTTTACGACCAGAAGATGTGGTTAATATTGGTTTGTTTTTTAAAACCGGAATTTATCAGGCGCAAAGAACGATTGCAGTTGCTGGCAGCTCTGTAGAGAGTCCACAATATTTTAAGACTAAAATAGGAGTTAAAATTGAAAAATTAATTNAANTAGCTAAACTTAAAACTAAGGGTCATGTCAGGTATATTAACGGAGATGTTTTGTCAGGCTCCATTACATCAAGAGAAAGTCATATTGGATTTTACAATAATCTTNTNNCTATAATTCCTGAAGGAAATAAATATAGAATGTTTGGTTGGCTTCCATTTGTTGATAATAATATACCTAGTTTATCCAGAACTAGTTTTTCTTGGCTATTTTCAAATAAAAGTTTTGATATTGATACCAACTTGAATGGTGAAGAAAGAGCANTNGTTGTNACNGGNGAAATGGAAAAAGTTTTCCCAATGGATATTTACCCAATGCAACTTTTGAAAATATGTATGACCGGTGATATTGAAAAAATGGAAGCATTTGGTATTTATGANGTTGTNCCNGAAGATTTNGGNTTNATTGATTATTCAAGTACCTCAAAAATAGAAGCTCAAGAAATAATTTCTGATGCTATAGAACTAATGTTAAAAGAAGTAGGTTAAATTTTAAATATGAATTTTTTAAGAAAAAAACTTGATGATATTAAAAGACCTTTTGCTAAAGGAGAAAAGTGGGAAAAGCTAGCCCCAGCAATTAATGCATTTGATACTTTTTTGTTTGTTCCAAATCATACAACTCAAAAAGGNGCACATATTAGGGATGCAGTGGATCTCAAAAGAACTATGGTTACTGTTATAATTGCATTNATTCCNGCNNTNNTNTANGGTATNTATAATACTGGATTTCAATACCTAAATCAAATAGAATCTAACTTTACTTTTATTGATGCATTTATCCATGGATCATTAAAGGTTTTACCAATGATAGTCGTTTCATATGTAGTTGGACTAACTATTGAGTTCGCTTTTGCAGTCTATAGAGGACACGAGGTTAATGAAGGTTATTTAGTTACAGGAATGTTAATCCCGATGATAATGCCAGTAGATATTCCCTTATGGATGGTCGCAATATCAACCGCTTTTGCTGTAATTATTGCAAAAGAGGCTTTTGGAGGAACCGGAATGAATATTCTCAACCCTGCACTTACAGCCAGAGCCTTTGCTTTTTTTGCTTATCCAACCTATATGTCGGGTAATAAAGTATGGGTTTCAGAAGCCAGTATGGTTGACGGCGTTTCTGGAGAAACAATTTTAGGGAGTCTTGCTGCTGGTCAACAAGTTAGCTATTCAATGATAGATATGTTTAGTGGAGCTATTCCTGGTTCAATTGCAGAAACCTCAACTTTATGGATTTTAGTTGGGGCATTAATTTTAATTTTAACTGGAGTGGGTAGCTGGAGAATTATGATAGGAGGAGTTATTGGCGCCTCAATAATGGGAATTTTATTCAACCTATGGGGTGCTAACCCTTTGATGAGTTTTAATTGGATAAATCACTTAATTGTTGGTGGATTTGCTTTTGGTATTGTTTTTATGGCAACTGACCCTGTTTCTGCAGCACAAACTGAGAAAGGAAAATGGATTTATGGAGTATTAGTTGGTATATTTTGTATAATGATAAGAGTTTTTAACCCCGCATATCCAGAGGGAGTAATGCTAGCTATACTATTGATGAATGTTTTTGCCCCAACTATCGATCACTATGTATATAATTCAAATATTAATAGAAGAATAAAAAGATGGGAGCTATCTAAAGTCAAAACTGCTTAAATTATATGAATAGAGACAGTAATACATACACATTTTTATTTTCAGCTATAATGGTGGTTGTTGTTGCGGCAACACTTGCTACTACTGCAACTTTACTCAAGGATATTCAAGCTGAAAATGTTCGTAAGGAAAAAATGCAGAATATATTAGCAACAATTGGAGTTGAAGTCGAAAGGGAAAAAGCTCCGGATATATATAAAAAATATGTATTAAAGGAATTATCACTAATGTCTGATGGTTCAGTCGATGAAAACACTGATGCATTTAAACTAAAGTTAAATCTTGAGATAAAAAAACCCAAAAATGAACAAAGATTTCCTATTTATTTGGCAGAGGTTGATTCATCAAATTATTATATTGTTCCTCTGAGAGGAGTCGGTTTATGGGATGCAATATGGGGGTATGTAGCCTTAGAAGGTGACAAAAATACAATTAAAGGTGCTGTTTTTGATCATAAAGGAGAAACAGCTGGCTTAGGTGCAGAAATAACTCAAAGCTGGTTTCAAAATAGTTTTAAAGGAGAAAAAGTTTTTAATAAAAATGGGAAGCTAGTTGGTATTAATGTTTCTAAAACAAATAATGATCCCGATGGAATTGATAAAGATGACAATGAGGTTGACGCAATTTCTGGTGCTACAATAACTGGCGATGGAGTAACAGATATGATAAAAGAAAGACTTCAAAATTATCTGCCATTTTTTAATTTAGAAGAACAAAAGATTGCATATAATAATTAAGCCATGTCAGAAAATAAAAGAAAAAGGAAATATACCCCCAAAATATTCTTTATAAATGAAGAAAGGGAACCTCTGTTTTCAAAAAAAAATAGGGCATTATTAACAGATCCTATGGATGATAATAATCCAATAACTGTTCAGGTTTTAGGAATTTGTTCAGCTTTAGCAATTACCGTTCAATTAAAGCCTGCAATTGTAATGAGTTTATCAGTTGTTGCTGTAATGGCTGCAAGTAACGTTATTATCTCAATATTAAGAGATTTAATTCCAAATAGGATTAGAATTATTGTTCAATTAGTCGTTGTAGCGTCTATGGTAATATTAGTAGATCAAGTTCTTAGGGCATTTGCATATGATGTTAGTAAGGAGTTATCAATTTTTATAGGATTGATAATTACAAATTGTATAGTTATGGGAAGACTTGAAGCTTTTGCTTTAGGGAACGGGGTGTGGAGGTCCTTTTTAGATGGTATTGGAAATGCAGCTGGATATGGATTTATTCTTATAGTTGTTGCATTTTTTAGAGAATTATTCGGATCTGGAAAACTACTCGGATATCAAGTTATTCCTGATTTTATTTATGATATGGGATACGTTAATAATGGTTTAATGTTATTATCACCAATGGCNCTTATAACTGTTGGTCTGTTCATTTGGTTTCAAAGGTCACGAAATAGAACTNTAATAGAAAAAAANTAATNTAATGGAAGCATANTTNAATCTTTTCGTAAAAAGTATTTTTATTGAAAATATGATTTTTGCATATTTTCTAGGAATGTGCTCTTATTTAGCAGTTTCTAAAACCGTTAAGACTGCTGTTGGACTTGGTTTTGCTGTAATATTTGTNTTGGCCATTACAGTCCCTATTAACTTTTTAATTGACAATTATCTACTTAAGCCAGGTGCTCTAAAATGGCTTGGGAGTCAATACGAATCTATTGATTTAAGCTTTTTAAGTTTTATNATGTTTATTGCAGTAATTGCTTCAATGGTTCAACTTGTTGAAATGATTGTTGAGAGATTTTCACCAGAGCTATATGGTGCACTCGGTATTTTCTTACCCTTAATAGCAGTTAATTGNGCGATTTTAGGAGGATCATTGTTTATGCAACAAAAAGATTTTTCAGGTATAACAGAGTCTGCTGTCTATGGTTTAGGATCAGGAATTGGCTGGTTATTAGCCATTGTTGCAATTGCAGCGATTAGAGAAAAGATTGCATATTCAAATGTACCTGCTCCATTGAGAGGTCTGGGGATTACTTTTATTATTACAGGGCTAATGGCTCTAGGATTTATGAGTTTTATGGGAATTAAATTATAAAATAATGGATTATACAGTTGTTGTCGCGAGTATTGTCGTTTTTCTTGTTCTTACTTTTTCGTTAGTTGGAATTTTATTAGGTGCTAAATCTAAGTTGTTACCCTCAGGTCCTGTTAATTTAAAGATTAATGGAGACAACGAAATGGAGGTTTCATCTGGAGGAACTCTTCTTTCTACATTAGGTAATAATAAAATATTTTTACCTTCAGCATGTGGTGGTGGTGGAACTTGTATTCAATGTAAATGTCAAATTTTAGANGGTGGGGGGGAAATTCTTCCTACTGAGAAACCACATTTTTCAAGAAAAGAAATAGCTGAAGGATGGAGATTAGGATGTCAAGTTAAGGTTAAACAAAATATGGTTATTGAAGTTCCCGAGGAAATATTTGGAATCAAAAAATGGGAAGCAACTGTTGTCAGAAATTGGAATGTAGCCTCATTTATTAAGGAGTTTGTAGTTGAATTACCTGAAGAAATGGATTATAAAGCGGGTGGATATATTCAAATTGAAATTCCAAAATGCGAGGTTAAATATGATGAAATTGATATTTCTGCTCACCCTGAGGAACACCCTGGTGAAGCAGAAAAATTTAAAATGGAATGGGATAAATTTAATTTATGGCCATTAATTATGAAAAATCCTGAAACAGTAGAGAGAGCTTATTCAATGGCTTCTTATCCTGCTGAAGGAAGAGAAATAATGNTGAATGTCAGAATTGCAACACCTCCTTGGGACAGAGAAAAAAATAATTGGTCAGAATTAAATCCTGGAATAGCATCTTCATATATATTCTCTAAAAAAGCTGGTGAAAAAGTTACAATATCAGGTCCATTTGGTGAGTTTTTTATAAACGAATCAGAATCAGAAATGTTATATGTAGGAGGTGGAGCAGGAATGGCTCCTATGAGATCTCATTTGTATGAACTTTTTAGAACAATTAAAACAGGACGTACCGTCACATTTTGGTATGGAGGACGATCTAAAAGAGAACTGTTTTATTTGGATCATTTTAGAGCTCTAGAAAAAGATTTTCCAAATTTTAAATTTTATGTTGCATTATCTGAACCCCTCCCTGAGGATAATTGGATAGAAAAAAACAGTCTAGATGGTGAAGGAGATGGATTCACAGGTTTTGTTCATCAAGTTGTAATTGATAATTATTTATCAAAACATGAAAATCCTGAGGATATTGAGGTTTATTTTTGTGGCCCTCCACTAATGAACCAAGCTATTGAAAGAATGGCTGANGATTTTGGTGTTCCACCAGAAAATGTTCGTTTTGATGATTTTGGTGGATAATATTTTTTAAATAATGCTATCAGATCAAGATTTACATAATTTAGCAATGAAAACTGTTGGTGATTCTTTAAAAAAAGATGGGTATGAATTTTTATCCGTTAATTCCAAACTTAAAAAAGATCCNCAGTTTGTTTGCTTAAAGAAAAAAAAACTTCATTTTTTTATAGTTAGAGCTGTAAAATATCCAACTAATCCGAAGAAATATGATGTGGTTTTAGTTGATAAAATAAGAAAACATGCTTTAAATTATAATGCATCTACCTATTATGCAGGAGTGGGTATAGCAAATTCAAAAAATTATGAAAATCCTGTAGAATTTAATAAGCCATATGCAATTAATTTTGAAGGTTGGATCAAATTATAATAAATATGCTTAACCTCTATAGTAGATATTTATCTCTCATAAGTTTAGTATTAATTATAACTAACTGTCAAAATGATAACAAGTCAGGCACTTTTACTGGTAATGCACTTGGGACCTCATATACTATAAAACATGATTCTCCCGTAAGTAATGATCTTTTAATTTTTGATATTAATAAAATCCTGGAAAAGATTAACCAATCAATGTCTACGTATGATTCAGATTCTGATATATCAAAAATCAATAATGGTTATCAAATATCAGTAGATCCATATTTTAAAGAAGTATATCTCAAAGCCATGGAGGTTTGGATTAAAACAAAAGGAGCATTTGACCCTACAGTAGGTTCTTTAGTTAATGCTTATGGATTTGGACCCAATAAAAATGATATTAACTCGTTATCAGATATCAAAATTGATAGCTTATTAGAATTAACTGGATTTAATAAAATAAAACTAAATGACGATGGAATTTTAATTAAATCTAATAAAAATATAATTCTCGACTTCAATGCTATAGCAAAAGGTTATACTGTTGATATCATTTCAAAATATCTTGAAAAAAAAGGAGCCCAAAATTATTTGGTAGAAATAGGAGGTGAAATTATGGCAAAAGGATTAAGTCCAAGAAATAATCAACCATGGAAAATAGGTATAGATTACCCTAGTTCAAACTCGTTNAATACTAAAAATTACACTACTTATTTATTGAGNAATAAAGCAATAGCAACCTCGGGTAATTATAGACACTTCAAAGTAGACAAATTAACTGGTAAAAGAATTTTTCATACTATAGATCCAAGAACTGGAAAATCTGTTCAATCAAAAATTTTAAGTACTTCTGTAGTAGCTTTAGATTGTGCTTCAGCTGATGCCTGGGCCACTGCTTTGATGGTTTTAGATCTTGAAGAAGGTTTAAAGCTAATNGAAAAAAACTCAGATCTAGAGGCATTATGGATTATTGAAAACGATAATGCATTGAATTCNGTTTACTCTTCAGGTTGGGAAAATTAAATAATTATTTATCCCTTATACTTTTTATGAACTCATTAATTTTATGAACTCCTTCTTTTTCCANAAAGTTAATAAATGCTGAACCAATTATAGCTCCATTTGAATGCTTGGTTGCTGTTTTAAAAGTTCCAGAATTACCTATTCCAAAACCAACAATTGTTGGAGTTTTTAATTTCATAGACTGGATCCTCGCAAAATAATTTATTTGTTCTTTNTTAAAATNATTTTTAGCTCCTGTAACTGATGAACTACTTACCATATAAATAAACCCTTTTGAAATATTATCAATATAATTAATCCTATCTTCAGATGTTTGAGGTGTAATTAAAAACATATTATATAATTTATGTTTTTCAAATAANATTTTATACTCTTCATTATAAACATCAACNGGNAGATCAGGTATNATNAAACCATCAATTCCAATTATTTCACATTCTCTACAGAACTTATCAATACCATATTGAATTATTGGATTTAAATAACCCATAATTATTAATGGGACATCAATTTCTTTTCGAATATCTCTTATTTGTTCAAAAAGTTTTTCTGTTGTCATNCCATTTTTTAATGCTCTTAGATGAACTTTCTTGAATAGTGGGTCCATCTGCAATAGGATCAGAAAATGGTAAACCAATTTCAANCATGTCTACTCCACATTTTTGAAGGTTTTTTATAATGTTTGATGTATCATTAAGATTTGGATGGCCTGCAGAAAAATAAATTGAAAGTAATTTTTTTTNANTNTNAAAAGCANTATCNATTCTATTTTTCATAATTTAAAATAATCAATAAAGGTTTCAAGATCTTTATCACCCCTTCCTGAACAATTAAAAATTACAATATCATCAGGCTTAAATTTTTTTATATCCAAAACTGCGAATGCGTGAGCTGTCTCAATAGCTGGAATTATCCCTTCCATTTGGGATAAGGTTAATCCCCAATCCATTGCTTCTTGGTCAGGTATTGAAATAAATTCAGCACGTTTTGACCTGTANAAATGAGCATGTAAAGGACCAACTCCAGGATAATCAAGNCCTGCAGANATTGAATAAGGTTCGGTAATTTGTCCATCAGNNGTTTGCATTAATAAAGTTTTACTTCCATGAATAATTCCTTCTTTTCCNANTGCTGAGGTTGCTGCACTTTCTCCTGAATAAACTCCTTTCCCAGCAGCTTCAACAGCAATAATATTAACTCTCATATCATTTAAATACTGGTAATATAAACCAGCTGCATTACTACCCCCTCCAACACATGCAACTAGATAATCTGGATAATCTTTTCCCTCAACTTCTTGTAACTGACTTTGAATTTCTATACTAATAATTGACTGAAATCGAGATACCATATCTGGGTANGGATGNGGACCTACAACCGAACCAATTATATAATGTGTATTTACAGGATTATTTATCCAGTCTCTAATTGCNTCATTAGTAGCATCCTTCAAAGTCTTGCTTCCAGAGGTAGCTGGAATAACTTTTGCACCCAACATTTTCATTCTTGCAACATTTGGGGCCTGACGTTTAATATCTAATTCCCCCATATAAACTATGCATTCAATTCCCATAAGCGCACAGACTGTTGCAGTTGCAACCCCATGTTGTCCCGCTCCAGTTTCTGCAATTATTCTATTTTTACCTAGTCTTTTGGCTAGAAGTATTTGACCAATGGTATTNTTCACTTTATGTGCTCCGGTGTGACATAGATCTTCTCTTTTTAGGTAAATCTTTGTTTTATATTTTTCAGATAATCGACGGGCATAATAAAGGGGGGTTGGTCTACCAACATANTTNTTTAGTANATCATNAAATTCATTTTGAAAATCTTTTTCAGAAATTATTTTGAGATAATTTTCTTTTAGCTCAGTTACATTTGGATATAACATTTCNGGAATAAATGCTCCACCAAAATCACCATAATAACCTTTTTTGTCTATATTATAATTCATATAATTTACTTTTAAAATTTTTTAATAGATTTAATTTTTTTATCCCAGCTTGGCTTTCAAATTTACTATTTACATCAATTGCATATAAAGGTAAATTAGTGTTTTTCATATTAATTAATTCATCAACATTCTCAATTCCTATACCACCACTTAAAAAAAAGGGTTTTTTGTATTTATAATTTTTTAAGATTGACCAATCAAAAACTAATCCGTTTCCTCCTGGAAGTTTTCCTTTAGTATCAAAAAGAAAGAAATCACATGAATCTTCGAATAGTTTTAATTTTGAGAAATTAAAACTGTTACTTATGTTAAACGCTTTAATCACTTCAACTCTTTTAAGTTTANTTAATTTACTACAAAATTCAGGTGTTTCATCACCATGAAGCTGAACTGCATGAAGATTTTCCTCTTTAATAATTTTCACTATTTGCTTGATACTTGAATTAACAAAAACACCAGTTTTTTTTATCTTTTTTTTCAACTCAGGTATTTTAATTGAAATATTTCTTAGAGAGTGTTTCCAAAAAATAAAACCCATATAATCAGGATCTANAGTTGCNATAGATTTGATATTTTTTTCNTCTTTCATTCCACATATTTTAANNTTCATCTTCTANTTNTTTTATGAATTTNAATGCNGTTTTTCCNGGATNNTTTGTNTTCATNAAGTTTTCACCAACAAGAAAACCATNAAAACCNNAGNATNTTAAATTATTTATTGATTCANCNCTATNAATNCCNCTTTCNGAAATTTTTAAAAATTCATTTGGAATATATTCTGACAATTCTCTNCTGTNNTCTAGGTTCACTTTGAATGTTTTAAGATCTCTGTTATTAACCCCAATAATATCTATTGAAGGCATGATAGATTTTTCTAATTCTTCTTTGTTGTGAACTTCAAGTAAAACTTCAATTCCAAATTCTTTTGCTAATATTGAAAACTCCTTGATTTGTTTTTTTGATAAAATACTAGCAATTAAAAGAATTACATCAGCCCCATTTGCTTTTGATTCTATTATTTGATATGAATCGATAATAAACTCCTTTCTTAATATCGGAATATTTGATATTCCTTTGGCCAAATTGAGGTCATCAAGAGATCCTCCAAAATATTTTTTATCAGTTAAAACTGATATTCCAGACACTCCAGCATTTTCATATCCTTTTGTAACATCAATAATTGATGAATAGCTATTAATATTTTGTTTTGATGGAGATTTTCTTTTGTGTTCAGCAATAATTCCAAAGTTGCTGTTTTTAAGTCTTTTAACTAAAGAAATAGTTTTCAAATTAAAAAAAGGAGATGTTTTTAGATAGGGAATTGAAAAAATTTTCTTTTTTAATTTAACCTCAACTTTTTTATCAATAATTATTTTTTCTAAAATTGTCATTTTGAGCTTAATTTTTGTAAAGTTTTAAATGATTTCATTGCATTACCACTAAGGATAGATTCCTTTGCTTTAAGAAAACCATCTATAGGTTCAAGATCTAATGCAGTTGCTATTGCCATTCCCGCATTTGCACAGACAACATTTTGTTGAGCTTCAGTTCCTTTATTTTGAATTACATCCATGAATATTTTTGCTGAAGAGACAATATTCTCTCCACCTTGTATTTGATCAAACTCAATTTTTGAAACCTCAAAGCTATCGTGAGTTAATATTATTTCTTTATTATGGGTAAAGGCTTTAGTAATTCCAGTTAATGATATTTCATCGTATCCATCCAAAGAATATAAAATTGTATAATTTTTATCCATTTTTTGAAATAAATAATTATAAAGTCTAGCTAATTCAAGATTAAATACACCAGTCAATTGATTCCTTGGAAATGATGGATTAACTAGTGGACCTAACATATTAAAAAATGTTTTTACACCTAGTTCCTTTCTAACGGGAGCAACATTTTTCATTGCTGGATGAAATAAAGGTGCATGTAAGATGCAAATACCTGCTTTGTCAATGCAATTTTTTAAAAAAACCTCATCATTTGAAAAACGAATGCCTAGTTCTTCTAATACATTGCTTGATCCACACCCAGACGAAACTCCATAATTTCCATGTTTTGAAACTTTAATACCTGCACCAGCNGTAACAAATGATGAAAGCGTCGAAATATTAAAGGTATTTTTACCATCACCTCCTGTACCACACAAGTCGATTGCATCAAATTCACTAAGATCAACTGAAACGCACAACTCAAGTAACGCAGATCTAAAGCCTTGAATTTCTTCAAGAGTAACTCGACGCATCATGAAAACTGTTAGAAATGAAGCAATTTGACTATTATTATATTTTCCTTTGGCNATATCAATAATAACTTTAAAAGATTCCTCTTTTGTTAAATAATCATAATTAATAAGTTTATTAATTATTTTTTTCATGTTTTTAAGAATTTATCCAATTTTCAATTATTTTTTTTCCGTTTGGAGTTAGCACTGATTCAGGATGATATTGAACAGAGCAAACATCATATTTTTTATGTCTTAGTGACATAAGTTGCCCATTATCATCATATGAAGTAGGAATTAGCTCATCTGGTAAAGGAGTTTTAACAACCCAAGAATGATATCTTCCAACATTAAATTTTTTTGGTAAATTTCTAAATAAAGCATCATTTTCTACAATATTTACCGGTGTTGAAACACCATGGTATACTTTATCTAAATTTATAAGTTGACCTCCAAATACTTCTGCTATAGCTTGTTGACCTAAACATACTCCTAATATTTTTTTGGTTGGAGAAAAAATTTTAATTGCCTGTTTCAATAGACCAGATTCATTTGGTATTCCTGGTCCTGGGGACAACAAAATATTTTCATAATGTTCAATTTCATCTAACTCAAACTGATCATTTCGTTTTACAGTAACCTTACAGTTTAATTCTTCCAAATAATGAACTAAGTTATAGGTGAATGAATCGTAATTATCGATTAAAAAAATCTTTTTCATATTATTTCTTCTGCATTTTCTAGTGCCTTATCTAAAGCCCCTAATTTATTATATACTTCTTGTAGTTCACTTTCTGGAACTGAATTAGCAACAATACCAGCACCTGCTTGATAATTTAATTGTTGATTTTTTGACAGAAAAGACCTAATAATTATTGCGTGATTAAAATTACCTTTGAAGTCCAAATACCCAATTGCACCCCCATAAAAATTCCTTTTTGTTTTTTCGTAATGATCTATAAGTTTTAATGCACTGTGTTTTGGTGCACCACTTAAAGTTCCAGCAGGAAATGTGTCTGCAACAACTTGAAATGATTTTACGTCTTTTTTTAACAAACACGTTACTTTAGAAACCAAATGTATAACATGAGAAAAAAATTGGATTTCTCTATTTTTTTCAACAACTACTTTTGAACCGTTTCTGCTTAAATCATTTCTTGCAAGATCAACTAGCATAATATGTTCACTGTTTTCTTTTGGATCTTTTGCTAATTTAAGTGCAGATTCAGTATCTTTTTTATCATCTCCAGTTCGTTTAAATGTTCCAGCTATCGGATGAATTTCAGCTTTACCATCTTCAATTATAAGTTGAGCCTCCGGAGAACTACCAAAAATTTTAAAATTCCCAAAATCAAAAAAGAATAAATAAGGTGATGGATTTATTGATCTTAAAGATCTGTAGACATTGAATTCGTCTCCATGAAATTTTTGAGAAAAACTTCTTGATAGGACAAGTTGAAAAACATCTCCTCTTTTACAATGCTCTTTGGCTTTTATAACATACTTGATAAACTCATTATCTGATAGATTGGAAGTTTTACTTCCAACCCTTTTAAACTTAAAAGTACTTATGTTATTATTTTGTAGTAGCCGATTAATTAAGTCTAAATTATGATTTGTATTATAGGTATGAGAAAATATGTGAGCTTCGTGATTAAAGAGACTTATCGCAATAATATTTTGATATATTGCATAATATATATTAGGAATATTATGACCTGTTTTAGTTTCATCTAATTTTATATCTTCAAAATATTCGATAGCTTCATGAGCAATATATCCAAAAAGTCCATTATTAATAAATTTAAATGGATAGTCTTTAACCTTAAATTGTTTTGAAAAGGAATAAATTCTCTCTGTAATATTTATATTTTTTGAAATACTTTCAATTAATTTTTTCCCATCAGGATATTCGGTAATAACTTGATTTTTATGAACCTGAATTGATGCTATTGGATTGCAACATATGTAAGAAAAGTTTTTATTGTTTTGATTATACTCGCTGCTCTCAAGAAGCAAACTATTAGAAAAAACATCTCTTACCTTTAAATAAATACTTACAGGACTTAAGGTGTCTGCAAGTATTTTTTTATGTTTTGATTTTAATTTAAATACTTTCATATTAATTAAATTAAAAAGGCTTGTCGTTCAGACAAGCCTTTAATTTTTTATAGGGATGATCTTTACGATTTTAATTCGTTTTGTTAGACCACCAAGAATTTATTTTTTTAAAATTCATGCAACAAATATACTTTTATGTTGTAAAAAATAAAAATCTTTTTTAAAATATAATTTTTTGTAAAAAAAAATTGAGGTTACATTTGTTGAAAATATAAAAATGGATTTATCACAAAAAGATTGGGTTTCCAAATTAAAGGAGGGTAAAAATAATGAATTACTTGATGTAAGGTCCCTAGAAGAGTATAAAAATGAACACATTCCAAATTCTATTTTACTTGACATAAATTATCCAAGAGAATTTATGGAAAAATTAGAATCAATGGACAAAAACAAGTCCTATTTTATTTATTGTAGGTCAGGAAACAGAAGCTCTAAGGCTTGTCTTATTATGAACAATATGGGTTTTAAAAATACATTCAATCTACTAGGTGGTATCCTTGAATGGGAAGGTAAACTTGAATAAATATTTTATTTATGTTGCATAGAGTTAGACAATTTTTTGAACAAAATGGATTTGGTGTTTGCTCATTTATTTCAAAGTTTTTTGGGTTAAGATTAAAAAATTTAAGACTTTTCTTTATTTACTTATCATTATTTACCATAATCATAGGACCATTAGTTTATCTACTGATTGCTTTTTTTTTAAAAATTAAAAATATTTTTTGTTATAAGAAGCCTTCTGTATTTGATATTTAATGATTTAAAAGTAACACTAGTTTAATTTGAATTTTTACTGTTTTTATTGCATATTGTTAGTTATTAAAAAATTAAATCATGATTATAAAAAAGCTTCACATTTTTTCTTTATTGTTGATATTTTTGGATCCGTCTATGGTTCTAGCTCAAAATGATTCTGATCTTGGATTAGATGAGAGAATAAATGAAGCTTTTAAGCCAATAGCTAATTGGTTTGAATCCGTCATTTTACATGATTTTCCTCTTACTGAATCAATTTTCGGAACAGGTATTCCTACCATTATAATATTATTGGTAGGGGGTGCCTTGTTTTTCACAATTTATTTTGGTTTTGTTAATGTTAGGCAGTTTCCTACGGCCATAAATACTGTTAGAGGTAAATATGATTCCATTGAATCAGCGAAATCTGATGAAATTGATAGCCATAGTGGAGAAGTATCACATTTTCAAGCTCTAGCAACTGCAGTCTCAGGAACAGTTGGTAACGGAAACATCGCAGGGGTTGCTATGGCAATTGCAATCGGAGGTCCTGGTGCAACATTTTGGATGATATTATGTGGATTACTTGGAATGTCAACAAAATTTGTTGAATGTACTCTGGGAGTTAAATATCGGGATGTTGGACAAGATGGAACTGTTTATGGTGGGCCTATGTATTACATGACAAAAGGTTTGAGTGAAATTGGTTTTGAAAAGTTAGGTAAAATACTTGCGATTATTTTTGCTCTTTTGTGTATTGGCGCATCTTTTGGAGGGGGTAACGCTGCTCAGTCAAATCAAGCTGCTGTTCAGTTGGTAAATTCATTTGGAATGTCAGGTGGAAGTGCAAGAACGATAATAGGTTTAATTATGATGGTTTTTGTAGGGATTATCATAATAGGTGGTATCAAAAGAATTGCATCAGTAACTGAAAAAGTAGTTCCATTCATGGCACTTATGTACATTATTGCCTGTTTATACATAATATTTACAAACATTTCTTTTGTTGATAATGCTTTTGCAATGATTTTTAATCAGGCGTTTAATCCTAGTGCTGGACTTGGTGGATTATTTGGTGTTTTAATAACTGGTTTTAGAAGGGCAGCTTTTTCCAATGAAGCAGGAGCAGGTTCTGCATCCATAGCACATTCTGCTGTAAAAACTAATTATCCAGCATCAGAGGGCTTAGTTGCATTACTTGAGCCATTCATTGATACTGTTGTAATTTGTACAATGACTGCTTTAGTAATTATAATTTTTAATGGAGATAGTACAGTATTTAACTATGGTGGTGTTGGTGGTGTTGTTATGATTGATGGCATCCCTGCAGAGGGAGCTAGTATAACTGCTGCTGCATTCGCTAAATATATTACATTCTCAGGACCATTTTTAACTCTTGCTGTAGTTCTTTTTGCAATTTCAACTATGATTTCTTGGTCATATTACGGACTTCAGTCATGGATGTATATTTTTGGGAAGAGTAAAGCATCTGATCTAACTTATAAAGTATTATTTTTAATTTTTATTGTAATCGGTGCTGCAGGTGACATGTCATCGGTTTGGGGTTTTTCTGATGCAATGATTCTTGGTTTAGTTTTTCCAAATATGATAGGATTATTTTTCCTTTTTCCTATGGTCAAGAATGAGTTGTCAAAATATATTAAAGTAATTGGTAAATTGAAAAAAAACTGAAAACTTTTTAACGTATTATTTAAGGTTTACTATATTTGCAATCATTTATTAAACAAAACATGCTTATTATCCCGATTAAGGAAGGCGAGAACATTGATAGAGCCTTAAAACGTTTTAAAAGAAAATTTGATAAAACTGGTGGTATGCGAGAATTAAGATCACGCAAACAGTTTTTAAAACCTTCAGTAAAGCATCGTGCAAAAATACAAAAAGCCCAATACATTCAATATTTAAGGGATCAAGATAANCTNTAATTCGATTGATAATTATTAAAATAAAGGTTGTAAATTAGATTAGTGAANTTTATTTTTCATTAATTTGAATTCTNTNAAAAAATTTATTGAATATATTTCACTTGAGAAAAATTATTCATCTCATACNATTTTAGCTTATAAAANTGATTTAAACACCTTTTCAAATTTTTGTTTAATTGATTTTAATCAAAAAAAAATTGATAATATTCAATATAATGTCATAAGATCCTGGATTGTATATTTAATAAATCAAGGAAGATCAAATAGAAGTATCAACAGGAAGCTTTCAACACTCAGATCGTTTTATAAGTTTTTAGAAAAGACGTCATCAATTGAAACCTCTCCAATGATAAAGCANAAACCATTAAAGATTGAAAAAAAAATTCACATGCCTTTTTCTGAGGATGAAGTTTTTAGNGTTTTAGATGGAGATTTCTTCTCATCAGACTANAAAGGAGTTTTGGAAAAAACAATAATTTATTCTTTGTATTTTACTGGGACTAGAAGAAATGAAATCATTCAAATGAGATATAACTCTGTTGACCTTAATGAACAAATTCTTAAAGTTTTAGGAAAAAGAAATAAGGAAAGATTAATACCAATTCACTATAAATTAAAATCTCAGTTAGAAAAATATTTAGATGTACGACCTAGTTCAAATAAAAATGTTAATGAAACTTTTTTTTGTTTTGAAAATGGAGAAAAAATAACACCTGAATTTGTTTATCAAACGGTTAATTTGTATTTTAATAAGGTGTCTTCTAAAACTAAAAAAAGTCCTCATATGTTAAGACATAGTTTCGCAACTCATATGCTTGATCAGGGAGCAGATTTAAATGCTGTTAAGGGGTTATTAGGTCATTCAAGTGTTGCAGCAACNCAAAACTATACCCATACAAGTATGAAAAAAATTAAATCTATATATTCTAATTCTCATCCAAGAGGATAAAATAAAATTTTATAAAAATTTCTATGAATTATAATTTTCAATCAATCAACTTTAATCCAAAAAATAAATTATTATTATTCGTAAAAAATAAAACAAGAAAATTATCGTTATTTTCTGATAAGATCATCTCAGTGAATATTTATGCAAAATTAATAAACTCTAATAGAAAAAATAAGGAGATTGAGTTNATATTGAGAGTTCCAGGAGAGCAGTTTGTTGTGAAGAAGACCTCAGATTCTTTTGAGCAATCTGTTAAGCGTGTAACCCATTCAATCGAAAGATTACTTATTAAGCACAAAAATAAGTTATCTAAGATCTAGTTGATCAAAAATATAGATTTTTTATATAACCCCATGAATTGAATATCCTAGAATTAGCCCTAGGACGAACATAATCAGGCCTTTCATAGAAAAAAACCAACTAAAGTTTTCCTCCCAAGAATCGGGGATATAATTTTGATTTTTATCTTCAAGTTTACCAGTTCTAGTTGAATAGCCTGCGTACCAATATATGAAAATAACCAAAACTGTTATGAAGATAATTGTGACTAAAAAATCAGTATTCATGTTTTATTATTTTAATTGATTTTAAGTAAGTTATGAANTTTTTTATATTCCACAAAATCATTATTNATATTGAAAATAATTAATATATCCATATTTAATTATGTTTTAATTCTTAATTAAATTATTTATTCGACTTAATGTTTTTCTTTTTATTGATTATGTTTCTTCTTTATTCAGTGAAAGTATTTTATATTTGCCCTCGTTCATTGAAAATTTGATTTAAAATCCGATTTTATGTTTATTATATCTTAAGGTATTTCATAAATATCATTTTTAGATCATATTAAGTTCTACAAATATTTTTAAGCCGATGTAGCTCAGCTGGCTAGAGCAGCTGATTTGTAATCAGCAGGTCGTGGGTTCGAGTCCCTCCATCGGCTCATATTAAATATTGGGGAGATACTCAAGCGGCCAACGAGGGCAGACTGTAAATCTGCTGTTTTTAACTTCGCAGGTTCGAATCCTGCTCTCCCCACAAATATTGAAAAAATTCTAAGCGGGAGTAGCTCAGTTGGTAGAGCGTCAGCCTTCCAAGCTGAATGTCGCCGGTTCGAACCCGGTCTCCCGCTCAAATAACAACTCAGGCCGATGTAGCTCAGGGGTAGAGCGTTTCCTTGGTAAGGAAGAGGCCACGGGTTCAAATCCCGTCATTGGCTCATTTATTTTCAATTTAAATTAATTTTGAAAATGAAAAATAATAGCTCTAGATATTATGATTGATATTCTTGTCATTGGAACCGGAATTTCAGGCTTAACATATGCAATTAAAATTGCAGAAAAAAATCCAAGAATTAATCTTACTCTAATTTCAAAAAACGACATAAATGAAGGAAATACTCTGTACGCCCAAGGTGGAATTGCTGTAGTAAATAATTTTAAAAAAGATTCTATTGAAAAACACATCGATGATACAATTGTTGCTGGAGATGGTCTATGTAATAAGGATGTTGTAAGATTTGTAATTGAAGAGGGTATAATTCGTCTGAACGAATTAATAAATTGGGGAGTTGAATTTGATAAAAAAAAAGATNAATTTGATTTATTAATTGAGGGTGGCCATTCTGAAAAAAGAATATTTCACAACAAAGATCAAACTGGAAAACAAATTCAAAAAGTATTAAATGAGAAAGTCAAAAGTTTTCCTAATATTACTATACTAGAAAATCACACTTTAGTAGATTTGATAACTGACCATCACTCAAAAGAGAACAAAAAAAGATGTTATGGAGCCTATGTTATATCTAAAGAAAAAGAAAAAATTTTTAAGATAGTTTCTAAAATTACTGTTCTTTCATCGGGTGGTGCCGGGAATATTTATTCTCAAACTACTAATCCTAGTGTAGCTACAGGCGATGGCCTAGGGGCTGCCTACAGGGCGAAGGTATTAATTGATTATTTACCCTATGTTCAGTTTCATCCAACTACTCTTCGAGAAAAGATAAATGGTAAGGTCTTTTTGATTACTGAAGCGGTAAGAGGGGCTGGAGCAAAGCTACGTGATGTTAATGGTCATCGTTTTATGTTAAAAATTGATCCAAGAGCAGAATTAGCTTCAAGGGATATTGTTGCTCGTGGAATACAAGAGCAAATTCAAAAAGATAATTTAGGTTTTGTTTGGCTTGATGGATCAGAAATTTCAAAAGAAAAATGGAAATCTAAATTTCCTAATATTTTTAAAACATCCAAATCTATTGGTATAAATCTACCTGAAGACCCTATTCCAGTGGTTCCAGCTGCTCATTATTTTTGTGGGGGTATTAAGGTAAATGAACATAGTGAATCTAAATTAAAAGGATTATATGCTATTGGTGAATGTAGCTATACTGGATTACATGGAGCTAATCGATTGGCTTCTAATTCCTTATTAGAAGCTCTTGTATTTTCTCATCGTGCGGCCATTGATGGAATTAAGTCGTTAAATACAACTATACCTGATAAAACTTTTTATGACTCTATTCCTGAGTGGAATGGTGATGGCTATTCAAATAATGAGTTCATTACAAACATTCATTCCCTAAGATGTGAATTGCAAAATACGATGACAAATTATGTTGGGATATTTAAGACTTATAATGGATTGAAAAAAGCAGAAAAAAAAATTAATGATATTTATGATAAAGTCAGAAGAATTTATAGTGAAAATAAATTGACTAATGATCTTTGTGAACTCAGAAATATGGTTGGTATTGCTTACCTAATGATAAAAAAATCCCTAGAAATAAAACAAAATTCCGGAGTGTTTTTTAATTTTGATAATGAGGAAAAAAGAACCTTTAAACAAAACTAATTATCAGGAATATTTTCGACATCAGATGAACCAAAATACATGTCTCCTATGAGATCAACTATTTCTTTTGTCATTTCCTCTTCTGAATTAATTTTTTTCAATCGAAATTCAGACAAATCCATTGAAATTAATTTATTTACCCTTCTGTTAGTATATATTGCAGTACACAAATAGTAACGAATTACAGTTTCAAGCCTAATTTTAGTTCCTGGGTAAAAACTTTGAAATCCATCTAAATTTTTAAATGTTGTCTCCAATACTCTGAAAGGTCTTTGAAAGTTTAATACATTTTTAAATCGAAGAGCTTCAAAATCGTTATTTATGTCCTGAGAGCAAAGTGAACGAGAAGTCATAGAAATAATTATTATTAAGCATATAAAAAATTTTGAGTTCATATTATGTGATTAAAATACTCAATCCACCAATTGCCGTGAAAAATAAAATTAGTTTTCTGTAAGATTCATCATTAAATTTTTCCACAACCTTTACTCCGATTAATAGTCCAAGTAAAACAAAAGGTACTAAGGTAATACTTATTTTAAATGATTCAATATTAATTGTTTTCCATGAAATAATATGAAATGGTATCTTGAATATGTTTATCAAAAAAAATAGCCACGCTGATGTCCCAATAAACTCATTTTTAGGAATTTTAACTGCTAGAAAATAAATATTTGCAAATGGGCCAGCAAGGTTGCCGATCATTGTTGTGATTCCGGCTAACGTTCCAATTATAGATGAAAATAATAAGTTTGTTGGAATTTGTTTTTGATTCACTGAATCCCAAATCCACATTAAAAGAACGCTTAATATAATTATTATTGCCATTAAAATTTTGAAAATAGATTCGGGAATATCCTTTCCAATGAAGACTGCAATTAAAACCCCGAGTATCATCCAGGGCAGAAATTTTAATATATAAATCCATTTTGTGTGCCTCTTGTAATATATAACTGCAAAAACATCACCAAAGATTAGTAAAGGCATAATTATTCCTGTAGAATTTTTAGCACCGTAAACCAATGCAATAATTGCAACAAATAATATTCCAATACCCTTTATGCCTGACTTTGATATTCCAATTAAAAAAGCTGAAAAACAGGCTATTATAAAATTTAGTTCTATCATATTAATATAAAATATCAAAAACAAAAGTTAATCTATTAGTATAAATTTTTTTAAATAAAATCTATCAAATAATTTAAAATTGAATAATCAATTCTTAATCGATTTTTTTTGGTATAAAATTTAATTTAAAAAAATAATTTAATCCAATATTCCAATTAAATTTTTTTCCTGTTAATCCTCCAAATTCAATTGATTTATTAAATACAGAACTGATTGAAAAATTAGATTTTAAGTGCCCTAACTCCAATGTGTTTGCCAAAAAAATACCTCTTTTTAGGTTGTCAATTTTTACTGTATAGAGTTGGGGTGATAAATTGATATAAAAACTATTAAATTTAATTTTTTTTACAACTGGACTTAAAAAAAATAATCTTACAGAGTCAAACTGATTAGTATTTACATATTCAATTGGAAAACCTTGATAATATGATATTATTAAGCTAAAATTTTCATTCAAAGTATAAGTAAAATTTGGATTTATCATTGCATTTACCCAAGGTTGAAGTATCTCATTTGGAAGATTGTTTTCATTTACTTTGACTCTTTGTGTAAAAACTCCCGGTAAAAATGCTCCAAAATCAAACTTTATTTTTTCTTTTCTAATAAATTGATAATTCCAATAAAAATCAACTCCCCAAGGCTGAAAACCTTCCAGCTCATATCGGACCAATGAACGAGCTGAAAATCTTTTATTAACAAAGTTGAAATTAGTAATTAGAGATGGTTTGTCCCTCGTAAATAGTGGAACCCAGTCAATTCCATTATTGTTAATATTGAAGTTTCCACTAAAATAAAATTCATTATTAGACTGAGAAAACATAACAGTTGAATAAAAAAAAAGAATAAATAATGTAATATTCTTCATAGCTTATTTATAATTTTTGTTTTTCCTCTAAAATATTTTTTATGAAATTTATATTATCAATATATATTTTTAAACCATCAAGCTTAGCATTCATTGCTAACCCCTTTTCATAGAGTAAACTTTTAAATTTAGGATCAGTGGATGAAATCAATTTAATTTTTTCTAGAAATTTTAATTTTTGGGTATTGTCTATTAAATCTGAATTATTAAAGGCATTAGTGCTAATTGTTTCAATTATTTCAATGTAAATACTTGGATAATTATTCTGAAAATGAGTTACAATTTTATTTAAAACTGTTATTTCATCTTCCATATTTGCTTCAATGAAATATGTTATTGATGTGTGCAGTTCATCAAGTTTAGTCTTAATTTCTGAAGACTCTAAATATCTAATTTTTCCATCGTTTACCAAAGAGTTATAGAATGAGACAGGAGGCGAGAATCCTCTATAATTGAAAATAGCTGCTGCAATATTTATATTTTTTTCATTTTCACTATTAAAAAAATTTCTAGACTTCTTATCATTTATTTTCAAAAAATTAACAATCTTTAAGTCATTATCAAACCCCTCCAATCTAATTTTTAAATAATTCTCGATTTGGTAAATTTCACTTAAAAGATTTTTTTGTAAATCTTTAGTTAAGTGTTTTAATTCATTTTTTTGACGAATATCTTCAATAAAAAAAGAAATTGAAATACCCATTACTATAACTATGATCTCAAAAGTATATTTTATAAAGTATTTTTTTAATGACATGTTTTAGTTTTTTTTAAAAATAGTAATTGTAATTTTATTTATACTTTTAACATGCAATTATAATTATATAAATATTGATCAGGTATTTCTTCTTATTTCTTTTATTTATTTCAATTAAATCATTAGCCCAGGGAAAAAAAATAAATTTGGATGAAGTGAGTGTTTACAAAAAAGCCCTCCCTAATATTAATATTTCAGGGATTAAATATTCTTTTGCAGATAGAGATAAATTTATTAGCTACATCTTGAAAGCACCATTTTGGCGAGATGATTTTTCTTTTAAAATTTCTTTACAAAAATTTACAAACCAAGAAATTTTTTATTACCAGATGAATGGGTCAACTCTAATTAAAATTGATGATGAAATTTTATCGCAATACCATAAGTATAATAGTTTTAAAAAAATAAAAAAATTGAATTTTAAAATCAGAAATGTTTCATTAAAAAAATTCATTTCATTGAATGTTATTGAAATAACAACTAAATAAACAAGTAAGTAATTAATCCATTAATTATAGTATAAAATAATGCGGGTAATATCATTCGAAATGGGTCCTTGATTTTAAATCTTACATAAACAGCAATTATCATCATTAATGTCAAACAAGATGAAGACAAAATTATAAGCGGTTTAAAAAATAATCCAATAAGCAAACCGCTTCCACCTAGAAGTTGAAAAGTACCAATTAAATGTCTGTAATTTTCGTATCCCCATCTAATAAACTCAGAGTTCATTCTTCTTGAGTTAAATGAACCTATTCCATAAATTAAAAAAGATAATCCGCTAAAAATAACCAACAATAATTTTATATACATTTCTTATACTATACCTTGGTTAACTCCAACAACAAAAAGTGAGAGAAGAAGAAGTATAAAAGAGGGAATGTACTTGAATAGAGGGTTTTTAACTGAAATATGAGCGATTTGTGCACAAATCATTAAAAATGCCATTAATAAAGAAGAGGCTAAGACTACCTTTTCATAAAAAATACCAACTATTAATAGGGTTGAAAGAGATATTTTTGTTGCTCCAACAATATTTCTGATTAAATTTGAGAGACCATATTGGACAAATTCTTCAACAATATTATCGTATCTAAAAACCCATACATTAATAACTGAAACAGCAATTATTATTTGACAAAATATAGCAATTTTTTCCATGATTACAATTTACGCAATTTATATATATCTTTAGAAATTAAACATAATTTAATGGAGAAAATTTTTCAAATATCTTATTTAATAATTGCAATCACATTAATTATTTTGGGATTGAGATGGATGATAGCTGACGAGCCATGGTTGTTGGATAAAGTTGCAAATGAAGAAAGATTGGGAATTACATTTACTGAGCTCTTCAATAATAATGTAAATAAATCTTTACCAGACTATTTAAAACAGATATACAGATTTTTTGGATTATGGATCATAATTATAGGTTTTTTTATTTTGGGCCTATCATCAAGTTCTATGGTAGAAAATTCAAAAATTAGAGTAGTGCTTTTAGCTTGTGTAGGAGTAATGTGTTATTCAGGATTATTATTAGCCTTAATTTGGATTCCAAAATCTCCTTTTGTTTATTTAGGAAGCTCAATGGTTGTAATTCATGTTATTACATTTTATTCTCACATAAAAATTGCATGAATTAGAAAATTAATTTTCTATTGTTTTCTTGTAAACTGACAATGTATTCATTGCACATATTTTATTGGTAAATTTATTTTCTAATGTTTTTTTACCGTTTATTATAAATTTCTTCCTCAGTTCATTTGAATATACCAATTTTTTAATTTTTTCAGCAAGCATTTTATAATCATGTACATCAACCAAACTTCCATTTTCGCCATCAAATATAACCTCAGGAATTCCTCCAGCTTTTGTTGAAATAATTGGAATTTTTGCATGAAAACCTTCTAAAATACTTAATGGTAATCCTTCTCTAACAGATGAAAAACATAGGCAATTGAATTGAGATAAATATGAAGATGCATTTTTTTTATGTCCAACTAGTTTGATGTATTTATTTATGTTTAATTTCTTAATTAAGCTATGGTAATTAAAAGTTAAATCGCTGTGTTTTCCAATTTGAAAACAAAAAATATTTTTTTCTTTAAGATTATTTGTTAATTCATATATTGCTTTTATCAGTGTATTTAAATCTTTTGCTTTTGAATGATTTGCGATTGAACCAATTATGAAAACGTTGTCATCTAATTTAAGCTCTTTTCTTATATTAAATGAGGAATTGGAATTTAACCTATTTAAATTTATTCCATCGTAAACCAAATTTAACTTTAATTTATTTTGACTACTTAATGTATTTGAGAAATTTTCTTGAACTGCTTTAGAAACACAAATGAACTGATCAATTTTTTTAAAATTATACTTTATTTTGCTAAATGAACTAGATGAATCACTTATTCCTTTTTTTGAAAATACTGAACCAATTCTTTTATTAAATATTATTTGA
>PATA01000005.1 GCA_002713495.1 Flavobacteriaceae bacterium
TTATGATTATTTTTTATGGTTCTTATTAAATCTCCCTCCATTATTTGCATATGGTATATGTCATAAAGAAGTTTAAAGTTTTTTGAATTTAACCTTTTACATAATTCTATCCCCCATCTAGAATTATCACACATATAATCTTCATGGTCAACTTTAGAATTTAAAAGCTCCATTTGGATAGTAACGTTATACTTCTCAGCTATTGGTATGATTTTAATTAGTCCCTCTAGACAGTTTTTTAATCCTTGTTCATCACTAATTCCTCTTCTACTTCCGCTAAAACATATTAAGTTTTTCCATCCTGCATCAGATACCAATTTTATGTGTCTAGTATAGTTTGTTATTAATTCATCGTGAAAACTCTTGTCACACCAACCGTTAGTGAGACTTCGAGTTGACTTTCCTTCAAGATCACCATAACACATCGTTGAAATCATATCATGTTTTTTTAAAACATCCCAATTTTCAGAACCGACCAAATCAATTCCTACCAAACCTATTTTTTTTGATTGAATTACTAATTCTTCAAATGGTAATTTTTTGTAGCACCAAGCACTAACTGAATGATTAATATTTCCTTTTAGTTTGTGTAATTTTTTATTCATATCATTATGAACACTTAAGACAGGGCTTACTCCAATGCCTGCAATTCCTGTTCCAAAAGTTTTTAATGCTTTTCTTCTATTCATATTTAAATCGTATATAGGAATTACAATTTAATAAATTTAATCTAAACTTTTATTTTCCCAATTCCATGCAGAATTTAGTGCGCTGGATAATGAGTATTTTGGTTTCCATCTTAAAATCTGTTCAGCCTTTTTAGTTTCTGCATATGCGACTTCAATATCTCCGGGTCTTCTTTTACCAATTTTATAATTGACTTTTAAACCTGTAGATTTTTCAAATGTTTGAATTAATTCTAATACACTTACTCCTGAACCTGTTCCTATGTTAATATAGTCTATAAAGTTTTTATCTTGTATTTTAAATAAATATTCAATAGCCTTTAAATGAGCTTCTGCTAAATCGATTATGTGAATATAATCCCTAATGCATGTTCCATCTCTGGTATTGTAATCATCTCCGTAAACGGTCAATACTTCTCTTTTTCCACTAACGACTTGAGTTAAGTAAGGTAGAAGATTTTCTGGAGTATTTTTTGGATTTTCTCCGATTAAACCACTAGAATGAGCTCCTAGTGGATTAAAATATCGAAGAGATAGACCTTTAAAATCTTTAATCCCATGAAATTCTTTATCCATTATTTTTTCACATATTTGTTTTGTTTTACCATATGGAGACTCTGCAATACCATGGGGTGTTGATTCAGTAATTGGTTGATTGGAAACTGATCCATAAACAGTACATGAGGAACTAAAAACAAATGGAATTGCTTTGGGCATAAATTCGATGATGTTTAACATTGAATATAAATTATTGTCATAATATTTTTTTGGTTTTCTAACACTTTCACCTACAGATTTTAGTGCTGCAAAATGAATTACCCCATCTATGTTAGAATAATTTTTAAAAAAGGATTCAACTTGATCTCTTACACTTAAATCCAGCTTTTCAAAGGCTAATTTACTGTTAGTTAGTTGGTTTAGGTTTTCTAGAACAGAGATATCACAATTAGAAAGATTATCAACTATAATAATATTGTAACCTTTATTTGCAAGGCATAAAACAACATGAGAACCTATATATCCAAGGCCTCCAGTAATTAAAATATTCAAGTCTTAAACATATAAATTATATCTCCCAGCCAGATCTGTATTCTCGTCTCGTGAACTTATTAGCTTCATCAAGATTTTTAATTTTCATATTTATGCCGTCCCAAATTAACTTTGTTCTTGCATAGTAATCCCAATCATCATCAATTTCTCTTCTAAGTAAATAGCTTCTTATAGCAATATTTCCCATTAAAACAGTCTCTGTGAGTGGTCCAGCATAATCAAATGATGAAGTCAATGCTAGATGTTCTTTTGAGTTGAATCCTGATTTACATGCTTTAATCCAACTCTCTTGGTGCCCCCATTCAGTTGATTCATCAACTGAATTTTTTGGAATCTTAGCTTTTATCTTAGTTCCATCTTTTTTAAATAAAAATGGGTTTCTTGCTTTTTCATCACAAATTATTATTCCTTCAGTTCCTATCATCATTATTCCATGTTTACCATCAGGGCTTCCCAAAATAAAATCTGCAGGAATTAAATCTGGATGAGAAGGTCTTATACCTCCATCTGTCCAAATCATTTCAATTCTTTTGTTATTAAGATTTGTTGGCTCAAAATGTAAAGTAACAGATGATGATGGAGGACATCCTTCTGGTATATATTCAGGAGTCCATTTTCGTGTATATACACTTCCAACGCTACATTCGACATCAGTTGGATATTTCAAATCTAGAGCTTTAAATGGAATATCAATTATATGACACCCCATATCACCCAAAGCCCCAGTACCATATTGCCACCACCCCCTCCAATCAAAGGGATGCATTCCTGGAATATAATCAGTTTTCTTAGCAGGTCCAAGCCATAAATCCCAATTTAAGCTATTAGGAAGTTTTGAATTATCAGATTTTGGCATTAATACACCTTGTGGCCATACTGGTCTATTAGTCCATACATAGACCTTATCGACATTACCTATTTCCCCATCTTTGATCCATTTTTGCATTGATAATTGGTAAGGATTCGATGCTCCTTGGTTTCCCATTTGAGAGACAACTTTTTTATCGCGAGCCATTTCAGTCATAATCCTAGTTTCTCTGATATTATGTGATACTGGTTTTTGAACATATACATGCTTATTTCTCTCCATGGAATTAATGGCAGCATTAGCATGTGTATGATCAGGTGTAGAAATTGTAACTGCATCTATTTCAGGATGATTATCGAGCATAACTCTAAAATCCTCGTAAAACTTAGCCTTAGGAAATTTTTTACGTGACCATTTGGTATAATCACCAGAGTCTACATCACATAATGCGATAACTCTTTCTTTTCCTTTCCGTGAAGCAAGAAATATATCCGACTCTCCCTTTCCTCCAATACCAATCGCTGCAATAGCTAGTTGATCACTTGGAGCCAAGTAATTTACCCCTCCAAGAACATGCCTAGGAACTATAAAAAAAGTAGATAACAAAGAGGTTTTTTTTATAAAATCTCTTCTGGTTGTTTTGTCATTATTTTTTTTTCTAACCATAGATTTTTTTTGAAAAGATAGTTAAAATATAGAATTGATTATCAATTATTTTTGTAATTCCATGATTTTAGTCTATCAATAGTGTTTTGTTGAATATCTGACCAAAAAAGATTAATATCAGCATAATGATAGTTTTTAATAAAAGACAATAAAAAACGGTTTGGAACTTTTGGAATAGATGTCCAAACAAGTCCATCTTTTATATTGATTTTTACACTTTTAGAATAAATTTTATCATTTATATACAATAGCCCTAGGTGGTCTTCATATTTAGACTCATTTTTTTTATCCCATGTTATGGGATTTGAAGTTACCCCTCCTTTAAACCAAGATTCATATTTTTCAGGGTATTTATTTTTTTTGTAGGTATTCCAGCTTACATATCCACCAATCGCATCATGAGAATTCATTGGTTTTAAAAATTTGAAATCACTTAATTTAATTCTTGCACCGATTAAATACGCTGCAACTAAATATTTTTGTAAATCGGTTCCATCAAAATATTCTTGTAAGAGTCTTTTGGCGTGTATAGTCCCTTGACTATGTGAAGCTATGATTATAGGTTGATTTTTTTTATAATTTTTTAAAAAATATTCAAATGCCTCTTTTATATCAGAATAAGCAACCTCACCAGCCTCTTCACCTTGCTTGTAGAATTCACTATCAAAAATTCTAATATGAGCTTGACGATAATATGGTACATATAAATTTCCAGCTTTTGCCCAAGCTGAGGCTTGATACTTTACTGCCTTGTCAACNACATCTTTACGTATTTTATTATCAAAAATATCTGCATTCCATCTTGTATCATCTGGATCTAAAAGTAAAGTTGGATAAATATAAAATACAACAGCACTTTCTGCCTCATAATCCCCTAATAATTNAGAAAGTTGCTTAGGATATTTTGATGGTAAAACTGCCCAAGACTTTTCAGATGAATAATCAGGTTTTAATGGAATACTGTCAAATGAAAAGTCTACAGATTTATANCTAGGAGAAATAAATGACTTTAAAGAATAATTTTTTATCACAGAGCATCCATTTAATAAAAAAAGTATTGTTAATAATGAAATTATTTTTTTCATAAAAAAATTGATGAACAAATATCTTATAATTAATTGAGTTTAAAAAAATTGATCAAATTAAATAACATTTTAAAAGAAAAGTATATTTAAGATATTATTATCTTTGATTATTAATTTAACTGTCATTTTTTATGAGAAAATTATTTTTTCTTTCAATAATTTTTTTTTGGAATTGTAGTGAAGAACCAAAAAGAATTACAATTTCAAAAGTTATAGGGTCACCTCAATTCTCTAAAGCAAAACTATCTTTATCAGATTCAATATATAATGATAATGGTAACTATTTTTTTTCATTCAACATAGATGAATATAGTCTAGGAGAGCAAACTCAAAAAGATTTTGATTATAAACTTGCAAATTCAGATAAGGGACAGCACATACATTTAATCATTAATAATGGTCCTTATTTTGCAAAATATTCAAATAAATTTAATCAAAAAATAGAGAAAGAAAATAATGTAATTCTTGCGTTTTTATCTAGATCTTATCATGAATCAATTAAAAATCCTAATGCTTATCTCTTAACTAAAACTGGAGATAATAACAAAATTGATCTCAATGGTGAATTTATATTTTACAGTAGACCCAAAGGAACCTATGAAGGAGAGGCAACAAAAAAATTATTATTAGATTTTTATCTGATAAATACCAATTTATCTTCTAAAGGCAATAAAGTCAGAGCAACAATTAATGACACAGAGTTTATAATTGATGAATGGGTTTCATATTATATTGAAGGACTTCCAAAAGGGGAAGTGTCAGTTAAATTAGAGTTGATTAACTCAGAAGGAAATTTAATTCAAACTCCTTATAATCCATCAACGAGAAAGATAATTTTAAAATAAATCAATCGAATTAATTACCATAATNGACTTTTATTGAGTCTTTCTTGTTCTCTTAATTCTTCTAATGGAATGACTTTTAAAAATGATTGGTGTTGCTCAATAGCATACTCAATTTGTTCAATTATGTTTTCAATAGAATCTTTTTCATAATCTATTTCTAACCTAGGTTTAATATTCATGGTTTGTAAAATATCTCTTTTNTTAATCATAATCCCTTTTTTATCAAAGGAACGCCTGAAGCCATCAATTACTATTGGTATAACAATTGGTTTATATTTTTTGATTATGTGAGCTGTACCTTTTCTAATCGGTTTAAATGGTTTAGTTGTTCCTTGTGGAAAAGTTATAACCCATCCATCATCCAAAGCCTTTCCTATATTTGAAACATCGGAAAACTTAACCTTTCGATTTATCTCTTTATCTTTTTCTCTCCATGTTCTTTCAATTGAAATAGATCCTGCATATGACAAAAGTCTTGGTAAAAGTCCTGATTTCATTGTTTCCTTTGCAGCAACATAATATACATTTAATTTTGGGTGCCATATATATCCAATATTTTTAATTGAATCCATTCTTCCTCGTAAAGATGCATTAAATACATGAAGCATAGCAACAACATCAGCAAAATATGTTTGGTGATTAGAGACAAATAAAACATTACTGTTTGGTAAATCTTTAATTATCTCTGACCCCTCTATTTTTAGATTATTGAACCCACGGTATCTTCTATGTGTCATAATACCCATGTATCTAATTAACCATTTTTTGAGTATTAGGTAATGTCCAAAAGGGTTTTTCTTGAATAATAACATAGAGCNTTAAAATTATTTAAAGTTTATCAATTTATAATTCTTTTAATAAAAACTTAAATTCAGATAAAATCATTGCCGTAGCTCCCCAAACTATATTACCGTCAAAATTAAAGGCGGGTATTCCTCTCTCGTTCATATAGCTATTATTAATATCAATTTTCACGGTGGATTTTTTATCTAATAAAGTTTCTAAAGATACACTAAATACTTTTTTTACCTCTTTTTTATCAATTTGGAAAGATGGAATTTTATCATATATTCCCAAATATGGAAATACAATAAAATTACTTGGGGGTATATAAATCGAAGATAATTCTTTAATGAAATTTAATTCATTCTTATTTAAACCTATTTCCTCCTCTGTCTCTCTAGTTGCCGTAAACCAACCAGAATTATCAAACTTTTCAGATCTACCGCCTGGAAGAGAAATTTGTCCAGAATGAACACTATTATCATCAGCTCTTTTTATTAAAGCAAAACAAGCTCTTCCAAAATTATTTTTATAAATACAAATTAGAACTGAGGCTCTATTAGCATACAAATTTGATGTTTTTCTTATTTGAATCATCAGATTTCTATTCANTGAAGCCATTTTTATCTGAGCCTCCAAACCAGGTAAAATTATTTCTCTTAATTTTGGTATTGAGCTAATAAAAAAAGAAAAATCCATGTGCAGGTTATTAATATTTCTTATGTTGATTAATTGTCAATTTGATAAAAGAATCAATTCAACTATCAAAAATACTGAACATTTAAAAACTGAAATAAAAGAAAAGAAAATTCAAAAAAANGATAATGTTTTAAATGAAAATAATGCAGTTAAATTTTTATTTGATTATGGTAACAAAAACAAAGAAAACAAAGTCAGAATTCATACTGTATATGGAGATATAGATATATTTCTTTTTGAAAATACACATATTCATAGATCTAATTTTATTTATTTAATTAAACAGGGATATTTTGATGGAACAATATTTCATAGNGTTGTACCTAACTTTATTATACAAGGTGGAAATTCGGACAATTCTAAAATTTTAATTAAAAGAAGTGAAATTGGACGATACCTTCTACCTCCTGACACAAGAAAAGGAAATAAACATCACAGGGGAGTGATTTCAATGCCGAGTAGTGAAATAGACAACCCTCATAAGCTAGCATCTCCATATGAATTTTTTATTGTCCAACAGAATCCAGGAGCATACCATTTGGATAAAGATTACACAGCTTTTGGAAAAGTCATCAGAGGAATGGATGTTGTTGATAAAATAAATCAAGAACCTACCGATGAGAGAGATACTCCACATAAAAATATTTATATAAAGGCCACAATTATTAGATAATATAGATTTTTATTATTAAATTTGTATTATTAATAAGTTTTTATTATGACACTAACTCAATTAGAATACGCATTNGCAGTTTCAAAACATGGTAATTTCACTATTGCTGCTGAAAAATCAAATGTAACTCAGCCCACACTAAGTATGCAGATTCAAAAACTAGAAGAAGAATTGGGCTCATCTATATTTAACAGAAATACAAAACCAATTAAGCTCACAGCAATTGGAGAAAAAATTATTGTTCANGCCAAAAATATCTTGGATGAATCGATAAAAATGAAACAATTAATAAACCTCGAAAAAGGAGATGTAAACGGTGAATTCACTTTAGGAATAATTCCAACTGTTATGCCAACACTTCTTCCCTTTTTTTTGAACGTATTTACCAAAAAATTTCCTAAGGTTTTGCTAAAAATAGAGGAACTTAATACTCAAAGTTTTATTGAACAAATTTCGGACGGCAGATTAGATGCTGCTATTGGGTCAACTCCTCTCGAAAATCCTAATTTAATTGAAAACCCACTTTATTATGAACCATTTGTAGGATATGTTCCCGAAAACCATCCACTTCATGGTTTAAAAAACCTTGAAATAGATGATTTAGAAAATAACAAGATGTTAATTCTGGAAGATGGTCATTGCTTTAGAAGTCAGGTGATAAATATTTGTTGGTCAAGAGACAGAACAAAAATAAACTACAACTTCAACATTAGAAGCGGGAGTTTTGAAACAATGATAAACCTTGCAGATGAGGGTTTAGGGATGACATTACTGCCATTTTTACATACAGAGACTTTATCAGAAAAGAAAAGATTAAATTTAAGAAACTTTAATGATCCTGTACCTGCTAGAGAAATAAGTTTAGTTTATTCTAAATCTAAATTAAAACTCCCTATAATTAATGCATTAAATAAAACCATTGATTCAGTTATGAAAGGATTAATTGCTTTTGAAAATGTTAAAATAATTCAACCAAAATAAGGTTTTAAAAAAACCTGTTAAAAATATAATTGTGCTATATTTGCCAAATCTTTTCGGGGTGTAGCGTAGCCCGGTTATCGCGCCGCGTTTGGGACGCGGAGGTCGCAGGTTCGAATCCTGCCACCCCGACAATTGAGAAACTAATAAACAAAGTCTAAATTGATGAATCTTGCTTACGTTGAGTAAGATAAATACTTATTTAATTAAAATTACCATGGCTTTTCAAAATACTCCTTTGAAAAAGACCTTTTGTGATTGGTCCAAAAAGATTTAGAATCTTTTTTTAATCTCAAAATGTTATTCCCTCTGAAAAGTTTTGATAAAAGAGATAATGGAAAAAGAAATAAATAAAAAACTAATGTCAAAATTATTTTTGGCACAAAAAGACTCAATACTCTTGCTAAGCTCATCCATAATCGATGAATAAAATTTGTAAACTTTGAGGAAAATACAGCTGTAACGCCCATTAGTATTGAAAGATTTATCAACCAATCTATCTCATAAACCTTGTATATAATAACAAAAGCTACCAAGAGAACAACTATTGTTGCAAGCGGAGAAGGTGTTTTTTGATTAATCATCTATTTTAAAATAATGTATATATAAATGGAGCAACAGCTGAGCTTCCAAAAAATACAATTATTACACCAAGCATTAATAAAAGAAATATCATAGGGCCTAACCAAAATTTTTTTCTCTCTAAAAGAAATAAAAATATGTCCTTAACAAAATCCATTAAAAATTAATTAGGTTTAAAGATAATAATTTATCGCTTAATATTTTTGCTTTTAGTCTGTTCAGATGGGCTGAATTATGACCATCATTTTGAATTTTATATAGGTCATTATTTTCAAGATCAGAGATTTCACAATCTAAACATATATTTGTAATATTATTTATTTTAAAATAATTCATAATAAAATTATTTTTACTTATTTCTTTATCAACTATCACAACAAAATTCATTTCTATAGATTTAAGAATATTTGATATATCATTTATTAAAAACAATGATCTTTTTATATCATATTTTTTTATACTATTTAGTTCAAGCCCCATGTGTTCATTTAAAAAATGCTTCTTGTATATATTTGACCTTCTAACTACCCTATTTATAAAAAAATCATAATATTTAATTATGACACCTAAACGATTAACACCTTGTTTATCTTGAAAAACTCCTTTATAAATCAGTTGATTATTTTCGACTTCATACCATGGTTCATTTTTACTAACATTACTTATAGCTCTATTAATGTGATACCAATAAAAACTATACAAAACGATTGCATTAATTTCATNACTTGAATTTTCTAAAATATNATATTTAACTAAAGAGTGAATATTATGNGGTCCATAACCATGAAAACCATAGTTCTTAATTTGATAGAAATTATTCGTCTCTAGACCAAAATAATGTGGTAAGGTTTCATTGTCATTCAACCCCTCTCCAAAAGTTTGAGAACAACCNAGGAATAAAATCTGATTATTTACTTTATTATTTGAACTNGGGGTTATCCTNATTTTATCTTTTATTGAATAAATGACACTATAAACTGTATCATTATTTTTTAATTTAATTGACGAAAAACTTCCATCTTTTGGCGGTCCGTATCCTAGGTTAGGCACATCCTTTCTAAAATATTTTCCTGAACTATAATCACCTAAATTAACTAAAAAATCAAAATCAGATTTTAACAATAATTCCTCATAGATATAAATTGAAAGAAAAAATGAGATAAANTATGGAAAGATNACTCTTTTATTTCCTNTNTANANTAAAAAAATTGTGAATAATAATAAAATTATAATTAATAAAAGATTTCCCAATGTAAAGTACATATTGATTAAATCCATAGATCAATCATCTTTGAATTTTGTAATCAATTTACTTTTATCAATGAGATTTATTTGCTTTTTTTTTGAATATATAAAATTGTTTATCACTAGATAGTCCATTTCAGTATTCATAAAACATTTATATGCATCCTCCGGAGAACAGACAATCGGTTCACCTCTTACGTTGAAACTTGTATTAATTAAGACACCATATCCTGTAATTTTTTTAAAATCATTGATTAATCCCCAAAATTTTGGATTTGTTTTTTTACTGACTGTCTGGACTCTGGCTGAAAAATCTAAATGAGTTATTGCTTGAAGTTTACTTCTTTTAAAATAAAGTCTTTCATACAATGACAAATCATTGTAGTTATTTGGTAGTTTTAATTTTATTTTTTTATCAATGTTTCCAACTAATAACATATAAGGAGAATCCGCTTTCAAATCAAAATACTCTTCTCGAAGTTCTTCTAGAACAGAAGGTGCAAATGGTCTAAAGCTTTCCCTATACTTAATCTTTAGATTTAATTTTTTTTGCATTCCTTCATCTCTAGGATCACCCAAAATGCTTCTATTCCCTAGAGCTCTTGGTCCAAACTCCATTCTATCTTGAAACCAACCAACAACTTTTCCTAAACTAATTTTTTTTGCTATAAATTTTGATAGAATTTTAAAATCATCATATTTTGAAAAAATAGTTTTAAATTTTTTGTTCATGTGATTAATTTCTTTTTCAGAATATGTTGGGCCAAGATATGTTCCTTGCATTTTGTCTTTATGTTTTTCAATCACTCTCTGTTTATCGAAATACTGGTAATATATCGACAAGGCTGCACCCAAAGACCCACCAGCATCACCAGCAGCTGGTTGAATATAAATATTTTTAAAAATGTTTTCCTTGAGAATTAATCCATTTGCAACGCAATTTAGAGCAACTCCTCCGGCTAAACATAAATTATCTGATTTGGTAATTTCTTTTGCATGTATTGACATTTTTAATACAATCTCTTCAGTTACCTTTTGGATTGCTAGGGCTAAATTGCAGTGTTCTTGATTTATATCATCTTCAGGTTTTCTAACATTAAGAGAAAAAAGATTCTTCCATAAGTTAATTTTGATCATTTTTAATCCTGTTGCATAGTCAAAGTAATTTTGATTTAACCATATAGAACCATCATTTTTTATATCGACTAAAGTTTCTTTGATTATCTTAATGTAATCTAAAGTTTGTTTAGATTCTGGATTACCATAAGGAGCTAAACCCATCAATTTATATTCTCCTGAGTTAACCTTAAAACCCAAGAAGTATGTAAAAGATGTATACAATAAACCCACAGAGTGAGGAAAATTTAAATCTTTCAATATTTCAATTCGATTATTTTGTCCCAAACCAATAGATGCAGTAGACCATTCACCTACACCATCAATTGTCAAAATTGCAGATTCATTGAAAGGTGAAGTAAAAAAGGCACTTGAGGCATGGGAAAGGTGATGCTCAGGAAATAAAAATTTAATTTTAGATCTATCAAAATTCTCTATTTCTAATAGACCATCGATTAGTTGTTTTTTGAGAAACATTTTTTCATTTAACCAGACCGGAATTGATGTTAAAAAAGAACTAAGACCCCTTGGAGAAAATGAGTAATAAGTTTCCAAAAGTCTTTCAAACTTCAATAATGGCTTATCATAAAAAACAACAGCATCTAGCTCTTCAATTGTTAAGCCAGATTCCTCAAGACAATATTTTATAGAGTTTTTTGGAAATTCAGGGGTATGTTTAATCCGACTAAACCTTTCTTCTTGGACAGATGCAATAATTTCTCCATCAGTAATTAAACAAGCTGAAGAATCATGATAAAAACATGAAATACCCAGAATATTCACGGATTCTGATATGTTATTTATTTTTTTCATGAGCAAAAAATTATTGAGGCTAAAAGTAACAAATTAATTTTTTGAATTAATTATACTATATCAAAATTTGTATTATTTTCAATTTGGTTTACCCTAAAAGAATTTGTTTTTTACAAAATTTAATTTACTTTTTTTACATTTGAAATTTGTGTTTAAGCATATAAATGATTAGTTTTTTTTTAATATAGACACTCAATTATTCGGGATGTGGCGCAGCCTGGTAGCGCACACGCATGGGGTGCGTGGGGTCGCAGGTTCAAATCCTGTCATCCCGACTTTTAATTTCTATTTCCACTCATACAAAGAGCTAAATTTCATAGTAAATGGACATAACTTTTTATATATTGTATGTTTAAAATCTTCGATCTAAAAGTAGTTTATGCATAAAAAAAATCAAGAAATTTTTATAGAAGGTAACCAATATATATTGATAAGAATGAAAAAAATAATTTTTGCTTTTATGATTATATCTTTTAATTCATTCTGTCAAAAAGACCAGAACAAAGATATAACAGTATTTGATAGTTCAATATTATCAATTATCGATAAAAATGTTAAAATTGAGATTTTAGGAAATAATTTTAAAGTGGCTGAAGGACCACTATGGGATGATAATGATAATAAATTAATCTTTACCGACGTAAGACAGAATAAGGTTTTTACGTGGGATATTAATAATGGTATTAACGAATACATTGTTCCAAGTGGTTCAACGGGATATGCACCCTCATTTCAAAAAGGAGGAGTTGGTGCAAATGGAATTGCATTTGATAAAAATGGTGATATAATTTTATGCCAACACGGTGACAGAAGAGTTGCTAAAATTTCCAATAAAAAAAATAATAATCCTAAGTTTACAACTATTATTGACAACTATAAAGGGAAAAGATTCAATAGTCCTAATGATTTATCAATAAGTAAAAATGGAGATATATATTTTACTGATCCACCATATGGTTTTTGGTATGATAGAAAAAACTTTGATGACAGATACAGAGAAATTGATTTTAATGGGATATATAAAATTTCTAGTGAGGGAAAAGTTGACTTAATTTCTAAAGAAATGACATTACCCAATGGAATTGCATTATCATTAGATGAAAAATATATATACGTTAACAATTCAGACCGCGAAAATGATCCTAAAATTATGAGATACGATACTAAAACTTATCAAGGAATCTTATTTTTTGATGGTAAAGAACTGGTGAAAAAATATAAAGGAGGTTTTGATGGATTAAAAGTTCATAGTAGTGGAAATATTTTTACAAGTGGACCAAATGGAATATTAATAATTTCACCCGAGGGTAAGCTAATGGCAATGATAAATTATGGAAAAGCTTTGACAAATTGTAATTTTGACAAAGAAGAAAAGTATTTGTATGTTACTGGGTTTAATGATTTATCTAGGATTAAATTAAAATAATGAAAAAATCTTTATACCTTTTTTTTGTATCACTTTTCCTTATTAATAATTGTTCAAGTCAAGAGGAAAATCCACCAAAAGTAATAACCAGAATAAACAACAATTATGAAGCTAAATTAATAATTGATGGATTGTCAATTCCATGGGGGATAGATTTTATAAGCTCAAATGATATACTAGTAACAGAGAAGTCTGGAAAATTATACAGGGTTATTGATTATAAAAAATTTTTAGTTGAAGGAGTTCCAGCGGTATATTACAGAGATCAAGGAGGCCTTTTAGATGTTGCAATTCACCCTGAATTCAAAAAAAATAAGTTAATTTATTTAACCATGAGCATTGAAGAAAAAAAGGGTAATGGTGGTAATACAGCTCTATACATGGGAAAACTTGATGGAACTAAATTGTCAAATATCAAATTACTCTATAAAGGTATACCTGATTCTAAAAGCGGAAAACATTGGGGCTCAAGGATAGTTTTTGACAAGTCTGGTTATTTATTTTTTTCAATTGGTGATCGTGGAAATCGTGACGAAAATCCTCAAAATATTTATAAAGATGGCGGAAAAATATATAGATTAAATTTGGATGGTTCGATACCGTCTGATAATCCCTTTGTATCATTACAAGGTGCCAAATCCGCAATTTTTTCTTTTGGTCACAGAAACCCGCAAGGTCTTACAATTCATCCTTTAACTGGATCTTTGTGGGAACATGAACATGGTCCAAGGGGTGGTGATGAAATAAATCTTCCAGAGAAAGGTAAAAATTATGGTTGGCCAGAAATTACTTATGGTATTAATTATATCGGAACAAAAATAACTGATAAAACTGAAAAAAAAGGGCTTGAACAACCAATATATCATTGGACACCATCTATAGCTCCTAGCGGTATGACTTTTTCATCATCGAAAGTATATCCTGAATGGAAAAACAACCTCTTTGTTGGTTCACTCAAGTTTCAATACTTAGAAAGACTTGTTTTTAAGGAAAAAAAGGTCATCTACAGAGAAAAACTCTTTAATGAAATTGGTAGAGTAAGGTGCGTTAAAGAAGGGCCAGATGGATATTTATATTTTACTGTGGAAAATAAAGGTGTATTCAAAATTATACCTAAAAAATAATTATTGTTAGTAATTTGATTATTAGAATATAAATAAAATTTATATGCTAACTTAAAGATCTTATTAATTTTACATAAAATATTTGGTAATTATTCGTTAGTTAAATATGAAAAAGGCCTTTACAGGAATTTCTAATAAATTTAAAAAGGTTTCAATCAATATATTTTATATCTCAAAAAGGATATTGAGTTTTAGATATACTCTTTTGCTTTTACTCTTTTTTTTGTGGATGACTTTTTTGGATACAAACTCTTTTTTGATTCACAAAGAATTAAATGATGATATTAATATGCTTGAATCTCAAAAAAAAGAATTAGAAAAAAAAATTTTTTCAGATAAACAAATGATCGATAATTTAAATAATTTAGATAGCATGGAAGTCTATGGAAGAAAAAATTATAATCTCAAAAAAGAAAATGAGACAATATATCATATTGAGATCCTTGATACTCTCTAAAAATACATAGATGGAAAATGATCAAACTATAAAAGTTTCATAAGGATTTAAATAATTGTATTTTTAAAAATTAATTATAGACATGGGTAAAGTCTTTGCAGTAGCAAATCAAAAAGGAGGAGTTGGAAAAACTACCACATCGGTAAACTTGGCTGCTGGACTTTCTATTTTAGAAAAAAAGACACTCCTTATTGATGCAGACCCGCAAGCGAATGCTACATCTGCTCTTGGTCATGAAATAAATAAAACAAAAAATATATATAGAATTTTTGATTCATCAATTTCAGTATCTGATGCAATAATAAAAACTTCTATTCCAAACCTTGATATAATTACTTCAAACATTGACTTAGTAGCCTCCGAGATCGAACTTGTTGATCTAAACGATAGAGAATATATTTTCAAAAAAGCAGTAAACAAAATAAAAGAAAATTATGACTTTATAATTATTGATTGTGCACCCTCGCTAGGTTTAATCACATTAAATGCAATGGTATCTTCTGATTCTGTAATCATACCAATCCAATGCGAATACTTCGCACTCGAAGGTCTTGGGAAATTACTTAATACAATTAAAAGTGTTCAAAAAATTCACAATAAAAATTTAGAAATAGAAGGTCTGCTTTTGACAATGTATGACACCAGACTAAGACTATCAAACCAAGTTGTTGAAGAAGTCCAAAAACATTTTGGTAAAATGGTTTTTAAAACAATTATTCAAAGAAATGTTAAATTAGGAGAAGCACCAAGTTTTGGTGAGGATATAATTTCTTATGACGCAACCTGTAAAGGAGCAAAGAACTATCTATCACTTGCAAATGAAATTATAAAAAAAAATAAATTTTAAAAATGCCTAAAAAAAAAGCCCTTGGTAGAGGATTATCGGAACTTCTAAAAGACAACAATCAAACCAATGAAAGTAAAGAAAAAAAACCAATTGAAAGAAATATAGATTCTTTAGAAATTGAGTTTATAAAAACAAACCCTTTTCAACCCAGAACAAATTTCAATAAAGAAAAAATCGATGAATTAGCTTTGTCCATAAGCAAATACGGAATAATTCAACCAATAACTGTAAAAAAACTAAAAAATGGATATTATGAATTAATTTCTGGCGAAAGAAGACTAAGAGCCTCAAAATTACTTGGCCTAAAAAAAATACCAGCCTACGTGAAATCAAATAGAAAAAAGGAGTCTCTAGAAATGGCTTTAGTTGAAAATATTCAAAGAGAAGATCTAGATCCCATTGAGGTTGCAACATCGTATGAGAAATTAATAAATGAGATTGGATTAACTCAGACTGAAATTAGTGAAAGAGTAGGTAAAAAAAGATCAACAATAACAAATTATATCAGGTTACTGAAATTAGATACCATAATCCAAATTGGCATAAGAGATAAATTCATTTCAATGGGTCACGGAAGAGCTTTAATAAATATTGATGATTTTAAACTACAAATTGAGATATACAAAAAAATTGTTAGCAAGAAATTGTCTGTTAGGGAAACTGAGGATTTAATAAGAAAAAAGAAAGGAATTAACAAAAAAATAAGAAGTAAAAACCAAACAGCCTATACTAAAACAATTAGAAATAAACTAGAAAAAATATTAGAAACTCCGATAAAGATCAAAATCAATAATCAGGGAAAGGGTTCGATAAATATTCCATTTAATTCACAAGTAGATTTAGAAAAAATAATTAATAAAATAAATGAAAAAAAATAATTTAATTTTTTTTATTGCCTTTCTAATTTTAATCTCTTATGATTGTAAATCTCAAAAAATAAGTAAAAGAGAGGTAAGAAAAATGGAGTTAATAAAAGACCCTCTAACCCCATCAAAAGCCGCATTTTATTCAGCAGTTTTGCCCGGATTAGGACAAGTTTACACTAAAAACATATGGAAGGTTCCATTAGTTTATGCAGCAATCGGATCAGCAGTCTATAGTTACTCCTTTAACAAGACAGAATATACTAAATATAGGAATATTTACAAAAGAAGAATATCAGGCTATTTTGATGATGAGTATTCTGAATTAATTCCTCAGAATGAAAAGATATTACAAGGAATGGAGTTTCATCAAAGAAACAGGGATCTATCTTTTATCTTCATAATTGGTACATATTTACTCAATATCTTAGAAGCAAACGTTAGTGCCCATTTAATGCAATTTAATGTAAATAGTGACCTTAGTTTTAAACCAAGAATAGAATACGAACCCCTTAATAGCTCAACCGCAATAGGTTTTGTACTTAAGTTAAAAATATAAAAAAAATGAAAATTGCTCTTTTAGGATATGGAAAAATGGGAAAAGAGATTGAATCTATTTCCAAAAAAAGAAATCACACAATTATTTCAAAAATTGATAAAGATTTTATCGAAGGTGATTTAAAACTAGCTGATATTGCTATAAATTTTAGCATCCCATCTTCGGCAGTTTCAAATATAACTATGGCCCTAAATTTAAATATTCCTGTGGTTAGTGGAACAACTGGATGGCTTAAAAATTTTAAAAAAATAGAGCAAATTTCAAAAAAAAATAATGTTGGATTCTTATACTCCTCTAACTTCAGTATTGGTGTAAATATATTCTTTAAACTAAACAAGTATTTAACAGAATTAATGAAAGAATATGAAAATTATTCAATTGAATTAAATGAGACACATCACGACCAAAAAGTTGATTCACCTAGTGGAACTGCTATTTCAATTGCTAATGATATTATTTCAAATTCGAGATATGAAAAATGGAATTTAAATTCTGATAAAAAAAAATCATTAAGAATTAACTCTACCCGAAAAGGAAATACAATTGGTATTCATGATGTATGTTTTAAATCTGATGTTGATCAAATAAAAATATCTCATGAAAGTTTTTCAAGATCAACTTATGCTATGGGAGCCATTTTTGCAGCTGAATGGTTAATTGGAAAAAAAGGAATCTATTCAATGTCAGATGTAATAAAATAAATAGAATGTAATATGAGCTTTAGTGAATGGTTAGTTTTTGTTTTAATTGTACAAATAGTTCATTTTATTGGTACATGGAGATTATATTCATTGGCCGGAAGAAAACCCTGGGAGGCATTGATTCCATTGTATAATGCTATAATTTTAATGAAAATAATTAAAAAACCTGTTTGGTGGGTAATTTTATTATTTTTTCCTGTTATTAATCTTTTAATTTTTGGAGTATTATGGATTGAAACACTTAAAGTTTTTGGAAAAAAATCAAAAATAGATGCCTTACTAGGAATTATAACTTTAGGATTTTATATAATGCTTATTAATTATTCTAAATCAACGAAATATATTGGAAAAATCACAAATTATACCCCTACAGAAGAATGGATCAGTTCTATGACTTTCGCAATTGTTGCTGCTACAATTGTACACACATATTTTATTCAGCCTTTTATTATTCCAACTGGGTCTCTGGAAAAGTCTTTGTTAATCGGAGATTTTTTATTCGTAAGTAAGTTTCATTATGGGGCAAGACTACCAACTACACCAATAGCAATGCCAATGGTTCACGATACAATCCCTTTATTAAAAACTAGATCATATTTAAAAAAGCCACAAATACCCTTTTTTAGAATTCCAGGATTTCAAAAAATAAAAAGAAATGATATCGTTGTATTTAATTGGCCGGCAGATACAGTAAGACAGTTTTTTGTTAAAGAAAAAGGAGTGAAAAAACCAATTGATAAAAAATCAAATTATGTTAAAAGATGTGTTGGAATNCCNGGTGATACNNTACAAATNAATGGAGGNNATATCTNAATAAATAATAAAAAATCAACTATGCCTGAATGGGCAAANATTCANTTCACNTATAATGTNTANAAAAANANNGGTGTTTCNTCCAAAAAATTAAAAGAATTNGGAATAAATGACTTTACAAGAAAATTNAAAATAAATAATATCACTCAAAACTCATTGAATAAACTTATCCCACATATTATGGGAACTCAAGGAAATTCAATCAATAATTTTTCAGTGATTACTGGACCAAAGGGTCTCCCNTTTAAATTAATTTCTGAATTAGGACTTAATGTTAAAGAATTAATAGGAAGNAGTAAAATAATCAATGCAACAATTAATGAAGTANATAATTTAAAGAAAACAAATGATTTTGANAGTGTAGTGAGAAATATAATTAAAACTAAAACATATAATGAAAGTTATTTTCCGAATAGAATTACTTTTAATTGGAATCAAGATAATTTTGGTCCTGTAGTAATACCAAAAAAAGGAAACAGGGTAAAATTAGAAAATAAAACCTACCCCCTTTACAAAAAAATTATTGAAGAATATGAAAATAATAAGGTAATTAGAAAATCAAATAGCTTTATTATAAACGACGAAAAAGTAGATTATTATTATTTTAAACAAAATTATTACTGGATGATGGGAGACAATAGACACAAGTCAGAAGATAGTAGATATTGGGGATTTGTTCCAGAAGATCATATAATGGGAAAACCTATATTCATTTGGATGAGTATTGAGGGTTTTAATGATGGGATTAGAAATTGGAAAATAAGATGGAATAGGGTTTTTTCAAAAGTAAGTGGAGAAGGAAAACGAGTATCATATTTACCTCATTTCATATTTATTATTTTTCTATGGCAATTGATAACATATATTAAAAAAAAATATAAAAAATCAATTTAAATATGGTTATAGTTCCCGGTTACCTTCCTCCAATAAGTTTTTTTAAAAAAATTATAAATTCAGAGTCTATCTACCTATGCAAATCAACAAGTTATCAAAAACAAACTTATAGAAACAGGTGCATTATATCTACTTCAAACGGGATTCAAAAATTAACTATTCCGATAAAACATAATCTTAAAAATAAATCATATACGAATACGCAAATTTATAACGAATCAAACTGGCAAAAAAATCACTGGAGAGCAATTAAGTCAGCTTATAATTCATCTCCTTTTTTTGAGTACTATGTAGATGATTTTTATCCATTTTATAAAAAAAAATATAAATTTTTGTACGATTATAACTATGAGATGCTAACCCATATTTTTAAACTAACTGAGCTTAATATAATTATAAAAAATTCCGGAAAAACTAGCGATTATACGGAAATTAATGAATTACTAAATCCAAAAAGAGAAAGAGAAGAATTCAAAAGTTATAGTCAAGTATTTGTCAATAAAAATGGTTTTCAAAGTGATCTAAGTATAGTTGACTTAATATTTAATTTAGGTCCAGAAACCAATGAATATCTAAATTCTATATGATAGTTATTTTCCCGCATCAAATAAGGTTTCCTTTTCCTTTTTGGTCAAACTCTCATAACCTGATTTAGAAATTTTATCTAAAATTCTATCTATTTCCTTCTGATTGCTATCAGCCTTATTTTGACTTGAATTATTAACTTCGTTTTTATAGACCTTATTTAATTTTGGTTTAGAAAAATTAATTAAATATTTCCATAACTTCTCAAACAATAAACCTATATCTTTACCATTAGANATATTTTTTGCATAAAAAAATCCTAAAAAAGCACCACCCAGATGAGAAATTCTNCCACCAGAATTACCATAAGGAATCATAACTAGATCTATTGCAACNAAACCAAGCCCAATATATTTGAGCTTAATATTNATAAATAATAATCTNATCTCGTTATCAGGTGAATAAGTGCAAATNAAAATTAAAATTGCCATTACTCCTGCTGATGCACCTATCATAGAAGGAAAACTTCCATGGAAAACAGGAAAAACTAAATATGACATAACAAAAGAAAGCCCTCCAACAATTACTCCCATGAAATAAACATTTATGAAAGTATTTTTTTTAAAAAGATTAAGAAAAATCGAACCAGAATAATATAAAATCAACATATTCCAAAATATATGAGATAATCTAGTGTGAAAAAAAGAATAGGTTATTAGAGTCCAGGGTTTATATAATATTGAGGAAATATTAGGGGATAATTCTACAAGTGAAATATAATTTTTGGAGGAAATATTGAATAAAAATAAAATTGTATTAATAAAAAAAGGAATAAAAAAACAGAGAATATTCAAAATAATTAATTTTTCAGATATGGAAAGATTATTGAACCTATATGATATTTCACCCCAATTTTTCATTAATCCCATCTATTGTTATCAAATTGTTTTTTTTTCCAATAATACAACATAAGAAAGCCAGTTANTGCTCCACCTAAATGTGCAAAATGAGCAATNGGACCAATTGAATATGATGAAAAACCAAAAAATAAATCAGCAAAAATAAGAATTGGAACTAAATACTTAGCTTTAATTGGAATCGGCGGAAACAATAACATTAGCTGTGTGTTCGGAAAAGACATTGCAAATGCAACTAAAACTCCGTAGAGAGCCCCTGAAGCACCAACTAAAACAGAGTTGTATGACGAAAACGCATCTTGTAATATATCTAAATCTATATTACTAATTACAGTTGAAGGAAGTCTTGATGATGAATAAAACTCAGAAATTACAGATGGATCAAGATTCAGATTAGAAAAAAAATCATTCGCTTGAATGACTTGGTAATAATATAAAACAANTTGAAGAGATGCAGCGCCAAGTCCTGNAGANATATAATAAAAAATAAATTTGTTTTTACCCCACATTTGCTCCATAGGTGTTCCAAACATCCAGAGACCAATCATNTTGAATAATATATGAGAAAAATCACCATGCATAAACATATGAGTNATTACTTGCCAATATTCAAATTTAGGTGACTCTGGAAAATGCAATGCAAAAAAATCATACATACTCTCACCTACGACAAGTGAAGCAAGAAAAAATATGCAATTAATTATTAATAAATGTTTTACTGTTTCTGAAATTCTTTGCATTAAGAAATATGTTTATCAAGATCTGAGGAACCAAAATTAATTAAAATAGGAAGATTAAATGGAGAAACTTGATTTTCTTTACATGCAAACAATGAGGCCAAGAGTTCTTGTTGTTCCTCAATATTTAAAATTTTACCATTAGGGATGGCCATACTTCTAGCTAAACGTTTAGAAATTATATCTCCACTACTAAAACCATTAAAATCATAATCTTTATTATTTAAAAATAAATCATTTAATAAATCTTCAATTTTATCATTTGAAAGAATCTCTGGGACCGAAAGAACTTTTATTGTTTTTGATTTAATTTCATGAAATTCAAAACCAATACTCTCATAAATTGCTTTGTTTTCATAAAAATTAATCTGATCCATTTTGGAAAGTTTAATTTTGATCGGAAATAATAGTTTTTGGCCTGATGATTTTTTATTTGATAGTAAACCTAAAAAAAATTCGTATAAAACTCTTTGATGAGCTCTATTCTGATTAATTATAATCAAACCAGACTGCAATGCAGTTACCAAATATTTGTTAAAAAGTTGAAAAACTTTTATTTGTTTTGGGTTAAAGTCTGTTTCAGAAAAATAAAGCTCCTGTTGATCATTATCAGATTCTAGTTCAATTTGATGAAAATTATTTTTTGTATTGACCGCAATAACTGAATCTGATGAATTGTCTTTAAATGGATTAAATGATGAATCAATTGAAATTTTAGGACTAGATGGGGTTTTGTCCTTCAAATAGTATGGTATATCCATTGATGAGTCCCTTTCAAAATCTAATGATGGAGAAACTTGAAATATACCAAGACTATGCTTAAGGGTTGATCTTAGAATTGCGTATATACTTTGTTCATCTTCAAACTTTACTTCATTTTTTGTTGGGTGAATATTAACATCAATTTTAGCTGGGTCAATATCAAATGTTATAAAGTATCCAGGATGAAATTTATCAGACAACAACCCTTGAAACGATGAATTAACTGCATGATTCAAAAAAGAACTTCTAATAAACCTATTGTTCACAAAAAAAAACTGTTGTCCACGAGACTTTCTTGCTCCTGNGGGTTTTATNATAAATCCACCTATCTTAACTAANGGAGTCTCTTCTTGNACTGGAANTAGTTCATNTANTAACTTATTACCAAAAATAGATGATATNCTCTTTCTTAAATTTGATTTTTTTAGNTCAAATAGCTCATTATCATCCTTATGAAAGGAAAAATTAATATTACAATTAACAATTGCCAATCTAGAAAATTCATCAATTATGTGTTTTAATTCTACTGAATCTGATTTTAAAAAATTTCTTCTGGCAGGTACATTATAAAAAAGATTTTTAACGGAGATTGATGTTCCGACAGGAGCAACTCTAAATTCATTTTTTTGTACATTATTTCCTTTAATTATAATTGATTTGGCAAGTTTATCATTTTTTTTTCTTGAAACAGCCTCTACATAAGAAATTGAAGCAATTGAGGAAAGTGCCTCACCTCTAAAACCATTTGTTTTTATTTTAAAAAGATCATTTGCAACCCTTATTTTGGATGTAGAATGTCTTTCAAATGCGAGTTCAATTTGATCATGAGCAATTCCANATCCATTGTCAATAACTTTTACTAGTGTTTTTCCTGAGTTTTTAATAATCAAGCTTATATTAGTTGCTCCGGAATCAATTGAATTCTCTATAAGCTCTTTAACAATCGAGGAAGGTCTCAATATAACCTCTCCAGCTGCAATTTGGTTAGCTATATTTTCTGGAAGTAATTTTATTTTTTCTACCATTTTGCGATTATAACAAATTATTATTGAAGATTGTTAAGTCAAAATCTATTATGTACAAAAAAATAAAAATTAAAAATAGAATGATTAACAATAAGAGAGGGGAAAAAGATCTATTTGTTCTTCTTCTCATCTTAATCCTATCTTGATCCCATGCATTTCTAAAATCATTTTTATTATGTAGTTGTTTATATTTAGAAAATCTAGAATCTAAGGAATAATTATTTTCTATTTCTTTTCCATTGTAAAACCTGGGTGTGTAATTAAATCGGTTGTTTTTACGAAGTTTAAAAAAATTGAATCCCAAAATAAATTTATATTAATTAAGTCTAGACATTCTCANAGCGGCAATTGCNGCCTCAACTCCCTTATTTCCGTTTTCTCCACCACTTCTGCTTATTGATTGTGAAATATTATTATCAGTTAAAACACAAAAAATTACTGGTGAAAGGTCNTTAGTATTAAGTATACCAATAGAATTTGCTACACTTTGAGAAATAAAATCAAAATGTTTTGTTTCACCTTGAATAATGGATCCAATAACAATTATCGCATTNTAATTTTGTTTTTGAGCGATTCTAGCACCATGGATTAACTCAAAGCTTCCTGGGACATTTATTTTAATTATGTTAGATTTTAATACATTGTGTTTAATAAGTGTTTCAAATGCACCTTTATATAATCTATCCGTAACTNTGTAATTCCATTCAGAAACTATAACGGCAATCTTTAGTTCTTTGCCATTTTGNACTTTATCCAAATTATACTCAGATAAATTTTTTTTTTTGCTTGACATTATTTGATGTTTTCAATCCGTCCTATGTGAATATCTACCATATCAGCTTCAAAAGCATCTGGATATTCATTTTTAATTCTTTTTAAAAATTTTATGGAAGAAGAAGTTTTACCGATTTCTGNCCCAATAATACTTGCTTTAAATAAATACTTTGGNGCACTGTAATTATTATTGCTCATTTTAAATGCTTTGACGTAGTAATCAAAAGCTTCATTTTTTTGTCCTAAATTTGCAAAAGCATCGCCAATCGCACCTTTAGCTAATGCGCCAAGCATTATATCATTTGAATCAAATCTATCTAAATATTTTATTGCATTTTCATAATCTCTTATATTTAAGTATGACATACCAGCACTGTAAGTTGCAAGTTTTGCAGCGGGAGTTCCACCATAGTTTTCAATAATATCCAAAAAACCATACCTGCCATCACCACCATTCAAGGCTCGTAAGTACAAAGAATCAGAATTATTGGCATTTAGAGCCAAATCAAAATAATATTGAGCCTTATTTAGTTCACTTGCTGCTTCAATTGATTTTGGTTCTTTAACAAACTTTTCATACCCTAAATACCCCAAAGAAATCACAACGACTAGCAACATAATAGATAAAATATAATTTTGATATTTAGCAACTATTGATTCTGTCCTGTTTGCAGTTAAATCAAGAGTTTCGAATACTTCTGCGGTTGAACTTTGGTTTTCAATGTTCTGAGCAGACTTTGATTTATTGGATCTTTTATCTCCNCTTTTTTTGTAAGTAGCCATTTAAAAAAAATTTAGCTGATAAAAATAGTTATTTTTAATGATTTTGAATAGTTTTTATTAAATTTTGAAAAAAGAAAGAATAAAAATTAATATGCTTTACTAATGATATTATGTGAGAATAGACTATTATATTTGCTAATATGCATGTAAATAAAATTAGTTTAACCAACTATAAAAATTTTCCCTCAATATCTTTCACTTTTAACTCATCAATAAATTGTTTTGTCGGTAACAATGGAAAGGGTAAATCAAATATACTTGACTCTATATATCATTTAGCATTNGGTAAAAGTTTTTTTAACACAATTACAACGCAAAATATAATGTTTAATAAAACTTTTTTTGTCATTGAAGGAGAGTTTGANATTAATTCTAGAAAAGAAAAAATTACTTGTAGTTATAAAAAAGGTCAAAAAAAAATTTTAAAAAGAAACAACACCATATATGAAAAGTTTTCAGATCACATTGGATTAATACCACTTGTATTGATTTCTCCTGATGATATCGATTTAATAAATGATGGAAGTGTTTTNAGGAGAAAATTTATAGATGGGATATTAGGTCAAATATTTCCTGAATATTTAAGAAATTTAATTGATTATAATAAAATACTTGCCCAAAGAAATTCACTCTTAAAATACTTTGCATCCAATCAAACTTTCGATAAAAATGCAATAAAGATATATAACCTTCAACTTATAAAAACAGGTATCCCTTTACATCAGTTTAGAACTAATTTTATAAAAAGTTTCTCTCCACTTTTTTTAAAAAGATATCAGGCGATAAGCAAAGAAAAAGAAATNGTTGAATTAAATTATAAAAGTTCTCTAAATCAAAATTCATTTGAAGAATTGTTAGAAAATTCNATAAATAANGATAGGNCGTTTCAATTTACAACTGAAGGAATTCATAAAGANGACATAGAACTATTAATTCATGGAAAAACAATNAAAAAGTTTGGAAGTCAGGGCCAAAAAAAAACTTATTTAATTTCATTNAAAATTGCTCAGTTTGATTATTTAAGAAAAGAAAAAGGTATTTCGCCAATCGTTCTATTAGATGATATTTTTGATAAATTGGATCAGAAAAGAGTAACTAATCTTTTAAAACTTATGATTGATCAAAATTTTGGTCAAATATTCTTAACTGATACTCACAAAAAAAGAACCNTAGAGGCTTTAAAATCTGTCAACTCTGAGTTTGAAATTTTTAAATTATAAAAATTGAAGAATAATTATATTGGAATATTATTTATTCTTTTGCTTGGATGTAATAATCCAAAAAAAATTGATTTAAATCAATTGAATGGATATTGGGTGATTGAAAACGTTTCTAGAAGAAACGAGGTATTTAATTTGGATGACATTTTGNTAGCTGATTTTTATTGGATTGACAAAGATTCGGGTTGGAGAACCAAAGTTAAACCACTATTAAATAATAATTATCAAACATCAAAAAGCAAGGTTTTTTTTAAAATTTTTAGAAACAAAAAAAAAATATCCNTGAATTTAGAAACACCATGGGATAATTGGGAAGANGAAATATTAGAATTAGATAGTATTTCGCTAATTTTAAAAATCAATGATAAAATTTATAATTACAGTCGAATCAAATAATTTATGAATAAACGCAGAACTTTTGAGCCTCTTAAAATCTCAAAATTATTAAAAAATTTTTCTAATCAAAAACCAATTAATAAAGGTCTGAAAAATGCAAAACTAGAAGAGATATGGCATAAAAAAATGGGAAAAAATATTTCTGTTTATACAGAAAGTGTAAATCTTTCGGGAAAAAAATTATTTATTAAAATAAAAAGCCCCACACTAAAACAAGAGTTAAGATATGGAGAAAATAAAATTATCAAAATATTGAATGAGGAATTAGATGATGAAAATATAGACAAAATTATTTTTCATTGAATAACTCACAATTTGAAAAGTGAAAAAAACATTCTATTTGTGCATTCTCATCCGAATCTGAGCCATGAATTACATTCTCACCTTTTGAAGTTGCGTACAACTTTCTAATAGTGCCATCAGCAGCCTCATTTGGATCAGTTGAGCCGATTAAAGTTCTAAAATCATTTACTGCATCAACCTTTTCTAGTACCATTGCTACAATAGGCCCTCTAGTTATAAAATTAATTAAATCTTGAAAAAATGGTCTTTGTCTATGAATTGAATAGAAAGATTCAGCCCTTTTTCTTGAAAGTTGAGTCATCTTAAGAGCAATAATATTAAAACCAGCACTGTCAATTTTACTTATAATTGATCCAATTTGACCATTTTCAACTCCATCAGGTTTTATCATTGAAAACGTTATATTTTTTAACATATTTTTTTTTGTAAATATAAACATTTGAATAAAGTTAAAATGGTTGTGGTTCAAAAAGTGTATATATTTGACAATATATTTATGACAAAAGATAAAGCACAATTAGAAATTAAAACACTCATTGAAAAAAAAACAAAGTGTGTAATAATTCCTCATAAAAATCCTGACGGAGATGCANTAGGCTCTTCATTAGCCTTAAACCTTTTTTTAAAAAAAAAGGGTCTTGATNCAATAGTAATTTCTCCTAATGATTACCCGAAATTTTTAAAATGGATGCCAGGGGAAAAAGAAGTTNTTAATTTTGAAATTANTAATTCTANAGCAATTAAANACCTTGAAGAAGCNGAATTAGTTTTTGCAATCGATTTTAATGATCCTNAGAGATCTGGTAATTTATTTAAATACATTAAAAATTCATTCGATAAACTNATAATGATTGATCATCATGAAAACCCCAAGAATTTTTCTTCAATAAAACTATCTCTTCCAAAATATAGCTCTACAGCTGAAATGGTATATGATCTTATTAACTNTATAGATTCAAGTCTTATAGACGATAAAATTGCCTCGTGCTTGTATGCTGGGATCATGACTGATACTGGATCATTTAAATTCNCGTCTACAACTCCTCAAACACATTATGCAATAGGNAAATTGATTGAAAATGGTGCTAACAACTCNAAAATACATCAGAATATATACGACACCTTTTCTTATAATAGAATTAAATTATTGGGAATTGCATTGAAAAATATTTTAAAACTAGAATTTGGANCATTTGTTATTATTACATTAAATAAAGATGAATTAGAGAAATGTTCATTTAAAAAAGGGGATTCTGAGGGTTTTGTTAACTATGGTTTGGCTATTGATGGTNTTAAATTATCCATAATTTTAATTGAAAATATAGATGAANAAATTATAAAAATATCTTTTCGATCAAAGGGAGATTTCCCAGTTAACGTTTTTGCTGAGAAATATTTTAACGGAGGAGGTCATCATAATGCAGCAGGAGGAATTAGTCATGAAAACTTAGAAAAAACAAAAAATAAACTTATTAAAAGTTTAAAATCATTTGTTTATGAATAAATTATTGATTTCATTTTTTCTATTTATGAGTTGTAGCCATATAGAAACTAGGTCACCAATTAATAATAAATCAGATACGTTCATGAAAAGATCAGCCAAAAAAAATAAGTTAATGGCAGCAAGTGAACAAGAATTATTAAGTATTTCAGCAAAAAAAGATTCTGGGAATATTTACAAAACATCGCCAATTGGATTTTTATATTCAATCAAAAAAGGTGGTAAAAANGGTCCTTTAGCAAAAAAAGGGGATCTTGCTAAAATTAGTTACAAAATTGAAAATTTAAATCATCAATTACTCTACAGTCAGGATGAACTTGGAACAATTAATTTCTTGGTAGATCAAGAGGATCTATTACCTGCAATACGTGAAGGAGTGAAATTTTTATCCAAAGGAGATTCTGGTATTTTCTTATTCCCCTCACATCTATGTTATGGATACCAGGGTGACAGAGAAAAAATTGGATCAAATCAACCATTAAGAATTACTATAAATTTACTATCATTATCAAAAAAATAAAAAAATGAAAAAATATCTTTTTACTCTTATTTTATTAATGTGTTTTTTATCATGTAGCGATGAATTAAAAAATGAAAAACCTGGAATATATGCTTCTATAGAGACCAATAAAGGTGAAATTTTATTAAAATTAGAACACGAAAAAACTCCATTAACAGTCGCAAATTTTATTGCGCTAGCTGAGGGAAACCATCCAAGCAATAAACTAAAGAATGAATACAAAGGCAAGAAATATTATGATGGCCTTATTTTTCATAGAGTAATTCCAGATTTTATGATTCAGACTGGTGATCCCTTGGGTCTTGGATCAGGTGGTCCTGGTTATACTTTTCCTGATGAAATTACTGACTTAAAACATTCTGGTCCTGGGATCTTATCCATGGCAAATAGAGGGCCAAAAACAAATGGAAGTCAGTTTTTTATAACCCACAAGGCAACTAAATGGCTAGATGGCAAGCATACAGTTTTTGGAAATGTGATTAATGGACAAGATNTAGTAGATAGTATTTTGCAAAATGATANAATTCTCTCNATAAAGATTTTAAGGAACGGGTNTGATGCAAAAAATTTTAATGCTCCAGAAGTTTTTGTAAATGAACTTGCAATGTCAGAAACAAAAGCGGAGATTAAAAAGCAAGAAAAATTAAAAAAAGAAAAGCAAATATTAGATAGCTTAACAAATAAAATGATTAAGACTAATTCAGGATTGAGTTATTATATTGAAAATANTGGTAATGGTCGTAAACCCGAGAAAGGTGACTTAGTATCAGTCCACTATAAAGGAATGCTCNTAGATGGAAAAGTCTTTGACTCNTCATACGAACGCAATCAACCTATAGAATTTTCATTGGGATTAGGACAAGTTATACCCGGCTGGGACGAAGGAATTAGCTTACTTAAAGAAGGTGATTCTGCTAAACTTGTTATTCCAAGTGAATTAGCATATGGTGAAGTGGGAGCAGGAAATGGCCTGATACCTCCGAACTCAGTATTAGTTTTTGAAGTCGAATTAATTGAGATTAAATAATTAAATGCTTAAAAAATATTTTGAATAAATCAGGAAAACCNTACAAATACAATTACATATTATTATTCTTTGTATTTATATTACCTATTCAACTATATTTATATCAAACTAAAAGTTTTTTTGACTTNATACTTGTTGAATACTACATAGACAACTACAGNAAATTNTCACAATTAAGACTAAATCCCCTATCCTACTTAAGTTTTTCACTAGGCGATTACATCTATATAGTTCTTTCTATTATTATTNTTTTTTANTATCGGAAAAATAGAGTTTTCTATNAGACTAATAAAAAAGTTTTTTTATTCGAGATATTGTCATTCTTAAGCTTGATAATTTTTTTTTTTCCAAATAAGTTGGGGAGTAAATTATAATAAAGAAGGACTTGCGTCAAAATGGAATATAAAAAATAATTACGATCAAGTAAACCTTGAAAAAACTCTCACTTATCTAATTAATAAATCAAATAATCTACATTTTAAATTAACAAATAATGATACAGTTAAAGTTATATTCCCATTTGACAAAGAAAAAGCAAAAAAATATTTAAGCAATGAAAAGTTTTTTAAAATAAAAAGCTCAGTTTTNAGTGAATTATTATGCTATATGGGTTTTTCAGGGTATATAAATCCTTTTACATTGGAAGCTCAGATTAATGAAAAAATACCTATACTGAGCTATATTATAACTGTCGCTCATGAGCAATATCATCAAACTGGTGTCGCTGCAGAAAATGAAGCAAGCTATTGGGCATATAAAAGAACAATAAGTCATAAGAATGATTACATTAAATATTCAGGATATGTTTTTGCACTCAGGAATTGTTTATATGCCTTAATGAGGATTAATCCTGAAAATGGGGTTAAATTTTTAAAAACAATATCTCCTGGAATTANTAAAAATATAAATGAATTAAATAAATTTTGGCAAAAATTCAATAATCCTTTTGAACCTTTATTTACATCTTTATATGATAAGTTTTTAAAAATCAACGGACAAAAAAGTGGTATTTCTAGCTATAATGAAGTTGTAGCACTTATAATGTNTGATGTTAATAATCGAATGAATAAATTAAAATAATTATCTTTCTTAAAATTATTTAGATTAATATGAAGAAGCTAATTTTCTTTTTACTTGTGAATTTTAGTTTAGTAAATGCTCAGGATTATTTTCCGGAAAATTCTAGTGTAAAAACAGTAAATAATACATATAAGGCTTTTACTAACGCTACTATTCATATAGAAGCTGGAAAAGTTATAAAAAATGGAATTTTATTAGAAAAAAATGGAAGAATAATAGATGTAGGAACAAAAATTAAACTTCCAAAAAATACGATTATTTATNACAAATCTGGAAAACATATTTATCCATCATTCATTGAAATTTATTCTGATTTTTCAATAAAAAAACCGGTAAGAAAAANAAATAGTCAAANAGGTGAACAATTTAATCCTGATCGAAGCGGATATTACTGGAATGACCATATACTAAGCGAATATAAGAGCATATCGGACTATAGTTATGATAAAAAATTAGCATCTAAAATGAGAAGTTTTGGATTCGGAGTGGTGAATTCTCANAGGTTCAACGGNATCCACAGAGGATCAGGAATTCTTATAGCCCTTAATGATGAACAGGGTGATAACAAAAGAATTATTTCAGATAATTCAACAGAAAATTATTCTTTCAAGAAAAGTATAACTTCAAATCAAAGTTATCCAAGTTCAATTATGGGAGCAATGGCCTTAATCAGACAATTTTATTTTGACTCCCAATGGTATTCTAACAATAATATTTCATCTAAAGATCTTTCAATTGAAGCATTTCTTGGTAATAAAAAAATTCCAAAAATATTTGACTCTGGATTTGATAAATTAAATACACTTAGAATTTTNAAATTAATTAACGAATTGAATGTAGACTTCACNATTGTGGGGAGTGGAAAAGAATATGAGATATTAAAGGAATTAAATCAAAACAAAATNAACCTCGTTCTTCCGCTAAATTTCCCTAAACCATTTGATGTAAGTGACCCTTTACTAACAAANAGAATTAGTCTTAAAGATATGAGATTTTGGAGTCAGGCACCTTCAAACCCATCAAAAGTTTCAAAAGCAAATATTCCTTTTGCGTTTACATCATCAAAAATTAGTTCCTCAAAAGAATTTTTTGAAAACTTNANAAAAGCAGTTAAATATGGTTTAGATAAAAATACAGCTATAAAAGCATTNACTTCNATTCCAGCAAAAATTTTGGGCCATCAGGATAAAATNGGTAAGCTAAATAAAAACTTCCTTGCAAACTTTATTGTTACTGATGGAGAGCTNTTTGATACAAACTCCAAAGTAACAGAGAATTGGGTTCAAGGTCAACCNTACATCATAATTGACGAAAATGTAAAAGATTTAGATGGAAATTATGAACTAACCATTGGAGAACTTAAATATCAACTTAAAATAAAAAATTCTAGAAAAAAAATAGTTGCCGAAATAAAAAAAGATTCAATTAAATATTCAGTNAAGCCGACTTATGAAAATGGATGGTTTCATTTAACCATTTTAGATAAAAAAAATAAAAAATATTCNCAACTATCATCAAAAATTCAAAAAAATTTTATTGAAGGAAAAGGAACAGATTTTGATGGTAATTTAATTTATTGGTCTACAAATAAATTAAAAAGTGACTCATTAAATATTAAAAAAATTAATAAAAGTTTTTACAAAGCTGTTCCAGTTACTTTTCCAAATAAAGCATTTGGAAATAAAGCAATACCAGAAGTACAAAACACAATTTTTAAAAATGCAACTGTATGGACTAATGAAGCTGAAGGTGTAATTTTTAATACTGATGTTTTAGTAATTGATGGTAAAATTGCATCGATAGGAGAAAATATAGNCTATCCAAAAAATACATTAGTAATTGATGGAACTAACAAACATTTAACGTCTGGAATAATTGATGAGCATTCACATATTGCTGCTTCAAGTATAAATGAAGGTGGACAAAATTCTTCAGCAGAGGTGAGTATTGANGATGTCATTGACCCAGATGATATTAATATCTTTAGAAACTTATCNGGGGGTGTAACAACAATTCAAATACTTCATGGATCTGCAAANCCGATAGGAGGGCAATCTGCAATAATTAATTTAAAATGGGGAGAAACAATTGAAAATATGAAATTTAAAAATGCTGATCCATTTATAAAGTTTGCTNTAGGGGAGAATGTAAAACAATCAAATTGGGAAAGTTATAGCCGTTTTCCTCAAACTAGAATGGGGGTAGAGCAAGTTTTTAATGACTATTTTCAAAGGGCAAAAGAATATGGCGAAAAATGGATTAGATACAATGAAATGCCAATTAGAAAAAAAATAAAATCAAAACCTCCAAGATATGATAGGGAAATGGAAGTAATATGGGAAATATTAAAAGGGGAAAGATTTGTCACCTGTCATTCCTATGTACAAAGTGAAATTAATATGATGATGAAGGTTGCAGAAAAATTTAATTTTAATATAAATACTTTTACTCACATACTGGAAGGATATAAGATTGCAGATAAAATGAAAAAACATGGTGCAGGTGGTTCATCATTTTCAGATTGGTGGTCATATAAATTTGAAGTAAAAGATGCTATTCCTTTTAATGGATCTATTATGCATGATGCTGGAGTATTAGTCGCTTTCAACTCAGATGATCCTGAAATGTCAAGACGTTTAAATCAAGAGGCAGCAAAGGCAGTAAAGTATGGCGGGGTTTCAGAAGAGGATGCATGGAAATTTGTTACACTAAATCCAGCGAAGCTTTTACATATAGATGATAAAGTTGGAAGTATTAAAATCAATAAGAATGCAGATCTTGTTTTGTGGTCTGATCACCCTATGTCAATATATTCTAAAGTTGAGAAAACAATGATTCAAGGAGCAATTTATTATTCTTTAGATAATATCAATAATACTATTGAATCGATAAAAAAAGAAAGAGCTTTAATTATATCCCAAATGCTTGACATAGCAGCTAAAGGGTCTGAAACAATTAAACCTATAATCAACTTAAAGAAAGAGTTTCATTGTGAAACATTAGATAATTAGCTATGAGAAAAACAATTTTAACAATTTCCTGTTTATTAATCTTCAATATTAATAATGCTCAACAAACACCTGGCGAAAAGCAAACGAAGAAAATAATTATAAATAACTGTTTTATACACATTGGAAATGGAAATACTATAAAAGATGGAGCAGTAATTTTCTTTGAAGGTAAGTTAACTTATGTTGGTAAATCAGTTAAATTAAATGATTATTTGATAGACGAATCAATAATTATTGATGCAGAGGGAAAACACCTATATCCCGGTTTTATAGCTACTAATTCTACACTAGGGCTAGTTGAAATTGATGCTATTAGATCAACTAGAGACCTNGATGAAATTGGAGATTTTTTACCACACATAAGGACTATAGTTGCCTATAATGCTGAATCAAAAATTATTGAAAGTGTTAGACCAAATGGAGTTTTAATTGCTCAGGTTTCGCCTAGAGGTGGTATTATTTCCGGTAAGTCATCTATTGTTCAATTAGATGCTTGGAATTGGGAAGATGCAATAATAAAATTAGATGAAGGAATCCATTTAAATTGGCCTTCGCCCTACACAAGAAACTATAGAGAAAGCAGAATAAGAAAAAATAATAATTACTCGAAATTAATTTCTTCAATTAATGATTTTTTTAATAAATCTAAAGTTTCAACTTCTGAAACTCAATTAAATCTCCCTTATGAGGCAATGAAAGGGATATACAATGGATCAGAAACAGTATATTTACATGCTAATTATGAAAAACAGATAGTTGATGGAGTTAGTTTTTTAAAAGAAAAAAAAATAAAAAATATAGTTTTAGTTCATGGCGAAGAAACTGAAAATCAAATCGATTTTCTGAAAAAACATAAAATACCTGTAATCATATCAAAGCCTCACAGGTTACCCATGGATGAGGATCAAGACCCAAATTATCCATACAAATTAGCAAAAAAATTGATCGATGGTGGCTTATTATTAAGTATCGATCTGTCTGGATCTATGGAAAGAACTAATACTCGAAACTTACCATTTTTTGCTGGAAGTTTCGTAGCACATGGTGTTGATAAAGAAGAAGCGCTAAAATTAATAACACTTAATGCAGCAAAAATATTAAAAATAGACAAAAAAATTGGTTCTATTGAAGTTGGTAAAAGTGCTACTTTATTTTTATCTGATGGTGATGCTCTTGATATGCGAACTAACAATATCAGTCACGCATATATCGATGGAAGAAAAATTAGCCTCGAAACTCATCAAACTGAGCTATGGGATCGTTACTCAAAAAAATATAAAAAACAAAAATCGGAATAATATATTTTGAAAATTATTTCAAGTCGTCAAAATTTAAAAATTAAAAATTTTTTAGCCCTAAGAGAAAAATCTAAAGAGCGAAAAAATCAAAATTCTTTTGTTTTAGAAGGTAAGGTAGAAATTGAAAGAGCTCTAATTGGTAATTATAATTTTAAAATAATTTTTATTTGCGAAGGTCATGAAAATATATTTAATCATTTCAATAGCCAAATCAAAGAATATGTAATAATAGAAAAAAATCTATTTAAAAAAATTTCTTATAGAAATGGTACAGAAAAGTACCTAGGTATTGGATNTTGTAAAAATCATAGTTTAAGCAATTTTAAATTATTAAATAATGGGGTTTATNTGGTAGCTCAGGCTATTGAAAAGCCGGGTAACATTGGCGCATTAATCAGAACAAGTGCAGGTCTTGGAATANGTGGNTTTATANTAACTGATCCTTTAACTGACATATACAACCCAATCACAATTAGATCAAGTTTAGGTTCAATATTTACTCAATCAATAATTAGCTGTGATTCAAAATCATTACTGAAGATTTTTATAAAAAAAAGAATTAATGTTTTNNCNGCTATTATTAATAAAAACTCCACTTCATATAAAAAAGTAAAATACTCTAAGCCTTGTGCAATAATTGTTGGTAATGAGTCAAGAGGATTAAACAACAAGTGGATGTCAAGTTCAAATCAAAAGATATATATTCCCATGAAAAATAATATTGATTCTCTAAATGTGTCTGTAGCAGCTGCAATTATACTTCAACAAGCATTAGATAATTAAAACTTTGGTCTTATAAAGAGAAAAAGTTAACTTCATATAATTATGATTAACGAAGTTGCAGAAAATAAAGAGATAGCTCAACAGTACAAAGAATTGTTAAGAATAAGCTATCAAAGATTATCAAAATCAGACAAAAAACTTATTCGTCTCGCTTTTGATACTGCTGTTGATGCGCATAAAAATCAAAGGAGAAAATCNGGTGAACCATATGTNTTTCATCCTATTAGTGTTGCAAAAATAGTTGCTGATGAAATTGGTTTAGATTCAACTTCTATTGCATCTGCNTTACTCCATGATGTAATTGAAGATTCTAATTATACTATTGAAGACATAAATNAAATTTTTGGTGAAACAATTTCAAAAATTGTTCATGGTCTAACAAAAATTTCAAACCTAAAAAAAGATAATTATAATTCTATACAGTCTGAGAATTTTAGAAAAATGTTATTAACTCTAAANGATGACATAAGAGTCATAATAATTAAAATTGCCGATAGACTTCACAATATGAAAACNTTGAATAGTTTACCAAAATATAAAAGAGAAAAAATTGCATCTGAAACTCTNTTTATATACGCACCTCTCGCGCANAGAATTGGTCTTTATAATATAAAATCTGAACTCGAAGATTTAGGGTTAAAATTTACTGATTTAAGACGATACAATCAAATAAAAAATAAAATTGAAAAAAGTAAAGAAAAACAGAATTTTTATATNAAAAAATTTTCCTTAATGATTAAAAAAGCTCTAAATAAAGAGGATTTAAAGTATAANATAATCGGGAGAAGTAAATCTATTTATTCCATTCATAATAAAATGGAAAACCAATCCATTCCATATGAATCGGTATATGATAAATTCGCAATAAGGATCATATATGATTCTGATGTAGAAAATGAAAAATTTATTGCTTGGAAAATATATTCAATTGTGACTGANCACTTTATTCCAAATCCAACAAGATTGAGAGATTGGATNACGGCTCCGAAATCAACTGGATATGAAGCTTTACATATAACTGTNAGTGGTCCTGAAAACCAGTGGGTGGAGGTTCAAATAAGGTCCAAAAGAATGAATGAAATTGCAGAAAAAGGTTATGCAGCTCATTATAAATACAAGCAAAAAAATAAAAAAGATATTGGAATTGAAAAATGGTTAGATCGCCTGCAGGAACTACTTAAAAGTAATAGTGTTAATGCAATTGACTTTGTTGATGACTTTAAGTTAAGCTTATACTCAAAGGATATTTTTGTTTTTACTCCAAAAGGTGACTTAATATCATTACCAAAAGGGTCTACTGGACTAGATTTTGCGTTTAATATACATACTGAGATAGGAATCAAAACGAGAGGTATTAGAGTTAATCAAAAATTAGTTCCATTAAGTAAAGAATTAAAGAGTGGAGATCAAGTTGAAGTAATTACCTCTAATGCCGCAAAACCCAGAGCAAATTGGCTAGAGTATGCAATTACATCAAAAGCTAGATCAAATATAAAATCATCTCTAAATGAACAAAAGAAGATAACTGCAAAATATGGAGAAGAAATTTTAATTAGAAAACTTAAACANCTAAAAATCAAATATAATGATAAGGTTTGTAAACATTTACTTAGGTTTTTTAAATTAAAAACAAATTTGGATTTATTCTATTTGGTTGGAATTGACTCAATAGATAATCAAAAAATAAGAAATTTCTCATCTGATTACAANAATAAGTTTTTCAATTTTTTCAAGAAGAAATTAACTTACGATTCTTTAAAGATCTCAAAAAAAACAAACAATTATAATAAACTAGTCTTTGGATATGAGCAACAACCTCTGGCTTATAAACTTTCCNCATGTTGTAATCCTATACCTGGGGANTCCGTTTTTGGTTTTATTTCCGAAAATGAAGGAATAAAAGTNCACAAAAAAGATTGTCAAAACGTTGTAGATATGCAATCAAAATACGCATTTAGAATAATTAATGCAAAATGGATAGCTTCAGCCATGGATAAATTTACTTCAAATATTAAAATNACTGGAATTGATAATATTGGTCTTGTAAATCAGGTAACAAAANTNATATCAAATTTAATGAACGTNGATATTTATAAAATAAATTTTATNGCTAATGATGGAATTTTTGAAGGNACTGTNGGAATCAGGGTTAGCAATAAAACTATTGTCAATAAAGTGATTAAAAAGATAGAGAAAATTAAAGGGATAGAAAAGGTAACTAGAGAATAAGTTATATATTTGTTCATATGCAAGAAACAAAATCTAAACAAGACATAGTAAAAGAAGTATTTGTAAAATACTTAAACTTAAAAGAACACAGAAAAACTCCTGANCGCTTTGCTATATTGTTTGAAATATATGACAGTAACGAACATTTTGATATTGAATCACTATATATCAAGATGAAAAATAAAAATTATAGAGTTAGTAGAGCAACGTTGTACAATACTATTGAACTTCTTCTTGAGTGTGGTCTAGTAAGAAAACATCAATTTGGAAANTCTCACTCGCAATATGAGAAATCATATTTTGACAAACAACATGATCATGTAATTTATACNGANACTGGAGAAGTAAAAGAGTTTTGTGATCCTAGAATTCATCAAATTAAAGAGACAATTGAAGATATATTTGACATAGAAATACATAATCATTCTTTGTATTTTTATGGAACAAAAAAAAAGCTATAATTCGCTAAAAAAATATGGCTATTGATTTATTACTTGGCCTCCAATGGGGTGATGAAGGAAAAGGAAAAATTGTTGATTTTTTAACTAAATCCTATGATATTATAGCTAGGTTTCAAGGAGGGCCAAACGCTGGTCATACACTTGAATTTGNAGGGATTAAACACGTTTTACATACAATTCCATCTGGAATATTTCATTCAAAGGCTCTTAATTTAATTGGAAATGGAGTTGTAATTGATCCAGTAATTTTTGTTGAAGAANTTGATAAATTAAAAAAATATAAAATTAATTACCAAGAAAAATTATTGATATCAAAAAAAGCTCATATAATACTACCCACTCATAGGCTTCTGGATGCAACATCAGAAGCATCAAAGGGTAAATTGAAAATTGGATCAACTTTGAAAGGTATTGGTCCAACTTACATGGATAAAACCGGAAGAAATGGAATTCGTGTTGGAGATCTTTTAAATAAAGANTGGAAGAAGAAGTATAACTTGTTGACAAAGAAACATATAAGAATGCTTAGTTTTTTTGAGGTTAATGTTGAATTTGATTTAAAAAAATTAGAAAAAAAATTTTTTGACTCTATCNCTGTTTTAAAAAAATGTAAAATAGTCGATAGTGAGGAATATTTAAATAANGCTCAAAAAGAAGGAAAAAAAATTTTAGCTGAAGGAGCGCAAGGGTCATTACTTGATGTAGACTTTGGCACATATCCATATGTGACATCCTCTAATACAACTGCAGCTGGAGCATGTACAGGTCTCGGGATTGCCCCAAATAAAATAAAAGAAGTTTTTGGAGTATTTAAAGCTTATTGCACAAGAGTTGGCAGTGGACCTTTTCCAACTGAAATAAAAAACAACTACGGAAAAAAAATGGCAGAAGTTGGAAATGAATTTGGATCAACAACTGGAAGGNCACGAAGATGTGGATGGATTGATTTAATTGCNTTGAAATATTCTATTCAAATCAATGGTGTTACACAATTAATGATGATGAAAGGAGATGTTCTATCAGGATTTGATAAAATAAAAATTTGTANTGGATATATGCAGAAAAATAAAAAAATTAACTTTTTTCCATATAGCTTAGATANTAAAGATNTTAAACCAATATATATTGAAATGGATGGGTGGGATGAAAATTTAACCGAAATAAAAAATCAAAATGAATTTCCTGAAAATTTCAAAAATTATCTNTCTTTTTTAGAAAAAGAACTTCAAACGCCAATAAAAATTATTTCTGTTGGGCCTGACAGAAGTCAAACAATTCATATGGCTTAATTAAATATCTCATATTTTGAGCAAAATATTCATTTTCTTTTTTTTTAATTTTTTATTTGTCTATCAAACCTTTGCTCAGGATAAAAAAATAATTGAAATACAAAAAGCAGGCAGTTCGAATCAAAATGAAAAACTTTANCCAGGTGGTAATATTTTATTAAAAGATAGTGATACCAGGGTTCATTTATTTCACGATGGAGCATTAGTTATATCNGATAAAGCTTTTTTTTATAATAAAAAAAACTTTTTTGAAGCAGAAGGAGATGTTGTTTTTACTCAAGGNGACACCCTTAAAATGACATGTTCAAAATTAGAGTATAATGGAAATTCAAAAAAAGCAAAAGCATGGGGTAATGTAGTTCTTGACAAACCNGATATGAGTTTGAAAACGGACACTCTGTATCTTGATAGAAATAAAAATATTGGTTTTTATAAAAATTTTGCAAAAATAATTGACAGTTCTAATGTTTTGACAAGTAAAAAAGGAACTTTTTTTATGAATGAAAATAAGTACAGATTCACCTCNAGTGTAAATATTGAAAACCCAAATTATAAACTAAAATCAGAAAGACTTGATTATTTCACTGATAATGACAANGCATTTTTTTATGGTCCATCAAATATTTATGGAAAAGACTATAAAGTNTTTAGTGAAAGAGGCTCCTATNATTTAAAAATTGAAAAAGGATATTTTAANAAGAATGGAAAAATTAATTATGATGGGAAAATAATATACGGAGATAGTCTTTATTTTGATAAAAATAAAGACTATGCTTCNGCAACNAATAGNGTTAAATTAGTTGATACTATAAATAATTCTATTATTTATGGACATTACGGTGAAATATATAAATCAAAAGATTCTGCAATTATTACAAAAAGAGCTTTATCAATGTACATAGTTGAAAATGACTCATTATTNATTCACGCAGATACCCTTGTTGTNACCGGTGAAGAAAAAAACAGAATTTTAAGAGGTTATTATGATGTAAGAATTTTTAAATCAAATATTAGAGGTAAATCAGACTCAATATATTTTGAAGAAAACACTGGAAACATTGAATTAATCAAAAAACCATTAAATAACAAAGAGGTTCAAATATTTTCTGAAGAAGAAAAAAATTTAAGGAATCCAGTTTTGTGGTTTGGTGAAAGTCAAATGACAGGTGATAAGATTTTCCTTTTATCCGAATTAAAAAATAAAAAATTGGANTCATTAAAAATTATAGGTAACGCATTTATTGTTGAAAAAGACAGTATTGATAATAACGGATTTAATCAGATAAAAGGTGGNATTCTNAATGGTAATTTTGTTGATGGTAATTTAAAAAATATAGAAGTAGTTAAAAATACACAAGTGATCTATTATTTATATTCTGACGAAAATGAATTAATTGGTATTGATAAAACATTGTGTAGTTCATTAGATATGATAATGGAAAACAATGAAATATCAGACATAAAATTTAATGTAAAGCCNGANGGAGAGGTTTTTCCTGACAAAGAAATTGATATAAACGAACGAAAATTTAAAGGGTTTATNTGGAGAATAAACGAGAAACCGATCAATAAAAATGACTTATTTAGTGAAACGGATAATAAAATTATTTTGCCAGTAATTAATGAAATTGAAATGCCAAAATCGTTTTATTCTGACTTAGATTTTAACAAATGATAGATGATTTTCTGGAATTTCAAGCTAAAACAAGTCCAAATCCAATTGGGTTAGAGATAAAAAAAGCCAAAGGATTATACATTTGGGACACTTCNAATAAAAAATATTTAGATTTTATTGCTGGGGTGTCAGCAAATTCTTTAGGTCATCGGCATCCAAAAATTATAAAAGCTATAAAAAAACAGTTAGACAGTTANATGCATGTTATGGTTTATGGCGAATTTGCTCAGAAACCTGCAGTAGATNTGAGTAAAAAATTAATACAAAAACTNNNCAAAAATTTAGATGTCTTGTATTTAACTAATTCAGGAACTGAAGCAATTGAAGGTGCTTTAAAATTAGCTAAAAGAGTAACTGGAAGAAGAGAATTAGTAAGTGCAAAAAATTCATATCATGGAAGCACTCACGGTTCATTGAGTGTTACNGGTTACGAAAAACAAAAAGAAAGTTTCAAACCTTTACTACCAGGTATAAAATTTATTGAATTTAATAATTTAAAAGATCTATCANTAATTACAGAAAANACTGCTGCTGTAATTCTTGAAACCATACAGGGTGGTGCTGGTTTCATTACACCAATAAATGACTATTTGAAAAAAGTTAAAAAAAGATGTGTAGAGGTAGGGGCATTATTAATTTTAGATGAAATTCAACCCGGTTTTGGAAGAACTGGAAAACTATTCGGATATGAGCATTANGGAATAATTCCAGATATACTAGTTATGGGAAAAGGAATGGGTGGAGGTCTTCCAATNGGAGCTTTTTGTTCTTCAAAAAAAAATATGAAGTTACTTGAAGTTAATCCAAAACTCGGGCATATTACAACTTTTGGTGGTAATCCAGTAATCGCAGCATCTGCTCTAGCAAATTTGAAATTACTTTATGAAAATAGTATAATGGAAAGTATAGACTCGAAGGAAAAATTATTTCGAGAAANGCTTAAGCACCATCTAATTAAGAAGATCAACGGAAAGGGNTTAATGCTTGCTATAATATTTGAAAATAGTGAAATTGTANATAAGGTAATCTATAATTGTNTGAAAAAAGGTCTACTTCTATATTGGTTACTTTGGGATAAAAATGCAGTTAGAATATCCCCTCCTCTGAATATATCAAATAAAAAAATTGAAGAAGGATGTTCAATAATTATAGAAGTTTTGAATGAAATTTATAATTAGAGTGTTAATTATTTTGTTGAAAAAAAAGATTCNNGTGTATTTTTTGTAAATCGAGGTTACTTAATTTTAGNTACATATTATTTAAATATGTTAAATTTCGACAAAGAAAATTTCGCTGTNCCTGTTGAGAAATTTGAAAAAATGTTAAAAACCAATCAAGTTTTGTTTTTTGATGCACAAGAATTTGAGGGGATNGTACAATATTACATTGATTATGGAGAATTAAACTTAGCAGATCGTGCTCTTGAAATTGGTATGGATCAACATCCAAATAATGGAGAACTAATTTTGTTGAAAAGTGAAATTTTAATTTTTGAAGGTGATTATAAAAAATCGTTAAAGCTTCTGGAATTAGCTGAAAAACTTTCACCTCAACATGAAGAGATTTTTATTCAAAAAGCAACCATCGCATCAAAATCAAAAAAGCATACTGAAGCGATAAAATTCCTCGAAATAGCTTTAAAATTTTCAAATGATTTATCAGAAATATGGAACCTCATTGGAATGGAATATCTTTTTGTCAAAAATTTTAACTCAGCAAAGTATTATTTTAAATTATGCATGGAAAAGGATCCAAATGATTACCAAGCTTTGTATAACTTATTACACATATTTGAACAATTATCTGAAGAAGATGAATCAATTAATTTTTTAAATTCAATATTAGAGAAAAACCCTTATTGTGAGGTTGCATGGCATCAGCTTGGTAAAATTTATTTAAAAAAAGGAAACCACAAAGAAGCTATTTCAGCCTTTGATTTTGCAATTATTAGTGATGATTCCTTCACAGGTGCATATATTGAAAAAGGTAAAATTCTTGAAACAATTGGTAAACTAAATTCTGCAATAGAAAATTATCACATAGCAAATGAAATCAACGATCCCAGCGCTTTTGTATATCATAGAATAGCTTCTTGTCACAAAGCTCTTGGGAATAAAGATTTATCCTTGCTTTATTTTAAAAAAACTATTTTAATAGAACCAAACTTTGAAAAAGGATGGACTGAAATAATTGAATTCTATTGTCAGAACTCAGATTATANTAATGCTTTACATTATTCAAAAAAAGCAATAGAATCTAACGGGGACAACCCATTTTTTTCTAATAAAGCCGGAGAACTACTTATGAAAAAAGGTGATTTTTCTGACGCAATTTTTTATTTTGAAACCTCCATTAATCTCGGATATGTTGAAATAGATGTTTGGACGGATTTACTAGACTGCTTAATTAAATTATACAGATTTAATCAGGCAAAAAATATTATTTACAGAGCTCTAAGAATTTTCAAAAACTCACCTTTTATTATTTTTAGGTTAGGTATTATTGAAATTAAATTGGGTAATTCAAATATTGCCTTAAAACACTTAAAATCCATTGACCCAAAAGTTTTAAATAAATTATTAAAAAATAAACTATATTCTGACCTTTCTTCAATAATCTGAATAAAGTATTACTATATTTAATTTGTGAAAACTTTTAAAACCATCATTAAAGGTGTATTAATTGGTACAGCTGATCTTGTTCCTGGAGTTTCAGGCGGAACAATAGCTCTTATTTTAGGAATATACAATAAGTTAATTACCAGCCTATCCAGAATATCATTTAAATCATTAGGTAAGTTAAAAAATGATGGTATAAATTCTTTTTGGAGCCATATTAATGGTAATTTTTTATTCCTAATATTAGCAGGCGCTTTTATCGGGATATTCTCTTTCACATACTTAGTTGACTGGTTAATTAAAAATCATTCTATTTTTCTATGGGCTTTTTTTTCAGGATTAGTTCTATCTAGCAGTCATATGATTTTTAAAAGAATTAAAAATCCAAATTATAACCTGATTTTATTTTTTATTTTTGGAATAACAATTTCATTTTTAATAGGTCAAACAACTGAAAATAACGACTATTCAGATTTAAGCTACATCTACCTATTTTTTTCTGGCTTTATTGCAATAATAGCAATGATTTTGCCAGGAATTTCAGGAGCTTATATATTAATTTTACTAGGTACCTATTCTGAAATAATATCAACAATTAAAAACCTAATTATAATATTAATTGAACGAGAATTTACAAGTATAAAGCTCATTATTTCAGAATTAATGGTCTTTGGTTCAGGAATTATCTGCGGTCTCTTGATTTTCTCGAAACTTGTCAAGTGGCTTCTTTCAAATTATTTTGATAAAACATTAAGTTTTATGTTAGGATTGATGATTGGTGGTATGAATAGAATTTGGCCATGGCAACAAAACGGCGAGGCTGTATCTCCAAATGCATATATTGGAAACAGCAATATATTATTGGTTGTATTCTTTTTTGTTTTAGGAGGATTATTTTTGATTGGATTAAATTTTTTAGAAAAAAATCTAACTAATGAGAAAAAGAAAAACTTTAAATGAAAAACTTTTATTAATAATTAAAGGTTTTGCTATGGGGGCAATAAATAAAGTCCCAGGCGTATCAGGTGGNATAATTGCTTTGGTTGGAGGTTTTTATGTCGAGCTTATTTATTCTCTACATAAAATAAATATCACTTCATTAAAACTAATGATNTCTGGGCGTTGGTCTGCTTTTTTTAGGTATATAAATGCTGAATTTCTGTTTTATTTATTTGGAGGAAGTATGATCAGTTTTTTTAGTATGGCCTTAATTTTGGATTTTTTACTNGTCAATTATCCAAATTATTTGTGGTCTGTTTTTTTTGGAATGGTTCTTTCCTCGATATATTTNATTATTCCTCTTGTCAATAATTGGAATTTTAAATCATTTTTATTTTTTTTNTTAGGCACTTTCATTGGATTATACATTAGCTTTCTTGAACCATTCGATGGAAGTCAAAATTTTTATTTTGTTTTCTTTTGTGGAGTTATTAGCGTCTCTGGGATGACACTACCAGGATTATCAGGATCTTTTATTCTACTTTTAATGGGAAATTATGAACTTCTTCTTGTTGATTCAGTAAATGCCTTGTATTATTCTTTAATTGATTTTATTTCAGGTAATCTTGAATTTTTTTATGATGTTGAACGTTTCAAATTAATTAAAATATTAGTTGTGTTTGGATTAGGTTCANTATCAGGACTTATATTTTATGTTAATCTNTTAACTTATGTTTTAAAAAAATATTATTCATATACAATTGCGACGATATGTGGTTTTGTTTTGGGATCTTTAGGATGCGTATGGCCATGGAAAACAAAATTCAAAAATGATATTTTTTATTTTTTTCCCAAAGAAATAAATCAAGAGACAATTTTAATGTTAATATGTATTACATTAGGAATATGTTTNGTATATGTTTTAGAAAAATATGGAAAAGAAAAAACTTAAAAAATTTGGACTTGTTGGAAAGGAAATTAAATATTCTTTTTCAAAAAAGTATTTTGAAAAAAAATTCAATGTTTTAAACTACGATAATTTTTTATATACTAATTATGATTTAAAAGATTTATCAAATATAAGGTCGATTCTAGATGATATAGAGTTAATTGGATTGAATGTTACTATACCATATAAGGAAAAAATAATACCATATTTAGATAAACTTTCTGAAAAAGCAACAAAAATTGGCGCAGTAAATACAATTTATTTTAAAAATAAAAAAATTATAGGTGATAACACGGATGTAACAGGCTTTGAAATAGCATTAAAATCATTCATGAAGAATAAGATTTTTAATGCACTTGTATTGGGAACAGGNGGTGCATCAAAAGCNATAAATTTTGTTTTAAGAAAAAATAAAGTGAATTCGATATCNGTATCAAGAAAGCCAAAAACAAATCAAATTCATTACAAAGAAATAAGCAAAGAACTTCTAAAAAGNCATCCCTTAATTATTAATTGTACACCATTAGGAACATATCCCNGCGTAAATGAATCTCCACCTCTACCATATGAATTAATTGATGATGACAACTATTTATTTGATCTTATTTATAATCCTGAAACAACTTTATTTATGAAAAAAGGACTGGATAATGGAGCAAAAGTTACAAATGGTCTAAAAATGTTAATTGAACAAGCAGAGGCATCNTGGAAGTTATGGAAATAAGTATAATTTTTTTTGTAAATTTTAGTCCAAAAAAAAGAGCAATTAAACTTGAAAAATTCAGAGAACATAAAAATTGATATTTCAGATTTATCATCTATGAAAGTTGTTGATCTTAAGACACTTGCAAAAAAAATGAAAATTTCTAATTTTTCAAAATTAAGAAAATCAGAACTTGTTAGTTTACTTTCTAACAATATAAAAACTAAAGAAATCACAATAAATACCTCTAAAAAGGTTAATGAGAAACATAAAAATCAGATTGAACAAAGCANTTCAAAGCTAATAACATCACTTGTTAAAAAAATTTCTGAACAAAATTGGTTTTTAAAAAGGAGTGAAATTGACAAAATAATTCTCAAAATTGAAAAAAGATATGCTGAAGAATCAGCTGAGAAAAATAATCTAGAATCACTATCAAAAGAAAAAAAAGAGTTTTATTATTTAATAAATGAATATAAAAAGAAAAAAAAGGAATATTTCAGGGAACTTGATGAAAACAAAAGTAAAAATGGTGAAATAAAGAAAAACCTAATTGATGAAATTAAATCCTTAATTGGATCAGATCAATCAATCAATATTATTTATAAAAAATTCAAAGAATATCAAAATAAATGGCACGAAACCGGACCTGCTCCAAGAAAGGATAATAATAATTTATGGGAAACCTATAAGCATCACGTAGAGAGATTCTATGATTTTCTTCATATTAATAGAGAATTGAGAAATATAGATTATAAACACAATTACAATGAAAAAATAAAAATAATTGAAAAAGCTGAAAAATTAAGCAATTATGAAGATGCTATTAAAGCAGGAAAAGAATTAAATTCTCTTCATATTTTGTGGAAAAACGATTTGGGACCAGTTGCACCAGAACATCGAGAAATTCTATGGAAAAGGTTTCAAAAAGCGTCAAAAATAATTCATTCAAGAAGACAAGATTTTCAGAAAAATATTGATAAAATTCAAATTTCAAATTTAAAATCAAAAGATTCAATATTAAAAAAAATGGAAGTTTTGATAGAGGTTTTGCCAACTAATCACTATGATTGGCAAAAAACAATAAAAAATTTTATAAAACTTAGAGAGGATTTTAAAAAAATTGGATCCATAAATAAAAATGAAAGTAAAAAAAGTTGGAATTCATTCAGAGATATCGGAAAAAAATTTAATCAACATAAAAATCAATTTTATAAAGATCAAAAATTAAATCAAAAGAAGAATATAGAAAAATATAAATTATTAGTTAAAGAAGTTGATGAAATTAATGAAAAGGATGATTGGAAAAACTTTATAAATAGAATGAAATCAATCCAAAATGATTTTAATAAAATAGGGTTTGTCCCATCGAAAATTTCAAAAAATCTAAAGAGAGATTTTATAAAAAAAACAAATTTCTATTTTAAAAGGTTAAAAGATGGATTTGATCATGCAAATAAACTTGAAGAAAAAATATATAATGAAAAAATTGATGCAATAGGTTTAATAAACCTAAATGATAAACAAACAGATAATTTATATAATTATTTCATAGAACATTGGAATAAAATTATAAATGAGGATAAAATTAGTTTACATTTAAAAAACAAGATTGTTAAGGTGTTTTTAAAAAAAGTTTCATCATTAATAAAATCGAAACAAACAGATGAAAACTTGATTTTTAACCTAGAGGTTAACTGTATAAGTGACGATATTAATGAGCTTAAATTTAAAGTTAATAATTACAAAAAAAATCATGATTTATTGAGAACAGAAATTAATCAACTTGAAAATAATTTGGAATTCTTTTCTAAATCGAGCAATAAAAGTCCGATGTTGAAAGAAGTTACTCAAAAATTAAATACTCTCAATGATAAATCAATCCTTTTGAAATATAAAATAGATAAGATCAATACCTTAATTAAAAAGTTTGAAAATGATAATGTTAAAAAATCAAAGCAGAATGAAATAAATGAGGAATAAATTATGTTTCTTCTTTTGCTTTATCCCACAAAGCATTTAATTCATTTAAATCCAAGGAATTTATTTTCTTTTTTTTAACGTCTAGACTCTTTTCCACAAAATTAAATCTTTTAATAAATTTTTTATTTGATCCTTCGAGAGCAAGATCTGGATTTATATCTAAAATCCTTGCATAATTAATTAAGGAAAAAAATAAATCGCCAAACTCCTCCTCAATTGAATTAATTTTTTTATTCTTTATCTCATCTAAAAACTCATTTAACTCCTCTTTAATTTTTTTTACAACGTCCTCTGATGTCTTAAAATCAAATCCGACTGCAGCTGCTTTTTCTTGAATTCGTTCAGCTTTAATTATTGATGGTAATCTAGATGGTATACCTGACAAAACACCTTTATTATCTTTGATAACTTTTAAACTTTCCCAATTTTTTTTTATATCATTTAGATTATTAATTTTTAAATTGCCAAATACATGAGGATGTCTATAAATAAGTTTTTCTGTAACTGAACTAGCTACGTCGGATAAATCAAAATGGTTTTTTTCGGAAGCAATTTTTGAATAAAAGATGATATGTAGCAAGATATCTCCTAATTCAACTTTAATTGCATCCATATCATTATCTAAAATAGCTTGAGACAATTCGTAAGTTTCCTCAATTGTTAAGGATCTGAGACTTTTAATGGTTTGTTTTTTATCCCATGGACATTTTAAACGAAGCTCATCCATGACATCCAATAATTTATCTACAGATTCTAATTGTTTTTTTCTTTTATTCATATTATTGACTAATTATCTCATTTTAATTTTAGAAAACTTCATTAAATAATCAGTAGGTACTTTTCCCTTACTAATATCTAACAGCTTTCTTCTTAAAAGTTTTCTTTTTAGTGGGGATATTTTATCAGTAAACAAAATTCCTTCGATGTGATCATATTCATGCTGAATTACCCTAGCGATCAAACCATCAAACTCTTCAAATTGTTCAATAAAATTAGTATCATAATATTTTATTTTAATGGTTTCACTCCTTTTGACATCAGCTCTAATTTCAGGAATGCTTAGACATCCTTCGTTAAAATCCCAAGCCTCTCCATTTTCATCCAAAATCTCTGGGTTAATAAATACCTTTTTAAAGGATTTTAATTTCAGGCTCTCCTCTTGGTTGAGGCTTTCATCATCTGAAAATGGTTTGGTATCAACAATAAAAAGTCTTATTGATAATCCAATCTGAGGTGCTGCTAAACCAACCCCATTAGCATTATACATCGTTTCCCACATATTATTGATTATATTGGATAAGCTTTCAAAAGATTTGTTAATTTTTTTAGCTTTGGTTTTTAATACTGGATGGCCATATCCGACTATTGGTAAAATCATTTTAAATTTTTTAGAAATTCTAAATAAGACTGAAGAATTATTGCTGCACTTATTTGATCGATCAGTTTTTTATTACTTCTTTTAATTCTATTTAGTCCTGACTCCAGAATAGTTCTTTTTGCGATTTTAGATGAGTATCTTTCATCATGTCGAATAACATTTAAATCAGGAAGTTTATTTTTTAATTCTTTTATAAATTTCAAAATTTTTTTTTCAATAACCGGAAAAGATCCGTTCCCTTTTTTGGATTGACCTATTATAACTGCATCTAAATCATTATTTAATTTATAATCTTTTAAAAAATTAATCACTTCTTTTGAATCCAATGTAGTCAGACCACTTGAAATTATTTGAAGAGGATCAGTATGAGCAACACCTGTTCTTTTCTCTCCAAAATCTAATGCAATTAATGTTCCCATTTATATATTTTAACAAATATACATTTTTGGCCTTTTAAATTTATTAGTAATTACTGCGTTTACTTATATTTATGAAAAATTTAAGATGAAGACAGTAATTGAATCAACATGGGAAGATCGATCATTAATCAATAAAAAGGAAAACCAAGAATGCATATTGGATACAATAAATCAGTTAGATAAAGGAGTTATTAGGGTTGCAGAAAAAATAAATGAAAGTTGGACTATTAATGAATGGGTGAAAAAGGCAGTTATAATGTATTTTCAAATACAAAAAATGAAAACCATTGAAGTTGGACCTTTTGAGTTTCACGATAAAATACCTCTAAAAAATAAATATAAACAAAAAGGTGTGCGGGTTGTACCTCATGCACTAGTTAGATATGGTGCATATATTTCCAAGGGTGCAATTTTAATGCCAAGTTATACAAATATTGGATCTTATGTAGGTAGGGACACTATGATAGACACATGGGCAACAGTTGGAAGTTGNGCTCAAATTGGATCAAATGTTCATGTGAGTGGAGGAGTTGGAATTGGTGGGGTTTTAGAACCTATTCAAGCCTCTCCTGTGATAATAGAAGATAATGCTTTTATAGGTTCAAGNTGCATAATAGTTGAAGGAGTGAGGGTTGAAGAAGAGGCTGTTCTTGGAGCAAATGTAACTTTAACNGCTTCAACAAAAATAATTGACATAACTGGAAATAAACCTTTCGAAACAAGAGGTATTATTCCCAAAAGGTCTGTTGTAATACCCGGNAGCTACTCAAAAAAATTTAACGCAGGACAATATCAGGTTCAATGCGCTTTAATTATTGGAAAAAGAAAAGAGAGTACCGATAAAAAAACCTCATTAAATAATGCTCTAAGGGAGAATAAAGTTGCTGTTTAGACTGTATCTTTTGTTAATCCAAATTTTGTTCTTGTAAGTTTTTTGTTATTTGTTTCTAATCTAATTTTATTATTATTTTTCCATGAGTTTTCATTTACGTAACTTCTTTCATGATAAAGATGTAAGCATATCGCTGAGTATCTTATTTGTTTTGATCTGATTCCTAAATTGATGAGTCTCTCACCCAGCTCCCTATCCTCTCCACCGTATTTCATTCTTTCATCAAATCCATTTACTGAAAAAATATCTTTTTTCCATCCAGAACTATTGTGTCCATTCCATGTCGGTCTGGTTGTAGTAATTATATTTAGTAATAGAGCAAAAAAATCATTAACTAAAATTTTTAAGTTTTTAAATGATATAGGAAGGCCTTTTTTTCTGAGCCAAGAATATGAAAAGCAATTCGCAGACAAAATATCATCTTCATTTATAAGGTTTGATAAATTTCTATTTAACTTAAAGTAACCNCCAGAAAGAAAAAAACCACTTTGTTTAAATTTGTTATGCTTCTCTAAAAAGTCAGCTCTAGGAATACAATCTCCATCAGTAAATACAATATAATTTCCCTCAGTTTGTGATAAAGCTTTATTTAAAATGATTGTTTTTTGAAATCCNTTATCTGGGTGCCATACATGTTTTATTTTATAAAATAAATTTGGTTTAATTAGTTTAATTAGATCTCTAGTTTTAGGATCCGAACCATCATCTGCTACTAGTATTTCAAAATCTCTAAATGTTTGGTTGTTAAAGCCAATAAGGACTTTATTAAGCCATAATTCAGAATTATAGGTTGAAACAATAACCGAAATTGAACAAGACAAAACTTTAATTTATATATCAATGACAAAAATAAAACTACTTTTGCTTTAAGTGATAAAATTATAATGAAAATATTAGTCATTCAACAAAAAATGATTGGAGATGTTTTAATTAGTAGCATAATTTGCGAAAATATAAAACTATGGAATCCTAAAATTGAAGTTGATTTTTTAGTAAATAGACACACTATTCCTGTTATAGAAAATAACCCACATATAGATAATATTATAATTTTTGAGGATCACAAAAGTGATAGGAGGAGGAATTTTTTAAAATTTTTAAAAATGCATAAAAATAAAGATTATGATATAATTATAGATGCCTATGGGAAAATAGAAAGTATTATTATAACACTTTTAACAAATGCAAAAATAAAAATTGGATATAAAAAATGGTATACAAAATGGGTTTATTCAATTTTAATAGATAGAAAATTACGCAAGTCAAAAGCTGAGATTCAATTATCCATATTAAATCGACTAAAATTACTAGAGCCAATAGTTGGAAAAAATTTTAAATTTAAATTAAAGCCTAGAATACATTTAAAGCAGGAGAGAGAAAAAAATATTGATTTAATTTCTATTAAGAAAAAAAATATCTTAATAATGATTAGCGTCTTAGGGAGTTCAGTGATCAAGTCATATCCAATTAATAAAATGGCAACCCTTTTAAATTATTTAGTAAAAAAACATCCTGTAAAACTTATATTAAATTACATGCCAGATCAGAGAGATGAAATAATGAATTTTTTAAAAAAAATCAATCCAAAAACAAAAGAAGCTATAATTAAAAACAAAACGCCCAAAAGTTTGAGAGATTATATATCAACTGTTTCTTATTGTGATGCTATTATAGGAAATGAAGGAGGAGCTATAAACATCGCAAAATCATTAAATATTCCTAGTTTTTCAATTTTTTCACCTCAAATAGATCCCGATGTATGGAATACAGAATGCTCAAAAAATGTATCTGTTCACATAAAAGATTTCAATGATAAGTTCAAAAATTTCAAACTAAATCAAAATCAAATAATCAGACTTTATGAATCTTTTGATTTTAATTATTTCAAAAAAAACTTATCAACGTTCATTAGAGGACTCCAGTAATCCATTCTCTACCCTAATTTTTTTTGTTTGAATCGACTCATTTTGTAATAAATTATTTTTTTCAAAATTAGATTTATCTTTTTCATCATGATCTAAATGATAAACTATACCGATAAACTTAAGTCTTTTACCTTTCAAGCCGTTATTATGAAATCTAATCATTAAATCTGAGTCTTCTCTACCCCAACCTCTAAAATCATTATTATATCCATTAACATTTATAAAATCCTTTCTCCAAAAAGAAGTGTTACAACCCCTAAATTTGGGTGAAATTTTATTTTTTAAAGCAAAGAATTTATTTAAAAAAGGTATTCTTAATTTTCTAAATCTCTTTTTAATATTTGGACTGAAAAAGGAAAAAATTAATCTTTCTTCATTATTATTGGAGCACAATAAAAATTTTGAGATATGTTCTTTTTTTATATGAACTCTAGTTCCGAATAAATAACATCCCGGCTTTGCATTAAATAAATGATCTTTGATAAAATACTTATCTGGAATGCAATCACCATCGATTTGAATTATATAATCTGATTTTGACAACCTAATTGCCTTATTGAGAATTAATGCTTTTCTGAAGCCACAATCTGCATGATTAACATGAATAAACTTAGAGGCAATTTTATTCCTCCATGAATCTACTATTTCTTTTGTTTCTATATCATTACCGTCTTCAGCAATTATGATTTCGTCAGGTAAATAAGTCTGCCTATCAATTGCATCAATAATAATATCAAGTGCTTTAGAATAATTATATGTTGAAATTATTAATGAAACTGTCATAATCAATTACAAATATAAATAGAAAACAATGTTTCATAACTTAGCAAAATAAAATAGAATTTTTGCAAAATAACTTTACCAATGATTCAGGAAATTAAAAAGGCTGTAAATGTTTTAAATAGTGGTGGTGTAATTTTATATCCAACAGATACTGTATGGGGTATAGGATGTGATGCTAGAAATTCAATAGCAATAAATAAAATTTATAAAATAAAAAATCGAAAATCAGAAAAAACATTAATTTGTCTTATGGAAGATATTAAAATGCTGAAAAAACATATTTTAAATATTCCAAAAGAAGCTGAGTTATTAATAAATGGCCCCATTCCTGCAACAATAATTTATGATAATCCAAAAAATATTTCGAAAATTCTTATAGCTGATGATAATACGCTAGCAGTAAGAATACCAGAACATGAATTTTGCAATAAATTATTATCAATTTTCGGAAAACCAATCGTTTCAACTTCAGCAAACTTAAGCGGCCAAGAAACTCCTCTTAGTTTTTCAGAAATCACAAAGTCTATTTTGGAAGGTGTTGATCATGTTGTAAATTTGCAAAAAGAAAAAAAAGCATTAAACATGCCCTCAAAAATATTCAAAGTTGGCAGCAATGGAGAAATCTTAACAATTCGAAAATAAATGAAATTGTTAATAAAAGAACCTTTACTTAAATCCGAACTTTTTAAAAAACTAAAAAAAATAATTGAAGAAAAAAAAGTTGAATCATATATAATTGGAGGTGCGGTAAGAGATTATTTAATAAATAAAAAACAACCCAAAGATATTGATATTGTATGTGTTGGAAATGGGATCAAAATTGCCAAAGCTTTAAAAAAAGAATTATCAAATTCAAGCAAGATTCAAATTTTCAAAAATTATGGAACTGCAATGTTTAAGTGGAATGAAATAGTCCTTGAATTTGTTGGTGCAAGAAAAGAATCATATTCAAAAAATAGTAGAAACCCAAACATTGAAGTTGGTTCGTTAAAGGATGATCAAAATAGGCGTGATTTTACTGTTAACTCCTTAGCAATAAGCCTTAACTCTTCTAATTATGGAAAACTTCTGGATCCTTTTAATGGTTTGAATGATTTGAAAGAAGGGATTTTAAAAACACCACTAGATCCTGACAAAACATTTTCAGATGATCCCTTAAGGATGATGAGAGCAGTAAGGTTTGCTTCACAATTAAACTTTACAATTGAAAAAAAATCACTAAAGTCAATAATTAAAAATAAAAAAAGAATTGAAATAGTTTCAAACGAAAGAATAGTAGATGAGCTCAATAAAATAATTTTATCTAAAAAACCTTCAATTGGTTTTATTATTCTAGACAAAACTGGTTTATTAAAATATATTCTTCCCGAAATTGAAAATTTGAAAGGTGTTGATGAAATAGAGGGATTCAAACATAAAGATAATTTTTATCATACTCTAGAAGTTCTTGATAACATATCTAAAAAGACTGAAAGTCTTTGGTTAAGATGGGCAGCACTTTTACACGATATTGGTAAATCAAAAACAAAAAAACTAATAAATGGAATTGGTTGGACTTTTCATGGTCATGAGTTTATAGGTTCAAAAATGATTTATAATTTATTTAAAAGACTTAGAATGCCATTAAATGAAAAAATGAAATATGTTCAAAAACTTGTTTTGATGAGTTCACGTCCAATTGTAATTGCCCAGGATTTAGTTACAGATGCTGCGGTGAGAAGATTAGTTTTTGATGCTGGTGATCACATAGATGATTTAATATGCTTATGTAAGGCTGATATAACAACTAAGAATCAAAAAAAATTCTCTGAATATCATAAAAATTTTGAAATTGTAACAAAAAAAATAATTGAAGTTGAAAATAGAGATAAGATTAGAAATTTTCAACCACCAGTTGATGGAGACATTATAATGAAGTATTTTAATTTAAAGCCTTGTAAAGAAGTTGGATATATTAAAGAAATTATCAAAGAGTCAATTTTAGAGGGAAAAATTCCAAATGAAAAATCTTCTGCACTTGAATTAATGAAAAAGACTGGAAAAAAATTAGGATTAAAAACAGATGAATAAAAACTTTTTATTTTTTCTTAAACTCTCATTAATGTTAATTTATTTAGTTATTGCAGCAGGAGCTACGGTTAGAGTAACTGGGAGTGGAATGGGTTGTCCAGATTGGCCTAAATGTTTTGGATACATTATTCCACCTACAGAAAGAAATCAATTAGAATGGAAACCAAACCATTTTTATAACAAAAATGAAGTTATAATTTTAAATAAATCCTTGAGAGTTGCAATAAATGATTTTAGATCACAAAATGAATACAATAAAAGGAATTGGAATCCATATTTAAAACATGACTATTCTGAGTTTAACGTTTATCACACATGGATAGAATTCATTAACAGATTAATAGGGGCAATATCTGGTATTGCTGTTTTTGCAATGTTTTGTTTCTCTTTGTTTTTATGGAAAAAAAAGAAAATCCTGGTTATTCTATCATTTTTAGCTGTTATCTCAATGATCTTTCAAGCTTTGTTGGGAAAAGAAGTGGTTGACTCAAATTTACTTGCTTATAAGATTACAATTCATATGATAATGGCATTTATTATTTTGGCAATACTTATTTATATATTATATCTATCAAAAATAAAGCCAATTGATATCCGTTTTAATAATAAAATAATTTATATAATTACATTTGGATTTTTCTTAACGTTGATACAAATATTTTTAGGAACACAGGTTCGTCAATTTATAGATATTCAAATGAATGAATTTCCAATGCAAAATGAATTATGGCTTAAATTTGCACCATTAAAATTTTATTTTCATCGATCTTTCTCATTAATTATTCTAGCAACAAATCTATTTTTATATCATGAATTTAAAAAAATAAAAATCATTCCATTTTCACTTAAAATTATTTTAGCAGCTTTATTACTTGAAATTTTTACTGGTGTCTTAATGTATTATTTTGATTTTCCCATATCCACCCAACCAATACATCTGCTTTTGGCAACTTTTATTTTCACTGCTCAACTGTATCTTATTCTTCAACTAGTCATTAAAAATGAAATTAAATGATATTGAGAATAAGAACAATACTTGATGTAAATGATGATGTAATCAGAGATATTGAAATTGAAGATGATTCAACATTAGAGGATCTAAACATTTTTATCATTAAATCATATGGCTTTAAAGAAAAAGAAATGGCATCGTTTTTTAAAACAGATGAAAACTGGAAACAAGGTGAAGAAATGAATTTAATTGAACTTGATGAAAAGAAAAACTTTTCAAAAAAAACTTTAAATAGTATTTTAAACAAGAGTAATAAACGTCTTATATTTATATATGATTTTTTAGCACTTTGGACTTTTTTCATAGAAGTAATTGAGTTTACTCAACCAATAAAAAATACTAGTTATCCAAATTTGATTTTTTCTAAGGGAAAAATTCCAAAAAAACCTCCAAATAATATCTTTATAAATTCAAAAAAAAAAGACCAATCTGAAAATTTTGATGATTTGTCAGATTACGAGTTATATTAATTTCTCAAAATAGAAATTGGCTTTATATTTTCATAATTTCTTTTCAAAAAGGACAATGAAGCATCCATAATATCACCCATTGAATTACTATTTTTAAACACTTCAAGTTTTGTGAATTTAAAGATTTCCATTTTTAATTTATTTAGATTTTTTTTATTCGATATTGGCTTCTCTTTCATTGAAGTTAACAACCTATTAATTTTATTTTCATTACTAATTATTCTTTTAGCAACAATTGACCTTTCCTCGATTTTATATTGATCAATGGAATCATGTGTTAATTTATCTTGAATCATTTTAATCAGAGGTTGATTTTCTTTAAAAAACTGTGGCCTATAAACTGAAAATCTACCTTCGAAACTCTGCTGGTCAAAATCAATAGCTCTAATCCTGTAAATTACCTGATCAAAATCATGAATTGGAACAATTACATAATTATAAGCTCTCATATCGCCTAATAATCTTATCATGCATCTTTCATTAAATTTTACATACTCCTTAGCTATTTGAGATTTTTGAGGTTCTGAACATTTAGGAAGCATTTGTTTTATAAAAATATCACCTGGAATGCCTGAAATATGTTCTTCAACTAGTGTTGTCTCATTAACAAAGAAATTCAAATTATAAGGAGAAAGCATATGCTCAAACTCGAGACCAAACACTCTTGATGAATCAGTTTTTTTTATATAAAAATACGTGAAGTTATCATTCAGAATATTTCTCACTTTTATTCTAAATGGCTTAGAATTTCCAAAGGTACAATAATCAATAGCATCAATATTTAGATATGCTATTGTAGATTCATTTCCATCAGAATGTAAAATAGTATAGATTTTTTTTAAATTAAAATCAATGTCTTTTAGCTCACTATCTGAATAAAATACTCTAGTCCACAAAGTGTCTTTATCATTATCGTCGTAGACATTTACACTACCCTGAAATCTAAGTAAATCTTCATAGGATATTGGAACATCAATCCATCTATTAAAATCCATTAAATATTTTTTCAAAATATTTGTTATAGGGTAAAAGGGTTTTTTTTTAGAGATAAGTTTTTCCATTTAAATCTATAACGGTTTTAAAGAAATTTTAACATTAATTAATAACCTAAAATTAGTCAATATAAATCAATGAATAAAAAGTAATAAAAAAATATACTTTTGTAATTAAAGATTCTTTGATGAAATTTAAAATTTTTTCTAATTTCAAACCAACTGGTGATCAACCTGAGGCTATCAGAAATATATTATCGGGATTTGAGAATAATTATAAGAATATGGTACTTCAGGGTGTAACAGGTTCAGGAAAAACATTCACAGTAGCCAATGTTATTCAAAATCTAAAAAAACCAACCCTAGTATTGGCCCATAACAAAACTTTGGCTGCTCAATTATATTCTGAGTTTAAACAATTTTTCCCAAATAATGCTGTTGAATATTTTGTCTCATATTATGATTATTATCAACCTGAAGCATATATGCCCGTAACCGGAGTTTATATTGAAAAAGATCTATCAATAAATGAAGAAATTGAAAAATTAAGATTGAGTACAACATCATCTTTACTTTCAGGAAGAAGTGATATAATAGTAGTTGCTTCAGTTTCATGTCTTTATGGTATTGGGAACCCTGTTGAATTTGAAAAAAATATGATAACTATCAAAAAGAATCAAAAAATATCTAGGACAGTCCTTTTAAAAAAATTAGTCCAGAGCTTATACTCAAGAACAACAAGTGATTTTGAAAGAGGAAATTTTAGAGTACAAGGTGATATTATTGATGTTTATCCAGGATATGCAGATACTGCATTTAAAATTCATTTTTTTGGGGATGAAATTGAAGAAATTGAATTATTTGATCCGATTAACAATAAAATTATTGAGAATCAAAAAATAGCTAAATTATTTCCAGCCAATATGTTTGTAACGTCACCTGACATTCTACAAAATGCTATCAATCAAATTCAAACTGATTTAATTAAACAAGTGGATTATTTTATTGAAATCGGTAAACATCTTGAAGCAAAACGTCTAAAAGAAAGAACTGAATTTGATATAGAGATGATTAAAGAGTTGGGGTATTGTTCAGGTATTGAAAATTATTCTAGATATTTGGATGGAAGAAGCCCAGGGACAAGACCTTTTTGTTTATTAGATTATTTTCCGAAAGATTATCTTATGGTAATTGATGAAAGTCATGTAACAGTCTCTCAAGTTCATGCAATGTATGGAGGAGATAGATCTAGAAAGGAAAATCTTGTCAATTATGGATTTCGTTTACCAGCTGCAATGGATAATAGACCTTTAAAGTTTGAAGAATTTGAAAGTTTACAAAATAATGTCTTATATGTCAGTGCTACTCCTGCGGATTTTGAAATTAAAAAAACAGGAGGACATATTGTAGAGCAAATAATAAGACCAACAGGTCTTTTAGACCCAGAAATTGAAGTTAGACCAAGCTTAAACCAAATTGATGATTTAATAGATGAAATTCAAAAAAGAGTAAAAATTGATGAAAGAATACTTGTAACCACATTAACAAAACGAATGGCCGAAGAGTTATCAGAGTATTTAACTAAAATTAATATTAGATGCAGATATATACATAGTGATGTTGATACGTTAGAAAGGGTTGAAATTATGCAAGATCTTAGATTAGGTAGATTTGATGTTTTGATAGGAGTCAACTTATTAAGAGAAGGTCTTGATCTTCCTGAGGTTTCATTAGTTGCAATAATAGATGCGGATAAGGAGGGTTTCCTTAGAAGTAATAGATCATTGACTCAAACTGTCGGAAGGGCTGCAAGAAATTTAAATGGAAAAGCAATCATGTATGCGGATAAAGTTACTAAAAGTATGAATAAAACAATAACTGAGACAAATTATAGAAGAAAGAAACAAAAGGAATATAATATAATTAATAATAAAGCTCCAAAACCTTTAAATAAGTCTTTAGATAATGTTCTATCAAAAAATTCTGTTTCTACCTATTCAAAAGAAATTGAAAAAAAGAGACTTTCATTTTCGATCAAAAAATATAAGAAAAAAGATGATTTTGAAAAAGCAATAAGAGAAACAAGAAAAAAAATGGAAAAAGCGGCTAAGGAATTAGATTTTCTTAAAGCAGCATCTTTACGTGATGAGATTAAATTTCTACAGACCAAAAAAAAGAAATTATAACTAACTTAATACTTCTTGAACTTTCATTGCTGCCTCTTCAAATGCAGTAGCCGCTATAACATCCAAGTTTGAATTTTGAATTAGAGTTTTTGCAGAATCTGAATTTGTTCCTTGTAATCTAACAATGATAGGCACCTTTATATTATCTCCAATATTCTTGTATGCATCAATAATACCCTGAGCTACCCTATCACAGCGAACTATACCACCAAAAATATTAACCAAAATAGCTTTTACATTTGGATCCTTTAAAATAAGACGAAAAGCAAGTTCAACTCTTTTAGCATCAGCTGTCCCTCCAACATCTAAAAAATTAGCAGGAGAACCGCCTGATTGTTTTATCAAATCCATAGTAGCCATCGCTAGACCAGCACCATTAACCATACAACCTACGTTACCATCTAAATCAACATAATTTAAACCTGCTTTGTCAGCTTCAACCTCTATCTGATTTTCTTCCTCTAAATCCCTTAATTTATGGTAGTCCTTATGTCGGAACATGGCGTTATCGTCAATACTTACTTTTGCATCAACTGCAATTATCTCGTCATCTGAAGTTTTAAGGACTGGGTTAATTTCAAATAATGTTGCATCAGATCCAACATATGCATTGTATAAATTAGTTATAAATTTTATCATTGATTTAAAAGCTTTATTCTTGAGTCCTAAATTAAAAGCAACTTTGCGAGCTTGAAAAGGAATAAGACCCATCGCTGGGTCAATTTCTTCATAAAAAATCAAATGTGATGTGTTAGCTGCAACTGATTCAATATCCATTCCACCCTCAGTTGAGTACATTATCATATTTTTTCCACTCGTTCGATTCAATAAAACTGACACGTAAAACTCCTTTAGTTCAGAATCTCCAGGATAATAAACATCTTCTGCAACCAAAACTTTATTTACTTTTTTACCTTCCGGTGGTGTCTGAGGAGTAACTAAACTCATACCTATAATGTCATTAGATATTTTTTCAACCTCACTAATTGATTTGGCTAATTTTACTCCACCTCCTTTACCTCTGCCTCCTGCGTGAATTTGTGCTTTTATAACATGACATTCTGTACCAGTTAAATCAGTCAATTTTTTTGCAGCATTCACGGCTTCCTTGGAGTTCGTTGCTACATAACCCCTCTGAATTCCCACCCCAAAGCCTTCTAGTATATTTTTTCCTTGGTATTCATGTAAATTCATTTAATAAATTATTAGTTTAAACAAAAATAAAAATCAATATGAAAAAAGACTAGGTTTATAATTTTTTTTTATTTGATATTTTAACAAGTTTACATCATTATGATATATTTTATCTATTTAGACTTTAATTAGTTTCATATTTATAAATTTGAAAAAAAATTAAATTGAATAATAAGGACTTATTAACCATTTCAAAAAAATTTGGAAACCCAGTTTATGTATATGATTCTAACAAAATTGAATCACAATTCCTTAGACTCAAAAATGCCTTTTCTAAAATTTCCAATTTGAGAATTCATTTTGCCGTTAAAGCTTTATCCAATATTTCGATATTAAAATTCATGAAAAAACTTGGAACAGGACTTGATACTGTATCGATTCAAGAAGTTAAATTAGGATTAATAGCTGGTTTTGATCCAAAAAAAATAATTTATACTCCTAATGGGGTGTCTTTTGATGAGATAGAAAAAGTTTCAAAAACCGGAGTTCAAATTAATATAGATAATTTATCTCTTTTAGAACAGTTCGGGAGTAAATATCCAAATACACCTGTTTGTGTTAGAATAAACCCACATGTAATGGCGGGAGGAAATTCCAATATTTCAGTCGGACACATCGATTCTAAATTTGGTATTTCAATTCACCAAATTCCTCATCTCAAACGAATAGTTGAGAATACTAAAATGCATATAAACGGTATTCACATGCATACTGGCAGTGACATACTAGATATTGACGTTTTTCTGTATGCTTCAGAAATCTTATTTAATAATGCAATGAATTTTAAAAATCTTGAATTTATTGACTTTGGAAGCGGTTTTAAAGTTTCATACAAAAAAGGTGATAAAGAAACTAATATTGAAGAATTGGGTGAAAAACTAACTATAAGATTCAAAAAATTTATTAAAAATTATGGTAAAAAAGTAGATTTAGCATTTGAACCTGGGAAGTTCTTGGTAAGTGAATCTGGTTATTTTTTGACTTCTGTTAATTCATTAAAACAAACAACTTCAACTATTTTTGCTCAGGTAGATAGTGGTTTTAATCATTTTATTAGACCAATGTTTTACAACTCTTTTCATGAAATATACAATTTATCAAATACTCAAGGAAAAAAAAGGTTTTACTCAGTTGTTGGTTATATATGTGAAACAGATACATTTGGAAATAACAGAGAAATTGAAGAAATTTCAGAGGGTGATATTCTAGTATTTAAAAATGCTGGAGCTTACTGTTTTTCGATGTCAAACAACTATAATTCACGTCTAAAACCAGCAGAAGTCTTATGGTATAATAATGAAGCTAAACTCATTAGAGAAAGAGAGAGATTCGAGGATATAATTAATAATCAAATTGAAATTAGTTTATAAAAACAGTCTACAATTTTAATTTCTAAATGATATTTTTTTAATTGTTTCATTAAGCTCCTTCATCATACTTTCAATAATTACTGATACAGGCAAAATTTGATTTATTTGAGAAGCTACCTGTCCTATTTCTAATTCTCCTTCATCTAAATCTCCTTCAAACATTCCTTTTTTTGCTCTGCCCTTTCCTAAATGTTTTATTAATGATTTTATTGAAGCTCCATTTGAATATAGATCTAAAATCTCATCATAAAATTTATTCTTCATCATTCTAACTGGAGTTATTTCCTTTAAAGTTAAAACAGTACTACCCTGTCCTGCGGATGTAATTGCATTCTTGAAATTTAAATGAGCGGAAGCTTCTTCTGATGCAACAAATCTGGAACCAATTTGAACAGCGTCAGCACCTAAACAAATAGCAGCAGCTATAGAAGATCCAGATGAAATTCCACCTGCTGCAATTAATGGAATATTAATAGCTTTCTTAACTAAAGGAATTAATACCATGGTAGTAGTTTCTTCTCGACCATTATGTCCTCCTGCTTCAAAACCCTCAGCGACTATTGCATCGACACCACTAGCTTCAGCTTTTAAAGCAAATTTTACAGAACTAACAACATGAACGACTATGCAACCTGCAGCTTTAAGTTTTTTTGTCCATAAAGCTGGATTTCCAGCCGATGTAAAAACAATTGAAATCTTTTTTTTAATCAAAATATCAATTATTTTTTCCATTTCAGGATATAAAAGAGGAACATTAACAGCAAATGGTTTTGAGGTCGCCCTGTTGCATTTGTCAATATGCTCTATAAGTGTCTCAGGATGCATTGAACCAGCTCCAATTATTCCTAATCCTCCCGAATTACTTACTGCTGAAGCTAATCTCCATCCACTAGCCCAAACCATTCCACCTTGAATTATAGGATATTTAANTTNANNTNNANATGNTATNTTTTTCATTATTCAAATATTNTTCCTGANCCTATAAGCTCATCNTTATNATACCAGGCTATAAATTGACCNGCTGTAATTGATAATTGTTGTTCTTCGAAAAANACATATAAAAAATCTTTATTTTGAACAAATTTTGCNGAAGTTAATGGTTGACGATAACGAATTCTNGTCATATAANTTANTGATTGTCCNTNCATTAATTTTTTATCNTCTCTGACCCAATGAATTTCTGATTTTAATATNCTNAGAGCTTTACGATAAAGACCAGGATGGTTTTTNCCTTCTCCNACATATATAATATTTNTTTTTACATCAGTCTTNATGACAAATAGCGGTTTTTTNGTCCCACCTATTGAAAGTCCTTTTCTTTGNCCAATAGTATAAAAATATGCTCCATTGTGATTTCCAATTTTTTTTCCATCAATTGGTCTATATTTATGTGGACTCGCCAATTCNTTGCTAAAATCTGATTTTAAAGATAANGACCTATAATTTTTATAGCTATTATTTGACGAAGNTATNTGAATAATATCACCCTTTTTTGGGATTAATTTTTGTTGTAAAAATNCTGGNAGTTTAACTTTTCCAATAAAACATAAGCCCTGAGAGTCTTTTTTTTCAGCNGTAACTAATCCCTNATCTTTAGCAATTTTTCTTACCATTTTTTTACTTAAATGACCAATAGGAAAAATTGTTTTTTGTAATTGATATTGATTTAATTGACATAAAAAATAGGATTGGTCTTTATCCTTATCAAAGCCTTTTAACAACTTAAAAAATTTTTTGTTATTAATTTTTTCTTCAGATTTAATACAATAATGGCCTGTAGCAATTAAATCTGCGCCTAGTGATAAAGCAGTTTTTAAAAATATATCAAATTTNATCTCTCTATTACACAAAACATCAGGGTTTGGTGTCCTTCCAATTGAATATTCATTAAACATATAATCCACTATTTTGTTTTTGTATTCTTCACTTAAATCAATTGTTTGAAATGGAATATTAAGTTTTTGCGAAACCATAACAGCATCATAACTGTCTTCNAGCCANGGACATTCATCTGAAATTGTTACAGATTCATCATGCCAGTTTTTCATAAAAAGTCCAATAACTTTGTATCCGTCTTTTTTTAAAATATATGCTGCTACGCTTGAATCAACTCCACCTGAAAGAGCAACCACAACTGTTTTCTTATTCATAGATCAAATTTACAATTAGTTTAAGATCTAAATAACTACCTGCATAATTTTTAACGCTTTTGATTGATTCTTTTTTGAGCTTCAGCNGCTTCCATTGCCTTTTGTAGTCTTTCAGAAAAACCACCTTTCTTTCTTGGTTTCTTTTTGTTTTCAGCTATTTGAGCTCTAATCTTATCTTCTTTTATTATAAAATTCTTTATTACTAACATCAATAAAATTGTCAAAGTATTGGAAACGAAATAATATAAACTCAGCCCACTTGCATAATTATTAAAAAAGAATAACATCATCAACGGCATCATATATATAATAAACTTCATATTAGGCATTCCTTCTTGTTGAGGCATAGTTTGCTGACCTGTTGTCATTAAGGTGTAAACAAAAATTGCTGCTGAAGCAAGTATTGGAAACAAACTTACATGATCTCCATAAAAAGGTATTGAAAATGGTAATTCAAAAATTGAATCATATGAAGATAGATCATCAGCCCACAAAAAACTTTTTTGTCTAAGTTCAAATGCAACTGGGAAAAAAGTAAATAGAGCATAAAAAATAGGTAATTGAATTAATGCGGGGATACATCCTGACATTGGGTTTACACCAGCCTTGCTATATAAAGACATTGTTTCTTGTTGCTTCTTTACAGCATTATTTTTATGTTTAGCTGTAATTTCCTCAATCTCCGGTTTTAAAGTTTTCATTTTAATTTGGGAAACATATGACTTGTATACAACCGGTGACATTGCAAGTCTGACAATTATAGTAAGAATAATTATTGAGATACCATATGGAAAAAAAGAAGCCAAAAAACTAAAAAGGGGTAGGAATATAAATCTGTTTATCCAACCAAAAATTCCCCAACCCAGTGGAACAGACGTTTCAAGTTTGTCTCCATATGATTTTAAAATCTGATAATCAGTNGGTCCAAAATAAAAATTCATATTTGAAATAATATTTCCATTTTTCTTGGGGATTTCAAAAGATGTATTTAATCTTTTGGTATATCGTCCATTTAAGCTTTCATCTGCNGTTAAATCATAAGAACTTAATTTGACCTGATCAATTGTTTTATTCGGTATTAATATAGAGCTAAAGAAATGTTGTCTATATGATATCCATCGAACATCATTTTCTGATTCTTCATCCTCTCCAGATAATGACAAATTATCAGTTTTATCATCNTCATATGCATATGTTAACTGAGTATATCTATTCTCATAATCAATACTTTTTGAATTTCTGAATAATTCATTCTGCCAGTTAAATATTACATTATCTGAGCTAATAATATTTTCAAAGCCTTCTGTTCTAATTTCTAAATTTAATTTGAAACCACTATTTGGNAGAACATATTTAAACTGTATATATTTAAAATTATCAATTTTAGCCCTAAACAAAATTGATTTTTCATTATCAGAATTATCATATTTAATTTCCTTAAAAAATATATTTTTTGTGTCTATAGTTAATCCCAAACGACTCTTAATAGTTGTATTAATTGTATGATTATTCTCAGAAATAAGATTCAGTGGAAGATTTAAATAATTAGTGAATTTTTTTAAATTTACTAAGATTAAATTTGCTCCCTTGGAACTTATTTTAATTTTTAAATCGTCATTCTCCAATGAATATTCTTTTACTTCGGCTGGATTCATCAATTCCGAAAATATTCCATATGTTAATTTATTTTGATCCTCATCAAAACTTTCCAAATCATTATTAGGTAATTCAGAATTGACTAAATTATTTGTATCGATTACACTTTCATCACTTAAAGGAGGATTTTGATTTTTAAATAGCATCCATGTCAATATCATTGCTATTAAAATAAATCCAATAAATTGATAGGGGTCAAATTGTTTTTCTTCCATTTTATTATTTAGATTTTGAATAGGTTAATGCTGCATTGACAAAGGAAACAAAAAGAGGATGGGGTTCAGAAACGGTACTTTTATATTCTGGATGGAACTGAACACCAATAAACCAAGGGTGATCCTTTAATTCAATTATTTCAATTAAACCAGTATCAGGATTAATTCCACTTGGCTTAAAACTTTCAGAAAAAATAATTTTGCTAAACTTATTATTAAATTCATATCTGTGACGGTGACGTTCACTAATATTGGATTTACCATAAATATCATATACTAAGGTATTCTTAGACAAAGAACACTTCCATGAACCTAACCTCATAGTTCCACCTTTGTTCTTTATTTTTTTTTGACTTTCCATGAGATCAATTACAGGGTAAGTTGCATCTTTGGTCATCTCAGTAGAATTTGCGCCATGTAACCCCAAAACATTTCTAGAGTACTCAATCACAGCCATTTGCATTCCGAGGCAAATCCCAAAAAATGGAATTTTATTTTTTCTAACATATTCCACTGATTTAATCTTTCCTTCAATTCCACGTTCCCCAAAACCAGGGGCTACCAGAAGCCCATGCAAACCATCTAATAATGTTTCATAATTTTTATTGGAAATATGCTCGGAGTGAATTGAAACAACCTCAATCTCAACCTCATTGACAGCTCCAGAATGAATAAAGGCCTCTAGAATTGATTTGTAAGAATCTTGTAACTCAACGTATTTTCCAACTAAACCAATTTTGATTTTACTTTTAGGATTTTTGTATTTACTTAAAAACTCATTCCATTGGGTCAAGTTAATTTTTTCTTTNGGNTTTAGATTTANTCGATCAANAACAACCTTATCAAGTCCTTCCTCNAGCATTTTNAGAGGAACATCNTATATAGTATCNACATCAATTGATTGAATCACNGCTTCATATTTTACATTACAAAATAATGCCATCTTTTTTCTTAATTCCTNTGATAATTCGTGTTCAGTTCTNCAAACNAGAACATCCGCNTTTATTCCGCTTTCCATNAGTGTTTTTACCGAATGCTGTGTTGGCTTAGTTTTTAACTCAGCAGCTGCAGANAGATANGGAATTAATGTGAGATGAATGGTCATAGAGTTACTTTCACCTAACTCATAAATTAACTGACGCACCGCCTCAATATATGGAAGAGATTCTATATCTCCTACAGTTCCTCCAATTTCAGTAATAATGATGTCATATTCTTTATTTTTGCTAAGTAATAAAATTCTATTCTTTATTTCATTTGTAATGTGAGGTACGACTTGAACTGTTTTACCTAAAAATTCACCCTTTCTTTCTTTATCAATTACGTTTTGATAAATTCTTCCTGTAGTAACATTGTTCGCTTGAGATGTCCTTACATTTAAAAATCTTTCATAATGTCCCAAATCTAAATCTGTTTCAGCTCCATCATCTGTAACATAACATTCTCCGTGCTCATAGGGGTTTAAAGTTCCTGGATCAACATTTAAGTATGGATCAAGTTTTTGAATGGTAACTCTAAAATTTTGAGACTGAAGAAGCTTGGCTAATGAAGCAGCAATGATTCCTTTACCGAGTGATGAGGTTACTCCTCCGGTAACGAAAATAAATTTTGTTTGTGACATAAACTAAATCTTTACTTACCGGACTCAAATTTACAAAATAACAACGACCATAGATGCATAATTGTTATTTATTTATTTCGACAATATCATATAATTTATGTTTCAGTAGATAATATCCTTGATTTATGTAGGACCCATTATCAAATGGAACATAATTGAATTTATTATTAAAATATTCGGTTTCCCCAATTTTAACACTCTGAAATAAATCATTTTGAGTAGAAATTCTTAATAATAAATCCAATATTAAATCATAAGCTCTAATTGCAGTTTTATTTGGTGGAATTCCAAATCGATCAATAAATTGAATCGAAAAATTAGATTCGATTATTGATTTTGGATAATAATCTGAGACATAAGTAAAACCAAGATCGCTAAATAATGTATTTGAAAGATTTTTGTTTTCGTATGATATACCATGATATGTTGTGTAAAGGCCTATTGTCTTTTCATCACTTAACTGTGATCTTATCTGAGAACTAGCGCTTGATATTAAGGAAAATTTTTCTGTTTCTAAAATAATTTTATTGGGCATAGAATCGACAATTAATGAATCAATTAATTCAGGTAATAAAAAATCTCCAAACTGTGGTCTAATGTTGACTGATCTTGGAAACAATTTGTTTAATTCTTCTTCAACATCAAAATTTAATGAGTCGGCCACAACTAAAATATTATCTTCATCATCTAAAATATTTTTTAAATGAGATAACATTTCTTTTCTTAAAAATTTTTTTGAGCTTACAGTCTGAAAAACTCCTTTTTTCATTTCTACTGGCTTTGACGATAATGGTGTTACTTTAGGAATATTTTTAAAAATAGGTTGAGAGGTAAGAAAATTAAAATTTTTAGGTAATAAAGGCCCAACTATTAAATCTAAAGCTAAAGTATCAATAAGTTTTAATTGATTTTCAATTTCCTTAATATCATTTTGAGTATCTATTATTTTAGAATCTATATTTATTCCAATTTTAGCTGCTTCTTCCATGGCCATTATAGCTCCGAAATAAAAATTAATTGAGATTGATGAAAGTGTTCTTCTTTTTAAAAACCTATTTGTTTTATCTATAGAATCAAATTCTATTGAAGATGTATTAAACGGTAAAAAAATTGCAAGTTTGATCGAATTTTTTTTTAATAATGAATCCTTTAAATTAATTTTCTCCGTTAGAAAATTATTTGTAACGTTTAGTTTTTCAAAGTATAATTTTGGAAGTTTTAAGACCATCCCTTCTTGTAGTCCATTTTCAACAACTATAGGGTTTAAGGAGTCAATAGTTGTTCTTTTAATTCCTGTCTTTAAACCTATTCGATAATACCCTTCTTTTGATTTTATTTTATAATAGTAGTAATCATCCTCTATTATTTTTTTTGTAAATTTTGATTTTTCTGGAAGTATTATTTTTTGACCTACTTTTAGACCTGATTTTATTTTAGGGTTCAGTTCTTCCAATTTTTGAATACTGATTCCATTTTCATAAGCAATCCTCCATTTTGTATCATCAGGAATAATTGTATAGAAGTTTAGAATGACTTTTTCTTTTTCTTTTTCTTTAAATACAGGAATCCTGACTTGCATTCTTTTTCTTAAACCTCTTTTTTTAATTTGTGGATTAAAATCTTCTATTTGGTCTCTTGTTAGGTTGTATTTATTTGAAAGCTCATCGATATCTTCTCCTTTTTTTACTCGGTGTATAATAAATTTTTCAGGAATTGAATTTTCCTGACTAAAAACATTTGAAAATGAAAAAATCAAAATTAGTATACCTAATATCTTTATTTTCACTGTGACTGATTTAAAATTTATTCCCATTCGATAGTAGCAGGTGGTTTTGAACTTATATCATAAACAACCCGATTAATACCTGGTACTTTGTTTATAATTTCATTTGAAATCTTTTGTAAAAAAGTATAAGGTAAATTAACCCAATCTGCTGTCATTCCATCAGTAGACTGAACAGCTCTTAGTGCTACACACTTTTCGTATGTTCTTTCATCACCCATGACACCTACACTATTAACTGGTAGTAATATTGCCCCAGCTTGCCATATCGAATCATACAAATTAAATTCTTTCAAACCGTCAATAAAAATGGAATCAACTTCTTGAAGAAGCTTAACTTTTTTTGAAGTAATTTCTCCTAATATTCTAATTGCTAATCCTGGCCCTGGAAAAGGATGTCTAGAAAGAATCTTTGGTTCAATTGATAAACTTTTACCTACTCTTCTAACCTCATCTTTAAATAGCATTTTCAATGGTTCAACAACCTTAAGTCTCATAAAATCCGGTAATCCACCTACATTATGATGTGATTTTATTGTTACTGATGGACCGTTAACCGAAATTGACTCTATAACATCCGGGTAAATAGTTCCCTGAGCCAACCATTTTACGTTATTAATTTTTTTAGATTCTTCATCAAATACATCAATAAATGTATTACCAATAATTTTTCTTTTTATTTCTGGGTCAGTTTTACCTTTTAAGTTTTTTAAAAACAATGAAGAGGCATCAACACCTTTAACATTCAAACCCATTCCTTTATATTGGTTTAATACAAGGTCAAATTCATTCTTTCTCAATAAACCATTGTTAACAAATATACATTTGAGTTGATTTCCAATAGCCTTTTTTAACAACATTGCCGCAACTGTTGAATCAACTCCTCCTGAAAGACCTAAAATAACATTATCATTTATGATTTGTTTTTTTAATTTTTCAATAATCATATTAGCAAAAGAATCTGAGGTCCAGTTTTGGTTAATTTTTGAAATATTCACTAAAAAATTCTTGAGCATTTTTGAGCCATCAGAAGAGTGGTAAACTTCTGGATGAAACTGAATACCGAAAGTTTTTTCATCGTCAAACATAAAAGCAGCGTTTTCGATATCAGAAGTACTAGCGATAAGTTTAGTATTATGAGGAAGTTTGTTAATCGTATCACTATGACTCATCCAAATCTGACTATCATTAGGGATATTTTTGAAAAAATTGGATTTAGAATTGACTATTTTTAAAGTAGCTCTACCATATTCTCTTGTTTTGGATGGACTTACCTCTCCATCATAAAAATGTGCTAAATATTGGGCACCGTAACAAATACCTAATAATGGAATCTTTCCTTTAACACAAGAAAGATCAATTTTGGGAGAATTCTTACCAAGAACAGAGTGTGGAGATCCAGACAAAATAACAGCTTTGTATGAACTAAAATTAATTAGTGGTTTGTTAAACGGAAAAATTTCACAATAGATATTTAATTCACGGACTCTCCTGGCAATTAATTGAGTGTATTGAGATCCTAAATCAAGAATTAAAACTTTATCTTCCATAAGTAAAAATACAATTATTTATTCGGGATGAAAATTTTAAATAAAACTAATTATTGAATCATTTTTAGAACTCTAGAATTGTAAAAGATTTCTTCAGTGGATCTAAGTTTTGAATTAATTCAGGAATAAAATTATTTCCAATTTGAACATAATAATCGAAAAAGTTTTCAGTTCTTTCTTGTAATTTTTGTCCAGGAAATAAGTTTTCGTATATATTCTCAAACTCAATAATCTCTTTATAGAAAGCTCTTTTTTGAGCTTTTAAAAGACGTTTTTCTAAGTTATCAATTCCTTTAAATTGTTTGGCTTTTTGAGCCTTAACAGCTCCAGAAAAAGATTGATCGGTCATTTTCACTAATTCATCAAGGTATTGAAATTGCGATTCGAGTTTAGTTTTAAGAAACTGAAGATCTAAATTGATTTTAGATCTAGCAGTGACAATATTTTTTTTTATAGCTTCTTTTCCCTTAAAAAGGTCATCAAAAGGGATATTTAATTTTTTAAGTTTTTTTGAGTTTTGTGATGTAATCAATAAACAAGAGTCTCGAACTATTAGTACAGGAAAAGGGATTTTTTCATTTTCAAAATAAGCCTTTAATTGAAGCCAATAAGAGATCTCAGCATTTCCACCCACGTATGAAATATTTGGTAAAATTATCTCTTGATAAAGGGGCCGAATCAAAACATTTGGAGAAAATCTTTCTGGATAATTTAATAATTCAATTTCCATGGAAGAATTACTAAACTCTCTAGATGAGTTACTTATTTTGAATCCATTTTTTGTTTTTAAAATACGTTTTCGTAAACCTTTTTTTAAATAAAAAAGATTTATTTCTCTTGGATTTACTTGAGGCTTGAAGTTAATATCATAATTTTCTTTTATTTTATTTGTTTGAACATTTACATGTTTATAACAATTTTGATCAAATAATTCGTTTTTAAAAAAAGGAATCATTAGTTCCTTTAATTTTTTTGAATTTGGATCTAAAATTANAAGTCCATATTCTGAAAAAAGTCTATTGACCAATTTAAATGTCGCCTCTGAAAGTNTTTTACTTGATAAATAAGATTGTTCAATTAATTTTTTGATCGAGACAGAAGTTTGTGAATTCCCAAGCTCTTGATCGATAAATAANCTTAAACAATCTAGTTTNTCTAATGTTAATTCNCCTACAGCTCCCTGTTTAGATTGTTCCCATGAGATGATTTTTTTNTTGTAATGGAAACTGCTAATTTCATTAAAATCATGATCCTCAGAAGCAAGCCAAAAAACAGGAATATAATTGTATCCTGTCTTTTTATTATTTAATTCATTCGATAACTTTATTACGCTAACGATTTTATAAATAAAGTAAAGCGGTCCGGTCATTAAACTTAATTGGTGTCCTGTAGTTATCGTTAATGAATTTTCTTTTGATAATAAATTTATATTATTAACTACCTCTTTCGAAGTGTTGATTTGGTGATATTGTTTTTCTATAACCTCACATAATCTCTTTCTATTATTTATTGAATAATTTTTTAATTTACTTTTAGATAAATTAGAAATAGATTTTAGACTAGGAAAGGATGTTATAAAGGGCTTCAATTTCTTTTTTTTATTTAAATAATCTTCAATAAGTTTTGAGAAGATATTTAGGGAACTATATGAAACATGGGAAGCCNTCATTATTTAGGAATTTTCATAAAGATATATTAGAATGTCATTTAAAAAAAGACTCTACAAAAGTTTTAGGATCAAAAAACTTTAAGTCTGTAATTTTTTCTCCAATTCCAATATATTTTACAGGAATTTTNAGCTGATGAGAAATTCCCAAAACTACTCCNCCTTTNGCAGTNCCNTCTAACTTTGTTATTGCTAAAGAAGAAACATCTGTTGCTGAGGAAAACTGTTTGGCTTGTTCAAATGCATTTTGACCTGTAGAACCGTCTAACACCAAAATTACCTCATGTGGAGAGTCAGGAATAATTTTATCCATTACTCTTTTAATTTTTGAAAGCTCATTCATTAAATTCACTTTGTTATGTAATCTACCAGCAGTATCTATTATTACAACATCGAATTGTTGAGATTTAGCTGATTTTAANGTNTCATAGGCAACTGAGGCTGGATCACTNCCCATTTGTTGTTTAACCAAGTTTACTCCAACTCTGTCAGCCCAAACTTGAAGTTGATNAATAGCTGCTGCTCTGAATGTATCAGAAGCCCCAAGAATTACTTTTTTACCCTTATTTTTATAGGCATATGCCAATTTTCCAATTGTAGTTGTTTTACCCACACCATTAACACCCACAACCATTATAACATAAGGTTTAGTATCNNTTGATGGCTTAAGATTAATATTTAAGTTTGCATCTTCAAGAATCTTTGAAATTTCCTCCTTTAATATTTTATTTAATTCACTTTTACCAACATATTTTTCCTCGGATACCCTTGTTTCTATATTATCAATTATTTTAATTGTAGTNTCAACTCCAACATCTGATCTAATAAGAATTTCTTCNAATTCATCTAAAACATCAATGTCGACNTTGCTTCTTCCAACAAAAAGATTACTTAATTTTGAAAANAATGATTTTTTTGTTTTTTCCAATCCTTTATCTAAGCTACTTTTAGGATCTTCCTTNGATTCTNGCTTAGGTTTTGGTTTTGGTTCTGGTTTTGGTTTTTCAATTGGTAAATCTTTTAAAACTTTTTCACNAGGAGTTTTAAGTTTATTTTTAATTTTTGGGGCNTTAATAGCTTCATCAGATTCAAGTTTATCAANATTNTCTTCTTTTTTTTCTTTTGAAGGTGTTTTGCTATCCTTTTTTTCTAAAAAAAAAGATTTAATTGATTTGAAAACTCCCATTCTTAATTACAGTTAATTGTTACTATAAAAATAAACTTTTAATTATAATGAACAATTCTAAATGGAAATTTGGGAAATACCTGAGTAATATTAATTAGAAGCTTGAGGTTCATCTAATTTTGTCTGATCATTTTTCCCGTCTGTAACTGGCTGCTCTTCTGAAACCTTTTCCTCTTTGAGTGGCTGCTCTTCTGAAATCTTTTCCTTTTTGAGTGGCTGACCTTCTGAAATCTTTTCCTCTTTGAGTGGCTGCCCTTCTGAAACCTTTTCCTTTGTTACAGACTCATTCTCGATATTTGCATTAGATGGTTTAGCAGTAATTACTGGCTGAATTATAGGTTTACCTGCTAGCCAGTCTTTTGCAAATTTGGGATCAATAATTTTTTCAACAAAACTATATGAATTTGAGCCATCCTTTTTAACCATTTTTATTGCCTTGGTTAATCTTTTGGATCCAGTTTGAAGAGATGCTACTGATTTTTTTGCCATGGCTATTTAATTTCTTTGTGAAGTGTCATTTTTTTGAGAATGGGATTAAATTTTTTCATTTCTAATCTATCAGGCGAATTCTTTTTATTTTTTGTGGTAATATATCTAGAAGTTCCAGATATACCCGAACTTTTATGTTCGGTACATTCCAATATTACTTGAACCCTATTTCCTTTTTTTGCCATTATTAAGTTATTTTAATTGACCATTTTCACGTGCTCGTTTTAAAACAGCAGATATCCCATTCTTATTTATAGTTTTTAAAACTGAAGCTTTGACTTTAAGTGTAATCCATTTATCTTCTTCAGGAATATAAAAACGTTTTTTTACTAAATTAATATCAAATCTGCGTCGGGTTTTATTCATAGCTTTAGACCTATTATTTCCGAACATCACTCTTTTACCACTTATATTGCAAATTTTTGACATAGATTTAAGGTATTCTTTCAAATAGGATGCAAATTTACATTTTTTTGTTTAGTTACAAAACTTATTCAAAATTATAATCTTTAACAGATTTTAAATGTTTAAATAGCATTTCAAGAGCCTTGTTTGTTGTTTTTTTTATAACTCTTTCCCTATGATTTCCCATTTTATAAAACTCAACAAAAACACCTTTTGGACTTGCAATAGCAACATAAACATGACCTAATTTAGATTTTAAATCTCCAATTGTTGGACCAGCATTTCCTGTTGTCGCAATAGAAAAATCAGATTTATATATTTTTTTAATATTTAATGCCATTAGCTCTGCAATCTTTGAACTAACAACTCCTTCTTTTTTAATCATTTTATTCGATATTTTTAAAATAGATGATTTTATTTCATTTGAATAAGCAACTACTCCACCTTTAAAAAATTTTGATGCACCCGGAATTGAGGTCATTATGGACGAAATTAATCCTCCAGTGCAACTTTCCGCAATGGATAATGTTTTAAAATTATTTGTTAGTATTTTAGCAATATGAAACTCAATTGATCCATCATTTTCTTCACCAACATATATATCATTAATTAGTTTTTTCAGATCATCTAATTGTTTTTCTACTTCATCTTTAACCAAAACCATATTACCTCCAGTTGAGGAAAGTCTTAGTCTTACCCTGCCTAGGCTAGGAAGGTATGCAAACTTTAAATTTTTTGGGAGTTTATTTTCCCAATCAGCTATTCTATCAGCAATAGCACTCTCACCTAATCCATAAGTTAAAAGTGTTTTGTTGTAGATGTAGGGTCTATTAAATTTTACTTTAAGATCTGGTATGATTGAGTTTTCCATTAAAGACTTCATTTCATAAGGAACACCCGGTAAGGAAATAACATCAACATCTTTTTCAGAAAACCACATCCCTGATGCTGTACCGTAAATATTTTTATAAATTTTGGCTTTTGAGGGTAATAATGCTTGTTCACGGTTCATCTGAATAATTGGTGTAGAAACAAACTTTTTAAATAAGTCTTCAATATGCTTTTTAATTTCATAATTCCAGACAAGTTTGTCTTCAAAATAACTTGTTAAAGTATGCTTGGTAACATCATCATTAGTTGGCCCCAAACCCCCTGTAATTATGATTAGATCTGAATCTTTTCTTGATCTATCGATACAGTCGATAATTTCTTCTTTTTTATCTGATATTGATATGATTTTGGAAACATTAAAGCCAATAGAATTTAATGATTTTGATAAAAATGTACCATTTGTATTAATTATTTGACCTATAAGAATCTCATCCCCAATATTAATTATATGAGCAACCATTAGCTATTTGATTTTTACACTAAAACACTTTTTACTTTCAATAAACCCCTCTAAGACATCTTCCTCTTTAATTTTGCTGACACCTGAGGGTGTACCTGTAAAAATAAGATCACCTATTTTGAGTGTAAAAAATTGAGAAACATAGGATATGATTTCATCAATGTTCCAAATCATTTTTGATGAATTTGACTTTTGACAAATTACTTTATTTTTCATTAAGTGAAAATTAATATTATTAATATTATCAAAATCATCCTTACTTATCCACTCTCCTATTAACGCTGAATTATCAAAGCTCTTAGATTTTTCCCAAGGAAATCCCTTTTCTCTTAATTCGTTTTGAATGTCCCTTGCCGTAAAATCAATTCCAACGGTCAAATATTCGAAATACTTGTAAGCAAATTTTTTGTCAATGTGTTTACCAATTCGATTTATTTTAATCACTATTTCAATCTCATGTTGAATATTATTTGAAAATCCAGGTAAAAAAAAAGGTTGATTTTTTGCAATAATTGATGAGTCTGGTTTAATAAAAACAACTGGCTCTTTTGATTTATTGTTATTTAATTCTTTTATATGGTCATAATAATTTCTACCAATACATATTATTTTCAAGACTGTTTATTTTTTATGATTATTATTTTTAATTCTAATTTCAGTTAATATTTTTTTTGTGTATAATGGAAAATCTGCATTTAACAACCACCCAAAATATCCAGGTTCTTTCTCAATTATCTCTTGTACAGTTTTTCCTTTGTGTTTTCCAAAAGAAAAACATTCTTTACCTTTTTTGTTAAAAACAATATAGCCAGCGAAATCAACACTTTTTTTTCTTTTTGTAAAATCATTGAGAAAAGATACGTTTGGCTCCAAATTATCATACCTATCTAACTGAGCCATTAAAACNTCAAAGGTTGCCTGAGTATCAATAGCAGCTGAATGAGCTTTTTCAATCTTTTTATTACAATAAAATTCTAGTGCAGCAGANAAATTTCTTTGCTCCATTTTATGGAAAATTGTTTGTACGTCTATAGTTTTTAATTCTTTTGTTTTGAAATCAATTTCTGANCTGAGTAACTCCTCCATTAATAAGGGTATATCAAATCTATCAGAATTATATCCAGCTAGATCAGACCCCTTGATGAAGCTATAAATGGTTTTTGATAATTGTTTAAAAGTTGGAGCATCAGAAACCATTTGATCNGTAATCCCATGAATTGCCGAGACCTCATCTGGAATTGGTATCTGTGGATTAATTAACCAAACTTTTTTTTCTATCCTTTCGTCTGGATGTAATTTAAGAACGGCCATTTCAACNATTCTATCATTTGTTATNTTAATTCCGGTTGTTTCTAGATCAAAAAAACAAAGAGGTCTTTTAATTTTTAATTTCATTTTCAAAAAGAAAAGCTTAGATCCCAATTTTCTANATACTCAGAAATGCACTTAATAAATTTACCTCCAACTGCACCATTTATGATTCTATGATCAAAACTATGAGAAAGAATTAATTTTTTTCTTATNCCAATGTAATCTCCTTTNGATGTTTCAATAACAGAAGGTACTTTTCTAATAACTCCAATAGCCAAAATCCCGACTTGTGGTTGATTTATAATAGGTGTTCCCATCAATGTTCCAAAATTACCTACATTACTTACTGTGTATGTACCACCTTTAACTTCCTCGGGTGATAACATATTTTTTCTCGCTCTTTCAGAAAGATCATTTACTGCCTTTGCTAAACCAATTAGATTCAGATGATCTGCATTTTTTATTACTGGGACAATTAAATTTCCATCATCTAATGCTGTAGCCATTCCAATATTAATNTTTCTTTTTTTATGAATATAATNATCCTCAACAGAACTATTTAAAATTGGAAAGTCCTTCAGAGCTTTNATTACTGCCAAGATAAATAGGGGAGTAAATGTTAATTTTTCACCATTCAGATTAAAAAAAGATTCCTTTATTTTTTCTCTCCANTCCCACAAATTTGTTACATCAACTTCAATGAATGCTTGAACATGGGCGGAGATNTTTTTACTCTCAATCATATGNTCAGAAATCACTTTAGAGACCCTTGACATTTTTATAAATTGACTTTGAGAATCAATAACTTCACTATTAGATTGCTCTACAGTTTGAATAGTTTGAGGTGGAGAATTTTTATCTCTAGTTTTCAAAAAACTTAAAAGATCTTTTTTNGTAATTCTACCATTTTTACCTGTTCCTAATATAATTTTAAGTTCATCATCAGATAAATTTTCTTTTTTGATAATACTTTTTACTAGTGGTGATAAAAAGTTTTTTTGTGATGAAATATTAAAAGTTGATATTTCTGTTGCTTTATTAATTAATTTTTGAGCTTCATTTTCTTTTTCATATGTTTTGTTTTTAATATTTGAGACCTCATTGTTTGTTTGTATTACCTCAGAAGCATTTACATCCTCAGAGATAATACCCCGTTCATGATTATTATCAATTGATATTTGATCACTTTCAATTACAGCAATAACTTCTCCAACTTTAATTATATCATTTTTTTTGAACCGCTTCTCAATTAATTTACCTGAAAACTCAGATGGTACGTCAGAATCAACCTTATCTGTAGCAATTTCTAAAACTGATTCATCCGCATCTATATTATCCCCTACTTCTTTAAGCCAGGATATTAAAGTTGCTTCTGCAATACTTTCTCCCATCTTGGGGAGTTTCAAAAAATATTTTCCCATTATATAAGTAACAAAAATACCAAAATTATTACTATGAAATAGTTATTCTGAAATTGAGCTTTCATAAGGAACACGACTTAAAATACTTCTTCCAAGAGTAACCTCGTCTGCATACTCTAATTCATCTCCAACTGAAATACCTCTCGCAATTGAGCTTATTTTAATATTGTATGGTAATATCGATTTATAAATGTAAAAATTAGTTGTATCAGCCTCAATAGTACTGCTTAAAGCAAATATTAATTCTTCAACCTTATTCGACTTTACCTTTTCAACAAGTGAATCAATATTTAAATCATTTGGGCCAATGCCCTCAATTGGAGAAATTATTCCTCCTAGTACATGATACAATCCATTATATTGATTAGTTGTTTCAATCGCCATGACATCTCTAATATCTTCAACAACACAGATTAGTTTATTATTTCTTTTTTCGTTAGAACATATTTCACAAATGGCACTTTCAGATAAATTATGGCACTTTTGACAATAATTAATTTCTGTTCTAAATCTTTCTAATGACTTAGATAGTGATAAAGTATTTTCTTTTGGTTGTTTTAAAAGGTATAAAGCTAATCTTAGAGCAGATCTTTTGCCAATCCCAGGTAATCTAGATATTTCATCAACAACATCAGACAACAACTTTGAAGAAAATTCCATAAAGTAAAAATACAAAAATATCATATGGAAAAAAGGTTTTCATATCTTTGGGTTTTTCCAATTTATGCAATCACCAGAAATTATATTAAGTCTTGTACTTGGATATTTTTTACTATTAATTATTATTTCAAATTATACTAGTAAAAGAGCGTCAATCAATACTTTTTTTAATGCTGATAAAAAAGCTAAATGGTATCTTGTCGCATATGGAATGGTAGGTGCAAGTTTATCTGGTGTAACTTTTATTTCAGTGCCAGGATGGGTTGAGTCTTCACAGTTAACTTATTTTCAGGTAGTTATTGGATATTTTATTGGATATTTTATCGTTGCATATATACTACTACCAGTTTATTATAAAAATAATGTTACTTCAATTTACGAATATTTAAAAATTAGATTTGGACCAAATACGCAAAAAACAGGAGCTTTTTTCTTTTTTGTATCAAGAGTTCTGGGAGCATCGTTTAGATTATTTTTAGTTGCTTTGGTATTACATCAATACATTTTTAAAGAATGGAATATTCCTTTTGAAATTACCGTTATATTTTCAATAATACTTATATGGGTATACACACATAAAGGTGGAATTAAAACTATTATATGGACTGATACCTTACAAACAACTTTAATGATTTTATCAGTAGTATTTTCCATTATTTTCATTTTAGATGGATTAAATCTTAGTCTCATATCATTTTTTGATAGTAATTCTTTCAAAGGAATGAATAAGATATGGGTTCTAGAAAATTTTACCGAGCGTAATTATATTATTAAATCAATTTTAGGTGGGGCTTTTATAACTATTTGTATGACAGGACTTGATCAAGATATGATGCAAAAAAACTTAGCTTGTAAAGACTTAAAATCTGCTCAAAAAAATATGATTGTTTTTAGTTTTGTTTTAGTTATTGTTACTTTTTTATTTTTAGTTCTAGGAACTCTGTTATACTCGTATGCTAATAAGATGGGTATTAATATTCCATTGTTTGAAGGAAAAAAAAATACCGATTTAATTTTTCCTGAAATTGCATTAAATCATGATTTGGGTTCAATAGTAAGTATAACTTTTATATTAGGTTTAGTTGCTGCAGCCTACAGTAGCGCTGATAGCGCTTTAACCTCATTAACAACTTCATTTTGTATCGACTTTTTAAATTTAAATAATTACAAAATTGAAAAACAAAAAAAAATTAGAATGAAAACCCATATTGGTATGAGTATTTTAATAATAATCGTTGTAATAATTTATAAACATGTTTTAGACCGGAATGTTATTGATAGTTTACTTACTGTTGCATCCTACACTTACGGGCCTCTTCTTGGAATATTTGCACTAGGAATTTTAACTAACTATAAAATTAATGATAAAAAAGTTTTTTTTATTAGTATTACTTCAGTTTTGATTGTTAGTCTTCCGAATATTCTTTATTATTTTGAAATTATTTCATCAAAGAATATTATGGATTATGAGATTGGATACGAGCTGCTTCCACTAAATGGTCTCATAACTTTTGTTGGGTTAATATTGATTAGTAGAAAGTAAAATTAATGTACAAGAATTTTCACATTCAATTTCTTTTAAAAACAAAAGATTGGATAGATTAGAGTTTTCTGTTCCAGGGTTAAATATTACTCTTTTGGGACGTAAACTTAAGATAGACTCAACATATTCTTCTTGAGCTGATGGATTAAGGTAAATAGATATTGTATGAATTTCTCTATCTAAGGGAAATTTATTATTAATATTTATTCCATTAATTTGACCTTTATTCCTTCCAACTAAAAAAACTTTTATTTTCTTTTCGATCAATTTTTTTGTAGCCTTAAAAGAATATCTTTCAGGATTTAATGAAGCTCCAAGGATTAAGGTAGTTTTCTTATGTTTTACCATTTAATAACATTACTTCCCCANGCAAATCCGGCTCCAAATGCAGCTAAAACTATTAAATCTCCATCTTTAACCTTTCCTTCTTCCCAAGCCTCTGTTAATGCAATTGGAATTGATGCTGCGGTGGTATTACCATATCTCATTATATTATTGTAGACTTGATCATCTCTGAGATTAAACTTCTTTTGAACAAATTGAGATATTCTCAAGTTAGCTTGATGTGGAATTAAAAGATTAATATCCTCAGCTTTTAAATTATTATGATTCAAACCAGCATTTATTACTTCTTCAAAACGAGTTACCGCATTTTTAAATACATGTTTTCCATTCATGTATGGATAATAAGATAAATCCTCTGGGTCATTATCAGATACAATTTCTGTAACCCATTTATTCATATTAGGACTCTCCATTATTAACTCCTCTGCATGCTCTCCTTCAGAATGAAGGTGGGAAGACATAATAGTTGAATCTTTGGAGTTGCTTCTTGATAAAACAGCTGCACCAGCACCATCTCCAAAAATAACACCTATATCTCTACCTCTCGTTGTTTTATCAATTGCTCCAGACTGAGTTTCAGAACCAATAACAAGAATATTTTTATACATCCCAGTCTTAATAAATTGATCTGCTGTTGCAATTGCATAAACAAATCCTGAGCATTGATTTCTTATATCCATTGCAGGGCAAGTCGGAATATTTAAAAGCTTCTGAACCAAAACACCTGAACCAGGCATATAATAATCGGGACTGAGTGTTGCAAACAAAATAAGATCTATATCATTTGTTGAAATATTAGCTCTTTTTATAGCAATTTTTGCTGCTTCAGCTCCCATTGAGGCAGTTGAATTACCATCTCCTTTTTTTATATGTCTTCTTTCTTCGATTCCTGTTCTTTCTATGATCCATTGATTAGAAGTATCAATAGTATTTGACAAATCATGATTGGTAACAATATTTTCAGGAAGGTACTTACCTAATCCAATTATTTTTGAATTAAACATGTTATTTGTTTGGTTATGCAATTTATTTAAAAATTATTTAACAATAAAGTTTCAATTTATTAAAGTTTATTATCTTAAAATAACTGGTGTCAAATTGTCATCTTTTTAAATTTGGTATTTTTTTTGGGTAGTTTAAATAAAAACAAAATATATGTCTAAAGGTAAAATAAACGTCGCAGTAGAAAATATATTTCCATTGATTAAAAAATTTCTTTATAGTGACCATGAAATTTTTTTAAGAGAACTAATTTCAAATGCTACTGATGCTACAACTAAGCTTTCACATCTTAGTAGTATCGGAGAAATTAAAGGCGATATAGGATCTCCAATTATTGAAATTAAAATTGATTCTAAAAATAAAACTCTTCACGTAATTGATCAAGGCGTAGGTATGACAAGTGAGGAAGTAAACAAGTACATAAATGAAGTAGCTTTTTCTGGAGCAGAAGAATTTTTAGAAAAATACAAAGATTCAGCAAAAGATTCTGGTATCATAGGTCATTTTGGTTTAGGTTTTTACTCCGCATTCATGGTGTCTGACAAGGTGGAAATTATTACCAAAAGTCATTCTAATAAACCAGCAGCACACTGGACTTGCGATGGATCACCTGAATATAGTCTCACAAAAGCAACAAAAAAAGAGAGAGGAACTGAAATAATTCTTCATATTTCAAAAGATTCAAAAGAATTTTTAGAGGAGTCTAGAATAAGAGAACTTCTTTTAAAATACAACAAGTTTATGCCAATACCAATTAAACTTGGAACAAAAGAAGTGGATATTCCTCTTCCAAAGGATGCGCCAAAAGATCAGAAACCTGAAAAAGAAATTGTTGATGATATAATTAACAATTCAAATCCTGCATGGACAAAAACACCAAAGGATTTGAAAGACGAAGACTATAATAATTTTTATAGAGAACTTTATCCATCTCAGTTTGAACCTCCCTTATTTAATATACATTTAAATGTGGATTATCCGTTTCATTTGACTGGAATACTTTATTTTCCAAAAATAAATAATGACATAAATATTCAAAAGGATAAGATTCAATTATATCAAAATCAAGTTTTTGTAACAGATAATGTTGAGGGAATTGTTCCTGAATTTTTAACCCTATTAAGAGGTGTGATTGACTCACCCGATATTCCTCTGAATGTATCTAGGAGTTATCTTCAAGCAGATGGTGCAGTTAAAAAAATTAGTAATTACATTACAAGAAAAGTTGCTGATAAATTAAATAGTCTGTTTAAAAAAGATAGAAAAGGCTTTGAAGAGAAATGGAATGACATCAAAGTTGTAATTGAGTATGGAATGTTAAGTGAGGATAAATTTTTTGAAAAAGCCGATAAGTTTGCCCTATATCCTACATCCAAAGGTGATTTTTTCACCTACGCTGAATTAGAAGAAAAGATAAAACCCTTTCAGACCGACAAAGATGATAAGTTGATTATTTTGTATACAAACAATNTAGAAGAACAACATAGTTATATAAAAAATGCTGAAGAAAAAGGATATACAGTACTTCTTTTAGATTCTCCAATAATAGCTCATTTGATTCAAAAAATGGAAACTAACAAGGAGAAAATAAGTTTTTGTAGAGTAGATGGAGATTCACTTGAAAATTTAATCAAAAAAGATGAAGCTGTTGTTTCAAAACTAACTGACAAACAAAATGATAAACTCAAGCCTATGATCGAAGAACTGGTTAAAGAGAGTGGTTATATGGTTCAACTAGAGCCGATGGAAAGNAAATCTTTACCTTTTGTATTAGCACAACCNGAGTTTATGAGAAGAATGAAAGAAATGCAGCAAACTAGTGGAGGNGGAATGATGGGTAATAATATGCCTGGCATGTATACTTTACTTGTTAATACAAATCATGAACTAATAACCCAGATTCTTGAAACTAAAACTGTTAAAAAAAGAGAAAGGTTAATTAATCAAGGTTTAGATTTAGCAAGGTTNTCACAAGGCCTACTTAAAGGGGAAGCATTAACTAAATTTCTTCAAAGAAGTCTCGATTTAATTAAATAAAACTAATTGAATTAAAAATTAGATCTTAATAATCAAAATTAACTTAAATTTGGGCATAACTTCTAGAAAATTCAATGTTTAGCGGAACTCTTTTTTTAAAAAAAAAAAATAATTGGCTTGAATCATTGAGTGTTTTATTTTTTTATCTTTTATTGATTTCATCNAGTAAAACCTTTTCCCAAAAAAAAGAAATTTTTGTAAAAACCATCGATGATTTGATAACAATTGATGGTAAATCTGACGAAAAATCTTGGTCAATAGCTAACGAAATTGGGGATTTTACTCAATGGTTTCCNACTGATAGTCTCAAAGCAACAAACAAAACAAATGTNAAGGTAATTAGAGATAAAGAAAACATATATNTATTNATTAAGTCTTNTATTAGTGATAAAAATTATGTTATTGAATCNCTAAGAAGGGATTGGGGAGGAAGAGGTTTAGANGGTGTATCGTTTATTTTTGACACATTTAATGATAATACAAATGCATATTTTTTTGGTGTATCACCTGCTGGAACTCAGAGAGAATCTTTAGTTTTCAACGGGGGAAATGATTATGGAAGAGATACTGATAGCTCTTGGGATGTTAAATGGGAATCTGAAGCAAAAATATATGAGGATTATATTCTCAGNGAAGTTAAGGTTCCATTAAAATTTCTAAATTTTNCTGAAGGAACAAGTTCATGGGGTTTTAATATATATAGATTTGATTCAAATACTAACGAAAGATCAGTTTGGAGTCAAGTATCAAGGAACCAAATGATTATTAATTTAGCTTTTCTTGGAAAAATGGTTTTTGAAGATCCTCTAGGAAAATCCAAGGCACCTCTCGCTTTTATTCCATATATAAATGGACTTGTTTCTAAAGATTTTGAAAATCAATCTAAGAACAACAGTTTCAATTATGGTGGAGATGCCAAAATACCGATAGGTAATGGATTAAATTTAGACCTTACATTAAATCCAGATTTTTCTCAAGTTGAAGTTGATGATCAGATTGTTAATTTGACCCGTTTTGAAATTAGATTACCTGAAAAAAGACAATTTTTTATTCAAAATAGTGATTTATTTTCTAATTATGGGGATTCAAGAGATGGAAGACCTTTCTTTTCAAGAAGAATTGGAGTAGCCAAAGATGTAAATGGAAATAATATTCAAAATAAAATCATTGCTGGTGCAAGATTAAGCGGCAAAATTGATGAAAACTGGAGAATTGGATTTTTACATATGGTAACNGATGAAGATATTAAAAATCAAATTCCTTCAAACAACAATACAGTTTTTTCCCTCCAAAAAAAAATATTTTCTCGTTCAAATATCAGTTTACTATTATTAAATCGAGAAAATACCAAAAAATATGACTTCATTGATTCTGACGAAACGTATAATAGATTAATTGGTCTAGATTATAATTTAGCTTCAAAAAATAATAAGTACGTAGGAAAATTTTATTTCCATAAATCATTTAAACCTAATTCATCAAAATATGATGATGATGAAAGTTTTGGTGCCAGAATTGAAAGAAATACAAGAAACAGTACCCTTGAGCTCGGGGGATCATTTATTGGAGAAGACTTTAAATCTGATCTAGGTTTTGTGAGAAGAACTGATTTATTCAAAATAACGCCTCAGTATACATTAAAATTTTACCCCAATAGAGATAAACTTATCCAAGTTGATTTTGATATTGGAATGTGGTCCTATTACAGACCTAATGATAACTTTAAAAATTCTGATAGAACTATTTCACCATCTGTAAACTTTAGATTTAAAAATCAGTCAGGTTTCAATATCCGTTATTACAACAGAAACACTTATTTATATAATGACTTTGATCCCACAGGTCTAAATCCAGAAAAACCAATTCCTTTAGGTAAAACTTACAAATACTCTAGTATTAAGTTTGATTATCAATCTAATGAGAGTAAGAAATTTTATTATAGTATAGAACCTGAATTTGGTGAATTTTATACTGGTGTGAAATATTCAATTGAAAATACATTTAACCTTCGATTTCAACCTTTCATGACGACTGCACTTTCGATCAATTATGACCACATTGATTTAGGAAATACATTTTCAACTGAAAATATATGGTTAATTAGACCAAAGGTTGATTTCACTTTTACAAAAAATTTNTTTTGGTCATCTTATATTCAATTTAGTTCACAATCAGAAAACNTAGGAGTAAATTCNAGACTTCAATGGAGGTTTGCGCCATTATCAGATTTATATATTGTTTATAATGACAACTACTTTATTGAAAATACATTAATTCCAAGGTTACGAAGTTTAAATTTAAAGTTAACTTACTGGCTTAATATATAGTTATGAAAAAAAATTTATTTCATTCTAAATCAATTTTTCTTTTTCTAATACTCTTGTGTTTATCATCNTGTAATTCTTCATCAAATAATGATTCAATGCAAATAGAAGGAACTGTGAAGGGTCTAAGAAAAGGGACTCTATATTTGAAAAAAGTNATTGACTCCTCTTTTTCTGTTATTGATTCTTTTNTTGTTACTCGAGANGAGACTTTTAGTCTAAACTCAAAGATTGAGGANCCTGAAATTTTCAAACTACAATTAAAAAAAGACGATGGGGANTCCCTTAATGATGAAATTATTTTCTTTGGCTCAAAAGGTAAAATAAAAATAAATACTAGACTTAACACATTTGAGAGTAGTGCTNTAATAGATGGATCAAAAAACAATGATTTACTCGAAGAGTATAAGTCAATGTCAAGAAAGTTTAATATTCAAAATCTTGAGTTTTTAAAAAGCTACNTAGAAGCACAAAAAAATAAAAATGATTTTCTTATTGACTCATTTAAAAGAAGATTAGATAACTTGACAAAACGCAGATATTTGTATACTCTTAACTATGCTAAATCCAATGCTGATAATATTATTTCACCGTATTTAATAATTTCGGAAATGAGTAATNCTAATCCAGATTTTATGGATACGATTGCAAAAGNAATGAGCGATGATGTAAAAAAATCTAAATATGGAAAATTATTTTTTGAAATTTTANAACGAAACAGAAAGATTGATAAATAAGTTTCTATTATTTTAATTTTTTCAATTTCAAGTTAATTTTTTCTAACTCTGAAGTAAGCTTTTCCCTAAGNTTATCATAGTATAATTTAGGGTTTTTAATATCATTACTTTTAATTTCTTTAATTANTTGATCAAATAAATCAATNGAATCATCAATTAGATCTCCACTTTTTTTTATATCAGATTTAGGATTGTTTAATTCCCATAAATAAATATCTTCAATAAATGAACCTATTGAATTATTTATATCTTTTTTTAGTTTTTTTATGCTCGCCATAACTTTATTTTTCTCCAGAATATTTAACAAAATTCCTAGGGGTTTCATATANTATAATCTCTAATGACTGGTCTTTTGATAAATGTGAAATTAATTTATTGTATATAACAACCGCAATATTTTCAGCTGTTGGGTTTAATTCAAAAAACTCAGGCACTTCAATATTTAAATTTTTGTGGTCAAAACTATCTTCTATTTCAGTTTTGATTAAATCCTTTAAAACTTTAATATCGATCACAAAACCAGTTTCAGGATCAATATTTCCAGTGACATTAACAATTAATTCATAATTATGTCCNTGAAAATATTCATTTGAACATTTTCCAAAAACAGACTGGTTTTTTTTGTTACTCCAATCCGNACGATGCAATCGATGCGCAGCATTAAAATGCGCTTTTCTACTTACTGTAACCCTCATAATTATCTATATATTTATTAAATTGATTGAAAATTATTTTAAACCAAACAGTATAGATGTTAGGATTCATTAAAATATCATTTTTTATAAATTCTATATCTGACCACTTCCACTCACAAACTTCATTTAAATTAATTTTTGGTGATTCATCGGTATGTCCAAAAAGAACATGATCAAATTCATGCTCAGTCAAACCATTATTAAATTTAGTTTTATATTTAAATGTAAATACCTCCTGAAGATCGGTCTTAATTCCCATTTCTTCCATAAGACGTCTATTTCCTGCCTCAATAGATGTTTCATCTATCCTTTGGTGACTGCAACATGTGTTAGTCCATAANCCCGGTGAGTGATATTTGTTGTATGATCTTTTTTGAAGTAAAAGCTCTTTATTTGAATTTAGGATAAAAATAGAAAAAGCCCTATGAAGAATACCTTTTTTATGAGCTTCCATTTTTGGCATAGTTCCCAAAATCTTATCCTTAGAATTTACCAAAATTACTTCTTCTTCTTTCATGGCTTGNTCAAAAATACCTATAATTTTAACAAAAACCTACTAGGTAAAACTCTTTAAGTTTAATTGAATACTTTTGTCAAAAAATAAAAATTGAATGGAGTTTTTAGATCAAATTAATCGCAGAAGAACTTTTGGAATAATTTCTCATCCTGATGCCGGAAAAACAACNCTAACTGAAAAACTTCTATTATTTGGTGGTGCAATTCAAGAGGCTGGTGNTGTTAAATCAAATAAAGTAAAAAAAGGAGCCACAAGTGATTTTATGGAAATTGAAAGACAAAGGGGAATTTCAGTTTCAACTTCGGTACTAGCATTTAAATACCAAAACAAAAAAATAAATATTCTTGATACACCTGGACATAAGGATTTTGCTGAAGACACATATAGAACATTNAGCGCAGTTGATTCTGTTATAGTTGTTATTGATGTTGCAAAAGGTGTTGAAGAACAGACTGAAAAATTAGTTGAAGTTTGTAGAATGAGATCGATTCCTTTAATAGTATTTATAAATAAACTTGACAGAGAAGGAAAAGATGCATTTGATTTAATTGATGAAATCGAAATAAAATTAAAACTTAGAATTACACCTATAACTTTTCCAATCGGAATGGGATATGATTTTAAAGGAATTTATAATATATGGGAGAAAAAAATAGAGTTAATTAATGATGATGGAAAAAATATAGTTGNTAAAAAAANGATTTNTAAATCATTAGATGATAATGAACTAAAAGATTACTTAGGTTCCAAAATGNTAGAAAAATTAAAAAATGAACTTGAATTAATTTTAGAGATCTATCCCAAGTTTGAAATTGAAGAATACTTGTCAGGTAAACTTCATCCTGTTTTTTTTGGATCTGCTTTAAAAAATTTTGGTGTGCAAGAATTATTAGACTGTTTTGTTGANATAGCCCCAAAACCAANATCAAAAGAGAGTGANATTAGAATTATTAAACCTGACGAAAAAAAATTTTCAGGTTTTGTTTTTAAAATTCATGCAAATATGGATCCTAGACATAGAGATAGACTTGCATTTATTAAGATCGTTTCTGGNGTATTTAAAAAAAATACACCGTATTTACATGTAAGAAAAAATAAAAGGTATAAATTTTCAAGCCCAAATGCTTTTTTTGCTGAAAAAAAAGAAATAATAGATATATCATATCCAGGAGATATTGTTGGTCTTCATGATACTGGAAATTTTAAAATTGGTGACACACTAACTGAAGGAGAAATAATTAAATTTAAGGGGATACCAAGTTTTTCTCCAGAACATTTCAGATATATTAACAATAACGATCCAATGAAAACTAAACAACTTGAAAAAGGAATAGAACAATTAATGGATGAGGGAGTTGCCCAACTGTTTTATCTTAATTTAAACAATAGAAAAATTATTGGAACTGTTGGTCTTCTTCAATTTGAGGTAATTCAATATAGATTGTTAAACGAATACGGGGCAAAATGTAACTTTGAANAAATAAATGTATATAAAGCTTGCTGGATATGCACTGAAAATTCAAAATATTCNGAAATAAAAGAGTTTAAAAGTATTAAACANAAATTCTTGGCGAAAGATAAAGATGGTAAAGAAGTTTTTCTAGCAGACTCATCATTCTCACTTCAAATGACTATACAAAAATACCCTACAATAAAGTTTCACAATACTTCTGAGTTTAAATAGCTATGCCTCTCCTTGAGTTCCAAAATTTAATGGAAGCGATGGAGATTCATTGATTTTAATTTCTCCTTTAGATTTTTCAAATCTTTTTATGTTGTCATCTAGAGCTTTCTGGAACCTTTTTGCATGTTCTGGAGTCAAAATTATTCTAGATTTAACTTTAGCTTTAGGAGATCCAGGCATTAAATTAACAAAATCAATTACAAACTCAGATATAGAGTGATTAATTATAGCAAGNTTTGAATAATTGCCTTCTGCAACTTTTTCATCAAGTTCAATGTTAACTTTCTTTTCAGGTTTCTTTTTATCCATAGTTAATTTTCATACAATTCTTCTTCTNTAGAAATCAGTAGACTATTGTATTCACTCTTTGATCCTACGATTAAATCTTTATACTTTCTTAGTCCAGTTCCAGCTGGTATTTTATGACCTACAATTACATTTTCTTTTAAACCAGCTAGATGATCCTCTTTTGCATTAACTGATGCTTCGTTTANAACTTTTGTTGTTTCTTGGAAAGAAGCAGCAGAAATAAAAGATTTTGTTTGTAGAGAAGCTCTTGTAATACCTTGTAATTCAGGTTTNGCAGTAGCTGGTATAGCTTCCCTTGCNACAACAGGGGCTTTATCTTGTCTAATTAATAATGAATTTTCATCTCTTAACTGACGTGATGTTATCATTTGACCTGGTTTTAGGTTGTCTGAGTCACCAATCTCTTCAACTACTTTTTTCCCAAATAAATTATCATTCTCTTCGATAAAATCGGACTTAAAAACCAATTGGTTCTCTAAAAACATACTATCTCCTGGTTCGTTTATTTTTACTTTTCTCATCATTTGTCTAACCACAACTTCAAAATGTTTGTCATTAATCTTTACACCTTGTAAACGATATACTTCCTGTACTTCATTGACTAAATACTGCTGAACAGCTGAGGGACCTTTTATATTTAGAATATCAACAGGNGTTATTGAACCATCTGACAATGGCATACCTGCTTTAATAAAATCATTTTCTTGAACTAATATTTGGTTTGATAATTTTACTAGATATTTTTTTATATCTCCATATTTTGATTCAACAATTATTTCCCTATTCCCCCTTTTAATTTTTCCAAAAGACACAACACCATCAATTTCACTTACAACTGCTGGATTTGATGGATTTCTAGCTTCAAATAATTCGGTTACCCTTGGAAGCCCTCCNGTAATATCTCCTGATTTAGCAGATTTTCTAGGTATTTTAACCAATACTTGACCCTCTTTAATTTTTTCACCGTTATCAACAATTAAATGGGCACCAACTGGCAAGTTATAGGATCTTAATAAGTTTCCTTTNGTGTCATTAATCAATAGCGTTGGAATTAGCTTTTTATTTCTAGTTTCAGATATTACTTTTTCTTGGAAACCAGTTTGCTCATCAATTTCAACTTGATAAGTTTCTCCTTGCTCAATGTTTTCAAATTCAACTTTTCCAGAAAATTCAGAAACAATAACACCATTAAATGGGTCCCAGCTACAAACTAAATCACCNTTGGATACTTTATCTCCATTTTTAATGTATATAGATGATCCATAAGGTATATTATTTGTACTTAAAACGTTCTTTGTTTTTTTGTCAATTACTTTAATTTCAGATGTTCTTGAAATAACAATTTGGGCATCATTTCCATCAACATCTTTTCCTTTTACTATTTTTAGATCATCTATTTCGGCAATACCATTGTACTTTACATTCAATTTATTTTCTTCTGATATGTTTCCAGCAACACCTCCTACATGAAAAGTTCTGAGAGTAAGTTGGGTGCCAGGTTCACCTATGGATTGAGCAGCTACAACACCAACTGCCTCTCCTTTTTGAACCATTTTACCTGTTGCCAAATTTCTACCNTAACACTTGGTACATATACCAGTTTTGGCTTCACAAGTCAATGGAGATCTAACTTCAATAGAGTCAATTTTGGCTGCATCAATTAATGATACTTCTTTCTCTGTAATCTGCTGGCCTGCTTTAATTATTAAATCAGATGCAGAGTCATACACATCTTTTAGTGAGACTCTTCCAATAATCCTGTCACCTAATGTCTCTACAATTTCCTGATTTTTTTTCAATGCTCGAACAGNAATTCCTCTNAGAGTACCACAGTCTTCATCAGTTACAATAACATCTTGAGAAACATCTACCAATCTTCTTGTTAAATAACCAGCATCGGCTGTTTTCAACGCAGTATCTGCAAGTCCTTTTCGGGCTCCGTGAGTAGAAATAAAATATTCGAGAATAGATAATCCTTCTTTAAAATTTGAGAGAATTGGATTTTCAATTATCTCACCTCCACCAACGTTTGATTTTTTTGGTTTTGCCATCAGACCCCTCATACCAGTTAGTTGTCTAATCTGTTCTTTAGAACCTCTAGCTCCTGAATCAAGCATCATATATACTGAATTAAATCCTTGTTGGTCATCGCTGATTCTTTTCATTGCAAGTTCAGTAAGAGTAGCATTTGTTGATGTCCACACATCAATAACTTGATTGTATCTCTCATTATTTGTAATCAAGCCCATATTATAGTTACCAACTATACCTTCAATTTGACCATTTGCCTCGTTAATCATGTTTATTTTTTCTGGGGGTATTATTATATCACCCAAGCTAAATGACAAACCTCCCTTGAAAGCAAAACCGTACCCCATATTCTTTATTTTATCAAGGAAATCTGCAGTCTCAGGAACACTAGTAACTTTAAGAATTTTTCCAATAATTCCTCTTAAATTCTTCTTAGTCAAAACTTCATTAATAAAACCTGCATTTTCAGGTACAACTTCATTAAATAAAATTCTCCCAACGGTTGTTTCAATTATTTTGTAGACTAATTCTCCATTAGAATCAAAATCTTTAGCTCTAATTTTTACAAGAGCATTCAATTCTACTTTATTATCGTTGTGAGCAATGTGAACTTCTTCAACAGAATAAAAAGTCAAGCCCTCACCTTTAACAGGTCTATTTTTGGATGATTTTCTTGCTTTAGTCATGTAATAAAGTCCTAAAACCATGTCTTGAGAAGGGACTGTTATAGGTGAACCGTTAGCAGGGTTTAAAATATTATTGGAAGCAAGCATTAACATTTGAGCTTCTAAAATGGCCTCTGGACCCAAAGGTAAATGAACTGCCATCTGATCTCCATCAAAATCAGCGTTAAAAGCTGTACAAACAAGTGGATGTAGCTGAATCGCTTTACCTTCAATTAATTTTGGTTGAAAGGCTTGAATTCCAAGTCTATGTAATGTAGGAGCCCTGTTCAATAAAACGGGATGTCCTTTTAACACATTTTCTAATATATCCCAAACAACAGGTTCTTTTCTATCAATTATTTTTTTTGCTGATTTTACAGTTTTAACTATACCACGTTCAATTAATTTTCTTATGACAAAAGGTTTGTACAATTCTGCTGCCATTCCTTTTGGGAGACCACATTCATATAATTTTAACTCTGGCCCAACAACAATGACAGATCTAGCTGAATAATCAACTCTTTTCCCTAAGAGATTTTGTCTAAACCTACCTTGTTTACCTTTTAATGAATCAGAAAGAGATTTTAATGGTCTATTGGAATCAGTTTTAACGGCGGAAGATTTTCTTGTATTATCAAATAATGAATCAACTGACTCTTGTAACATCCTTTTTTCATTTCTTAGAATAACTTCTGGTGCTTTTATCTCAACTAACCTTTTCAGTCTGTTATTCCTAATTATTACCCTTCTATATAAATCATTTAAGTCAGATGTAGCAAACCTACCTCCATCAAGGGGAACAAGCGGTCTAAGTTCTGGAGGTATGACTGGAATAACTTTCATTATCATCCATTCGGGAAGATTTTCTCGTCTNCTATTAGCATCTCTAAATGACTCAACAACCTGTAATCTCTTCAATGCCTCTGTTTTTCTTTGTTTTGAGGTTTCATTATTAGCCTTNTGTCTTAATTCGTATGAAAGCTCTTCNAAGTTAATTCTTCCAAGCAATTCTATTAAGCAATCAGCACCCATTTTTGCAATAAATTTATTGGGGTCATCATCCTCTAAATACTGATTTTCTGATGGAATTTGTTCTAAAACATTCAAATATTCTTCTTCTGTTAAAAAATCCATTTTTTGCAGAGGTTCTCCTTCTANATCTAATGCAACTCCTGGTTGGATAACCACATACCTTTCATAGTATATTATCATATCCAATTTCTTGGATGGTAAACCGAGTANATAACCTATCTTATTTGGTAGAGAACGAAAATACCATATNTGAGCAACTGGAACTACTAAGTTAATGTGTCCAACCCTATCTCTCCTTACCTTTTTTTCAGTAACCTCAACTCCACACCTATCACACACTATTCCTTTATATCTAATCCTTTTATATTTTCCACAAGCACATTCGTAATCCTTTACGGGACCAAAAATTCTCTCACAGAATAAACCATCACGCTCAGGTTTATGCGTTCTATAATTTATTGTTTCTGGTTTTAAAACTTCTCCTCTTGAATTATTTAAAATNACCTCAGGAGAAGAGAGTCCTATAACAATTTTATTAAATTTTTTTTGTGTAACTATTTCATTGATTCTAGCCATTTGAATGCTTTATTGTTTTAATATTANTATTTTTTTATTATTCTTCAAGTCTTATATCGAGTCCTAAACCTCTTAGCTCATGCATTAATACATTGAAAGACTCAGGTAAACCTGGTTCTGGTAGGGTATCTCCTTTAACGATTGACTCATAGGATTTAGCTCTTCCTATNACATCATCAGACTTTACAGTCAATATTTCTTGTAATGTACTAGAGGCGCCATAAGCTTCAAGTGCCCAGACTTCCATTTCNCCAAAACGTTGACCACCAAATTGAGCCTTTCCTCCAAGAGGCTGTTGGGTGATTAATGAATATGGACCAATAGATCTGGAATGCATTTTATCATCTACCATATGTCCTAGTTTTAACATNTATATAACCCCTACAGTTGCGGGTTGATCAAAGCGCTCACCTGTTCCTCCATCAAATAAATATGTATGGCCATATCTAGGAACATTGGCTTCATCTGTCAATTTATTTATTTGATCAATGGANGCACCATCAAAAATTGGTGTAGAAAACTTTTTTCCTAGTTTTTGTCCAGCCCAACCTAAAACTGTTTCATAAATTTGGCCTATATTCATTCTAGAAGGGACACCTAAAGGATTTAAAACAATATCTACAGGGGTTCCATCTTCCAAGAAAGGCATCTCCTCTTCTCTAACTATTCTTGCAACAATTCCCTTGTTACCATGTCTCCCGGCCATTTTATCCCCAACTTTTAACTTCCTCTTTTTAGCAATGTAAACNTTTGCNAATTTTAGTATACCAGCAGGGAGCTCATCACCCACAGAAATTGTGAACTTTTCTCTTCTCAAAGAACCTTGTAAATCATTTTCTTTAATCTTATAATTGTGAATCAAATCAGCAATCATATAGTTTGTATCACTGGATGTAGTCCATGACCCTTTTGTAAGGTGGGTATAGTCTTCAACAGCAGAAAGCATCTTTAAAGTGTATTTTTTTCCTTTTGGTAAAACTTCTTCGCCTAGGTCATTTTGAACTCCTTGACATGTTTTTCCATTTACAATTGCAAACAATTTCTCGACNAGTAATTCTTTGAGACTATTAAATTTTAAATCATAATTTTCTTCAAGAATCTGTAATTCCTGTTTGTCCTGATTTCGTTTTCTTTTATCTTTCAAGGATCTTGTAAATAACTTTTTATCTACNACAATTCCGTGAAGTGACGGGGGTGCTTTAAGAGACGCATCTTTCACGTCCCCTGCTTTATCTCCAAAAATTGCTCTTAGTAACTTTTCCTCAGGTGTGGGATCAGATTCTCCTTTGGGAGTNATTTTTCCAATTAAAATATCTCCAGGATTTACCTCAGCACCAATTCTTATCATACCATTTTCATCTAAATCCTTAGTAGCTTCTTCACTTACATTTGGAATATCATCAGTTAACTCCTCTGTTCCTAGTTTTGTNTCTCTTACATCTAATGANTATTCATCAATATGAATTGAAGTAAATATATCTTCTCTGACAACTTTTTCGGAGATAACGATAGCATCCTCAAAATTATATCCCTTCCATGGCATAAATGCAACCTTCATGTTTCTTCCTAAAGCTAATTCTCCATTTTGGGTTGCATAGCCTTCACAAAGNACCTGACCTTTAGTAACCCTATCCCCTTTTTTTACTATGGATTTTAAATTAATGCAAGTACCCTGATTTGTCTTCCTANACTTTATTAATTCGTAATCTTTTACAGAACTATCAAAACGAACCATTTCTTCCCTTTTTGAAATATCATATTTGATNGTAATTTTATCTGCATCAACATATTCAACATAACCGTCTCCTTCGGCATTAATTAAAATTCTAGAATCGGTTGCCACTTGTGANTCTAAACCAGTTCCAACAATTGGTGAATCTGGCTTTATTAGTGGAACTGCNTGTCTCATCATATTTGATCCCATTAAAGCTCTGTTAGCGTCGTCGTGCTCNAAAAAGGGAATTAAAGATGCTGATATTGAAGCTATTTGGTTTGGAGCAACGTCGGTGTAANTTATTTTATCTGGACTAACAACTGGAAAATCTGCTTGGTCCCTNGCAATTACTCTATCACTTGTAATTTTACCATTTTTGTCAAAAGGAATTGTAGCTTGGGCTATGAGCTTATTTTCCTCTTCTTCAGCNCTNANATANATAGTTTCTTTNAGATTTATTTTTCCGTTTTNAACACTTCTGTAAGGTGTTTCAATAAATCCTAAATTATTAACNTTAGCATAAACACCAAGAGAGGATATCAATCCAATATTAGGTCCTTCAGGAGTCTCAATTGGACATAANCTCCCATAATGAGTGTAGTGAACATCTCTTACCTCAAAACCAGCTCTTTCTCTTGAAAGTCCACCGGGNCCCAAAGCAGAAAGTCTTCTCTTGTGTGTTAATTCTGCTAGTGGATTGGTTTGATCCATAAACTGAGATAATTGATTNGTTCCAAAAAATGTATTGATGACTGACGAAAGTGTTTTAGCATTAATAAGATCAATTGGTGTAAATACTTCATTGTCTCTAACATTCATTCTTTCTCTAATTGTTCTAGCCATTCTTGCTANACCNACACCAAATTGCGATGATAATTGTTCTCCAACAGTTCTTACACGTCTATTTGATAGGTGATCAATATCATCTATTTCAGCCTTAGAGTTAATTAGCTCTATAAGGTATTTAATTATCGTAATTATGTCAAGCTTTGTCAAAACTAGTTTGTCCATCTCAACTTCAACTCCTAATTTTTTATTCATTCTATATCTCCCTACTTCCCCCAAATTATATCTCTGATCAGAAAAAAATAATTTATCAATTATACCACGTGCAGTATCCTCATCAGGTGGTTCAGCATTTCTAAGTTGACGATATATGTGTTCTACTGCTTCTTTTTCAGAATTTGTTGGATCTTTCTGTAGTGTATTGTGAATGATTGCATAATCAGACATATGAGCATCAACCTTGTGAAGAAGTATTGTTTTTGCACCTGAGTCGATAATCTCATCTACATGGTTTTTTTCAAGTATTGTATCTCTNTCAATAATTATTTCATTTCTTTCAATTGAAATNACCTCACCAGTATCNTCGTCTACAAAATCCTCATGCCATGTTTTAAGAACTCTTGCAGCTAATTTTCTGTCTANAACCTTTTTCAGTCCNGATTTTGAAACTTTGATTTCCTCGGCAAGATCAAAAATCTCTAGTATATCTTTATCACTCTCGTAACCTATAGCTCTAAATAAAGTAGTCACTGGTAGTTTCTTTTTTCTATCGATGTATGCATACATAACGCTATTTATGTCGGTTGCAAATTCAATCCATGATCCTTTAAAAGGAATTACCCTGGCAGAATAGAGTTTAGTTCCATTAGCGTGAAATGATTGTCCAAAAAATACACCGGGGGATCTATGGAGTTGAGAAACTACAACTCTTTCAGCACCATTTATACAAAANGTGCCACTTGGCGTCATNTATGGAATTGTACCTAAAAAAACATCTTGGACAATTGTCTCAAAATCNTCATGTTCAACATCTGTNCAGTAAAGTTTTAAACGTGCTTTTAGAGGAACTGAATATGTAAGTCCTCTCTCAATGCATTCTTGAATTGAATAACGAGGTGGATCGACGAAATAGTCTAAAAACTCTAATACAAACTGATTTCTTGTATCAGTAATCGGAAAATTTTCCTTAAAAGTATTAAATAAACCTTCTTCATTTCTTTCATCTGATTTAGTTTCTAATTGAAAAAAATCCTGAAATGATTTTATTTGAATATCAAGAAAATCAGGATAATTTGGAGTGTGCTGAGCAGCAGCAAAATTTATTCTTTTTTGAATTGTACTAGGCATTTTTGAGGTTTTAAGTTATTAAAGTTGTTAAAAAAGGAAAAAGCAAGTTTTCATATGTTTAATGTAAAACATATGNGCTATTATTAGTGNTTAATTTTACTTAANCTCTACCTCTGCCCCAGCNTCTTCTAAGGACTTTTTAAGTCCTTCAGCTTCATCTTTAGCAACACCTTCTTTGATTGGGCTTGGAGCTTCATCAACTAAACCTTTCGCTTCTTTTAAACCAAGTCCTGTCAATTCCTTAACCAATTTAACCACCGCAAGCTTTGATCCTCCTGCTGCTGTTAATATAACATCAAATTCTGTTTTTTCNTCTGAACCACTAGCGGCTTCACCACCAGCTGCAGGTAAAGAAGCAGCCACAGCTGTTGCTGCAGGCTCAATACCGTATTCCTCTTTAAGGATTGATGCGAGTTCGTTAACCTCTTTAACTGTTAAGTTTACTAATTTTTCTGCAAAATCTTTTATATCTGCCATTTTACTAATTTTTAATTTTTAATTTTATAATTCTCAATTTTTCAGAATTAACGCTCTGATAACGTTTTCAAAACTCCGGACAAATTTTTTCCACCTGCATTTAAGGCTGAAACTAAATTTTGAATTGGAGATTTTAATAATCCTACTACTTCACCAATTAATTCTTCACGAGATTTAATCGCGACGAGTATATCTAATTGATTGTCACCAATGTATATTGCCTCTTCAATAAAAGCGGCTTTAAGGATTGGTTTATCATTTTTCTTTCTAAACTGTTTTATTATTTTTGCTGGTTCATTTCCAGATTCAGAAAACATAATAGATGTATTACCCTTCAACACAGAAGTAATNTCTCCAAAATCTTTATTTGAAGCCTCTATTGCTCTATGCAGCATCGTATTTTTTACTACTGATAATTTGATATCTGCTTTATAACATGCTCTCCTCAAATCTGAAGTTTGCGAGGCATTAAGTCCAGAAATATCAGTAAGATATAAGTTCTTAGACTCAGACAAGCTTGAGCTTAAATCATCAATAACTTTTATTTTTTCAGCTTTGTTCATTTTATTTTACTTATTTATGAAAAATTAGCTTCGATAGGAACACTTGGACTCATAGTAGTTGACAAAAAAATGCTTTTTACATAAGTTCCCTTNGTAGTAGAAGGTTTAAGTTTAATAACTGTTTTGATAAATTCATCAGCATTTTCATATATTTTTTCNTCTGAAAAAGAAACCTTNCCAATTGCTGCGTGAACAATGCCATTTTTTTCAACCTTAAAATCAATTTTACCTCCTTTGACATCTGATATAGCTTTTTTAATATCCATTGTTACAGTACCAGTTTTAGGGTTTGGCATAAGCCCTCTTGGACCAAGAACTCTACCAAGGGGACCTAATTTTCCCATAACACTTGGCATAGTTACAATTACATCAACATCTGTCCAGCCATCCTTAATTTTTTGTAAATATTCATCTAAACCGACATGATCTGCACCCGCTTCTTTAGCTTCATTTTCCTTGTCGGNAGTTACNAGTGCAAGAACTCGAAGAGTTTTTCCNGTTCCATGTGGAAGAGTAACAACNCCCCTTACCATTTGATTTGCCTTCTTTGGGTCAACACCAAGTCTAATAGCTATATCTACAGATTCGTCAAAATTTGAAGTTGCTATANTTTTAATCAAATTAGATGCATCTTTCAAACTGTAAAATATAGAAGTATCTATCTTAGCTCTTGATTTTTTTTGATTTTTAGTGATTTTTCCCATTATTCAAATTATTGTTTAAAAGGTATGTCTCCTTGAACCTTAAATCCCATGGATCTCGCGGTGCCTGCAACCATTTTCATAGCAGATTCAATATTAAAAGCATTGAGATCAGGCATTTTNTCCTCAGCAATTTTTCTTATTTGATCCCATGTAACTGAGCCAACTTTNTTTCTATTTGGTTCTCCAGAACCTTTTTTCTTTTTTGCAGCCTCCATTAATTGTACAGCAGCTGGAGGGGTCTTAATCACAAACTCAAATGATTTATCCTTATATACTGTTATGGTCACTGGAAGAATTTTTCCNGGTTTGTCTTGAGATCTTGCATTAAATTGCTTGCAGAATTCCATTATATTGACTCCAGCCGCACCAAGTGCAGGGCCAACAGGAGGCGCTGGATTAGCAGCCCCGCCTCTTACCTGAACTTTTAAAACTTTCTCAATTTCTTTTGCCATTATATTTTAGTTTTTATAATTAAAAGTTAAAACCATTAATTTATAATTTTTCAACTTGCATGTAGCTTAGTTCTAATGGTGTTTTACGACCAAATATTTTTACCATAACTTCTAGTTTTCTCTTATCTTCATTTACCTTTTCAATAGCTCCAGTAAAGCCATTAAATGGACCGTCAATAACTTTAATGTTTTCTCCAACAACATATGGAATATTCATTTGTTCTGTTGAAAGGGATAATTCATCAACCTTTCCAAGCATTCTGTTTACCTCAGCAGGTCTTAACGGGATAGGATCACCTCCTTTAGTTTCGCCCAAAAATCCAATTACATTTGTTACAGATTTAATCACGTGTGGTAGTTCTCCAGATAAATCTGCCTTAATCATTATATAGCCTGGAAAATATGTACGCTCTTTGCTAACTTTTTTTCCATTTCGAATTTGAACTATTTTTTCAGTTGGAACAAGCATATCTTCTAATTTCTTTGTAAATCCAAGTCTTTCAATTTCAGAAGCTATATAGTCCTTGATTTTAGCTTCCTGACCACTAACGGCTCGAATTACATACCATTTACTGTTACTTACCTCGGTCATGCGCTTAACTTATAAGTTCAAAATAAGATTTGACTATTCTCGAAAGAATAGAGTCAGCACCCCATATAGCAAGAGAAAATATGACAGAAAATAATAAAACTACAACAACCAGTCGCTGTAGTTCAGCCCTTGGTGTCCAGGAAACATTCTTTTGTAACTCTTCGAATGAATTTTTTAAAAAATTTACTATAGTCGTCATTTTAATTAAATTTATAATGCACGGGTTGAGAGACTCGAACTCCCGACACCTGGTTTTGGAGACCAGTGCTCTACCAACTGAGCTAAACCCGTTTATTTTGTAGAGAAACGAGCACATTTTTACTCATTACTCTGGGCATCAATTAAATTTTTAATCTAATATTTCCGTTACTTGACCTGCTCCAACAGTTCTACCACCCTCACGAATAGCAAAACGTAATCCAAGATTTAATGCAATTGGCTGAATTAAATCTACCTCAATTGTTAAATTATCACCAGGCATAACCATTTCAACGCCATTTGGTAGTTTAATATTACCCGTTACATCCGTTGTTCTTACGTAAAATTGAGGCCTGTAATTGTTATGGAAAGGAGTATGACGTCCGCCTTCTTCTTTTTTCAATATGTATACCTCGGCTTTAAACTTAGCATGTGGAGTCACAGAACCAACTTTACATAAAACCATACCTCTTCTAATGTCTGTTTTTTCAATTCCACGAAGAAGAATACCAGTATTATCACCAGCTTCACCACGATCTAAAATTTTTCTGAACATTTCAACACCAGTAATGGTAGATTTTAATTTTTCAGCACCCATACCAATAATATCTATTTCATCTCCTGTATTAGCTACTCCTGTTTCAATTCGTCCAGTTGCAACGGTCCCCCTTCCAGTAATTGAAAAGACATCCTCAACAGGCATTAAAAAATCTTTGTCAACATCTCGCTTTGGAAGTTCAATCCAACCATCTACTTCTTCCATTAATTTCATAACTGTGTCAACCCATTTTTGTTCGCCATTTAGTGCTCCAAGAGCAGATCCTAATATTACTGGAGTATTGTCTCCATCGTAATCATAAAAAGAGAGTAATTCCCTAACTTCCATTTCAACTAATTCAAGTAATTCTTCATCATCAACCATGTCAGCTTTGTTTAGAAAAACTACAATTCTAGGGACACCCACCTGACGTCCCAACAATATGTGTTCTCTAGTTTGCGGCATTGGGCCATCAGTTGCAGCTACAACTAATATTGCTCCATCCATTTGTGCAGCACCAGTCACCATATTTTTCACATAATCAGCATGTCCAGGACAATCTACATGAGCATAATGTCTATTGGTAGTTTGATATTCGACGTGAGATGTGTTAATTGTAATTCCACGTTCCTTTTCTTCAGGGGCATTATCTATTTGATCAAAGCTTTGTGCTTCTGATAATCCAGCATCAGCTAAAACCTTAGTGATAGCTGCTGTTAGGGTTGTTTTACCATGATCTACGTGGCCAATTGTACCAATATTTAAATGTGGTTTTGACCGATCGAAAGTTTCTTTAGCCATAATTGATTTTTTCTTTAGAGTTTTAGAGTGTGCAAATTTATAAAAAAATTTGTATGAGCTTTTAAATTTCATGTTTTTTTTCGTGTTTTTTTACTAAAAATTTTAATTTTTGGAAATCGTTTTATATTTTATATGCATGNATGTTTTAAAAATCATTAACTGCTGCAAAATTTTTTTGATTAAATTTTCTGATTAGTCTCTTTCAGATCCCCAATATTTAGTGTAATTTNGTTTATAAATTTTCAACATAATTGAATATGGCATTTGANATTAAAATGATAGAAACTTACTATAATTCTTTGGGAAATATTATGNCCANAATAAGATCCATTTTAAAAAAACCATTAACACTATCAGAAAAAATTCTTTATTCTCATCTTTGGGATGATAAAATTTCAAAGAAATACCAAAGGGGTGTGGATTATGTTGATTTTGCTCCAGATAGGATAGCTTGCCAAGATGCAACCGCNCAGATGGCCCTTTTACAATTTATGCAGGCAGGTAAAGATAAAGTTGCAGTTCCAACAACCGTCCATTGTGATCATTTAATACAAGCAAAATCGGGTGCTTTTGATGATTTAAAAGCCGCAAACTCAGCTAGTTCCGAAGTTTTTAATTTTTTGCAGTCAGTATCAAACAAGTATGGTATTGGTTTTTGGAAACCGGGTGCNGGAATAATTCACCAAGTTGTTCTTGAAAATTATGCATTTCCTGGAGGGATGATGATTGGAACTGATTCTCATACAGTAAATGCAGGCGGTCTGGGAATGTTGGCAATAGGGGTGGGAGGTGCAGATGCCGTAGATGTTATGGCTGGAATGGCATGGGAATTAAAATTCCCAAAATTAATCGGAGTTAAACTAATAGGAAAATTGAATGGATGGACAGCTCCTAAAGATATTATTTTGAAGGTTGCTGGAATACTAACTGTCAAGGGAGGAACAGGTTACATNATTGAATATTTTGGNGATGGAGCTGAGGAGATTTCATGTACAGGGAAAGGAACAATCTGCAACATGGGTGCAGANGTAGGTGCAACAACTTCAACATTTGGATATGACAACTCTATGGAAAGATACCTCAGAGCTACTGGAAGGAATGATATTGCTGATGCTGCAAACAAGGTTAANGAGCATTTAACNGCAGATTCTGAAGTCTACAATAATCCTGAGAAATATTTTGACCAGGTAATTGAAATAAACTTAAATGAACTAACACCTCACATAAATGGTCCATTCACGCCAGATCTTGCAACTCCAGTTTCGGAAATGAAATCAAAAGCTAAGTCAAACAATTGGCCTATCAAAATTGAATGGGGCCTGATTGGCTCTTGTACAAATTCATCATACGAAGATCTTTCAAGGGCAGCATCAATTGCACAACAAGCTGTCGAAAAAAAATTAAATACTAAAGCTGATTTTGGAATTAATCCTGGCTCAGAACAAGTAAGATATACTGCTGAAAGAGATGGACTATTAGAAATTTTCGAAAAATTGAATGCAAAAATTTTTACTAATGCATGTGGACCGTGTATTGGTCAATGGGACAGAGATGGTGCTGAAAATCATGAAAAAAATTCTATAATTCACTCTTTTAACAGAAACTTTGCAAAAAGAGCAGATGGTAATCCTAATACACATGCATTTGTGGCGTCTCCCGAAATTGTTGCGGCCATTGCTATTTCTGGAAGATTGGATTTCAATCCAATTACAGACAAATTAATAAACGAAGAAGGAAATGAAGTTTTTCTTGATCCTCCAAAGGGAAATGAACTTCCAGACCTAGGGTTTGATGTAAAAGAAAATGGATATTTAGAACCTGTCTCGGATGGATCTGATTTAACAGTTGAAGTCTCTGACAAATCCGAAAGATTGCAACTACTAGATCCCTTCCAGCCATGGGATGGTTCTAATATCAAAGGCTTAAAACTATTGATTAAAGCGCATGGGAAATGCACTACAGATCATATTTCAATGGCAGGCCCCTGGTTGAGATTTCGGGGACATTTGGATAATATATCAAACAATTGTCTTATTGGAGCTGTAAATTCATTTAACAACAAAACCAATTTAGTTAAAAATCAAATTACTGGTGAGTATGGTGGTGTTCCAGACACTCAAAGAGAGTATAAAAAAAATAACATTCCATCAATTGTAGTAGGAGACCATAATTATGGTGAGGGTTCTTCTAGAGAACATGCTGCTATGGAGCCTCGCCATCTTGGAGTTAAAGTTGTATTGGTTAAGTCTTTTGCAAGAATTCACGAAACTAATCTAAAAAAACAAGGGATGTTAGGTATTACATTTGATAATGAAAAAGATTACGATTTAATCGAGGAGGATGACACTTTTAATTTTATTGATTTAAAAAATTTCAGTCCAAAAAAACAACTTACAATTGAAATTATTCACTCTGATGGTAGATCAGATATAATAAAAGCCAACCACACCTACAATGGTCAACAAATTGAATGGTACAAAGAAGGCTCAGCGCTTAATTTAATAAAAAAACAAAATGCTAATAACAATTAGCGTCTAATCAACTTGTTTAAATTTTAGCTCCAATGAAAATCCTACATCTATCACATGCAATGGTTTGGGGAGGAAATGANCAACAACTTATTGATCTTATTCCTGAACTCGAAAATTTAGGTATTACNAATACAGTATTTTGTTTTAAAAAAAGTGCAATGTATCAATACTGTTTAAAAAACAACATANGACACATTTCAATAACAAAAAAAAGCACTTATTCAATTANTTTAGCCTTTAAATTAAATAAAATTNTAGAAGATAATTCAATNGATATAATTCACATGCACACGAGTAATTCGGTTGGGACGTTTTTACTTTNTCAAATAATATTTAATAAAAGAATTGGTTCAGTATTTTCAAAAAAAGGAATAAGTGATTCATCTAGTTCCTTTAGTAAAATAAAGTATAATTTTAAAAAAATTGATCAGTTCATTTGTGTTTCAAAAGCAGTTCAAGAAAATTTCTCAAAAATATTAAGTAGTCAAAATAAATTAAAGTTAAATTTGGTTTACGATGGAATAAATTTAAACAGGTTAAATTCCAATTCCTCATATAATATTAGAAAAGAGCTTAAATTAGATGATAACGTTTTCATAATTGGTTCAATCGCAAATCATTCAAAAGCAAAAGATTTAAATACACTGATAAAAGCAATATATGAATTAACAAATAATCTTAAAGAAAAAAATATTTTTTGTTTTCAAATTGGAAAACACAGCGATTTAACTTTTAATTACCATAGCTTAATTAAGAAATTAAACATAAATAAATACATCAAACTAGTTGGACATAAAAAAAATGCATCTTCATATTTATCTCAATTCAATTGCCTATGTTTTTCATCTGTTAGAGAAGGATTACCATTAAGTATTTTAGAAGGTTTTCATGCAAAAATTCCAATTATTTCAACAAAAGCTGGAGGAATTCCTGAGGTTATATTTGATGGCGAAAATGGAAGTTTGGTTGATGTACATGATTATAAAATGCTTGCTGAAA
>PATA01000006.1 GCA_002713495.1 Flavobacteriaceae bacterium
TGATATAATTCTGGCGCATCAAAACTACCATCAATTTTCATTGATTAATTCTACAAGTATTAACTCCAAAAAACAGGTAAATTACGCACATACCCGAAAATGCATTAAAAATTAATATTCCTCCAATTAAAAATTGAGCTAGAGAAAAGTTAGAAGTTTCATATATAATTGGAGCTGGTAATAAAAATAAAGATGTTATAAATCTTACAATTCTTTCGGCATTATTTTGGTTAGTTAAAAAAAAATTCATTAGTAATTATTAATTTATTCAACCAATAAGATACAAAATGATTTTAATTTCTGCTATACTTTGCTATGGTCGAATTATATGATGTTGGAAGATTAAAACCATCAATAACAGACTTGAATTCATCTGAAACTGTTCCATAAATATCTATTTCTAAAATTTCAAAATGCTCTAAAAATTGCCCAAATTCTTTTTCTGAAATACCTCCAGGTGAAATATTTTTTATGTGATTTAAATGAGCTGCTTCATCTTTATATCTCTCAATTAAAACAATATTATCCCCTTTTTGGAAATGAGACCAAGCATAAGTATTAGGTTCTCTTTGTTGNACNAAATCTACATAAAAACTTGAAAAATTAGAGATTTCTTCAGTTGTTTTATCATTTGATTTCATAAGAACTACTGCAACGATTTCGTTTTCAACAAAAGGGTTTTTTTTAGTTGATTCTTGTTTGATATCTGAACAGGACAAGAATAAAGACAATGATATGATTGAATATAAATGGTATTTCATAACGAATATTTTTTAAATTAATTAAAGCATTAATAAATATAGCATATCTAATTTTTATTTAAAAGAAAAGGGTATCCCTATCATACAAAAATAACTCCTAGGAATTTACTTAATTTTAAACCCCTAATTAATGCTTCTTTTAAGAGGATTTTTTAATGATTTTATAAATGTCGTGTTGTAGAGTATACTCTGACCCTTCTGGTAAAAACTTCCCAAATCCTACTCCCATTAATTCATTTAGAAAATTATATTTTTTACTTGAAGTTCTAAACCTCCAATGAGTCTGAAACTTTTCAGCTTGAAACGTTTCAAGAGTAAGATTTAAAACCCCAGTAGCTTTACAATAAACTTTCTCATTATCCTCAGTAAGTAGGATCATATCTATATCTAACTCCATATACCAAACACCTTCTTTTTCGAAGTAATCTGGTATATCACCTCCAATTGGAAGGACCTCACCCTTAAATATTCCACTAACTTCTCCTTTTGTATAAGGGACATATAGGGTTTGAAGGTTTAAAAATTTGCCAGGATCTGAATAATCTCCAGTAGATGCTTTAATTGTTAGTATGTGTTCACCAGCTACATTTTGACCGAATAAAAAAGTCATAGATAATGAGCATAAAAAGAATAATAATTTTTTTATTTTAATAGATTTATAGTTATGAGTCATAAAAGTATAGTTTTAACTTTTAATTGACAATTAATACTTAATTACATTTAGTAACAACATACTGAACTTTAGGTGTGTATTACCACGTTTGAAACTCAGCAAAGAAGACACTTCTATTGAGCCTTCTATAAACACTAGTGGAGAAGAAGGGACTTGAACCCTCGACCTCTTGACTGCCAGTCAAGCGCTCTAACCAACTGAGCTACATCCCCGAATTATCAAATTAAGTTTTTTTAACAAGTAAAAATAATATTAAAATTTGTAGCTTAGGTAAATGGAGAAAAATGTTTTTGGAGAACCTCTTCAAANATGTTGTACCAAACCAATGACAGGATATTTTAGAGATGGTTTATGTAGAACTATTTCGGAAGATACTGGAACACATACCGTTTGTGCTATTATGACTAAAGATTTTTTAGAGTTCTCTTCACTTAAGGGAAATGATTTGGTCACACCAGTACCCTACTATCAATTCCCAGGATTGAAAGAGGGCGATAAATGGTGTCTATGTGTTAGCCGATGGATAGAGGCTGAAAAAGAAGGAAAAGCGCCTAAGGTGATTTTGGAGGCTACACACGAAAAAACTTTAGAATACACATCAATTGATATTCTAATTAAATATGCGTTTAAGAGTAAATCTTCTTATTAGAATTTATTAAATTTAGATCAAATCCGTTTACAATGAAAGAAATATTTGTTACACTAATTTTTTTAATTTCGCTTACCAACTGCAGTGAAGTTGAAAAAAATAATACTCAAACCAATAATAAAATGAAAAAAGAATTAAATGTTAATAATAATAAAGTTACTGTTATAGTAGAAGTTTCATATTCCGAAAATGCTGATATAATCAAGAAATTTATTCAAGATGAACAGTGTCCTCTTTTTTTCAATTTAAATGATCCTGGAATTATAAGATTTGAGTGGTTTTTGGATGAGGAAGAAAAAACTGGAACTTTGATTGAAGTTTTTGAAAATTCAGATGTTTGGGAAGAACTAGGAAATAAAGTTTTAGGATCACCTATAAATATAAAATTTAGAGAGTTATTTAAAATTGAAAAACTTAGTGTTTTAGGTAATATAAATGAAAGTTTTAAAACTAAAATTCAGGCTATGAATCCAATTATTAAATCTTATGTAGGAGGAATAAATTAAAGGCCTATGATCTAAAATGAAGTCAAAATATATTTATCCAATAATCTCTATAATAAATATTCTTTGTGGTACAGGGTTGTTATTTGGAGTTTTTACATCACCTGAAGAATTATTGTCACCTTACTTTAAAGGCGAAATATCAGACGAATTGATTTTCTTTGCGCAAGGCATAGTTGATGTGACAGCAGTTCACCAAATTGGTGTTGGTCTTTTTATTTTTATCTTATGGATATTAAAGCTTGGTAATGATTCAAACAAAAAAGTTTTTCTTGCATATTCAGTTTTTGGAGGAACAATTTTATTAGTTGCATTATTTAATCATTTATTTATGGGAGGTGGGCCACCAATACCAATTTTAATTTTAATAATTTCTGCAACACTTCTAAGTTTATATGGATCTGAAAAAGCTACTGATTAAATCTTTAAATATAATTTTAACAGTGATTATCAGCTATTTTTAATGCTTCCGAAATAATGCCTAAACCTTCGTCAATCTGATTTTTATCTATACAAAGAGGTGGGGCAATAAATATATAATTTCCTCTGATAAAAATACTCATTCCTAACTTTGAAATTTTTGATCTCATTTTATTTATAACATTCATCTCATCTGGCTTAGCATTAAAATTTACAAATGGCTCTTTAGTATTTTTATTTTTAACTAGCTCAATACAGCCTAATAATCCAGTATTTCTAAAGTCTCCAATAGAAGGATGTTTTGTTTTCATTATTTGAACTTGTTTGTCTACATATTTACCCATTTCTTTTGCATTGTTTATTAGATTATCCTCTTCATATATATCTATAACCCTTAATGCAGTGGCACATGCGACAGGATGAGCAGAATATGTCAAACCAATCATTAATTCTTCTTCATTAAAATAATTTGCGATTGCATCATTTACCTGGACAGCACCAAATGGAATATATCCTGAAGTAATTCCTTTTGCCATTACCATGATATCTGGTATAACATCATAATTGTTAATCCCAAACCACTGGCCTGTTCTTCCAAAACCGCTCATAACCTCGTCGACAATAAGGAGAATTCCATATTTATCACAAACCTTTCTTAATTTTTTAAAATATCCATCTGGAAGCTTAAGACAACCCGAACTTCCAGATTCTCCCTCCATAATTATAGCTGCAAAATTTTCTGGCCCCTCATAAGATAATATTCTATCTAAATGATCAAAGCAGTTTTGCTCCCAATGATGCCCTGAAGACCGGTATTTATAAGGTATTTCTAAATGGATGAAATTTGTTCCCATCTGGCTATCAACTTTAAGTTTTCTGGGGTCTCCACCTGCAGACATAGCCCCCATTGTTGAACCATGGTATGAACGGTACCTGGTCAATATTTTGTGCCTTCCGGTATAAAGTCTAGCTAACTTAATTGCATTTTCAATACCTGTAGCACCACAAATAGTGAAAAAAGATTTGTTTAGATTTCCTGGACAAATTTCAGATAGCTTTTTCCCAAGCTCACCTCTGACCTTTGTTATTGTTGATGGATTTACGTAACTAACCTTCTGCATCTGCTTAACAACGGCATCAGTAACCCTTTGATCACCATGGCCAATATTAACATTAATTAAACCAGATGAAAAGTCCAAAATTTTATTTTTTTGATGATCAATCAAATAAACTCCTTCTCCTTTGTCAATATTTAAGGGCTTATATCCTGATTGTTTTCTCCATTCAAAAAGGGTATAATTTAAATTATTTCTTAAAATTTCACTTTCAATATTTTTCATCGTAAAAGGTCAAAAAAAGATGATCAAAAGTAAATAAATAAACCATCTAACACCCTATTATGTTTAATAAAGATATGTTAATGTATATTAGAAGCATGTTTCGGTTTTTTTTATCATTTATTTTGATTTTTAAAATTAGTTTCTCTTATTGTCAAGGAGACAAGAACTTATATAAACAATATAGAACAGGACCAGATCCCAATAATTTTTTTCATAAGTGGAATTATTCATTGCATGCAAAGTTGAATTTAATGAATACTAATCTAGATTATACTAAAATTGGAATAGGAAAAGGTTTTGGTTTTAATATACAAAGACTAACTTCTAAAACTTTTGGATTTAATTTAGGACTTGAGTTTAATGAGATTATTTATAGATATGAAGGTTATTTTAATGACTCAAAAGATTACTTAAAGTTTTTTAGTATTCCTTTATCAATAAGACTCTATACAAATAGAAAATTATTTATTGAAGGAGGAATAAAATATCACTATTTGATATCAGCAGAAAACTCACAAAATGTAAATCCAATTGATAATTCTAACAATTATATAGATGGTCTATTTAATGATTCTATTGGTCCTTTCATTGGTTTTGAGTATCAGGTTTGGAAAAGATTATGCGTTGGGATTCATTATCAATATTTAAAGTCAGCAAAACAAAACTTACTAGAGATTTATCCAAATATTTTCAACGGCCTTACAATAAAAATTGGGACTTTTATTAAAAACCCATATAAAAGACCAGAATAAAACTTAAATTGACTTTCTTATAGTTAAGTTTAAAACCTCGTGATTATTAAATAATTGATCAGGTGTAAACTTACTCATTAGCTGATATAGAATAGATATAGACCATTTATCTTTTCTTGTGTAAATCCCGGCTTCAAAATTATTTCTATGCTTTATACTTGGTAAAATTAATTCTGATTTATCGTCTCGAAAGCTCCCACTTAATGTGAAATCGTGAGGTCTGTACTCTTGAGTCGTTCCAAAATATATTCCAGTTGAGTCTTCGTTTGTATTTAAATTAGTTCTTTTAAACGGTAAAAGATTTTTTGACCCCATCATTATTCCAAATCTTACAGATGCATTAGTGATATGTGAAGATAATTTACTGTATAATTGGCCAAGTAAATGAATCTCATTTGTAATTGAAATTACTTTATTAATTTGACCAAAGATTCCAAAATGAATTCTTTGAGGTTGAGCCCCCACCCATGTTAAATCTGGTAGGTTCAAAAAGGTCTTATGATAAAAGTTTTGAAAAGTTTTAGCTAAAGAAGCGTCACCAGTAACTCCGAGTTCGAAACCGTAGCTATAACTTGAATTCTCTTTCAAAAAATATTCCCTTTCATATTGAGCATATAACCATCCACTATATGGATAATCCATGATAGAAATATCATTAGTGTATCTTAATGAGGGGTTGTATATGTGTTGTGCTAATGTCCAATAATAAATGTTATTTTCCTTCTTTTTCCCATATGAAATGAATATTCCGCTAGAATAATAATGATCTGTTCTAAAATAAAGATCGTTATCTACTGATAGTTCAATATAGGACTGCGCTGAGATTGAAAAAGTAATAGACACTAAAAATACTAAAAGGAGATGTTTGGTTTTCAATAAAAAAAGTTTTTACTTAAATATAAAACTAATTGTAAATCAAGTAACAATTAAGAAAATTTTTTGTCAAAAAATGATTAGAAAAGCTATTTTATCGGATTTAAATATCATAAAAAAAATAGCTGAAAGTTGCGCACAAAATATGATAAGCAATAATATATTTCAATGGAATGAGAATTATCCCTCAAAAAATATTTTTAAAAAAGACATTTCAAATAAAAATCTTTATGTTTTTGAAGATGGTAGTTTGGTTAAAGGCTGTATAGTTTTGTCTAAACAAAAAGATTTAGTTTATAATGATATTTCGTGGCTTACCAAGGATTATAAAAACCTTTATATACATAGGCTTGCAGTTCATCCAGATTATCAAAAAATGGGATTAGCTAAATCTATGATGGATTATGCAGAAAATTATGCAANAAAAAACAATTATGTTTCAATTAGATTAGATACTTTTAGTAAAAATCCTAGAAACATAAAATTTTATGAAATAAGAGGATACATAAAGCTTGGAAATATTTTTTTTCCAAATCAAAGTNAATATCCTTTCTACTGTTACGAAAAAATAATTTAATCCTGCAAATAATTATGGCTAATAAAATAAGAATTACAAAAAGATTTACTTTTGAGACCGCCCACGCAATTCATGGTTATGATGGGCTNTGTAAAAATATTCACGGCCATAGTTATAAACTAAATGTCACNGTAATTGGAACACCAATAAACAATACTCAGGATAGGAAATGTGGTATGATAATAGATTTTTCTGATTTAAAAAAGATAGTTCAAGAAGAAATTGTGTTACCTTTTGATCATGCTACTGTTTTAAACTGTAACTCTCCACATAAGATAATGGCAGATGAATTGGAAGATAAAGGCAATAAAATAATTAGAGTTAATTTTCAACCCACATGTGAGATGCTTGTAATAGATTTTGCAGAAAAAATNAAAAGAAAATTACCNAAAAATATAAGTTTGCATTCATTAAAGCTAATAGAAACAGCAACAGCTTACGCAGAATGGTATGCATCAGACAATTGATTTTCATGTATTAATAAATTTCTTAGCTTCAATCTTAAAACTAAAAGCCCAAGCTATCTAAATCCTCATTATCTTTGTCCGAGAAAATTTCCTGAGCATATTTCTCGCAATCTAAATTAATAGAGAGATCCTCTGGCTCTATAAAATCCTCTTGTGAAACACCGAGTTCTGGATCTAAATAAACTTTTTTCATAAATTGACCCCAAATAGGTAATGCCATTGTTGCACCTTGACCATAAGCGATTTCATCAAAATGAATTGACCGATCTTCACCTCCAACCCACACTCCAGTGATCAAATTTGGAACCATCCCCATAAACCAACCATCACTTTGGTTTTGGGTAGTACCTGTTTTGCCTGCTATTGGATTTTCAAAAATATAAGGATAACCCGTCACTATATTTTTGTAGATATAATTTTCTTCCTCTAAACCTGCATGTCTTAGTCTAGCACCCGAGCCATGCTCAGTAACACCTTTCATTAAACTAATAGTTACATAAGCTGCCTCTTCAGATAGAACATCTTCGGTTTTAGGTACACTTTCNTATATTACTGTTCCGTTTTTATCTTCAATTCTAGATACCATTATTGGTTTAACATAAATTCCTCGATTTGCAAAAGTACCATATGCACCTACCAATTCAAATAAACTAATATCCGGNGTTCCAAGTGCAATTGANGGTACTGGAGGAATTCTTGAAGTAATACCCATTTTTTTTGCAAGATTAATAACTGGTCTNGGNCCAACTTTATCCATTAACCTAGCACTTACTGTATTAACTGAGTTTGCTAATGCATTTTTTAAAGTCCTATTTCTACCATACTTGTCACCTGAATTTTTGGGACACCATGCATCAATGTTTCCATGNTTCATTGGCTCAATACAAAAAAGTGCATCGGGTAAAATGTCACATGGGGAAAGTTTTAATTGATCAATCGCAGTTGCATATAAAAATGGTTTAAATGTTGATCCAATTTGTCTTTTCCCTTGTTTCACTTGATCATACTGAAAATGCTTATAATCATAGCCACCAATCCAAACTTTGACATGACCAGTTTGAGGCTCCATAGACATCATTGAGGCCCTTAAAAAATGTTTGTAATACCTTATAGAATCCATAGGTGACATAATCGTGTCTATCTCACCTCTCCAAGAGAAAACAGTCATTTCAGTTGGTTCATAAAAATTTAAAAGAATTTTATCTCTGTCCCAGCCAGAGTTAGCCTTATTTCTCCAGCGCTCAGATCTATATGCTGATCGTTCCATAAGAGTATCTATTTGTCCTTCTCTTAACTCTAAAAAAGGGGCAGTTTCATTATTTGATAATCTGTTTTGAATGAAAAATTCTTTTTGTAAGTTTTTCATATGGCTTTTTACTGCTTCCTCACCAATCTTTTGAAGTTTAGAATCAATAGTTGTNTATATTTTTAAGCCATCTCTATATATGTTATATTTCGTTCCATCTTTTTTTGGATTATTGTTTATCCAGCCTCTCATAAACTCTTGTAGATATGCTCTAAAATATGTTGCTAGACCTTCTCTGTGAGACTCAGGAGTNTATTTAATTTCAAGAGGTANATCAATAATAGAATCTAGAACTTCTTTTTTTATATATTCATTACGAAACATCTGTTTTAATACTATATTTCTTCTTTCTTTAACTAGTTCAGGCCTTCTAATTGGGTTATAATAAGATGAATTTTTTAGCATTCCGATTAACATTGCAGATTGTTCAATTTTAAGATTTAATGGATTGGAATTAAAAAATATTTTTGCAGCAGAACGAACGCCATCAGCATTATAACCAAAATCGTATACATTAAGATACATTGCTATAATTTCTTTTTTTGTATATCTTCTCTCTAATTGNACGGATAAGACCCACTCTTTTATTTTTTGAATTATAGCCTCAGTAAGATTTCTAGACCTTACCCCAACAAAAAGTTGTCTTGCGAGTTGCTGAGTAATCGTACTGGCTCCACCTCTTTTACCAAGAAATATTATTGCACTTATTGTTCTTTTCCAATCGATTCCGGAATGAGTATAAAATCTTTCATCTTCGGTGGCAACTAAAGCATCAACGATATTTTTGGGGAGCTCATCAAATTGAATAGGGGTTCTATTGTCTTGATAATAAAATTTGCCTAAAACTTCTCCATCAGATGAAATTATTTGGGTTGCTAAATTAGTTTTAGGATTTTCTAGCTGCTGTAGATCAGGCATTGAACCATATGAACCATTTGCAGCTGAAAAAAAAACATAAAAAATAATTAATATGGTAATTGTAATAAATAACCAAATAATTCTAATAACCAATCTAGGATAATTTGTGCTTAATTTATTACTCATTTTCATTTTCTTTTTCAGAAATATTAATGCCTACACTTATAATTCCTGGTAGTATTTTTATACCTTTTTCCTCTTGATTTTTTCTCATTGCATGGTTTAAGGTAATCAAATAATCAGATTCATTTTTAAAATCGAAGTCATTTATCCAAATCAAAAAACTTTCTCTAATATTACCATAACCAGTTCCTAATAAATTACCTTGCTTGTCTGCCATTAAATATTCTAAAGTATCCTTAGCAATTAAAATACCATCCTCATTTAAAGAAGCAATTAAAAAAAGATTTGAAAATTCGTAATAATTATCATTTCTTATTAAAAATTGAATATCAAATTTGTTATCTGGTATTTCACTAAATTTAAAAAAGACGGTGTCATTTAACCCCCAGCCATTTTCAAAATCTCTGTAGCTACTGTAAATTGAATTATTAGAACAGGAGTAAAAAAATATTACACCTAAAAAGAATATTAAAAGTCTAAAGATTTTCATTTTTTATGAAACGCATTAAAAAAGTAGCGTTTATTTAAATTTTAAATGTTTTGATCTGCCCTTTTTAAAGATCTTATTACTATTATGTGTTCCTTTTCTCATATTTTTTTGAATTTCTGAAGGAAGGGTTATAATTTCTTTACATTTATCAGAACAACATTTATTATTTTTTATTTGACAGCTTTTACATTGAATAAATAAAAGATGACAAGCTTCATTCGAACAATTTACATGTGTATCAGAAGGTCCTCCACATTGATGACATTTTGATACAATATCATTTGAAATTCGCTCTGATCTTCTTTCATCAAAAACAAAATTTTTGCCTTTAAATTTGTTTTCTATATTTTGATCTTTGACTTGCTTGGCATATTCAATAATACCCCCTTCAAGCTGAAAAACATTTTCAAAACCCTTATGTTTAAAATAGGCACTAGCCTTTTCACACCTAATCCCTCCAGTACAATACATTAGCAAGTTTTTATCCTCTTTATTTTTAACTATTGTTTTTTCAATAATTGGAAGTGAATCCCTAAAAGTATCTACGTCAGGTTTAATTGCTCCCTCGAAAAAACCTATTTCGCTTTCATAATGATTTCTAATATCTATACAAAGGGTGTTTGGGTCATCTAATAATTTATTGAACTGATTTGCATTAACATGTATGCCTCTTTTGGTAACATCAAAAGAAGGATCATTAATTCCATCGGATACAATTTTATCTTTTACTTTAATTGTTAGTTTTAAAAAAGATTTATTGTTATGCTCAATTGCTGTATTTAATCTAACTCCTTTTAAAAAAGATATGGAATCTATATAGGATTTAAAAAGTTCAAAATTTTCAGTCGGTATAGAAAGTTGAGCATTTATTCCCTCTTTAGCAACGTATATCCTACCCAAAATATCCAATGAGTTCAATTCAATAAAGAAGTTGTTTCTAAAAATTTCAGGATTTCCAATATTTGCATACTGATAAAAAGAAAGGATTAATCTATCTTTTCCGGCTATTTCAATTGTTCTNGACAGTTCTTCAGAACTTAATTTATTGAACAGTTGCATGCTATACTATATAATTTAAATGGGTATAAAGGTACTATTATTCTAAATATTTTTGTCTTGATCCAACTAATATAAGTTCAGTTTGTCTTCCATTAATATATCTAAAACCTTTATCCCCAAAAAAACCCGGGACCTCTAACATTATTCTTATATCCTTTTCCCATTCTGGAATAAAAACTTTAGTGTTAAGTTCTATAGCATAAGTAGTGTTTTTATGGAGTGGGTGGTCTCCAGAATGAGGAACACCGCCCTGAGAATCCCACATCCCNAANGCAGTTCCTGCAGAATGACCAAATAGACCTAATGGGTGTGTATAAATTTGAGGTCTTAACCCTTGATCGAATGATTCTTTAAGAGACTTAAGAAGGATCTGATTACCAGTAGCGCCTTCTTTGAAATTGTTTGTAAAAATATCTTGAACCCTGTTACCTTCTTTTAATGCAGCAACGAGAAAATTAGGGGGGTCTTTTTCACCTGGCTTAAGAACATAAGCTAATTGCTGACAATCAGTATTTAGTGTTAAATAAGATATCCCAAAATCACAATGTATAAGATCTCCATGTTGAATTATGTCAAACTTGGATTTACTATCAAAACTATATAAATCACTATCATCTTTTCTTTGTACATCAACTGTTGGATGAAACCAAGTCTTAATCCCAAGATCAATTACTTTTTCTCTCATCCACCACACAACATCATCTGTCGTTGTTACACCAGGAGTTATTACTTTAGTTGAAAAAGCCTCTTTGATGATATTATTGCTGATTTCAACAAGCTTGGAAAAAATAGTCATTTCCAAATCAGTTCTAGTTTCAATCCAAGCAACTGATAATTTTTCAGCAGAGACAAGTCTTTTTTGAAATTTTTTTGATAACGAATTATATAATTCATCAAAACCATTTTTACTCAATCCGTCTGATAAGGATTCGTGTTTTGAAAAATTAATCCCAATTTTTGTTGGGTTTTCTTTTTCAATATAATCACTTAAGACTTTTAATTGGTTTGGTTCTTCTTCCTTTACCCATATTGAGGGAATATTCTTACCAAAAGGATATCGAGTTATTGCAACAGATTTAACTTTTCCAGTTTTTAGATCTCTTGAAAAAACAAGTATTGTACGTCTTCTAGCATTAAGCCATGTAGGAGGTAACATTGTTTTAATTACCGGATCCTCATTATATTCTCTTGTCATAATTACCCACATATCAATATCGTTTTCATTCATTATATCAGGTAATAAATTTTGAAATCTATCTTGTTGTAATTTATTAATTACCTCCGCTCGTTTTTTTAGAGACAATATCTCTTGAGCTGAAATATTTAAACTAAGAATTAGGAATAAATTTATTAATATCTTTCTCATATTTTCATAAAATATAAATATAAAAAATATTACTTTAGTTGTAAATGTAAAGAAATGACAGACGACAAATCAGCAAAAATTAAAGCATTAAAACTAACCCTAGATAAACTCGATAAAACCTATGGCAAAGGGGCTGTTATGAAACTTGGAGATGAAGCTGTGATTGAGACTGAAGCTATTTCATCGGGATCTATTGGCCTTGACATTGCGCTGGGTGTTGGCGGTTATCCAAAGGGGAGGGTAGTTGAAATTTACGGACCGGAATCTTCTGGAAAGACAACTTTGACTCTACATGCAATAGCAGAATGTCAGAAAAGTGGAGGGGTAGCAGCATTTATTGATGCCGAACATGCTTTCGATCGTTTTTATGCTGAAAAACTAGGAGTTGATATAAATGAATTAATTATTTCTCAACCTGATCATGGAGAACAAGCTCTTGAAATTGCAGATAATCTAATTCGATCCGGAGCAGTTGATGCTGTCGTAATCGATTCAGTTGCAGCACTAACTCCGAAAAGTGAAATAGAAGGTGAAATGGGTGATTCAAAAATGGGCCTTCACGCTAGATTGATGTCACAAGCACTCAGAAAATTAACTGGTTCAATAAGTAAGACAAATTGTACGGTTTTTTTTATTAATCAACTCAGAGAAAAAATTGGCGTTATGTTTGGAAATCCTGAAACTACAACTGGGGGCAATGCTCTCAAATTTTATGCGTCTGTTAGACTTGATATAAGAAGGTCCACACAAATAAAAAACGGAGAGGCAGAAGTGATGGGGAATAAAACTAGAGTTAAAGTAGTTAAAAATAAAGTTGCTCCCCCTTTTAAAACAACTGAATTCGATATTTTATATGGAGAAGGTATTTCAAAAATTGGAGAAATAATTGATCTTGGTGTCAATTATGAAATTATTAATAAAAGTGGATCTTGGTTTAGTTATGGAGATACTCGATTAGGTCAAGGTAGAGATTCGGTAAAAACACTTTTGGAGGATAATCCCGAGCTAATGGATGAATTAGAGGCGAAAATAATGAATATCATAAAAGAACTGAATAGTTAATCTATTTTTTAACCATTTTTTTCCATTCTTCAACTGCTTTAATAGAAGCTTTTTTTGGGTCATTTTTTAATTCCTTTAGTATGAATAATCTGGTTTCATCCATTAATTTCAAATAATCTTCTTCATTTAAACCATTTGTTGGGATAGGATTAAAAATTGTAACTCTAAGTGACCCAGGAAAACCATGAGTTGTATACCATGGGAATTTTCTTTTACAATCATAAAACACCATAGGTAGAACCGGTAGTTTATGAGTAATAGCTAGCTTAAATGCCCCATGTTTAAACTCGTTTAATATATTATTCTCATTAATGTATTCTTTTTCGGGAAAAATACAAACACTGTAACCCTTATCCAATTTACTACTAGCTTGACCATAAACTGCAAAACGACTTTCTTTTTTAGCCCTATCAACTANTATTGCTGCTCTTCTATATAAAAAACCAAAAAANGGTATTTTGTCTANTTCCTTTTTCCCAACGAATACGAATGGGGTCTTGAATAATCTAAGCATAACAAACGGATCTATGTAACTTGCATGATTTGCAACCAATAAATAAGATTTTTTTTTATCAAGTTCAGGAATTANATTTTTCTTAATATAGAATCCCATTCCAAATAAGATAAAAGAGGCCCATACGTTTCTAGCATACCAAAAAATAACATTATACCCATTGGGAAAAAGAAGTACTAAAGCGAGGAATGGAAAAAAAAGGATCACAGGAACTGAACACAATATATAAAACCAAATTCTCCACAGAATAAGTAAAAACCGTTTTAAAAAAAACATTAGCTATATTTAATAAATACCGAATATACAAAGCGAAAATCAAAAATATAATTAAGCTCTTAATAAAAAATTTAACTTTGTTATAATATTAAAATTTATGTCAAAAATTTTAACTGGAGTGCAATCAACGGGTACTCCTCATTTAGGAAATATTTTGGGTGCAATAATTCCAGCAATAGAACTATCTAAAAAAAGTGAAAATGAATCTTTTTTGTTTATAGCAGACTTACACTCATTAACGCAAATAAAAAAAGCAGAAGAATTAAAAGAAAATACTTTTGCAACAGCTGCCGCATGGTTAGCATTTGGGTTAGATGTAGATAAAACTGTTTTTTATAAACAAAGTGATGTAACTCAAGTAACAGAACTCTCATGGTATCTTTCATGCTTCTATCCATATCAAAGACTTACTCTGGCTCACTCATTTAAGGATAAATCGAATAGCCTTAGAGATATAAATACAGGTTTGTTTACCTATCCTATTCTTATGGCTGCAGATATTTTGTTGTACGACGCAAAATTTATTCCAGTTGGAAAAGATCAACTACAACATATTGAAATAACAAGAAAAGTTGCATCAAAATTTAATAGTATAAATGGGGAAACATTTATAATTCCAGAACCTTTAATTCAAGAAAAACATAAAAATATACCTGGTACAGATGGAAATAAGATGAGTAAATCGAAAAATAATACAATTAATATCTTTTTGTCAGATAAAAAACTAAGAAAACAGATAATGAGTATCGCAACTGATAGCACACCAATGGAAAAACCAAAAAATCCAGATAACTGCAATGTATTCAAAATTTATTCTTTAATTGCGAGTCAAAAAGATATTAAAAAAATGAAATCTAAATACCTAAGTGGAGGCTTTGGATACGGGGATGCAAAGAATATACTTTTTGAAGAAATATTAAATAAATTCAAAAGGGAAAGAGATTTATTTAATCATTTTATTTCCAATCCTGATGAGATTTATGATATCCTTGAAGTTGGTGCAAAAAAAGCAAGAAAAATAGCTGACAACGTTTTAAATAGAGTAAGAAAAAAAATTGGATATTAATTTGATTAATAATTATTCTAAAATAATTAATTTATTATTTTTGGATTATGAGTCTTGAAAAATATATTGAAGAACTTTTATTCGATTACGAATGTGTAACAGTTCCTGATTTTGGAGCTTTTTTAACAAGGTCATTTCCATTTGAAATTGATAAAATAAATGGCAGGTTTAACCCCCCAAAAAAGAAATTGACTTTCAATAGTTTATTAACTAGTAATGATGGTGTTCTAATTAATTATTACGCAAAAAAAAACGACTTAAATTATAAGAAGGCTCACAATCTTATTCGAAATCAAATCAAAGTTTGGAGAAATCAACTAAAATCAGGCCCATTATTTCTTGAAAATATTGGAAAAATTAATTATACTCTCGATAAAAAAATTGAGTTTGAACCATTCGAGAATACAAATTTTGATGATTCCTCTTTTGGTTTAAAAGTTTTTAATTTACCACAACTAAAGTCGTCAGTAAAAACTAAAGTTTTTTCAATTTCCAAAAATAAGAATAGATTAATTTTTAAAACAAAAAAAAATAAAAAACAATTCACTCCATTTTTAAAATATTCAGCAGTTTTTGTTTTTACACTGGCTTTATCATATGCTAGTTTCTATTTTGGAGACCAATACATTCAGGATCAAAGACAGATTAATCAGCAAATAGCTCAAAATAAAATTCAAGAAAATATCCTATCAGCCACATTCAATTTGGGTTCATTAAAATCTATTTCATTAATTACTACTGATATAGAAACAGAAAAAAAAATAAAAATAAATGAAACTCACTACAGCATAATAGCTGGAACCTTCAGGAATAAATCCTATGCAATAAGAAAAATTAAAAATCTAAAGAAAGAGGGGTATAATTCTTCATTCACTAATATAAATCCAAAAGGAATGTTCAGGGTTGCCTATGGAAGGTTTAAATCAAAAAAGGAGGCAATGGATTTACTGTATCACATAAAATATAATCTTGGGGGAGAGGCTTGGTTCTTGAAAGAAAATTAAAAAATTTTATTCATTGTAAAGCCACAAAGATGGATTTTCAGGTTTCATGGCGTTAAANATGCTAAACTGAAGTACTGTCCTGCCTGTTTCNGAATTTGTAAAAACTTCACCGATAGTCTCTTTTGAATCTAACCGTTGACCTTTTTTTACAAAAACTTTGGAAAGATTCTTATATGCTGTAATATAATTCCCATGTTTAATAAGTACAGTTGGGTTNCTATTTTTAAAACTCAAAATTGACATGACTTGNCCCTCAAAGACAGCTCTAACCTCAGCATTATCAATAGATGCAATTGTTATTCCTGTACTTTTAATTTTAGTTGTTTTTACAACAGGATGTGCTTGGGTACCATATTTTTGGATTATAACACCTTTTAAAACTGGCCAGGGTAATTTTCCTTTATTGGCTCTAAAGTTATCAGCAAGNACTTTTGCNTCAGGTGTTAATTTAAAAAAATTGGAAAGTTTATTTTTCTCTTTTTTATTTGAAAAGGCTATAGCCTCTCTTATAAGTTTTTGAATTTCTTTATCAATAGATTCAGCTTGCAATTGTTTAATCTTAATTTGTTTTGTAAAATATGTTGATTTTCTTTTTAACTCTTTTAAAATTTTATTTTGTTGATATTGTTCTTCAATTAATTTTTCATTTTCTCTTCTGTTATCCTCGACCAAAAGTTTCCTCTTTTGCTTTTGCTTGATTAAATCTTGATTTAATTCTTGAAGAATTAAAGTCTTTTCTTTGATCTTTTCAACTTGTTTTTTTCTAAAAGTACTGTACTGTTTTAAATAATTTAACCTTTTATAAGCTTGTAAAAGATCCTCAGATGAAAAAATAAACATTAGTCGATTTTGCATTGATTTACTCTTATATGCATTTTTAACCATCTCAGAATAATCATTTTTTAAACTCTTCATCTCTGATCTATTTTCTGATATATCTCTTTGGTTAATATTTATGAGTTTGTCTAAAGAGTTGACTTGCTCATTATTAATCTTTATTAATTCTCTTCTTATCGATATTTTTATCTCAACATCTTCCGCTTCAGTTAAAGTTGATTTTTTTATTTTTTTATTTAAAAACAGTAAATTATTGATCTGTTTTATTTCTTTTCGCAGCTTTAAACTTTTTTTTTCTAAGCCTTTTTGTCTAATCGAAATATCCTGAGAAAAAATGAAATTGTTAAAAAACAGAAGACACAAAATAACCGAAATTAATAATCTCATTATTATAATCGAATTTTTTTATAACCTTCTGGTATATTAAATGGAAAAGTTAAATTATCAGGAATTTCGGTTCTAGTATATTCTATGGTTATTTCTCTACTAATAAGTTCGTCCGAAAAAGATATTGTCATTTTACTTGGGGCCAACTCTCCATCTATACTCTGAAAATCATCATACAATATTGAGATGAATCGATTTTTTTTTGTAAAAAANAGCCTTTGTTCTTTTAACATAAATGTTGTTGGATCATAAAATAAAATTGGCCGTATCGGACTTGATTTGTTTGTTGAAGATATTACATAAAAGTTTGGATTTTTAATTTGATCCCAATTANCTTTATTTANATCTNTAATTGCTTTTCCTAAAAANAGTCTTTCTAAATTTTTATATTCAAAATCAATNCCAAAATAATCATTTAAAAATTTTAGCTCACCTTCATATGAGGTTTTTTGGAATTTTTCATANAAAGCCATACTNTTAGGTTTAATCAATAATTTTGCTATAGGTATTAACATAGTTGCGCTTAGCCAGATAGATTCATCTTTTTTCATTCTTAAATTAACAACTAATTGTTGTGCTCTTAATCCATCATCATATATTACTTTTAATCTTGATCTAAATAACTTTAAGTTTGATGAAGAGGAACTAATTGATTTCTTTAATTCTTTTATTTTAAAATTTTTAACAGGAGTATTATTTGGAAGAACCCTAGTTGCTTTACATCCAGCTAATAAAATTAGTATTAAAAATGTTAAATATAATCTAAGTTTGAAGGTACGCATATTTATATGTTTCCAGTGCTTCCAAATCCCTTGTTTCCTCTTGTTGTATTATCTAGATCTCTATCTAAATCCCATGACACTTTTTCATACCTTGAAATAACTAATTGAGCTACTCTCTCTCCAGGGTTAAGCATATAATTCTCGGAGGAAAGATTAATTAAAATCACCCCAATCTCTCCTCTATAGTCAGCATCAATTGTGCCAGGAGAATTTAAAACCGTAATTCCCTTTTTTGCAGCTAATCCACTTCTTGGTCTCACTTGAGCCTCATATCCTTCNGGGAGAGCGATCTTTATTCCTGTTCCAACGACTTTTCTTTCTAGTGGTTTTAANGTAACCTGAGAGGTTAAAACAGCTTTCAAATCCATACCCGCTGATGAAACTGTTGCATAGGATGGAAGCTCATATGGACTTTGGTTAATTATTGGAATCTTTAACATATTTCATGTTTTTATAAAATTACAAAAAGACAACTATCAAATATTAAAAAAAAAACAATTAATTGACCAAGTTATTAGTTACTCAGAGCTTCAGCTCCACCAACGATTTCTAGAATCTCATTTGTTATTGAAGCTTGTCTTGCCTTATTGTAAGAAAGTTTGAGCTGGTCTCTTAGTTCTTGCGCATTATCAGTTGCTTTGTGCATTGCTGTCATTCTTGCGCCGTGTTCGCTCGCAATAGAGTCCTTGATAGATTTTAGTAATTGTATTTTTAATGACTTCGGCAAAAGTTGGTTAATAATTTGTTCCTGAGATGGCTCATAAATGTAATCTATTAAATCTAATGAACTATCAGATGTATCGTTTTCTTTTTTTGTTAATATTGGTAAAAANGATTCTACAGTTACAGTCTGAGTAGCTGCATTTTTAAAACGGTTATATACAATTTTAACCGAATCATACTTACCCTGTTCAAATTCATCAAGAATTATACGAACTATTTTTGATGAACTTTCAAAATTTAAATTATCATAAATATGGTCATGAGAGCTATGTATTTGAAATTTTTTTGAAAGCAAATCGCTTCCTTTTCTACCGATAGAAAGAACAGATGTATGAATATTTGCATTTGAGTCCGCTATTGTGCGAATAGTCTTAATTATATTAGAGTTAAAGCCACCGCAAAGACCTCTGTTTGATGTTATTGCTATTAATAACTCTTTTTTTATTTCACGAACTTCTGTGAATGGGTTTAATTCATTTTCTTGGTTAGTTTTGGTTAATCTCTGAATAAGCTCTGTTAATTTAGTTGAATAGGGTCTCATTTGAATAATTGCATCTGTTGCCTTTTTTAATTTTGCAGCAGAAACCATTTTCATCGCACTTGTAATCTGCATTGTTGATGAAACTGATGCTATTCTATTTCTAATCTCTTTTAAATTAGCCATAAAATATTAAAATTGTTTTGAAATTTTTTGAGCTGTATCATTTAATGTGTCAATAACATCATCTGTTAACTTTCCTAGTTTTAATTGGGCTAAGATATCAGAATGATTTTTGTTTAAATACTCTAAATAACTTAATTCAAATTCTTTTACTTTTTCTACTGGAACAGATCTAAGTAAATTTTTAGAACCTGCATATATTATTGCTACTTGATTCTCTACTTTGAAGGGATCATTTTGTGACTGTTTGAGTATTTCAACGTTTCGTTTTCCTTTTTCGATAACACTAAGAGTGGCATTATCAAGATCAGAACCAAATTTTGCAAAAGCTTCAAGCTCTCTAAATTGTGCTTGATCCAATTTNAGTGTACCTGCAACTTTTTTCATTGATTTAATTTGAGCCGAACCTCCAACTCTTGATACAGAAATACCAACATTAATTGCGGGTCGAACACCAGAATTAAAAAGATCGGATTCTAAAAAAATCTGACCGTCTGTTATTGAAATTACATTTGTGGGAATATATGCTGATACATCACCTGCCTGAGTCTCAATTATTGGAAGTGCAGTTAATGAACCCCCTCCCCTTACTTCATCCTTCAAGGCTTCAGGAAGATCATTCATTTTTTTTGCAATCTCATCGTCTGAAATAACTTTTGCAGATCTTTCTAATAATCTTGAATGTAAATAAAAAACATCTCCAGGGTAAGCTTCTCTTCCAGGTGGCCTTCTTAGAAGTAATGATACTTCTCTGTANGCAACTGCCTGCTTAGATAAATCATCATAAACAATTAAAGCTGGTCTTCCTGTATCTCTAAAATACTCTCCTATTGCTGCTCCAGAAAATGGCGCATATACCTGCATTGGAGCAGGATCGGATGCATTAGCAGCAACTATAGTGGTATATGCTAAAGCACCTTTTTCCTCTAATATTCTTGCAATTCCAGCTACAGTTGAAGCTTTTTGACCAATTGCTACATATATGCAATAAACTGGTTCACCGGCATCAAAAAATTCTTTTTGATTAAGAATAGTGTCAATACAAACAGTTGTTTTTCCCGTTTGTCTGTCTCCAATAACTAGCTCTCTTTGTCCTCTTCCAACAGGAATCATTGCATCTATAGATTTTATGCCTGTTTGCATAGGTTCACTTACTGGTTGCCTAAAAATAACACCGGGAGCTTTTCTCTCTAACGGCATTTGATATAATTTGCCTTTAATCGATCCTTTTCCATCAATAGGGGCACCAAGGGTATTTACAACTCTGCCAACAATTCCTTCCCCAACATTAATTGAAGCAATTTTTTGAGTTCTTCTAACAGTATCTCCCTCTTTTAAATCTTTTGAGGGTCCTAACAATACAATTCCAACATTATCCTCTTCAAGGTTTAAAACCATTCCTTCTAATCCACTTTCAAAGGAGACTAACTCCCCATACTGAGCATTTGTCAATCCAAAAACACGAGCTATTCCATCTCCTACCTCAAGTACGGTTCCTATTTCATTTAATTCTAAAGCGGACTCATGTTCGGTTAATTGGTTTTTTAAAATTGCTGAAACTTCAGCTGAATTTACATCTGGCATAATTTGTTTATTTAGGCAATATTTTTATTTGAAATCAATCGTCTATTTAATGATTCTAGCTGGCTTGATATGCTTGCGTTTAATTCTTTGTCTCCTACATTAATAATAAATCCACCAACTATAGAGGGATCAATTTTGTTCTCAATTTCAACTTCAAGCGTTGTCATTTGCTTAGCTTTTAAATACATTATTTTTTTAAGTTCTTCATTTAGTGAAATGGCCGTTGTAATTATAGCAGTTGTTCTACCTTCAGATTTTTTGAGCCTGAAAATAAAATCTTCGGCAACTTGACTAAGAATAGAAAGTCTTCTATTTTTTGATAAAAGGAAAATTATTGATTTAGTATCTTCAGTTAAATCAGAAAAAACTTCACACAAAATTTTGAATTTTAATTTTGAGGAAATTATAGGATTAGAAATTAATTCTTTTAATTCATCTGAATTAGATATAGCTGACAAAATATTTTTAAAATCATTCTTAATATGATTTGAAACTTTTTTTTCAATGGCATATTCAAGAGATGCCTTAGAATACCTTATTGCTACCCTGCTAATTCTCATAACTTAGAATCCTTAATTAAATCCTTAATTAGTTTACTTTGTTTGTCTTTGTCTTTTAATTCTGATCGCAATATTTTTTCTGCAACCTTAATTGAAATATCTGCAACTTCAACTTTTAATTCTTCAATTGCAGCCTTTTTTTCTCTATTTATTGACTCCTGAGCCTGGGTAATCAATTTTTCCGCAACAAGTTTAGACTCTTTTTTAGAGTCCTCTACAATTTTAGCGCTAGTTATTTTAGCATCCTTAATTAGACTATCTCTCTCTTCTCTGGCCTCTCTTAAAATTTTTTTATTCTTCTCATTTAAAGACTCAATTTCTTTTCTTGANTTATCAGCGGAGGAGAGAGCTTCTCTTATAGAATTCTCTCTTTCATTGACAGAATCTAGAATCGGTTTCCAAGCAAACTTTTTTAATAATANTACTAAACCCACGAATATTAAAAGTTGCCAAAAAAACAAGCCAAAAGAAAATTCATTTATTAACTTATCCATTGTTATATTTTAAATTAATTATTTGTAATACTACAAAAAACGAATTTTTTAAACCGCAAATAATGCNGCAAAGCCAATACCTTCTACCAGAGCTGCTGCTATTAACATTACCGTCTGAATTTTACCGGTAGCATCAGGCTGTCTGCCTATTGCTTCCATAGCTCCTTTTCCAATGTTACCAATACCTATACCTACTCCGATTACTACTAAACCTGCACCTACAATTGCTGGGATTTCCATATTTACTATTTTTTTAAATTATACATTAATTAACTATACTTAAATTTAATGAACATATTAATCATGTTCGTGTTCTTCAACTGCAAAACCAAAATATAAAGCTGATAATACAGTAAAAATATAAGCTTGCAATATAGCCACTAAGATTTCTATAATAGAAATTGAAAAAGCTAAAATAAATGACAAACTTGATCCAATCCAATTTCTAAAAATAAAAATCAAAGAAATTAAACTCATTAAAACTATGTGCCCAGCAGAAATATTCGCATACAAACGAATCATTAATGCAAATGGCTTAATTAATACCCCCAATAATTCAATTGGAGCTAAAGCAATTTTCATGGGNAGAGGAACGCCCGGCATCCAAAAAATATGCTTCCAATAAGTCTTTTTTGCCGTTAAATTTGTAATTATAAATGTTATTAAAGCTAGACAAAAGGTGACGGCTATATTTCCCGTGACATTAATTCCTAGAGGTGTTAGACCCAAAACATTTAAAAACCATATGAAGAAAAATAGTGTTAATAAATAACTCATATATTTTTTATAGTTTTTTTTCCCAATATTTGGAATAGCTATTTCGTCTCGAACATATAGAACTAACGGTTCAAAAAACCTACCCACTCCTTTAGCAATCAAATTATTTCTTTTGTAGGAGTCTGCTAGGCTTTTAAATAAAAAAAACATTAATAAAGATGTAAATATTATACTTGTGACCCCTTTTGTTAATGATAAGTCAAGCGGAGATACATTAGTTGGATAATTATTTTCATCATATTGAATTGTACCTTTTGAATCAGTCCTGTAAATTTTATCATGATATANTTTGTAATGGTAGTTTCCAATAGTAGCTACGTTTTTTCCATGATCAAATCTTGAGGAAGAAAAAATCTTTAAGCCATTATCCCATAAAATGACTGGTAAAGGAAATCCAACATATATTTTTTTACCCANTTCATTTGTGTATGAGAGNAAATTAAAATCGTGTGAATCTTTCANGTGATGTAAAATATATTTTTTTATTTCAGATTTTTTATTTGTCGTTTTAGAATCAGATTCNTTTATTTCACTAGCATTCAGAGAGGGGGTGAAAATTAGAACAACTAAAAGGGCTATATGAAATATATTTTTAAACATTTCGAGCATGATATTTTTTTACCATTTACGCTATGCAAATGTAAGTTATTAGATAATTATATTAAAAAAACTTTCTGTATAATTTTAAATTTAATAATGTAGCCTAATTTTTCGAATTTAAAAATTTTGAAAGCTGCTTAATTTCTAAAATTGAACAGATAGTATATGGTATAAAAAACACAAATACCTCTTCTGTTTTAATAACATTATCAGAGAGAAAATAAGGATATAGAACCAAATAAAATAAAATAAATTTTAATATGCTTAATGATATAAAAGCTGTTATTGAAGTANTTATATTATGCTCAGAAAAAAATAGTGTCGACAGATATATTGTAATGGCAATTATAAAATTAAAAGAATATGACAGTACTATAATTGAAGAATAGTCAACAAAAAAAAAATTATAANTTGTANACTGAATTAAAAAGGCAGGTGTCAAAAAGTATAATAAATTTATTATAAAATCAAATATTCTCTTTAACATGTTAAATTCAAAGATTTTTACTTTGTTTTTTGATCATATAAACTAAAATGATAAGACCAGCAAGCGAGCAAAAAAGGGTTGGAAATTTGTTTTCAGAGGATATCTTGGCTTCGATCCAATTTCCAAGTTCTAACATTAAATACATCAAAACTCCAATTTGAAATGCAAGTGCTGAAAAAAAAAGCCATTTATTAGGCTGTTTTCTCATGAGAATNTGAAAATTTAGAAATCTTTTTAATTGCATTTTCTTTAGCTGATATCATAGAGCAATTAGCATTAAAAGTCGCTCCTGCTTCAACAATTAATTTTCCAATAAAAACATCACCCTCGATTATACTTGATGATTTTAAAGAGAGCGTNTTAGTAATNTTTAATGATCCCTTTACTAAACCTTCTATATCTGCAGCATTNCAATAAANTGTTCCATTAATCTTTCCATTTTTACCAACGATTAACTTTCCTTTAGTTTTAATCGTTCCGTCTAATTCACCATCTATTCTAAAATCTGCTTTGGATATAATNTCTCCTTTAAACTTTGTACTACTTTCAATGCGACTGTACTGACCATTAATTTCTGAGTTATTCATAATCATAATAATTTTTATCAGGCCAAGCTTTTTCTACAAAAAGCTTTCTATATTGGGACGACAAAGTTATAAAATTATTTGAATCTAATAATCTTAATGTTGATTCTGGTAATTTTGCCTTTAACTCTAGTGCCTTACTCTTAGATTTGATACCATGGATTACAACAAATTGATAATCNTTGTTATATGTGTCTTTTGATATTCTCCANTCATTTATTTTTAAGTTTTCAATATTTGATTTTAAGCTTTCAATTAACTCATTTTGCTCGAATTCCTTAGATCTTTTAAAGGGAAAAACCCATTTAAACTCGACCAATACTTTAGTTTTTTCCTTGAAAATATTTTTAATGAGATTTAGATCAGAATTTGCCTTAATAGCGCTTTTAGAATTTGGATANTCTAGAATTATATTTTCTAAAGCTTCTATCCAAGAGTTTTTTCCATATAACCTTCCAATGACTTGAGCTTTCAATAGTGCTGCTTTTGGTTCCCAATCAGTATTTTCAATTAAAAGTCTTATGTTTTCAAGTGTTTTTAGTGCATCTAAATATTCTCGTCTATCAAANTGCAATAAAGCTTTTNAATATAGTGATTTAGGGGTTCTAAATTCTCCAACATCAAAATTATTNGGGTCTATAAAATATTGTGCNTAAACTGATTTAGGATATTTAATCAATAATTCATTTTTATAATAATTTGCTTTTTCAATAGAGTCTGATTTAAAAATATTATATAAATTATATAAAGCTGGTGTAATAAATGTAGTATCCAAATCATTATCTACTATAAATTCTAAATTCTTAATTGCTAAGTCTTTTGCCTTATATTTTTCTTTATATATAACTCCTAATTTTAGTGCTGCTTGACTATTTTTTTTAATTAAACTATCCATGAAGGTGTTTTTTGGAAGTTTTTTTACATAAAATTCTGGCGTTTCGACTTCAATTTCTGGAATCTTAAACTCCTCTAATTTTAATTTATTTTGATCTAAACCCCCATATCTCACTATAGTTTTATCTCTCCAGTTGTCAATATTCGGTCTTTTTCCCCATGTCGAAGCGTAGATCTGTTTTCCCTTTATAACTTCAGTTGGATTATAAAAATAAAAACTAGATTTATTTTTTTGNGTAAAAAAAGATTTAGAGCCATTTTTTAGTTCAATTTCTTCAATTTTATTTATTGCCGTTTCTGTTTTTTTTGATAGATAGTTTTGAAAAAATAATAATTGCTCCTCCCTGCCTAAACCCAGTAAGTAAATTAGACTATCTGTCTCCTTAAATTGATTCTCATAAAATAAAATATCTGAGAGACTTTCTCTTTCCCTTANTGCTTTTTTTTGTTTTATACTTTCATCAGGCAAAAGCGATATAAGACTGTCAAGGTACATCCCTGTTATAACATATTTTTGATTTTTTAAATTTAAATCTATTAAATTTCTATAATTTTTCTCTCTTGTTGATTGATCAATCCCATCACTGTAAAGTGAAATTGATAGATACTTTTGAGCCAAGCTGTCAATATTTTTATCCAAATAATATAATGCTATAGCTCTATTTATTGTGTGAGAAAATAATTTGTTCTCGTAGACATCTAAAAGTTCACTAATAGGTTCTATAAATGGAGTTTGATTTATATNATGTGCCAATCTTAATGAATTAATTTTTGAATTAATCCAAAATTTTCTTTTTACTTTCCAATTCATATTAACAATAGACTGATAATTAGATAAAGCAAGTTCACGATTACCAAGTCTTTCATTAATTTGAGCTGTTATATATCTGTACCTTATTTTTTGGTCAATATTTTTTTCATAATTTCCGGCACGAGTTATATAAAAATTTGCTGAGTCCAATTGTTTTAAGTTAATGAATGCTTGGGCAACAGTTGCATTTGCTAATCCATAAAAATTATTTGTATTCACCAAACTTCTTGATAAGCTTCTCAGGTTATTAATTGCAGTCTGATTGTTTTGAAGACGGATATTTGTTTTTTCTCTCCATATTCTTCCCTCGATAAAAACAGCTTCATCTATGTTATTGTCTAATAAAAAATTAAATGCTTCTATTGCAGGAAAGAATCTTCTGTCGTAATACCTTGACTTTCCGAGTAGTAAATACGCNTCATCTATCTTATTATTTTTTTCTAATCCGTTAAACTTCATGGAATGCTTTTGAATAGCCTTTACTGCTTTGTCTTCAGCTTTTTGAAACCCNGGAACTATAGTATTTTGGTCAAGTTTTTCTCCTTTTAATAGGATGGGATCTGTTTCTAGAATTTCGTAAAAATCATCTTCTAAAGTTGATTTTATTATAGATTCTCCAATTCTAAGTGCTTCTTTCCCATTAAACAAAACATTATACTTGGTATTTAATGCATGGTACTTTCTATTCAACATTTTATCTTTCTGGGTTGAACAAGAAAGGACAAGAGCTGCATGAAAAAGAAAAATTAAATACGAAATAAAAAAATTCTTCAAATATGTCTTTTTTGTTATAACTAAAAAGTATGCTAATTATTATATATCAAACAAGCTTAATTAATTATATTTCTTTAAAATTAAAATTAAATGTATATTATTTTCAAATTATTTATTTTTGAAAGAATAAATTTTAAACATATATGTCTAATTTTTATGATCTAAAAATTAAAAATTTAGAGAAACTTACAGATAATTCTATTGCAGTAACTTTTGAAGTTCCGAGTGAATTGAAAAATAATTTTAACTTTTACTCGGGTCAATATGTAAACCTAGAAATTCTCATAAATGGAGATAAAGTCAGAAGATCTTACTCAATTTGTTCGTCTCCAGTAGAGGGTTTAAAAATTGGTATCAAAAAACTAGAAGGAGGACTTTTTTCATCAAATGCCTTAAAAAATTTCAAAAAAGGCAAAATAGTAAAAGTAAGTACTCCAGAAGGGAAATTTTATTATAAAAGCAATCAAAATAAGGAGATCTTGACTGGAATTGCAGCAGGTAGTGGAATAACTCCAATTTTGTCCATAGCTAAATCTGTTTTAATTAAAAACAACAGTAATAGATTTAGACTTATTTATGGCAATAAGTCAAAATCAGATGAGATGTTTTCAAATGATCTCATAAAATTAAAATCCAAATTTGCTGATCGATTTATTTTAATTAATATTTACAGCAGATCTAGTGAAATTAATAGCCTTTATGGGAGAATTGATGATTCAATAATTAATTATTACATGAAAAAATATGGAAAAGCAAATAAATATTTTATATGTGGTCCTGAGGAAATGATTCACAATGTATCTGAAAAATTAATAAGTTCCGGTATTTCAAAAACAAATATTTTCTTCGAATTATTTAAAACAAAAAAAATTGATCCTTTAACATCTGATTCAAACACAAGCTCAACAATCGAAATTATTTACGAGGATGTGGTTTATAAAATTAAAAATCCAAAAGGTAAAACTATTTTAGATGCTGCCTTAGATTCAAATATTGAAGTTCCTTATTCATGTCAAGGTGGGGTATGCAGTGCATGTATTGCTAAATTAATTTCGGGTAATATTAATATGGAAAATAATCAAATTTTAACTGAAGAAGAAATTAATGATGGTCTCATTCTGGCATGTCAATCTAAATCAAAGGATGAATATTTAAAAATAAGTTTTGATGATGTTTAATCTTATTTTTTTTCTATTATTTTAATTGCTCTTTCAATAACTGTTAATGGCTTAATTGTTCTAAAAGCATCCTCATATCCTTTTGGTACTGATTTTCCGTAAATGGATGTTGGTATTCCTGGGTATTTTTCTCTATCTACACAAATTGAATATTTCTCTGGTTGATCGAATGGAGCAAAACCCGCATAAGGATGAGTTTGCCCCCATATAGTAATCACAGGAATACCAGCATTTGATGCCAAATGGCCGTTCAAACTATCCATACTAATCATTAAATCTAAAAAAGGTAATACCCTCAGTTGCTCTCTAAAAGTTAAGTTCTTTGCTCCATCATAACAATTAGGGAATGCTTTAGTCCATATTTCTATAAGTTTAGTTTCATTTTCTCCAGATCCCAATAAAAGTATTCTATATTCTCTTTGTAATAAAGCGATTACTTTTTGCATTAAATCATGAGGGTACGTTTTTCCTTCATATGATGCAAAAGGGGCAATACCTATCCATTTTTTTTTATCAGTGTAAAAAATTGATTCAATTTTTTTTGGTAATATATTCTTATGAGGGATTTCTACTTTAGTTATATCAATTGGAAATCCAAGTGATAAAAAAACTTTTGAGTATCTGAAAACTGTGGGAGTCAGAGGTTCAAAAAGTTTATTTTTTAGTCGGGTTAAAGCAATTTTTTCAGCTCTTCCTTTATCTATAGTTTTTACTTTAAACCCAAATATTTTAAAAAGAAAACATATTATTCTTGTTCTAATAACAAAATGAAGATCTGCAATATGTGTAGGTTTAAATTTTTTTAAAAATTTAAAAAGTTGAAAAATGCCCCCTAAGCCTTTAAAATCGTAGTCTAAGTCAATAGGAATAAATTCAACATTAATGAACTCATCGAATATTGGGGCCATTTTGGGTCTACTTACAACTTTAAAATCTACACTAGGATATGTTCTAGATAATGCCCGTAGAACGGGAATCATGATTGCCACATCTCCATAAGATGAAAAACGAAGAATCAGAACTTTTTTCGATCTTTTCATTTCATTTTTTCAAATTCTTATATAAGACTGGATTAAGCTCTTGATCATTATACATTTTCATCTGTTTGTATACCTTCATGTACTTTTCACCCTTAGAAATTTTATCTAATAAATTATCAATTGCTTTNGTTAGATCGACTCTTTGTTGTATTAAAATAGTTAGTTTTGAAATACATTCNTTTTTGTGCTTTTGTGAGACTTCTTTTCTGATTGTCTCTTCTTNCATATGGTATATTTTCAATTCTAAGATTGATAAACGATCAATTGCCCAAGCNGGACTCTCAGNATTAATTTCAGCATCTTTGTTAACTTTTACTTCTTTGTAAGTATTCAAGAAATAGCTGTCAATATNTTCAACCATATCTGTTCTTTCTTGATTTGAAGCGTCAATTTTTCTTTTCAATTTCATGCCTTCAATAGGATTGATTTCAGGATCTCGAATTAAATCTTCATAATGCCACTGAACTGTATCAATCCAATTTTTTTTATACAGTAAATATTCCAAGGAACCAGANGNAAAAGGGATTTTTGATTTTTGATCAACGCTATCTAAAATATGATAATCCTCAATGGCAGCTCTAAAAATATCAAGCGCTAAATGACTTATTTTACTTAATTCCATAAATTAAATNGACTTTTTATTACATTTGCAATATAAAGAATCTAATTATGATGAAGAAAATTTTTGAGGGCATTGCATATGTTTTTGAGGAAATCTTATTTCTTCCCTTTAACATTTTAAGGCAAACTGAATTGGATAATTGGTGGATTNCTAATATAATCAGTTGGTTGTTTCTGTTTATTGGGTTTTGCGCCGCAGGATATTGGATAAATAAATTAAGAATTTTTGATAAAACAGGTGAGGAAAATAAAGATCCAACTGCACATTCATTTTTATAANTCAAACCCTATATCTCTCCTAAAATACATTTTTTTAAACTCAATTTTATCAAGACCATTGTATGATTTTTTCAANGCTTCTTGCATAGAATTTCCTAAACCAGTCAATGTAATTACTCTTCCCCCGTTTGTAATAACTTCACTTCCTCTAAGCAGAGTTCCTGAATGAAAAACTAAAGCTTCTTTAACATCATCTATACCATTTATTTTATAACCCTTTTTGTATGATTCTGGATATCCACCAGAGACTGACATAACGGTGACAGCATTTCTTTTATCTATATCGAGTTTAATATCCTTTAACCTTTTTTGGGAAACTGCTTCAAACAACTTAACAAAATCATTTTTAATTCTAGGTATAACAACTTCCGTCTCAGGGTCTCCCATCCTGACATTATATTCAATAACTTTTGGTTCTCCATTAACATTAATTAGACCTATAAATATAAACCCTTTGTATAACATCCTTTCTGATTTTAATCCATCTAGTGTTGGTTTAATGATCTTTTCGTCAATTTTTTTTCGAAAATCTTTATCAACAAAAGGAACAGGGGACACCGCNCCCATACCTCCTGTGTTAAGTCCTGAGTCTCCTTCTCCAATTCGCTTGTAGTCCTTTGCCATGGGTAAAGTTAATCCATCTTGTCCATCTGAAAGAATAAAACATGAGAGCTCTATTCCATTTAAAAACTCCTCAATTACTACTTTTTTAGATGCTTTTCCGAACTTTTCATCAACTAACATTNATTTTAACTCTTTTTTTGCTTCNTTAATATCATCTATTATCAAAACTCCTTTNCCTGCAGCTAGACCGTCAGCTTTTAACACATAGGGTGCATTCATTGTTTCCAAAAACTCAAATGCCTGATCTAAATTAGAGGATGTGAATTCTGAATATTTAGCCGTTGGGATTTTATATTTCATCATAAATTTTTTTGCAAAAGACTTACTTCCCTCCAATTTAGCTGCTTTACTATCAGGACCAATCAAAATTACTTTACATAATAAGCTGTCCCCATCNAAATACTCNTTTATACCCTCAACTAAGGGAGCTTCTGGACCAACAATAACCATTTCTATATGATTTTTAATTACAGCATCCTTAATAGATTCAAAATCTAAAACAGAAATTCCTAAGTTTTCAGCTATTGCTGCTGTTCCAGCATTTCCAGGTGAAACATATAGTTTGCTACATTTAGAGCTTTGAGCTAATTTCCAACATAGAGTATGTTCTCTTCCTCCAGATCCAAGAATTAAAATATTCATATTTTTATTAGGTTTTACTTATTTTTAAAAAACTGATCAATACTTTCTATTAATTTTTTTTTAATCTTTCTATGATTCTTTTTTGGTTTTACATCTACCAAAGATAAAGTGTTTAAATCTTCTGATTTACAACAATAAAAATAATCTGATATTCCTTTCAAACGACTTTGATGATTAATATGTTCAAGTCCATCTTTAAGGAAAATTACTTTAGTACCATATGCTATTGCAGGAAGTGCAACATGTAATCTTGANGTAATAACCAACTTTGACTTTGCTATTAGGTTCAATTGTTCGTTTGCTAATAAATTTCTTTGTTTGTCAACATTTTTATACAAGTCAATAATTTGAGATTTGTAAGTAACTTTAGAAAATCCCTTACTAAGGATGAAATCATCTAGTCTTTTTTTAGATCTATTATATTTGAAAAACTTATATGGATATTTGATAAGTTCATTAAATAAATTTTTTAAATCGATTTTAGGCTTCATTCTGTCAAGTGCACCTATTATTAGCACCCCTTCTTTTTTAAAATCTTTTTTTTTATTTCTTAAGGTTAAAGTCAAACAACCAGAAAAATACGAATTGATTCCTTTTTTTTGTAGTAGATTCTGGGTATACATGTCTCTACAACCAATTGGTTCATGTTTTTGAAAATACTCTAACCCTTTCTTTGATAAAAGATTATCTTTTGCAATTGGATTTATGTGAAAGGAAATAAAAAAGGGGGTTATTTTATCGCTTGGTGGCCAATTCCTTGAATTTTGCATAAACCATCCATTCATAATTAAATAAACATTTGATCCATTGTAAATGTGAAGATTTTCTCTATCCAATCCAATGGAGTCTTCACCAATTATTTCTTTTGTGGCTATACTTTGAATATAGTCACCTAGATTATTTGACTTAGGATAAGAAAGAAATGCTTTTTTATTACTCATAGCTTTAGACATGTCTTAACTTATCAATTCTTTTTTCCTCACTAAAAAGACTCATAATTCGTTTACGGGCTAATAAGCTATTAATTTTTTTATTGGTCCTTAAAAAGGATGCTATTTTTTCAATTTCATTTATTCCATTAAATAAAAGTCCTGTTTTACCAATTGCATTTGGAATACCAAAAACTTTATTCCCGATAGGTATACACTCGCATAGCATGGCTTCACATAAAGCATTCGGNAGGCCTTCAAGCCTTGAGGGTTGAAAATAATATTGGGCCTCAGAATAAAAATCTCTTAATTGTAACTTATTTTTAGACTCTATAAGCTCAACGTTTCTAGGTTTTTCATAAGGATCAATCATACTGTTTTTTTTCAAGCCCACAATTCTAAATTGAAACTCTGGAATTTTTTTAGCAAGATCAAATATCAAAGGAATTCCTTTAATTTCAAATACTCTATTGTGATCAATATTAGCCACAGTCAATATTGTTTTAGGTTTTTTTTCTTTTGTTCTTTTCCAAAACAAAGAAGAATATGCAGTTGGAATAATTTGGATTTTATTTTTGATCTCTGGAATCCAATTAATAAGTCCTGACTTTATTTTATTTTGCTTATAAGCAACATTACACCCTTNATAAAGTGATCTATCAACCACCCAAACTTCAGATGATAAGTAATAGTTTAATTTGACTATGCTTTGTCTTAAGCCCTTTTTTAAAAAAACACCNTGCCCAAGCTTAGGATCGGAAATTGCATCATATCCTCCAACAATTATAATGCTTTTTACTGAAAAAAATTTCGAAAAAACTAATGGTATAAACGAATGATAGTCACTAAACCAAATAAAAACTGAATCTAACTTTGGAAATAATACTATGCTTTTAAATACCTCATTAATTCTATTAAATAAAAACTTAAAGATACTTTTTAAAGGTGCAGATTCTATTTTGAAAACCCTATGACCTATGTTCTTTAGATAATTTATGTCTTTAGTAACAAATGTTCTTGGTAAAGAGTAAACTACACAGGTATTCTTTTTTTTATTCATTTTTAATCTTTAGGTTATCTGCAATCTTTCTNTCATTACTTAGCCTTGGCACCTTATTTTGCCCTCCTAATTTTCCTATTTTTTTCATATAGGCTTCAAAACCATTNTCNTCTACAATCGAAACCAATAAGGGTCTTAAGACTNTACCATTTATTAAGTCCTCGTAGTAAATATTTTGACTTCTCATTTCAAAATCAAGTTTATCTGAAAACTTATTTATATCCTTTGGGGGTGTTTTAAAATCAATTAACCACTCATGATAGGGTAATCCGGAAGATGGATTAACTTGAGGTGCAACTGTAAATTCTCTAATTTGAATTGGAGTTAAATCAATNACTTTTTTTAATGCTGTTTCAACCTCTTTTCCTATTACATGTTCTCCAAAAGCTGAAATAAAATGTTTAATTCTTCCAGTAACAACTAATCTATATGGTCTCTTGGATACAAAACGAACAGTATCTCCAATATTATACGACCATAANCCAGCATTTGATGATATTATAATAACATAATTTATACCTAATTCAACATCCTTTATTGANACTCTCCTTGCNTCTTCATCAAAAAACTTGTCTGCGTCTATAAATTCATAAAATATGCCACANTTCAATAATAAAAGCAACCCCTCCTCGTTTAAATTATCTTGATATGCAAAAAACCCTTCCGANGCAGGATAAAGCTCTATTGAGTCGACTGTTTTTCCAATCATATTTTTAAACATAGTTTTATAAGGTTCAAAATTAACTCCACCATGAATAAACAATGAAAAGTTTGGAAAAACTTTAATTATACTTTTATTAGTTTTGGCTTTNATTTTTTCAAAATACATTTGAACCCATGACGGAATACCTCCAATTACTGTCATATTTTCATTTACAGTTTCAGAAACAATTGAATCAACTTTTTTTTCCCAATCTTCNATGCAATTTGTTTTCCANCTTGGCATTCTGTTTTTTAATAAATAAGAAGGTACATGATGGGCTACAATTCCTGACAATCTTCCCAAATAAATACCATTTNAATTTTCAAGNACTGGTGATCCTTGAATAAATATTTGTTTTCCTTGAATAAAATCAACATTTCCTGTTTTGTCAATATAATTTAAAATGGCATTTCTCGCAGACAATATGTGGTTAGGCAAAGAGTCCTTTGTAATTGGTATNTGTTTTACTCCTGAGGTGGTTCCGCTTGTTTTGGCAAGATATATTGGTTTTCCTGGCCAAAGTATATCTTTATTTCCTTTTAAAGTTTTGTTTATGTAAGGCTTAATTTTTTCGTAGTCATGTATTGGTACTNTNAACTTAAAATCGTCATANTTTTTTATNGATTTAAAATCATGATCTTTTCCAAAATTTGTATTTCTTGCTGTTAGTATCAAATTTTTAAATACATTTTGTTGANATTTAATTGGGTTGTTTATCCACCTGCTCTCTTTCAGCCTAATATATCTAGCGAAAATTTTTGCAAAAATTTTTTTCATAAACTATCTAGAAAAATCTATAAAATCTTCCGGATTTAGTGGATATCCATCTAACCATAATTCAAAATGTAAATGAAACCCAGTAGAAAACTCTCCAGTATTGCCAGATTTTGCTATAACTTCCCCAGGCTTAACATTATCACCTTGATTTTTTNTTATCGACGAGTTATGCTTATAAGNTGAGATAAATCCACTGGGATGTTCAATTATTATTACGAATCCAGTTTGAGCAGTCCATTCAGAAAAAATAACTGTTCCTTCTGCAACTGCATTAATTGGAGTNTTTTCNTCTAGGGAAATATCAACCGCAAAATGATTTTCATTTAAATCAAACTTTTGAGATANAACCCCTTTGGCTGGTGGATAAAAAATATATAAATTATNACCAGTATTGGATGGATTAAAATTATACTTTTGCTCCTGAGCTACAAACTTTCTTAACTCAGCATCTTCTTTTGAAGCCTTTGTTAATANAGCTTCAGGTGNAGGNAGATTTTCAATGGTTTGACTTTGAATTTGAGTTACATCAATTTCTCCTGAAAGAGCTCTTTTTATTGAATTAAAGTAATTTTTTTGTTTCTCAAAATTATTAATAATTGAGTCGACTCTTATCGAATTTGATATTGCTTGCATCCTATACTTTGANGTTGGATAACCGGGAATAAACTCTTTGATTGGAGAAAAAGCAATGATAATGTAGGTAATTATGNTTATAAAGATTGTATACAATATNANGTATATTGAAACAGTAACTCTGGAAGCTTTAAAATGAAATCTTTCTTCAAAGGTTTCTTCATCAATTATTGCAATCCGGTATTGATTAAGTAGTTTTNTTAATTTAGAACCTTTATTCGATTTTTGATTTCTCATTTAAATACAAATATACAATTTCACCTAGGATATAATTATCTGAGTTTTTCCTTTAAATATTTATTTTACCTTTGTTTAAAGAAATTTTATTATGATAAGTAATTTTNAACTAGTAATGATAGGCGGCCCTCAAGTTATTCTAATTATAGCAGTAGTTTTATTATTGTTTGGTGGTCGTAAAATTCCAGAATTAATGCGTGGATTAGGTAGTGGAATAAAAGAATTTAAAAACGCNACAAANGAAGAAGAGTCAAAAAAAAATGATGAATCAAAGGGCTCTCAATCAGAGTAGTTCGCTGAAAAAGATTTTATTATTGTCTCAAGCTCAAACATGTAATCTCTTTTGTTTACNGATGGTGCAAAAACAAAACCCTCAATAATCAACCATCTATTATTAACTTTATCTTCAATCATATAATTAACGAAAGGNCCTGCCATAAAGTCATTAGCNACCTCCCACATNCCCTTTGTTAAAAAAGCTTTTTTATCATTAATTTTTGTTTTATAAAAATACGGTCTGTAAGCTTTTTCTGTTATCATATAAGAACCATTAAGTCTTCCTGGAACATAAATTTTACCAATNGAGTCTCTAATTTTTATAATATTTTTAAATGTGTTATTATTAAGTGCTGATTTGTTTAGAGTATATATAAGTAAATTTAAATGCCCTTTAATAATAGTTTTTTGAAGCCAAATAAANTTTNTTGTGTCTTTAACTATTTTGTATGCGGANGGGTATTTAATATGAAAGTTGAATTTTTTTTCAATTTGCTTATTGCTACTAAGNGCCTTAGATATTCTTCTTGTCTTTTCTTTTATCTCATTTTCAGTAAACACTCCGTTAATTAATTTTTTATTTTCTTCCAACAAGAATATCATTTCATCTGGATCTGAGCCCTTTATTTGTGCAAGAACTTGCGGTTTAGCATACATATTTGAATAAAGTCTAAATTGAGGAATAGAGTCCAAAATAAACTCAACTATATTTCTTGACCTAAGGGNAAAATTGTTAAAAAGCTCTGATTCTATAAAGTTTAGAGTAAATGATGGTTCGTCCAGGGGTAGGCCTTCATAGATTTTTCCAAAGGTATTTCTGGTTTTTTTTCCTAGGTCTCCATTCCATAGTATTTTAGACATAACTATTGTTACANTGTTTATATTTCCACTTGATTCTGGAACATACCTTTGAGNTTGTCTTTGATCACATGATAAAAAGAAAATCAAAATAAATACTAAATATGTTATTTTANAATGCATTTNAAACCAAATTAATTTAATACCTCAATTCCTGGCAGAACTTTCCCTTCAAGACTTTCAAGCATTGCTCCTCCTCCAGTTGAAACGTANCTCACTTTATCAGAGAAACCAAACTTTTTAACAGCTAAAACTGAATCGCCTCCNCCTACCAAAGAAAAGGTGCCATTTGATGTAGCATCAGCAATTAATTTCCCTAACTCAACTGTGCCAANAGAAAAATTATCAAATTCAAAAACTCCAAGAGGGCCATTCCATAAAATTGTTTTAGAATTTTTAATTATTGGTTTTAACATCTCTATGCTCTTGGGTCCAATATCAAGACCCTGCCATCCATCAGGTATTTCATTGATTTTTGAAACCTTTCTGTTTGCGTTATTATTAAAAGAATCTGCTATGGTCACATCTTCAGGTAAATGTATACTTATGTTTCTTTGTTTTGCTTTTTCAAGTAATTGAATTGAATATTCAAAAAAATCTTTTTCGCATATTGAATCACCAATTGATCCGCCTTGAGCCCGAACAAAGGTATATGCCATGCCCCCCCCAATTATAATATCTGTGACAGAGTTCATTAAACTCTCTATTATAGTTATTTTAGATGAAATTTTAGCACCTCCTATAATTGCTAATATTGGCTTTTTTCCATTTTTAACTACTTTTTGAATTGAAACCACCTCTCGTTCAAGTAATTTTCCGCAATATTTTTTTGAAAAAAATTTTGCAATAGTACATGTTGACGCATGTGCCCTGTGAGCAGTGCCAAAAGCGTCATTTATATAAACTGTTCCCAATCTTGATAGTTTTCTTGCGAAATCTATATCACCATTTGTTTCTGCAGAATGAAACCTAACATTTTCCATAAGCATTATTTCTCCCGATTTGAGCATCTTGCATTTTTCTTCCGCATCTTTTCCAATTGTAGAATTACAAAAAAACACCTCTCGTCCAAGAATTTTGGAAACTTCATTGATTAATAATTGACATGAAAACTCAGGTTCATGNCCATTGGGTCGCCCTATATGAGTTAACAAAATAATGCTTCCTCCTTTTTTTAAAACTAAATCAATAGTTTCTTTAGAGGCCTCTATTCTAGTAACATCAGTTATTCTTTTACCCTCAAAAGGCACATTGTAATCAACTCTTATAATAACTCGTTCACAATCAAAATTTACATTATCAATTGTTTTCATTTGATTTTAATAAATATTGCAAAAGTATAAGAATTTTAATATAAATTTTCATTACTTTAATTAATATTACAATAATCAGATGCTGGACTTTTGGGGTAACGAAGACTTAATTAAAAATATAAATTTAGATTTAAAAAATAATAAAGTGCCTCATTGTCAATTAATTGATGACCACAATGGAAATGGTGGCTTGTTATTGGGTCTGAAAATCGCAGAAAGGCTTCTTGGAAAAAGCCCATTTAATCATCCGGATTTTAACTTATATTTTCCCTTAGAAAAAGATGATCTTTCAGATAATTCAATTGAAAAGTTTAAAACTTTATTTGAAAAAATAAATTACTGCAAATTAGCTGATTGGAAAGTTTTTTTGAATTCGAATACTCAACTCCAAATTAAAGTTAAAGATATAACTAGCTTACATGAAAAAATTTTACTGAAAGCATTTGAAGGGAAAAATAAAGTTTTTATTATTTGGGGTCCAGAGTTATTAAACAATGTTGCTAGTCATAAATTACTTAAAATACTTGAGGAACCCCCATCCAAGACTTATTTTTTATTGGTAAGCGAAAAAATTAGTGAAATATTACCAACCATTTTATCAAGAGCTAGAAATTTAACTTTAGGCCAATTCTCTTTCACTGAAATAAAAAATAAACTATTACAGATGAAAGTTGATTCTGCCTCCGAGATTGCAAAATCTGCAGGTGGTAGCTGGAGAAAAGCTCTTTATTTATCAGAAAACTCAAATAAAATCAAAGAACTTGAATCAATGTGGCTGTATGCCCTTCGTTCTGCTTTAAAATCAGTAGGAAATAAAAAAATAATTGTTGAATTAATGAACTGGGCTGATAAAATTTCAAGTCTAACTAGGGATGAACAAAAAAAATTTTTAGAGTTTGGTTCTAATTTAATTAGAAGCGCCTTATTAATTAACTATAATGCTCAAAAAGCCTCTAATTATTATAGTCTAAATAACTTTGAAATTGAAAAACTCTCCCCTTTTATTCATAGTAAAAACATTCTTGAAATTACTGAACTAATTAATAATACATTCTATGAAATTAGTAGGAATGCTAATTCTAAAATTTTATTTTCAAACTTTATTTTAAAAATAACAAAATATTTAAATCAAAAAGAAATTTAGAGTTTTCGAAACACAAAAATACTTGAAGAGTAGTTTTTAGTATAAAGAGCTATTAAATTAGATATTGTTCCAACTAGGAAAGAAATAATCCAAGGAAAAAAAAGTTTTTTTCTTTTAGCGGAAAGCAGTGAAATATAATAAGCATCTAAAATAAGTGCTTGCCTTTTGGTCATAATAAAGCCTAGTTCTTTTAACTGATTTATAAGACCTTTCGGGGTAAAGTGCCATATGTGTCTGGGAACATCTAAGGCAGCCCATTCGCTTCTAAATATCTGAGAATCAATGCTTTGTATATTAGGAAGCGCTATTATTATAATTCCTTTATCAGATAAAATCTTGGCTAGTGAGGAAATAGTATGGGTAGGACTAGGGACGTGTTCCAAAACGTGCCATAGGGTAATTACATCATACTTTTTATCACTCAACTCTTTAATTGTTGAAAAAACTTTTAGTCCCTTACTTCTACAAACTTTTTTTGCAATATTACTTTTTTCAACGCCAGTTACATTTATTCCTTTTTGTGATACATATTTTAAAAAATCACCATTACCGCAACCATAGTCTAAAAGTGATTTTACGGGTTTATTTGAGTTTAAAATTTTATATTTAAAGTAATTCATGATTCTCCGAGAGAGAAAATAAATTTTGTCTGTAAAGGTTTTCTCATGGGTTTGGTGAGAATGATAAATATTCGTCTTATAAAACCTGTACATATCCTCATCTGGTTCAATCTTTGTTTTAGCTACAGTAAAGGTTTTGTTGAAGTAAATTGAAAACAATTCTTGGGTAACAAGTTTGTCTTTTGATGTACAGTAATAGTTTTTGTATTTATTCATATGTTCCACGTGAAACCTTTATCTGCCCAATGAAACTAAAAGAACACTTATATCACTGGGGTTTATTCCACTTATTCTGCTTGCCTGAGAAATAGTTTGTGGATTAATTCGAACAAGTTTTTCTTTTGCTTCAGAAGATAGTGAACTTAGTTTTATATAATTAAAGTCTTTGGGAATTTTTATGTTTTCAAGTCTTTTTATTTTATCTGCAGTTTGTTTTTCTTTGTCGATGTACCCAGAATATTTTATCTGAATTTCAGCTTGCTCTATTGACTTATTATCAATTTTTTCTTGATCAATGAACGACGAAACCTCATCTAAAGACTTTAAATCAAAAGAATTAATGTTTGGTCTGGCTAATATTTTATCAAGTTTTCCGGATTGTTTTACTGGTGTCGATTGTTTTTTTATTAAAACTTTATTCATTTTTGTGGGGCTGTAACTTGTGTTCTTATAAAAACTAATAAGCTTATTCGTTGAGTTAATCTTTTTATTTAAAAGGGCTAGTCTTTTTTTGTCAACAAGACCTAAACGGAAGGCTTTTGGCGTAAGTCGCTGATCAGCATTGTCTTGACGCAGTAACATTCTGTATTCAGCTCTTGATGTAAACATTCTGTATGGTTCCTCTGTTCCTTTCAAAACTAAATCATCGATCAATACTCCTATATATGCCTCGTGCCTTTGTAAAACAAAGGGTTCAGAATCATTCAAATTAGAAGTAGCATTTATTCCTGCCATCAGGCCTTGTGCTGCAGCTTCCTCATATCCAGTTGTACCATTAATTTGACCTGCAAAAAAAAGATTTTTAATTATTTTGGTTTCTAAAGTATTTTTAAGTTGAGTTGGTTGAAAGAAATCATACTCAATTGCATATCCTGGTCTAAAAAACTTCACATTCTCGAATCCCTGAACTTTCTTTAAAGCAGCATACTGAACCTCATACGGGAGTGAAGTAGAAAAACCATTAACATAAACCTCAATTGTATTCCATCCTTCTGGCTCGACAAATATCTGATGTCTTGGTTTGTCTGAAAATCTATGAATTTTATCCTCTACAGAAGGACAGTATCTAGGACCAATACTTTTAATTCTTCCGTTAAACATTGGTGACTTGTCAAAACCAAGCCTAAGCTGGTCATGAACTTCTTCGGATGTATAAGTGATATAACATGATTTTTGAGCTTTAAGTTTACTTGTTTCATTTAGATAACTAAAAGTTCCTGGATTTTTATCTCCTGGTTGTTCCTCCATAAGTGAGTAATTTAAAGATCTTCCATCAACTCTGGGAGGTGTTCCAGTTTTCATTCGTCCCGAAATAAAACCAAAAGACTCTAGGTTGGATGTAAGGCCTTCGGATGGTTTTTCACCAGCTCTACCACCTCCAAAATTTTTATCCCCAACATGAATAAGGCCATTTAAAAAAGTGCCATTTGTAAGTATAACTGATTTTGAAAAAATAGAAACGCCAAGAGAAGTCTTGACTCCTCTAATAACTGAATTTTTAACAATTACTCCTATAACCATGTCCTGGTAAAAATCGAGATTGTTAGTTTTCTCTAGTAAATCACGCCAACATTGGGAAAACATAGCCCTATCAGACTGGACTCTTGGTGACCACATTGCTGGACCCTTAGACCGATTCAACATCTTGAACTGAATTGCACTAAAATCAGAAATAACTCCACTATATCCGCCCAATGCATCGATCTCTCTTATTATTTGACCCTTGGCAATACCACCCATGGCAGGGTTACATGACATTTGACCTAATGTTTGTAGGTTCATAGTAATAAGCAGTGTTTTAGAGCCAAGATTCGCTGCAGCTGCTGCTGCTTCACATCCAGCATGTCCTCCACCAACAACTATAACATCATATTGTTTATCAAACATCATTCTGAAGTTTTTGTTCCACGTGAAACATTTTGATCATCTCATCTTCTTTTTTGGTCATTTCTTTTTTCTCATTAGCGGTTTTATCAGAAAAACCTGTCATATGTAAAAAACCATGAGATATTAATCTAATTAGCTCATTTTCAAGTGTTTGAGAATAATTAAGGGCGTTTTCTTCCGCGTGATCTTTCGAAATAAACACCTCTGCAACAATACTTTCCCCTGATTTATAGGGAAACGTTAAAATATCCGTTGGAAAGTCGTGGTTTAAAAAGGTTTTATTTAATTCGTGTATTCGTTTTTTTGTAACGAAAAAATAAGATAGTCTTTCAACTGTTACATTAAATTGGGTAGCGTTATCCAACAACCATTTTGTTAAGATTTTTCTGTTTAATATTTCAGGCTTGTTTATAAACTCTATCATTTCTTTCACAAATATACATCAAAGTAGGTGCAGTTGAAACTATGGTATTCTATATATTTGTATTAGATGAAAGAAAGACTTCGTTTTGCACCTAGTCCAACAGGGCCACTTCATATTGGTGGACTAAGAACCGCATTGTTTAATTTTCTCTTTGCAAGAAAACATAAAGGTTCCTTTATTCTTAGAATTGAGGATACTGACAAAAACAGAATAGTAGAAGGAAGTGAAAAATATATTAAGGAGGCCTTAAGTTGGGCAGGCATTGATGTTGACGAAGGACCTTTTACTGGGGGTAATTATGGTCCTTACAGGCAAAGCGAAAGAAAAAGTATTTATGAAGAAAAAATTATGATACTCTTAAAATCAAAAAAAGCGTATTATGCATTTGATTCAAATGAAAACCTAGAGGAACTAAGAAAAATTGAGGAAAAAAATGGAAAAAAATTTAAATACGATTATTCAAATAGACTAAAATTAGATAATTCTTTGAATTTAAATGAAAGACAAATCTTCGAGAGAATAAAAAATGACCCCTACGTTATAAGACTTAAAGTAGATCCTGGGGAAACATCTATTAATGATGTTTTAAGAGGTAATATTATCGTTAAAAATAAAATTTTAGATGATAAAATATTAATAAAAGCGGATGGTTATCCTACTTATCATTTTGCAAACGTGGTAGACGATCATTTGATGGAAATTTCAACTGTAATTAGAGGTGAGGAGTGGCTTCCTTCACTTGCAATCCATAAACTAATATACGATGCATATGGATGGGAGACACCAAAATTTATTCATCTTCCACTGATCTTAAAACCTCAGGGTAAAGGTAAGCTTTCGAAAAGAGATAGTAAAGAGGGAGGTTTCCCCATTTTTCCTTTAAAATGGAAAGAAAAATTAGGGTACAAAGAATTAGGCTTCACAAGCTCAGGTCTGATAAACTACCTTTCATTGCTTGGTTGGAATCCTGGAACAGAAGAAGAAATATTTTCATTAGAGGAGCTAATAGACCGATTTAGAATAGANGGNGTACAAAAGGGGGGAGCAAAGTTTGACTATAATAAAATGAAATGGATAAATCAAAAACACATATCCAAGATTAGTTTGGATACTTTTATTTCGTTTTTTCCNAAAAAATTAAATGATTTAAAAAAAATATTTCCGAAAGATTANATTAAAATTTTACGGCACATTCAAAAAAGAATTTCCTTAATATCTGAGTTTGATAAAGAATTGAATCCATTTATTCAGACTCCTTTAAAGTATGACGTTGTTGCCTTAAACAAACTGGCAAAAAAAAATGATTTAATAGATATCTTATCTGAGATTAAGAAAATTATAGAGCGAAAGAGTATAAATAATTTAAAAGAAAATTTATACAAAGTCAGTGAACAAAAAGGAATAAAATTCAGCATAATGATGCAATCATTAAGGATGAGCTTTATTGGCAACTTGTCAGGTCCAGATTTGTTTTTTATAGCTGAAATAATAAAGGATTCATTATCTTTAAAGCGAGTTAACAAATTAATTAATTACTTAAAAAAAATTAATACATTATGATAGCCTTATTCTTATCACTTTTTTTTGGATTAATCATATTATCAGGTCTTTTTATTGTTAAGCAACAAAGCTCTGCAATTGTTGAAAGATTTGGCCGTTTTTTAGTCGTTAGAAAGCCTGGGCTACATATAAAAATTCCTCTTGTTGATAAAATAGCTGGACGATTAAGCTTGCGAATTCTTCAATTAGATGTAATTGTTGAGACTAAAACGAAAGATGATGTCTTTGTAAAACTAAAGGTTTCGGTTCAATACAAGGTAATAGAAGAAAAGGTTTATGATGCTTTTTACAGACTAGACTTTCCACAAGATCAAATTACCTCTTATGTTTTTGATGTAGTAAGAGCAGAAGTTCCGAAGATGATACTTGATGATGTCTTTGAAAAAAAAGATGAAATTGCTAATGCAGTTAAAAGCGAATTAAATGATGCCATGAGTAATTACGGCTATGATATAATAAAGGCCCTTGTAACTGATATCGACCCTGACGCGGAAGTTAAAACAGCAATGAATAAAATTAATGCAGCCGAAAGACAAAAGGTAGCTGCACAATACGAGGGGGATGCAGCAAGAATATTAATAGTTGAAAAAGCAAAGGCGGAAGCAGAAAGCAAACGGCTACAAGGACAAGGAATTGCAGATCAAAGAAGAGAAATAGCGAGAGGGTTAGAGGAATCAGTAGATGTATTAAACAATGTTGGTATTAACTCTCAAGAGGCTTCTGCTCTAATTGTTGTAACGCAACACTATGATACCCTTCAATCAATTGGAGAAGAAACTAATAGCAACTTAATATTGCTTCCAAACTCTCCGCAAGCAGGAAGTGACATGTTAAATAACATGGTTGCAAGTTTCACAGCGAGCAATCAAATAGGTGAGGCAATGAAAAAACAAAACACAGAAAAAAATAAAGAAAAAAATAAGAAGCAATAAAGTATTATTTCTTTGACCAATTATCTCTAAGCCCAACGGTCTTATTGAAAATTAGAGATTCAGATGTGCTAAGGGGGTCTACACAAAAATATCCTACTCGCTGAAACTGATATGATTGACCTACTTTTGCGGTTGAAATGCTGGGCTCTACATATGCAGATGCTTCTTGTAAAGAATTAGGGTTAATAAAATCTAAAAAACTTTTATCTTTATGCTGGTCAGGTGCAGGATCAACAAAAAGCCTGTCATATAAATTTACTTTTACTTTTATTGCATGTTTTTGGCTAACCCAATGTAGAGTTCCCTTAACCTTTCTCTTGCTTGCATCTGAACCAGATCCGCTTTTAGATTGCTTATCATATGTGCATATAACTTCAGTTAAATTTCCTTCTTTATCTTTTATAACAGATTCGCCTTTGATTATATACGCATTTTTTAATCTCACTTCTTTTCCTATTGTTAATCTAAAATATTTTTTATTTGCCTCTTCTTTGAAATCCTCTTTATCGATATAAAGGTGCTTTGAAAAGGGTATTTCTCTTGTACCTGATGAAGGGTTTTCTGGATTAATTTCTCCATTTAAGAGCTCTTCATCTCTATCATAATTAGAAATGGTTAGTTTCAAAGGGTTAACTACAGCATTGACTCTTGGCGCTATTTTGTTCAGATGATCTCGCGCGCAAAACTCCAAAAGAGAAGCCTCTATTATATTATCCCTTTTTGCTATTCCGGCTGTGTGTACAAAATTTTTTAAAGATTCAGGAGTGTAACCTCTTCTTCTAAGTCCTGATATTGTTGGCATTCTTGGATCATCCCATGAATAAACTATTTTTTTATCTATTAGCTCTTTTAGTTTTCTTTTGGAAGTAACTGTATATGACAAGTTTAATCTAGCGAATTCAATTTGTTTTGGTAACATTTCATCGAGAGGTAATGTTTTTAAAAACCAATCGTATAAATCTCTATGAGGTTTAAACTCAAGAGTACATAACGAATGAGTTATTTGNTCTAAATAATCNGATTGACCATGAGTCCAATCNTACATAGGGTAGATGCACCACTTGTATCCTGTTCTNTGGTGGGGTTTATCTAATACCCTATAAATAATGGGGTCCCTAAGTAGCATATTAGGTGAGTTCATGTCAATTTTTGCTCTGAGCACGTGTGCCCCTTCAGGATGTTTTCCCTGTGTCATTTCAAGGAAAATATTTCTNCTTTCNGTTGTGGGTCTATNTCTNTAANGGCTTTTGGTCCCTNAAATTGTTGGNGTACCTTTTTGATCAGCAATTTCATTTGATGTTTGAGAGTCTATATAGGCAAAATCATTATCAATTAAATATTTTGCCCATTCATGGAGTTGATCAAAATAATCAGACGCATAGCACTCCTTTTCCCAAGAATAACCAAGCCATTTGATATCCTCCTTTATTGCGTTTACATATTTAACTTCTTCGTTTTGTGGGTTGGTATCATCAAACCTTAAATTAACTGGAGCCTTATATTTTAATCCTAAATTGAAATTTAAACATATAGCCTTAACATGTCCAATATGAAGATAGCCGTTTGGCTCTGGAGGAAAGCGAAAACTTAATTGTTTTTGATCTAGTCCCTTCTTTAAATCATTTTCAATAATTAATTCTATAAAATTTAAGGGGCTCTCTTTATCCTCCATGAGTAAAATTTTATGTAAATATATGAAAAGAGTCAATCAACTCTTTATTTGAAAAAGTAGTTTATATCTTTGAAAATATGGATAAAATAAAATTAAAAAATATTCGAATTCATACAAACCATGGATGCCTTAAAGAGGAAGAACTTATTGGTAGCGATTATATAGTTAACCTTGTGGTATGGACTCCTTTAAAGGCATCTATGTTGTCTGACAATCTTACAGATACTGTTGATTACGTTATATTAAACAAAATAATAAAAGAAGAGATGGAAAAAAGATCAAAACTTTTGGAAAATGTTTGCTCAAGAATATTAAACCGTCTTTTTTTTGAACAAAAAAATATTTTAAAAGCAAAAATTGAAGTTGCAAAGCAAAACCCTCCTATCGGTGGCGATGTTGAATCAGTATCTATAATTCTGAAAAGATCTAATATTTCAAAATAATAAATGTTATTTTTGCACTCATGGCATCGTGGCCGAGTGGCTAGGCAGAGCTCTGCAAAAGCTTGTACAGCGGTTCGAATCCGCTCGATGCCTCAATAACAAGCCCAGTTTTTAAAATGGGCTTGTTTCTTTCATTCTAATTATTTTTCCTCCAAAAGAAGTTTTTTGTATGATTTTTTTTGGTTGCCCGTAGACCCTTACGGTTGATCCGATTGAAGCATTTGCCTCCATTAAAACTGAGGACCTTACATATGCTAATGAGCCAAATGATGATTTAACTTTTAGTTGTTTTGAAAATAGTTCTTCTCCAGAAAAAATTCCACCTGTGCTAGATATAATCTCACAAATTGTTGTTTCTCCTTTTAAATCAGCTGATCCTCCTGAAAAAACTTCTACTAATATTTTATCTGCCTTAATACAGCCATTAAGAGAAGAACCTTCTTGAACTTTTATTTCAACGTTTGTTTGAATAAGTGGATTTTTTATTTTCATTGTTGAACCCTGGAAAAGCTTTATTATCTCAATTGAAGACTTGTTGTAAATAGTTACTTTAACTTTTCCGATTGAAAGATTCTTGTCAAGGGTTTGTCTTAATTTTAGAATCCCATTTTTAATTTTATATCCAAAGACTGAGAGGTCTCCATTACTGGATTCTAAAGAAATTTTATTTATGTCACTTTTTATCAAATCAACCTCTATACCTTGATATACATAAATAGAATTATAATCTCCTAGGATAATTGTTTCTCTCTCTTGTTGAGCATTGATAAAAGAAAAGGAAATAATTATTATAAAAAACTTTATTTGATTCATTTGTTTTATTAACTGTTCTGATCTAAAATAAAATCTAGGTGTCTATTTAATAGGTTTGCTTTTTTTACAACAATATTTATTGGGTCCCCTAATTTAAATATTTTTCCGCTATGATATCCTTCAAGTTGATGTTTGTTCTGATCGAAGAAGTATTGATCATCCTTAATAGTTTGAATAGAAACCATGCCTTCACATTTGTTATCAGTAATCTCAACATAAACCCCCCTCTCAGTAACACCAGATATAATCCCTTTAAATCTTTGCCCAACTTTATCTTCCATATATTTGATTTGCATATATTTAATAGAGTCTCTTTCTGCTTTCACTGAAATTTGTTCTTTATATGAGGAGTGAACACATATTTCTTCCAGATTGCTTTTTCCAAGATTTTTTTTTCCCATTAAATATTTTGCCAAGAGCCTGTGAACTATTACGTCTGGATATCTTCTTATAGGAGACGTAAAATGACAATAACTGTCAAAAGCAAGACCGTAATGCCCAATGTTTTTTGAAGTATATATAGCCTTTGACATAGATCTAATCGTTAAAGTATCTATCATGTTTTGTTCGGGTTTTCCTTTAATTTTTAAAAATAAATTATTTAAAGAATCATTAAGNTTTTGATTATCTANTTTTATTTTATACCCAAANCTGTTTACCACTTCCTTTAAATTTTTTATTTTTTCTTCATCGGGTTGATCATGAACTCTNTAAACAAATGNTCTTGACGGTTTTTTTTTAAAAATGAATTCAGCTACTTTTCTATTAGCCAGTAACATATATTCTTCGACTAGTTTNTTTGATTCCTTAGATTCTTTGAGTTTAATTCCTGTAGGTTCCTTTTTTGAATTAANGATAAAGTCCACTTCAACTTTATCAAACGACAAAGCTCCTTTTATCATTCTTTCTTTTCTTAATGATTTGGCAACTTTATCCAGATCTAGAATTGCGTTCAAAGTATCTTTTTTTATCGAATATTTCTTTTTATTTAACGATACTTTTTCTCCTATTGTTGTATTTTTATTTTCGATTATGTACTGAACCTCNTCATAAGNAAATCTTTTATCAGATTTTATTATTGTCTTACCAAACCATTCGGAAAATACTTTTCCGTTTTTATCAATCTNAAAAACNGCTGAAAAAGTATATTTATCTTCGTTTGGTTTTAGAGAACACAAATTATTGGATAATATTTCAGGTAACATAGGTATTACTCTGTCAACTAAATATACTGANGTTGCTCTTTTATATGCCTCTTTATCTAATTCGCTATTTTCCTTTAAGTAATGAGTAACGTCGGCGATATGAATACCAACTTCTATTAAATTATTTTTTATTTTTTTATAAGAAATAGCATCATCAAAATCATTTGCTGTTTCAGGATCAATAGTGAAAGTTAATGTTTCTCTGTAATCCTTTCTTTTNAGTATTTCTTCATTTAGAATTCTTTTATCTATATTTTTAGCTTCATTATATATTCGAGAAGAAAAACTATTTGAAATACCGTAATCNTATAGTATTGAGTCCATCTCAACATCTGTATCACCAGGTTTCCCTAAAANCTTTATAATTTCTCCAAATGGCGAATGAGCACTTTGAGGCCAGTCTGTTATTTTTACCAGAACTTTATCTCCATCCTGTACTTTTTCCATCTCTTTTAATGGAAGAAAAACNTCAGTATACATTTTTGGGCCTCTTGTTAAAACAAAACCAAATTCTTTTGTTTTTTGAACAACCCCAACATATTTTTGTATTGGTCTATTAATTACTTCAACTATTTCTCCTGATAGCTTATTATTGTCACCTCTTCTTTCGTAGACGTAAACTCTAACTCTATCATTGTGTAGAGCTTTATTAAGTTTTTTTTTTGAAATAAAAACATCTTCGTCATTTAATAATAAGTATCCGTTTCCTGAACTAGTTATATCTAATATTCCCTCTTTATATTTCTTATCTCGTTCATTAAAAATATATTTTCCACTCTTAATTGATTTAATCTTATTTATATTANGTAATTTTTTTAGNATCAAGCTTATTTTCTGTTNATCTTTNTAATCTTTTATTTCAACCATNTTTGATAATTGGTTGGAGTTAAAGCTTTTATTTTTATTCCTTTTAAATACACCTAAAACCTTTAGTTCAAGTCTCTTCTTTTTTTTATTTGACATAGTATTATATATGATTCAAAATTAAAAATTATAGTTTTATTAGGCTTATAAACAGAATTAAACATATATACATAAATTAAAGATTAATAATAAAAAAAAAACATGATTATTATAGCTTGTTAATTTGTTACATAAAATTTCATTTAAAAACTAGGATTTTAAAAAATTGAAAAATTAAATAAAATTATGAACACATAATATGAAACTAAAAAACTAGTAATGAACTAATTAGCTAACTTATAAAAACCTGTTTATAACTAAAATTGTTGATAAAAAAATAAAATAAATAAATATAAATTGTTAGTATATCTAAAATAATTGTTGGAAGAATTAGTAGAAATAAAGACAACTTAAAACAAAAATTATTAAATTATTTATAANCATAAAAAAAATAATTAAAAACAAAAAAAGTTGTTTTAGTTATCAACATAAATTAAAACAATGCAAACAATATTTATTAACCACAAAATAGATTTGTAATTTTAAAAAAAAAAAAAAATGAAAATTGCTATTGGCAACGATCATGCCGGAGTTGATTTAAAGTTCAAAATCATAAAATATCTCGAGGAAAAAGGGCATCAAGTTAAAAACTTCGGAACAGACAAGAGTGAGAGTGTAGATTATCCAGACCACATTCATCCTGTTGCTGAATTAATTTCTAAATCAACTAATATTCTGGGGGTTATTATATGTGGAAGTGGAAATGGAGCAGCAATGACTGCAAATAAAAATAAAAATGTAAGAGCAGCGCTTTGTTGGTCTGAGGAAATTTCCGTTCTAGCAAGAAAACACAACAATGCAAATATAATAAGTATTCCAGCAAGATATGTTTCATTCGAGGAAGCGATAATGATGCTGGAAGCTTTTATAAAAACTCCTTTTGAAGGAGGAAGGCACAAAAATAGAGTTGATAAAATATCTGAAGTAAAACAAAGTTGAAATATAGCTATTATAAATTTAAAGAATTGACGGTTGATGATATATACTACATATTAAGGCTGAGAAGTGAGGTTTTTGTGATTGAACAAAACTGTATATATCAAGATATTGACAAAAAAGATCTCGAAGCAATTCATGTGTTGATTAAGGAAGAGGATAAGTTAATTGGTTACGCAAGAATATTAAAAAAAGGAACATCATATGAAAAGTATAGTTCAATAGGAAGGGTAGTTGTCAAAAAGAAAGAAAGATACAAAACAATAGGAAAAAAATTAATGCAGTTTTCTGTAAAAAAGTGCTTTGAATTATACCCAAATGACGCAATAAAAATATCAGCTCAAACATATTTGAAAAACTTTTATGTTGCTCAAGGGTTTGTCTATAAGGGAGAAGATTATTTAGAAGACGGAATACCACATTGCGCTATGTATCTCGATAAACCCTAGAAAAAGCTAACAACACTGAGTCCTTTATCTTTTCATACGGTAGAACTGTTCGGGCAGAATAAATAAGTAAATAAAAACCTATAGGAATTCTTTTTGTGTCAATAAAAGATTTTTGCCTGATTAAAAATTTAATTCTTCTACGAATCAAATTTCTGTTTACAGCTAAAGGAATTTTTTTTTGCGGGACAACCATACCGAACTCAATTTTATCAGAGCCCCCGCTTATGTATTTAAGGGAAATGTTTTTACCTTTTATAAACCGACCATCTTCGAACACCTTTTTGAAAACACGTTTTGATTTAATGAAAGAAAAAACCACCACTTAACGTTTAAAGGCAGAGTAATTATTGTTACTTCTATCTATGTCTGCCATATAAAAAGAAGGATCGATTACAATCGTGGAAATTTCCTCCTTTGATCTCTTAATTTCAAGCTGATAGTTTTGGAAGGCCCAAGCCCAATCTTTTTCAACAATCCAATTTAGACCATCATATGGATTATTTTTTTCTCCACGCATCAAAGCAATGGGAATGTAATGCATTTCCTGGGTACCATCTTTGAAAGTCACTAAAACATCCAGCGGCATTGGAGTTGAACCAATTCTTTTTAAAACAATCAAAGTTTTATTTTCAATTGCATTAACTGATCTAATTGCATAATCAATTGTATTAGTTGTTTGGGTCCAGTCTGTTAAATACCATTTTAATTGAATTCCAGATACAGCTTCGGCAACCCTTCTAAAGTCATTGGGCGTAGGGTGTGTGAATTTGTACTGGGAATAATAGTCTTTTATTGTTTTAGCAAGATTGTCAGGACCTATTATGTAACCCAGTTGTGCCAAAAAAACAGCCCCTTTACTATATGCTGTTGCCTCGTAACCAAAATTGTAATCATATCTGTTTGAGTTAGTAGATTGTGGTTGTTCTTTTCCTGAGGTTGCCAATTGGAAATATCTATTATATGAGGATATTAAAGGGAAAGAAGCATTTTCTTCTAGTATTATGTCTTCTGCAATTGTTGAAATATAAGAAGTAAATCCTTCGTCCATCCACTCATGCTTAATTTCGTTTGTTGCTAAAACATGCTGAAACCATGAGTGTGCTAATTCGTGGGATGTAACACCCGCCAAGCTTCTAAAACTTCTGTCCCCTGTGATTAAGGTTAACATTGCGTATTCCATTCCACCTTGACCACCCTGAACAACATTGTATTCTTTATAGGGGTAGGGACCAATGGTATTATTAAAAAACCTCATGAAATCAGCTGTTTTAGGCTGAAGTCGTTTCCAGTTATCTATTATTTTTGGGTTGTTTTTATAAAAAAAATGTAGGGTAACATTATTTGGCCCAGGATATGTATCGTGAATATATTCTGGATCAGCGGCCCACGTGAAGTCATGCACATTTGGTGCTATAAACCGCCATGAAAGCTTTTTACGTAAAGTTTTTTTTTGAACACCACCATAACCATGACCATAATTTTCAGGGTTTTGTAAATAACCACTTGAGGCAACAGTATAGTCTTTATCAATATTTATTGTAACATCGAAATCACCCCAAACACCATGAAACTCTCTACCAAGATAGGGTTCAGCATTCCACCCATCATAATCATATTCGGCCATCTTTGGGTACCATTGAGACATTGAAATGGCAACACCTTCATCAGAGTTTCTCCCGGCACGATTAATAACTTTTGGTAGCTGTCCTTCAAAATTCATCGTCAGTTTTGTTTTTTCTCCAGGATTTAGGGGTTTGTGAAGTGGAACCTCCAGAATGGTTTCTGAGTTGATGGGCGAAAGCAAAACACCATCTTGTTTTAAGTTTATTGCATTTATATATCCTTGTTCAGACTTTTTAAGGCTATCTATGTTTGGCATATATTGAAATCTGACGTTTATGTCTTTTCCAGATTTAACCCTTGTTGCCATTTCACTTCCTGGTTTGAAAGCATTATAAAACATGTGATAAAAAACCATCTTTAATGTGTCAGGAGAATTGTTTGTATATAACAGTTCTTGAGAACCGGAGTACCTGAAAGTATTAACATCCATATCCACAGTCATTTTATAATCCACAGACTGTTGCCAATAGGTTTGAGAAAAAGCAAAACGGAAGCTCAAAAGAAAGAAATATAGAAAGAAACAAGGTTTTAACATGTTTTATGATTTTTAAGTATTGCTAATTTAAACATTCTCGTTATTTTTCAAACGAAATTTATTGTTTCTCCAATTTAAAATGTGCTTAGAAGAAGTCTTTAATTGTTGAACAAAAATCTAATCTGACACCCTTTTCCGTATTTTTTAAAAAGGCCAATTCATTTTCAGGGTCATGTTCCATAAAGAGGATCCATTTATTTTTCTCCGCTTTTTTTAAAAAAGATGCTTTTTCATCTAGTGTTAACAGTGGGCGGGTATCATAACTCATNATATAGGGAACAGGAATATGACCAACAGTAGGTACAAGATCTGCTGCAAAGACAATTGTATGTTTTTTAAATTTAATTAAGGGAAGCATTTGTTTTTCAGTGTGACCATCGAATACTANGGCATCAAGTCCTAAATCAGCAATTTTCAGACAAGGCCCAAGATCTTCNATAAATTTAAGCTGTCCAGAAGACTCAATTGGCAAAATATTTTCGGTAAGAAAAGATGCTTTTTCTCTAACATTTGGGTTTTTAGCCCAGTCCCATTGTCCTTTATGAACCCAATAGGAAGCATTTTTAAACGAAGGAACTAAATTTCCACTTGAATTTTTTCTTATCGCACCACCACAATGATCAAAATGTAAATGGGTTAAAAACACATCAGTTATATCATCGCGGTGGAAACCATGCTCTCTAAGGGATTTATCAATGCAATGATCTCCCCAAAGCCCATAATGTTTGAAAAAAGCTTCTGGCTGTTTATTCCCAAGCCCAGTATCAACTAATATTAGATGATTATGTTTTTCAATTAAAAGTGAGCGAGCTGACATGGATATCCTATTAAATTCGTCAGAAGGGTTGGTCCTTTTCCAAATAGATTTAGGAACGACACCGAACATAGCTCCCCCGTCAAGCTTAAAATTTCCTGTTTGAATACTGTACAGATTCATAATTTAATAAGTGGTTTTATTTAGATACATATTTTTTGTTCAATAGAAGCATTAGTTCCTTAGCAAAAGAAATAAGACCTTTAATTTCTTGAAGACTAAGTAAACGGCTTTTACTTTTTATTAAGATTTTGTTACCACTAGACTCAATTCTAAAATATGCATGACTTTCGAAAAAAAACACAAGTTCAGCATCGAATAATTTTTTTAGTGCATCAGTATCAGGACCAATTAAAAAGAATCTATTTGAAAAATCAGGATACATTTTAAAGTTTACTTCTCTGAAGTTAGTTTGATCCCCAAGACCACTGAAAATAAAATCACGCTCTATAATAAATACCGGAATAGACTTTTTTGTATTTATTAATAAAAAAGTTCCAAGAAGATTATCTTTAGCAATAAAGGCACCTTCACTATATGATAAATCAAATAAACTATTCGCCCCATGAGAATCTGTTAGTTCATTATACTGATAATTTATAGTCTTTGTTTTAAAATACTCAAATCCTTCTAGGAGTTTTGTTTCAAGGGAGGGTTCAGGGAAATAATTCCAAGAAAGATCTTTGGCAAAACTTTTTAAAGAGATTTGCCTTTTAGTTAGATTGTTTTGAAGCCTAAAGAAATCAAATGAAGGTAAATTTTTTCTTATTGCAAAAGGGTGTTGAGTGTCAGCAATGTGTGAGTCTAAGCCAATTATTTCAATATTACCACCTTTTTTTTCAAAGACAGGGAGATATTCACCAAGCCCCTCCATAACAGTATGATCCACAAAATCACAAAGAGAAAAATCCACAATAACTCTGGATGACTCCGGTATTTCATCAAGCTTTTTTTTAAGTTTAAAAAAGTTCAAAAAACTACAAAAGTTTTTGACACTTAAATAATAATTTCCTGTTTCATTTTCAAGATACATCAAGACATTTGGCTTTAGCCAGTTCCTACTAAAAAGAAAAAAACTACTGTTTAAGAAAATATGAATTAGAAAAGTAAAAAAGATACCAGTTATTATTCCAATTACAATGCCGTTTGTAAGTGTTATTATAAAAGTTACGATAAANATGGCTGCTTGTTCTTTTCCAATTTTAAGAATTCTAATAAAATTATCTGGAGCAGCTAGTTTATAACCAGTGTATACAAGAATTGCAGCAAGAGAGGGAAGGGCAATCCGTTCGATTAAGTCCTGAAATATTAGAATAAATAATAATAGAAACATTGCGTGAGCAAAATTTGATGATCTGTTGTTTCCTCCATTGTTTACATTAACAGAGCTTCTTGCTATAACTGTAACCACCGGAAGCCCACCAAGTAATCCGCTGAGAGCAGTGGCTGCACCAAGAGACCTTAGGTCTTTATTGACATTAGATCTTCTTTTTTTGGGGTCAAGTTTGTCTACTGCCTTTATGCTTAAAAGGGATTCAATACTTGCAATTAAAGTAATTGAAATNACTGTTGAGATAAACCTTGACGNGCCAACTAAAGTATAGTCAGGTGAGGGAATGTTGGTAATTATATTTTTAGGTAGTCGGATCATTAGATCCGAAGAAAAGCCTATCGTGTTATTAGTAAAAATNTCTAAATAAAAAGACAACGCGACAGCAAGAACAATTACCCACATAGGTGCGGGGATCATCTGAAATATTGGGCTTCTCAATTTAGAGTAAAAAACCAAAATAATCAAAGAAAATAGTCCAAGGAATACCGGTATCCAAAAACTAATTGTGAGGTTTGAAAATAAAAAAGATAAAGTATCAGGGATTTTTGATAAAACTCTTAAAGGTGTTCCATTAACTGAGGTTACACCTAACATCACGTGTAATTGTTTTGCTAAGATTCCAATTCCAATTGCCGCNAACATACCCTGAAGAGAAGAAGAAGGAAAAAACTCACTNAACGCACCAAGTCTAAAGACTCCGAACAAAAACATCAAAACACCTGAAAAAACAATTGCAGCAAGAGTAAACAGGTATCCCTGATAGAGATCTCCTCCTCCAAGGGAACTAATTGAGTATAGAAGTACAATAACTAGTCCATTTCCTGGACCAGTTATAGTTAGATTTGATCCNCCAAAGATAGAACAAACTATGCCCCCAACAATCGACGCAATAACGCCAGCAATTGGGGGGGCTTCAGAGGCTATAGCTAAACCAAGGCCAAGTGGAAGTGCAACCAGAGAGACAACAAATCCAGAAAAAATATTTTTTGGAAGAGAACTAACACTGGACATTCTCGAACTTATTTTATTCATCTTGGTTCTTTTTAACAATTAGAATATCAGTTGGAATTTCAGAGAGGATATGCTCTAGGTCTTTTGGAAAAAACCTGTGCCAGAAGTATTTTCTTTTTTCCTCAGAGTTTATAACTAACAAATCAGCTCTGGTTACTCTTGCATAATGACCGATAGAGTATCCTCTGGTTCCAAAAATACTTTGAGACTTTATTTGTTTTTCCTTCAACAGACCTGATGGAATAGATTTTATAATTTCAGAAACTCTATNTTCCTCTTTTNTAGTCAGCTCCTCTCTTTTTTTTGTGGCTTTTTTTAGGCTAATGTCGTCATCAATATTTACGTTTATTTCAGAGTGATTAATTTCATCAACTAACGTAATTTTGGGAAAGTTTAATTTNTTAGCATATTCAAAAGCAGCTAAAATTGTATCCATTGTTTGTGAACTTTTAAATGCATTAACCACCATATGCTTTTTTCTAATTATTTCAGTACTTGGTTTTATTAAGAGTAAAACAGAACAAGGGGATTTCCTGGTAATTTTTCTAGCAATTGAACCTAAGTAAAATTTTAAAACATTCTCTCGNTGNAGTGCACCAAGAAGAAGCAAGTCAATATTATTATTCTTGCACTCATTAACTATTGTACTTACAGCATCACCTTCTTTCCATAAAATGGTAATTTTTTTTGGTTTTATTGGTGAAAGAGATAAAATATCATTAAGCTTATTATTTTTTATTTGAGTTTTCTTTCCTACATGCANAAAAAATAAGCAGCCNTTTAAGCTAACTGACAAACGAAGAGCNTCATAGACATTCGCCCTTAAATTNGGGGAAAAAGCAAACCCAATTAATATGTTTTTAAATCTTGTTGAGTTCAATATCNAATGATGTTTTAATTAATATACAAAAAAATGTNTTGAATAATGTTTGAGGNAAGACCTTAATCATTCANTTTTAGAACAGCCATGAAAGCTTGCTGAGGAATTTCAACATTACCAATTTGTCGCATTTTCTTTTTTCCTTTCTTTTGTTTTTCTAAAAGNTTTCTTTTTCTTGTGATATCACCACCATAACATTTAGCNGTAACATCTTTTCTAAGTGCTTTAATTGTTTCTCTGGAAATAATTTTCGCCCCAATTGCAGCTTGTACAGGAATATCAAATTGTTGTCTTGGAATTAACTCCTTTAATTTTTCGCACATTTTTTTACCGATGTTATATGCGTTATTTACATGAATAAGTGCAGAGAGNGCATCCACTTGATTTCCATTCAATAGAATATCTACTTTTACTAGTTTAGATGCTCTAAAGCCAATAGGGGAATAATCAAAGGAAGCATAACCTTTTGAGACTGTTTTTAGACGATCGTAGAAGTCAAATACGATTTCTGACAGAGGTAATTCAAAAGTTAATTCAACTCTCAAAGGAGTAAGGTAAGTCTGGTTTTTAATAATTCCTCTTTTTTCTATGCATAGAGACATTACATTTCCAACAAAATCTGATTTAGTTATAATAGAGGCGTTTATGTAGGGTTCTTCTACACGATCCAAGAAAGAAGAACCTGGAAGGTCNGAGGGGTTATTNACCTGAATAATATCCTCAGGGCTTTTTTTAATGTATGCCTGATATGAAACATTTGGAACGGTAGTAATTACAGTCATTGAAAATTCTCTTTCAAGCCTTTCTTGAATTATCTCTAGGTGCAACATACCNAGAAATCCGCAACGAAATCCAAACCCAAGTGCAGCTGAACTTTCAGGTGAAAAAACCAATGAAGCNTCATTAAGTTGAAGTTTTTCCATACTTGCTCTAAGCTCCTCATAGTCTTCNGTGTCAACAGGATATATACCTGCAAAAACCATAGGTTTTACNTCTTCAAAACCCTCTATTGCATTNAAGCTTGTATTTTCTGAATGACTGATGGTATCACCCACTTTTACTTCACTAGCATCTTTTATTCCGGTAATTAAATACCCTACATCACCAGCTTCAATATAATTCCTAGGTTCTTGTTTGAGCTTTAAAACTCCAATTTCATCTGCAGTATAGTCCTTGTTAGTTGCTAAAAAACGAATTTTGTCCCCCTTTTTTATTTTTCCATTAATAATTCTAAAATAAGTCTCTACTCCTCTAAAAGGGTTGTATTTTGAATCAAAAATTAATGCCTGTAAAGGCATAGTAACATTGCCTTTTGGAGGAGGGATTTTTTTGATAATTGTATCTAGAATTAAATTAATTCCCAAGCCACTTTTTGCAGAGGTAGGGATTACCTCTTCATGGGTGCAACCGAGTAGAGAGACAATATCATCCGTAACTTCTTCTTGATTAGCAGAGGGCAGATCAATTTTATTTAAAACTGGAATTATCTCTAAATCATTCTCTAGGGCTAAATAGAGGTTTGAAATTGTTTGTGCTTGAATACTTTGAGCTGCATCAACAACTAACAAAGCACCTTCACATGCGGCAATTGATCTAGACACTTCGTATGAAAAATCCACATGACCTGGGGTATCAATTAGGTTAAATATGTAATTTTCTCCCCCATGAAAGTAACTCATCTGAATTGCATGGGACTTTATAGTTATGCCCCTTTCTCTTTCCAAATCCATATTATCAAGTAATTGATCTTGTTTTTCCCTTTCTGTTACCGCACCAGTATAGTCCAAAAGTCTATCCGCGAGGGTACTTTTTCCATGATCAATGTGAGCAATTATACAAAAGTTCCTAATGTTTTTCATCAAGTCCGTAAATTAAATATCAAAGATATCAAATTGTAAATCCTTTATAGCTCTATTTTCAAAACATAATTCAAATAATTATAGATGAAAGTTGAAATCTATATTTTTATTAGTTTAGCAAAAAATTTTAAATGGATATTGGAAACATTTCTTTACCAGATTTTCCTCTTCTATTGGCTCCAATGGAGGACGTTAGTGATCCACCATTTAGGATTCTCTGCAAAAGAAATGGAGCAGATATTATGTATACTGAATTTATTTCAAGCGAAGGTTTAATTCGAGATGCAGCAAAAAGCATTCAAAAGCTTGATATTTATGAAAAAGAGAGGCCAATTGGAATTCAGATTTTCGGATCAAATATAGACTCAATGCTAAAAGCAGTTGAGATAGTTGAAAAAACAAANCCTGATGTGATTGACATTAATTATGGTTGTCCTGTAAAAAAAGTTGTATGTAAGGGTGCTGGAGCAGGGATTNTAAAAGACATACCCTTAATGGTCAAGCTTACAAAAGAAATTGTTAATAGAACAAATTTACCAGTAACAGTAAAGACTAGACTTGGATGGGATCATAATTCAATACAAATTGTTGATGTTTCAGAAAGACTCCAAGATATAGGTATTTCTGCAATTTCTATTCACGGCAGGACNAGAGCTCAGATGTACAAGGGNGAAGCAAATTGGAATGAAATAGCTAAAGTAAAAAACAATCCGAGATTAAGNATTCCTGTTTTTGCAAATGGTGATATTAATACTCCAGAAAAAGTAAAAATAATTCGAGACGAATACGGACTTGATGGAGCAATGATTGGAAGAGCTTCAATAGGTAATCCTTGGTTTTTTAATCAAGTTAAAAGTTTTTTAAAGGACGGTTCTATTCCTGTATCTCCGTCATTATTTGACAGAGTAAAAGTTGCTAAAGAACATNTAAAGATGGCTATTAAATGGAAAGGTGAAACCCTGGGNGTTTTAGAAACGAGAAGACATTATTCTAATTATTTTAGGGGTATTCCAAACTTTAAGCAATACAGGACAAGAATGGTTACATCAAATTTTTCCAAAGATGTTTTTAGCGTGTTTGATGAATTGATTCAAAGGCGAGAAGAATTTGTGATTAGCTAAAGATTTAAATAATCGGTTTTTTCATNCCTCTAGTTGCCCANACTGAAGTAAAACTTCCTAGTATTAAAACGGTAAAGAAAACTATTAGAATATTTTTAAAAGTTAATATCACCGGNTATGGAATTGAGGTTCCAGGAACATANAAAAAATGAAAATGATTTTGTAACANTAATATTAATGACCCTATTANAATCCCNGATAATGATCCTAAACNTGANATTAAAAGTCCAATAAACAAAAAAATCTTTTGAATGTTTTTTGGTGTCTCCCCCAANGACAATATTGTTTTAAGCTCGTCNGATTTATCNAAAAACATCATTAGNAANGAACCAATTAAATTAAATAAAGAGATAATTATTACTAATGAAAANATTAAGTAAACAGCTAAATTTTCAATCTTAACCATCCTATTAATTGCAGAATTCTTATCGGACCTTGATTTTATTATATACTTTTCAGGTATTATTTCATTCAAAATAAGAGCTATTTCTTTCTTTGAAAAATCATTTTGTGTNTTCAACGCCAAATACGAATATGAGCTTTGATCTAAACCNAAAAGTTCTCTTGCAAACTCGGAAGAGCTAAAAATAAATTTATCATCAAACTCTTTAGAAATTTGAAAGATGCCACCTATAGAACTGAAAATTGATTTCATTGGAGTTTCTCCGAAGCGCAACTTTTTGTTTTTAGGTACGGATACTTCTANATAAGANGAGTAATCATTTACTCCAGCTCCAAGAATTTGAGAAAGACCCTTACCTAAAACTATAGAGTTGGATTCATGGTCAATCCAATTTCCATTAGAAATTAGACTATCTATTGGGTTTACTTCAATATAAGAAGGAGAAACACCCTTTAAATACGCCACATGAGTTTTATCTTTAAAGCTTAAAAAAACTTTTTCTTCAATTACACCACTAATTGAGAGAACTCCCTCTGAGGCATGAATTTTTTTTATTTGGGAATCCAAAATTGAAAACTTTTTNCCTTTTTCAGGAATAACAGTAAAATCGGGTTCAAAAATTTCGTACAAATTCATACCAAAATTTTTCAAGCCTTCAAAACCACTCATTACAATAAGAAGTGAGGCAGAGCTTATTATAAGGGTAATGATAGAGAACCTATTAATTCTATTTATAATAGATTTTTTATTTTTTGAAAATAGGTATTTCAAGGCAATTCGAAGAGAAACATTCATAATTGAAATTATTTAGAATCACTATTTCCAATTTTTAGTGGATTTTCTGGATTTTTTAATGCAGTATTTATATTATCAATATAATCTAATGAATCGTCGATAAAAAAAGACAGTTCAGGTGTTTTTCTCAATTGATTTTTNATTTTTTGAGAAAGATCATGTTTAAACCGCATCTTATTTTCTTTTAAATAAGACAAGAAACTACTTGCCTTTTCAGACGGAAAGACGCTTAAATAAATTTTTGCCAATGAAATATCGATTGACACAACAACTTTTGTTATTGAAACAATCAACCCTTTGTTCCCTGAAAGTTTGATTTTATTATTGATTAATAGAGCCAGTTCTTTTTGAACTAAACCAGCAATTTTTTTTTGTCGTGGAGTTAAAAGTTTCATTTAATCTAATTTACCTATTATTTATCTATTAAATTAATAACCAAAGCTCTTAAGTTGGTTTTAAAAAACAACTAAAAACTTTTAAAAGACAACCAATTTTTTCTAAATTTACCTACATTTCTGTAAAATAGATAAATCTATTACTTTTTAAAAATAATTAAATGAGTAAAAAACCTACTGTAGAATTAAAATTACCGATTCTAAAAAACATGGAGCTTGTAGCAACTCAAACTGCTGAGGTTGTTTCAAAACACATGGACTTATCTGAGGAAAAATCAGCTGAGATATCAATGGCATTAATTGAAGCCTGTATTAATGCATTTGAACATTCAGAATCGAAAAGTGAAATATATATTCATTTTTTAATTGATGATGATAACTTAACNATAAAAGTCATTGATAAGGGTAAGGGTTTTGATTCNACTAACGTAAAAATTCCAAATATAGAAACTAAGCTAACTACTTCTGAAAAGAAAAGAGGTTGGGGAATCATGTTAATTAAAGAATTAATGGATACCGTGAATTTTGAGTCAGATCATACAGGAACAACACTAACCATGACCAAAAAAAAGAATAAAAAATGAACAGTGTAACAAATGTAGAGACAAAAGATAATGTGTTAATCATTACAACCGAGGGATATCTTAATAAGGATTTAGGTGAAGAAATTCAAAAAGCTGCTCAAGAGCATATCAAAAAAGGTGCAAATAAAATTTTGATTAACCTCGAAAGATCAAACATAGTAAATAGTATAGGAGCGTCAATTCTAATCGAGTTAATCGAAGAACTTCAAGAGGTTGATGGAATTTTGGCTTTCTGTAATCTTGCTACAATTATTGAAAAGACATTTAAAATAATGGGCTTAACAAAGTATTGTGAAAGTTATCCAACCCAAGAAGAAGCTCTAAAAAACATGTCTTAGAATAATTCAATAAGTCTTGAAAGATAAATTCCAACTTAGTGAACTGAAGTCTTTTAAGAATAAATATNAATATTTAACTTCTATTAAAGGTTTAGAAGACTTTCAAGTTACTTTTTTTTCAAAAAAAACAATAATTAAGTCTATTGATCTAATTGATTTTTATGAAGACAATTATTTTGATAATAAAATAAATTGTGATAAAGAATTTTTTAAAATACTAGATAAGACATCTTCTGAGGGTAAGGAAATTTCTTCATTATTTAACTTCAGGAAACAAAAATCATGTATAATCTTTCCTGTTAAAAATGATAAAAAAATCATAGGTTATCTATTCNTACCAAATACAGGCAATATATCAGAAAGACTGAAAGAACTGATCTTTGACTTTAAAAAGCAAATAGAGAATAAAATTTTACAAAAAGAATTAGAGTCTAGGCTTTATAATTCAAATAAAGAACTAAAGGNTAAATTATTAGAAATNGAATCTTTAATTGATATAACTGAAATAATTGACTCTCAGGAGGGTGTCAAGGAAAATTTATTTCAGAATATTTTAGTAACAATAATTTCAATTTTAAATGCGTCTAAAGGAATGATTTTGTTAAAAGATGAGAAATCAGGATTTTTCAGTGTTATTTCACAGTTCAACATTTTAGGTGAGGATTTGCCAAAAAAAATAGTTAGAATTACAAAAGGAATATTGAAAGANTTGAATAATGATAAGAGGTCNAAAATAATAGACAAAACTCAAGATTATGATTTGCTAAAATCATCAAAAAAGAACTGTGTTGTAAGCCCAATAATTTCATCAGGAATCATTGAAGGAGTAATATTACTTTTTGATAAAGAGAGCAGAAATGGCTTGGTAAGGTTTACTCAANAGGATCTCCGACTTTTTGATAGCTTAGTTAAGAAATTAAGNCTTGCTTATGACAATATTAGATTAATTGATTCATTAAAAACTTCAAATAAATTAGTTGAAAATATAATGTCCTCAATAACTACCGGAATTATAATGATTAATATTTTAGGAGAGATTGAATTCGTCAACAATTCAGCGAAAAAAATATTTGGTTTTTCAGAGGAAGAGGCATTAAACAACCATTACCTTATGATTTTTCAAAATAATTCAAATTTAATAGAGTTACTAGAAAAATCAGAGACTTTAGATGAGATTTTATACGAGGAAAATTTTAAAATTCAAGATGATAAAGACACCTCTAAAGAAATAAATCTAACCCTTTCACCAGTTTATAATGAAGATAATCATAGATCTGGTGTTGTTTTTTCTTTTGAAGACTTATCAGGAATAAACAAAGTTAAGTCTACATTTAAAAAATATGTTTCTGAAAACATAGTGGATGAATTATTACACAATGAGACATCATTAGAGTTAGGCGGTACCCAAAGTGAAGTCTGTGTTCTTTTCTGTGATATTAGAGGTTTCACTTCACTATCTGAAAAAATGAAACCTTCAGATGTTGTATACTTATTAAATAGCTATTTTGAAGCTATGATTGATGTAGTTTTTGCAAATAATGGTACGCTTGATAAAATAATTGGTGACGAGCTAATGGTCTTATATGGAGTACCTCTAAAATCAGAAAATGATTGTCAAAGTGCTGTCAATTCCGCAAAAGAAATGCTCAAAGCTCTTGAAAAGTTTAACCAAGAAAACACTAAACAAGATTTACCAAAATTAGAAGTCGGAATTGGAGTAAATCATGGAAAAGTAGTTTCAGGAAATATTGGATCAGAACGCCAGATGAATTATACTGTGATAGGCGATTCTGTAAATCTAGCGGCAAGATTATGCTCCCATGCAAGACCCGGTGAAATAGTAATTTCAGAAAGTGTATTTCAAAGATTAAATGATAATGAAGGGTTTATTGAAAAAACATCGATTAAAGTAAAAGGAAAGGCTGATCTAATTAAAAATTGGATTTGTGGTTAAGCAGCTTTTTTAATTACGACGATAGTTATATCGTCTGGGTTCATTACACCTTTAGCCCAATCGTCAGATAAATATACTAAAGCGTCTTTAATATCGTCTGCACTTTTTTCTGCATTATCTTTT
>PATA01000007.1 GCA_002713495.1 Flavobacteriaceae bacterium
CATTAAAATCTCAATTTCTTTAAACAAGAAAAATACTGCTAGACATATCATTGTAAAAGAGGATATATATGATAGACTTTTACTTTGTTTTTCAATATTTAATTTATTCATAAGTAAACTCATGAGGATTAAAATACAAATGAATGTTGTAAGTGAAATAAGTGAAAATAATAATCCCAAAATATAAAATTGCAATTCAATTGTCCATTGATCATGAAATATAAATTGTGGAAAAAAACTAATAAAGAATAATATAATTTTTGGGTTGCTCAGGTTCATTATTAGTCCTTGTGTGAATGGTTTACTTAATANATTAAAATTCTTGTTAATTATTGTTTTATATTTTTTTTTTGGAAAATATAGATAGGATAAATAAATTAAATACAAACAACCAATTAGTTTTATTAATGATAATAATTCAGGGAATTTAGATACAAAATATCCTAACCCAAACGCTGCGCTAACTGTGTGAATTAAAATTCCGCTACACAAGCCAAAAGCCGTAACAATGGCATTATTTAAATTCTTATTNAGAGTTGTAGAAACTAAAAATAATATGTCTGGGCCTGGACTTAGAGTTAAAATAAAAACTGCAAACGAATATAAAAAAAGAATTTNCTCATTCATCATNCAANCTTATTCGCTTTTCTCTGTTAGCTAAATCCCAAGCAGTGTANAATATTAATTTAGTTCTTTTTGATAATAGTTCATAATTTATTTTATCAGGAGTATCAGTTGGTTTGTGATAGTCCTCATGTGTTCCGTTGAAATAAAAAATTACAGGNATATTTTCTNTTGCAAAATTGTAATGATCGCTTCTTGTGTAAAAACTGTTTGGGTCATTTTCAGCATTAAATGTATAATCTATATCTAATCCCACATATTTTAAATTCGCTTGCTCAGAAACTTCATGTAGTTCTTGACTTAATCTATCTGAACCAATTAAATATATGTAATTTTCATTTTTATCTGGTCTTTTAGGATCCAATCTACCAATCATATCAATATTTAAATTTGCAACAGCATTATTGATTGGATACAATGGGTTTTCAACGTAATATTTTGAGCCAAGTAAACCTTTCTCTTCTCCAGTTAAATGTAAAAAAAGAAGGGACCTTTTGGGACCGAANCCTTCAAGAAATGCTAACTGAAAAGCTTGAGCCATTTCTAAAAGAGCTACAGTCCCTGAACCATCATCGTCTGCCCCATTATATATTTCACCGTTAATTACACCAACATGATCCAAATGCGAAGAAATTATTATATATTCATCTGGTTTTTCACAACCAGGAATAAAAGCAGCCACATTTTCAGAAAAAACCTCTTTACCATTTCTGAATTTTAATTTCATTTCTTGAAAATAATCATTAGTATTTTTTGCAGCTGAAATTTTATTTTTTTTATAAAATTCTTTTAAAAAGTTTACGGCTAGCTTCTGACCCCAACTACCTGTGTCCCTTCCTTCAAACTCATCTGAAGCATAAACATACAATAGACTTTTTAAATCTGATGAGGTTATACTATTTGCATATTTTTCAACTTCAAATTGAGAATAAGAAAAGTTAAATATTAAAAAAAGTGATAGGTAAAGACGCATCATAAAATTTAAGAATTTTGAATTATCTTCTTATTTATTGAGTCCCATAAATTTATTCTCATTTGAAGTGCCTGTTTTGAAGCTTCAATTACCTCATTCCATTTTGTTTCGTTTTCACCACACAAATTTTTTATCATATTTATTGCCATTGGACCGTGTTCATCTCCATCTAACTCGATATGTCTTTTGAAATAATATACTAAATCTTCAAGTGAACCTGGATATTTAGTTTTTAATTGCTCAAGAAATTTTATGAATACGTCAGGTAATAAATCTTCTCTTCCAAAGGTAAAAACTGCAGCAACAACATGGATTTTATTTTGATTAATTACAGAAAAAGAATATTTAACAAAATCTTTAACAGCATTATCAATTTGAATATTATCAAACGCTGAGTCTAAAGATATATTTGACTCTAATGAGTTAATCAAATTGTTAATTTTTGATGGGTCTGCCTTAATACTTTTCATAGCATTAATATACATTTCAAAGTGACTAAAAGCGTTACCATCTTTATCTACATCCGTTTCCTCTCCCCAAACAATTTCATTTATAAGTCTTGCACTACCAGAATCTTTAGTAGGAATCCATGGTATCTGAACACATGTTAATTCTATTTGAAGTTTTTTTACAAGAGACATGAAATCCCAAACAGCAAAAACATGCATTTCCATGAATTTCTTTACATCATCTATATTTTTTAGGTTTTTATAGAGCGAATGATTAACTAATAATTCTCTGTAGGGTTTTAATTCTAATTCAATTTTATCGATCATTTTTTATTTTTAAAATGCAAATATAGTTCAGGATTTTATTTAAAATTTATTTTTTAGTAATTAATTAAAAGTAATCGAAAACAATCCAAAAAAGCATCTAATTTATTTTTTGTAAATTTGGATGCAATTATGTTTTAAATTAATTGCAAATGTCCACATCCAAGATTATTGAAGAAGGTCTAACTTACGATGATGTTTTACTGGTACCCTCCTTTTCTGAGGTTCTCCCTAGAGAAGTTTCAATAACATCCAAGTTTTCCAAAAATATTGAATTAAATGTTCCAATTTCATCTGCTGCTATGGATACTGTGACTGAAAGTAAAATGGCTATTGCTATTGCAAGGGAGGGGGGTATCGGAGTTATTCATAAAAATATGACTATTGATGAACAAGTAGAGAAAGTTAAAAATGTAAAACGCTCTGAATCGGGAATGATTTTGGATCCAGTAACTTTAAAACTTACTTCTATTGTTTTAGATGCCAAAACTAATATGAAAAAGTATAGTATAGGGGGAATACCTATAGTTAATGATAAAGGATTTTTGAAAGGTATAGTAACTAATCGTGATCTTAGATTTGAAAGGAACAATAAAAGGCCCATAACAGAAATAATGACTTCAAATAATTTAATCACTGTAAAAGAAGGTACATCACTTGAGGATGCAGAAGAAATTCTTCAAAAACATAAAATAGAAAAATTACCAGTAGTTGATAAAGATGGAAAACTTGTTGGATTAATTACCTTTAGAGATATTACCAAGCATAGCTCTAAGCCTATTGCAAATAAAGATAAATATGGTAGACTTAGAGTCGCTGCAGCAGTTGGAGTAAGTGGTGATGTTTTGAAAAGGACAAGGGCTTTGATTGAAGCTCAAGTTGATTCTATTGTAATAGATACTGCACATGGTCATTCTAAAGGAGTTGGAAATATCTTAAAAAAAATAAAAAAAGAATTTAAAAATATTGATGTTGTAGTCGGAAATATTGCAACTCCAGAAGCTGCAATTTTTTTGGCTGATTTAGGAGCAGATGCTATAAAAGTTGGTATTGGTCCTGGATCAATTTGNACAACAAGAATTATTGCAGGAGTCGGGGTTCCTCAATTTTCAGCAATATTAAATGTTTCCAGAGCGTTAAAAGGAAGAAATATCCCTATTATTGCTGATGGAGGAATAAGATATACAGGTGATATTCCTAAAGCAATAGCAGCCGGGGCAGACTGTGTAATGTTAGGATCTCTATTGGCCGGAACAAAAGAGTCTCCAGGAGAAACAATCATATATGAGGGAAGAAAATTTAAGTCTTACAGAGGTATGGGATCAATTGAGGCTATGAAAAAAGGATCCAAAGAAAGATATTTTCAAGATGTTGAATCTGACATTAAAAAATTAGTTCCCGAGGGTATTGTTGGAAGGGTACCATATAAAGGGGAGCTTTTTGAAAGTATTCACCAGTTTGTAGGTGGCTTAAGAGCTGGAATGGGTTATTGTGGTGCAAAAAATATTGATTCATTAAAAACTGATAGTCACTTTGTTAAAATAACTCATTCAGGAATAAGAGAAAGTCATCCACATAACATAACAATAACAAAGGAGGCTCCAAATTATAGTCCTTAGTTCCTAAAAGGCTATAATTTTGAATGTTTTAATTTTATTTACAGTATAAATCACCTGAATTATNTACATATTTCCTTCTTTAAGATCNAAAGGAATAATCGCAGAGGATAGGTCGATNAGTTCGGTTCCTTTTATTTTATTTCCAATTATTGANTAAACATTTACCTGACCATTACCNTTAAAGCCATTTAAAATAATTCTATTGCCATCATAGATTATTTTTTCAGGATTTGAAAAACGTAATTCNTCTGTTTTGTATTTGTTAGCAAATGATAACGAATTAAAAAACAAAAGTAAGATTATATAGAATAATTTTTTTCTCACCGAAAATTATTTATTGCAATTTACAATTTTTTTCTTTTATCAATTATTTTAACCTNTTGAAATGTAATANGTTGAAATATTAATTATTATAAAAAGTTATATATTAATTTTTTTGAATATTTTCATAGCTGTCAAATAGATGACATATAAAAACAATAAAATGAAAATTTTTAAAATAATTTTTTTACTATTTATTATAATTTCTTGTGATGATTTAAGTAAAGCAAGCCAAGATGAATTAATAGCAAGGGTTAATAATAATTATCTCTATAAATCAGATATAGATAATTTAAATATTGAATTTTCATCTTCATATGATTCCATTATTAAAGTAAAAAGTTATATAAACACATGGGCAAAAAATTATTTATTTTATGAAAAAGCTTTATTGAATATTTCAATTTCACAAAAACAGATCATAGATAAATTGATAAATAATTACAAGTTTGATATTTATAATAATACTTACAAAGAAAATATTGTGAAATACAAAATTGATACTATAATAACTGAAAATCAGTTAATTGATTATTACAAGAGAAATTTTTCAAATTTTTTGTTAAAAGAACCCTTGTATAAAATTAGATTTATAGGATTACCAAGGGATAATATCGACAGAAAATTTATATCAAATCGCTTTACAAGATTTTCAAAGGAAGATAAAGTTTTTTTAGATTCTATTTCATTTCAGTTTACAGAATCTTTTTTAAACGATAGTATTTGGATTAATAAAAAAACTCTTTTAAAAATTGCACCATTCATAAATCCAGAAAAAGTTTTGTCTATAAAAAAACCACAATATTTTCAATTTGAACAATCATTACAACTATATTTGTTTAAAATAGAAGATTATTTAAAGGAAAATGAAGTCTCCCCTTTTTCACATATTAAGAATTCAATAAGAAATTTAGTTTTTAATCAAAGAAAATTTGAATTTTTAAAGAAATTTGATCAAGATATTATAAATGATGCTATCGAAAACAAAAAATTTGAGATTTATAAATAGTTTAGTAATATATCTTTTATTTACTTGTAATACCTTTTCTATATTCTCACAGTCTCAAACACAAATTATTGAAAAAATTAAAGTTGATGGAGTCGCTTCAGTTGTTGGCGACTATGTGATACTTGATTCAGATATTGATAGAATGTATGTAGATATGAAATCTCAAGGCATAAATACAAAAGGTGTTACTCGATGTGAGTTGTTATCTAAACTAATGGAAGATAAATTATATGCTCATCATGCAATTCAAGACAGTTTAGAAATTAGTGATCAAGAAATATATGATTATGTTAGTCAAAGCATAGATTATTTTATTGAACAATTAGGAAGCATTGAAAAGGTTTTAGATTTTTATAATAAACCAAATGAATTGAGTTTTAGAGATGAACTTTTTGAAATTAATAAAATTCAAAAGTTATCATCATTGATGCAAAATGAAATTATAGAAAAAACTACAATTACACCCGAGGAAGTAAGGGATTTTTTTAATTCCATTCCTAAAAGTGATTTACCAGTTTTTGGAACTGAATTGGAAATTTCACAAATTGTAATTGCTCCAGAAGTTTCAGATGATGAAAAAAAAAGAATTATTAATCAATTGAAAACATTTAAGTCAGATATTTTAGAGGGTGGATCGAGTTTTGCCTCAAAAGCAATATTATATTCTCAAGATCCTGGATCAAGATCTACAGGTGGAAAATATACACTTGCTAGAAAAAAGCCAAGAATGGTTAAAGAATTCCGCGATGTAGCTTTCAGTTTACCAGAAGGTGAAATATCTGAACCTTTTAGAAGTGAGTTTGGATGGCATATTCTAAAAGTAGATAAGATTAGAGGCCAGGAAGTTGACATAAGGCATATATTATTAAGTCCCAAAATAAATGAAGAAGAGTTGTCAAAATCAAAAAAAATATTAGATACAATTAGAAAACGGATAATTGATAAGGAGATAACATTTAGTGACGCTGCTTTATATTTTTCATCAGAAAAAGAAACAAAATTTAATGGAGGGGTACTAATAAATCCAGTTACTGGTGATAATAGGTTTGAGTTAACAAAAATTGATCCTGTATTGTATAATCAAATTAGGTATTTGAAGGATAATCAAATATCTGTTCCATTAATAGATGAGGATAGATCTGGTAGAAAGAAATACAAAATTCTTAAGGTAAGTAACAGATTTGATGAACATGTTGCTGATTATTCAAAAGATTATATTAAAATAAAAGAGTTGGCATTAAAAAGAAAAAAATTGAATACTGTCAAGAAATGGATGGTTGAAAAAATTAGTTCAACGTTCATAAATATTAACGAAAGTTACAGGTCATGTAATTTAAANTACAATTGGCTAAAAGAATAATTTTATTTAAAGTATTTCAGAGGAACCCAAAGCATACCAAAACATTCTCCCCCATCTTTGTTTATATTTTTATGATGAATTTTATGAGCTCTTCTCAATCCCTTTGCATATCTGTTTTTGGAATTTCTCAATATTTTAAACCTCTGGTGAATAAATATATCATGTACAATAAAGTAAGATACTCCGTAGATAAAAATTCCAATTCCAATTGGAAGTCCTGCCCAAAAAGCATGCTCTCCCCATGCGTAGACATTTATGAAGCTGACAACTGCGTAAAAAATAAAAAAAAGATCATTTCTCTCAAACCAAGAGTCATGGTCTTTTTTGTGATGATCCTTATGTAAAGTCCATAAAAATCCATGCATAATGTACTTGTGACTAAACCAAGCGATAAATTCCATAAAAACAAATGTCAAAATTAAAACTAGAATAAATAAAATTGTTTTCATTTTTATAAAAGTTTTAGGTTATACTTAAAGTAACAATTTAATAAAATAAAAGCTTTTTGATAATTTGGAACTCTAATTCTAGAATCTTTTATCTCAAGAGATGGAGTTTTTTTAAGTTTTTCAAGAAGCTTGATATAATATTTATATGCAATATAAACACCAAAACGAGCTTCAATTGGAAGCAAAACAATACCTTTTAATGCAATATTGAAATCTTTTTCTATATCATCAATAATATTTTTTTTTGATTTTTCATCAAACTTGTTAACGTCAAGACTAGGAAAATATGTTCTATCCAATACTTCGAAGTCCATATTTATATCTCTTAAAAAATTAACTTTTTGAAATGCTGATCCAAGTGACATGGCATATTTTTTAAGTTTTTTATATAAATCTTCATCTCCTTTAACAAAAATTTTGAGACACATTAGTCCAACTGCATCAGCTGAACCGTAAATATATTTTTTGTAATCTTTATCGTTACTGTAGATTTTTTTATTAAGATCCCATCTCATGCTTTGTAAAAAAGCTTCAATTAGTTTGACATCAATTTTGTATTTGTTTACAGTATTTTGAAATGAGTTTAGTATTGGATTTATACTAATTTTTTGTTTAATTGCTATATAAACATCTTCTTCAAATCTATCAAGAATTTTCTTTTTAGGATATTGATGAAAAGTATCAACGATTTCATCCGCAACTCTTACAAAGCCATAAATATTATAAATATCCTGTCTAATTGAGCCATGAATTAATCTTGTTGCCATCGAAAAAGAAGTGCTATATTTTTCTGTAACAACTTTACTTAAATCTTCAGATATTGAATCAAAAATTTCCTTCATAACAACTTAAAATAAATAAACATGAAACCATAGCAATATAAAATTACAAAAATAAAAAAGTCTTATTATTATTAAGAATGAAGTATTTTGACTGTGCGCACGAGAAGACTCGAACTTCCACAGGATTAACTCCCACTAGGCCCTCAACCTAGCGCGTCTACCAATTCCGCCACGTGCGCTCAGTGACTTGACTGGGGTTCGAACCCAGGACCCTCTCCTTAAAAGGGAGATGCTCTACCAGCTGAGCTATCAAGTCTTACAAGTGACTTGACTGGGGTTCGAACCCAGGACCCTCTCCTTAAAAGGGAGATGCTCTACCAGCTGAGCTATCAAGTCTTAATTTGGTCGCAAATATACTGTCTATAAATCTATTTTTCAATTTTATTTTGTTTTAAATTTGGACAATATAAATATTATAATTTTGAATAAAACAATAGTTTTGATTGGATATATGGGTTCTGGAAAAACCACAATAGGCAATAAATTATCATCTCACTACAAACTTCCATTTATTGATTTAGATAAAGAGATAATTTTACATGAAAATAATCCAATAGATAAAATTTTTAAAAAAAAAGGAGAACTATATTTTAGAAAAATTGAATATAAAATTCTATCCAAAATAATAAATAATTTAAGTCAATCTATTATCTCATTAGGAGGAGGAACACCATGTTATTTTGATACAATTGAGCTCTTAAATAGAAATAGTCAAATTCAAACATTATACTTAAAAACTAATGTAAATGTATTGACTGATAGGTTGTTTAATGAAAAAGACAAAAGACCATTAATTAAATCAATAAAATCCAAGAATTTATTGAAAGATTTTATAAGTAAACATCTTTTTGAAAGATCTATTTATTATAACAAAGCAAAAATTATTTTAGATACAGATAATAAATCTTTAGATTCAATTGTTAATGAACTTGAAAGAATTTTAACTTAANTAAACCCCCTCGTTTTTCGATGAATTTAAAATTACACTTACATGTTGTTTNATAGAAGTTGAAAGTGATATGCCCTTAAAATCAGCTTTAANTGGGNAGTATTTGTGGTTNCTATTAACTAACACAACNGTTTGAATTTTTTTTAGAGGAATAGTTAAAAATTTATTNACTGAGTATAATAATGTGCTNCCAGTGTTTAGGACATCATCAATNACAACAANAGATTTATCNATAAGTTCGATCATATCAGTATTTATTTCAATTGATTTTCTTGGATTTTTTTTATCTATTATGAGCTCAATTTGATGAATTCTTAANTTAGAAATTCTTTTTAATTCTATTCCAAGACGTTTACTAAGTTNATTTCCATTTCCNAAAATTCCAACTAAATAAATATCTTTTTCATCCATGTTAGANTCAAGAATTTGATATGCNATCCTTAAGGTAGCATGTTTAATTTTTTTGGCATCTAAAATCTTTTTTTTATTCATTTGNTNATNAAATTAGTGAATTAGGATTTATTTAAATCATCTAATTTTCTCCTATCCTTTTTTGTAGGTCTNCCTTCNCCTTTTTTTCTTTTTAAAATTCCANCTAAAGNCATAAATTTTTTTGTNTTTAGNTCATTATTNNTTAAATTTTNTCGATATATATTTAATAATTTTGCTCCNANTCTGTTTTTAGGAATATCTAATATTTTAAATTCATGATTAATCTGATTTTTCCTGAGAGTTATTTTATCCAAAACAATAANCTCCTTGGATGGTTTAACATTTTCTCCATTGATTTTAATATATCCTTTTTTACAAGCCGAAGTTGCTAAAGATCGAGATTTGTAATATCTTAGACACCATAATAATTGGTCAATACGCATTTATTTTTTTTAAAAATATTTTAAAAAGTAGGTTAATTTAAACAAATGAAGTTTCAAAATTTATTTTTTTTAAAAATAGTTTTCTTTTTATTATTTTTTAGTTGTAATAACAATGATGATGATGATAATTCGGATGATAATCCATTGGCAATTCGTGATGCAGCTGAACAGGCAATTGTGGATGACAATATCTTGAAATCATACCTGGAAACTCATTTTTACAACTATGAGGATTTTAGTTCAGCACCAAATGATTACTCAATATCAATTAAAATTGATTCTTTAGATGAATCTAACGATGATAAAAACCCACTAATTAATTATGTCCAGGAAAAAGAAGTTATTGTTAAACAAGATGGGATAGACATTCCTCAAAAGCTTTATTATATCATTGTAAGAGAAGGAAAAGGTGTAAAACCTAATAATGTTGATTCTACATTTGTTAGTTACAAGGGTAGCCTTGTAAATGGTTTTATATTTGATCAAAGAGATGTTCCGATTTGGTTTGATTTAGCCAAAGTCGTAAAGGGTTTTAGAATGGGAATGACCAATTTAAAATCTGGTACTTATGAAATTAATTTGAATGGCACTTATACTTTTAAAGATTATGGTCAAGGAATATTTTTTATTCCCTCTGCCCTTGGTTATTTTAATAATTCCGTTGGGGGTATCCCTGCATATTCACCCTTGATATTTACTGTTAATTTCCTCACCCTTGCAACTGCTGATCATGACTCTGATGGACTTGACTCGTATCTTGAGGATATCAATTTAGATGGAGATCCTCTAAATGATGATACAGACCAGGATTCAGCACCAAACTTATATGATCCTGATGATGACAACGATGGAGTTTTTACTATAAATGAGTTGGATAAAGATGGAGATGGTGTAATTGATGATACCGATGGTGATGGAATCCCAGATTACTTAGATCCAAATATTTCTAGTTGATTTTGTATGACATACCGATTGAGATTAATGATTTTCTTGAATCTATTTTAGCCACATTCAAATTGTTTTGATTTATTATTTTTGTTTCCATTTCATTTAAACCCCTTTCATACCTTAAGTCTAACTGAATTTTCCCTAAATATAGTCGAGTTCCGAGATTTAATCCCATTGTACTTTTATCCTCTAATTTACTCAGTAAAAAAGTTGAGCTAGATTCATCCAAAACATATTGAAATGATGGACCTAAAAAAAGACTCAGAAAGGGAAGAATTTTGTATCCTATCGTTACTGGAATTTCAATTCTATCCTGAACTAAGTCATTACTATTTTTAATTTTTACATAATGCAATTCACCACGGAGATCCATTAAGAGTCCTTGCAATGAAATGTAACCACCCATATTATAACCACTATAATCTTTTTTTGATATGTTCGTATCAAAATTCTGAGAAATTATAGAAATATTTGAACTGTTATTTAAGTTTATGCCAAACTTTATACCATAATCTATTTGACTAAGTAAAACCATTGGGGACAAAATGAGAAATATTAAAAAAATATTTTTCATTCAGATCATTTTCTTTTGGTTACTTTAACAACTTTTTCAACAATATTTTCATTGCTTAAACCATATTTTTTCATGAGATCTGATGGTTTTCCTGATTCACCAAATGTATCCATAGTCCCAACAAATTCTTGAGGCACAGGAAAATTTAATGATAAAACTCTAGAAACACTTTCTCCAAGACCACCTAAAATATTATGTTCTTCAGCCGTAACTATTGCTTTTGTTTTCATTACCGATTTAAGGATGATTTTTTCATCTAAAGGTTTAATAGTGTGAATATTTATTACTTCAGCTGATATATTAATTTTTTTGAGCTTTTCTGCAGCTAAAATTGCCTCCCATACAAGATGTCCTGTAGCGACAATTGTAACATCTGAACCTTCAATTAAAAGAATACCTTCACCTATTTTAAAATTATTTTTTTTAGAGGTAAAATTTGGAACTTTAGGTCTTCCAAACCTGAGATAAGTAGGACCTATATAGTCAGCTATTGCAATAGTTGCCTGTTTAGTTTGGTTGTAATCACAAGGGTTAATTACAACCATTCCAGGAAGCATTTTCATCAAGCCGATGTCTTCCAGAATTTGATGTGTTGCTCCATCTTCACCTAAAGTTATTCCAGCGTGAGATGCACAGATCTTTACATTTTTTCCAGAATATGCAATTGATTGACGTATTTGATCATAAACTCTTCCAGTTGAAAAATTTGCAAAGGTTCCGGTAAATGGTATTTTTCCCCCTATTGTTAGGCCTGCTGCTATCCCCATCATATTAGCTTCTGCAATTCCTACTTGAAAAAATCTGTCAGGATTTTCATTTTTGAATTCATCCATTTTTAGAGAACCAATCAAATCAGCACATAGCGCTACAACATTTGAGTTGATTCTACCTAATTCAGCTAAACCTGCACCAAAACCAGATCTAGTATCAATCGCTCCTTTGTCTTTATATGTATTCATATTTTAAAAATCACCAAGTGTTTCAGGGTTTTGTAAAAGTGCTATTTTTAACTGTTCATCATTAGGAGCTTTTCCGTGCCAAGCATGAGTATTCATCATAAAATCTACTCCATTACCCATTTCAGTTTTCATTAATATAGCTACTGGAGACCCATTTCCAAGTAATTTAATTGCTTTATTAAGAGTTAAGATTATTGATTCAATATCATTTCCCTTATCTAGTTCAATTGTTAACCATCCAAATGATTCAAATTTTGATCTAATATCGCCAAGATCAAGTACTTCATTTGTGGGTCCATCAATTTGTTTTCCATTTATATCAACTGTAACAATAATATTATCAACAGATTTTGCTGAAGCATACATCAGCGCCTCCCAGTTCTGGCCTTCTTGAAGTTCACCATCTCCCATAAGAACAAAAATGGTTTTAATATCATTATTAATTTTTTTTGATAGAGCTGCTCCGATGGCAACAGATAGTCCTTGTCCTAAAGAACCAGATGCCACTCTGACACCGGGAAGCCCCTCATGAGTTGTTGGATGACCTTGTAATCTTGAATCAATTAGTCGAAAAGTATTAAGCTCCTTGATAGGGAAATAACCATTTCTAGCTAATACACTGTAAAATACAGGTGATATATGCCCATTAGACAAAAAGAAAATATCTTCATCTTTTCCATCAATATTAAAATTAGTGTCATGATCCATTACTTCATTATAAAGGGACACAAGAAATTCTGTACAGCCAAGAGAGCCCCCAGGATGTCCTGAATTCACTTTATGAACCATTCGAAGAATATCCCGTCTAACCTGTTGTGCAAATGATTTTAAATATGATATATCTGGCATTTGTTTAGTATATAATTTTATGACAATAATACACTAATTGAATATACTAGCAAAGTACTTACTTTGGTATTTTTAAGAGTTTATAATTAATTAATTAACATTATAATTTTCTCATAAATAGATTGGTATCTTTGTTTATTGATTAAATTATGAAATTTGATTTAAAATGTATTGATAAATTTTCCCAAGCTAGAGCTGGAAGTATTTATACCGAACGTGGTCTTATTAAGACTCCAATATTTATGCCTGTTGGTACCTCTGCTACTGTAAAAGGAGTTCATCAAAGGGAACTAGAAAATGATATAAAACCAGATATCATTTTAGCTAATACATATCATTTATATTTAAAACCCAATACAAAAATCATAGAGGCCTCTGGAGGGATTCATAAATTTATGAATTGGAACAAACCAATTCTAACTGATTCAGGTGGATATCAAGTTTATTCACTTTCAGCAAATCGAAAAATCAAAGAAGAAGGTGTAAAATTTAAATCGCATATTGATGGATCATTTCATTTTTTTTCACCAGAGTCAGCTATTTCCATCCAAAGAAAGATAGGTGCTGACATAATAATGGCTTTTGATGAATGCACACCATATCCTTGTAATTTTAAATATGCTAAATTATCAATGAAAAGAACACATAGATGGCTAGATAGGTGTATGATTCAAAATAAAAAAGAAAATTTTAATTATTCTTATCCACAAATTTTTTTTCCAATTGTTCAAGGAAGTATTTACAAAGAATTAAGAAAAGAATCTGCAGAATATATCTCTGAAAAGAATTCATTTGGAAATGCAATCGGTGGTCTTTCAGTTGGTGAACCCGCAGAGGAAATGTATGAGATGACAGAGGTCGTTACTTCAGTCCTCCCATTTAATAAGCCTCGATATCTTATGGGAGTTGGAACTCCAATAAATTTACTTGAAAATATAGCTTTAGGAATTGATATGTTTGACTGTGTAATGCCAACTAGAAATGCTAGAAATGGAATGATTTTTACAAAAAATGGTACTATTAACATCAAAAACAAAAAATGGGAATTGGATTTTTCAGTATTAGATCCCGACAACTATTGTTTTGTTGATATTAATTATTCTAAATCTTATGTCAGGCATTTGTTTAATGTTAATGAAATGCTAGGTAAACAAATATGTACTATACATAATCTTGCATTTTACATGTGGTTGGTCCGAGAATCAAGAAAACATATATTAGTAGGAGATTTTGTTTCTTGGAAAGAAAAAATGATAAAAAATTTGGGTCAACGCATATAAATGAAACTAATTGATAAATACATAATTAAAAGATATTTAGGAACATTTTCAATAATGATAATGCTTTTTATTCCAATAGGAATAATGGTTGATATTGCAGAAAAAATTGATAAGTTTAAGGAAAATGAGGTTCCTGTTGATGCATTAATAAATTACTATATTGACTTTACATGGTATTTTGCAAACTTGCTTTTTCCTATTTTTCTTTTTTTATCTGTAATATGGTTTACTTCTAAACTAGCAAATAATACAGAGGTAACTGCTATCTTGAGCTCGGGAATCTCTTTTAACAGATTCATTAGACCATTTATGATCTCAGCATTATTTATAGCAATTGTTACCTTTTTAATGGGAATGTTTATTGTTCCAAAATCAAATAAAGGCTTTAATGAGTTTTCATTTAAATACCTAAAGAAAAAAGGGGAAAGAAATACCAATTATGTTTTTAAACAAATTAGTAATGATGAATATATATATGTTAGCAGTTACAATCCCATCAGAAAAAGGGCTAATAATTTTACTCTTGAAAAATTTAAGAATCAACAAATGATAATTAAAATAAATGCAGAAAGTATCAGATGGATACCTAAAGACTCAATTTTTAGGCTTACATCATTTAAAAAAAGAGTTTTTAATGGTGACAATGAAATTCTCCAGAAAGCCATTTATAAAGACACAATTTTTGATTTTAGAATCCAAGATCTGGCACCTGTCAATTATAAAGCAGAAACTTTAAACATGTTTCAACTTAATGATTTTATAAATGAAGAAAAAAAAAATGGTTCAATCTTGATAAATTCTCACTTATTAACGCGACATAAGAGGTATAGTTTACCACTTGCATCTTTTATTCTGACTTTAATAGCAGTTTCAATGTCTTCAAATAAAAGAAGGGGAGGTATGGGAGTTAACTTAGCTATTGGAATTTCTTTAGGCTTTTTATTTATTTTTTTTGATAAAATTTTTGGTGTGATGGTGACAAAATCAAATTTCTCTCCATTTTTTGGTGCGTGGTTACCGTTAATTATTTTTGGGGTTATATCTTTATTATTATTAAACTATGCCAAAAGATAGAAATAAAGACCTTTTACATTTACATTTTTTAGTTTTTTTATGGGGTTTTACCTCTATACTAGGATCGATTATAAATCTGAGTCCTTTGGGTATAGTATGGTATAGAATGTTAATAGCATTTATTATTGTAGCAAGCTATATTTTTTACAAAAAAATAAATCTTTTTAAAATTTCAAAAAAACATTTAAATAAAATTTTCTTTGCTGGAGGATTTATCTCTCTTCATTGGGTAGCTTTTTTTTATGCTATTAAAATATCTGGTGTTTCAATAACATTGTCAATTATGGCCTCTGGAGCTTTTATTGCATCAATTATTGAACCTTTTTTTTTTAATAGAAAAATTTCAATAAAAGAGTTATTTTTTGGGTTATTAACTTTATTAGGTTTAGTAATAATTCTTGATGCAGAATTTGATCAGTTTTATGGAATCTCAATAGCCCTTCTTGCTGCAATTTTAAGTGTAATTTTTACAATTTTTAACAGTAAACTTGTTAACAGCGGGGTTTCTGCTTTATCTATTACTGTTTATGAACTTCTAATAGGATGGTTACTACTGAGTTTTTATATTTTTACGTGGACTGATCAATTTTATGATATTATTTGGGTTTATGATTTAAATGATTTAATACTTCTTCTGGCCCTTGGTTCAATTTGTACGGCATATGCTCATGTTGTATCTGTTAGAGTAATGAGAAATTTATCTCCTTTTTCATTTATGTTAATAATTAATTTAGAACCGATATATGCAATTATCTTATCATTAATTTTTTTTGGGGAAAATGAATTGATGAGTACTCAATTTTATCTTGGTTTAATTTTAATTTTACTATCGGTTTTTTTAGATGCTCTTGACAAAAGAAGAAATAAAATCAATAAGCTTAAATTGAACTAAATAATTATAAAGAATATATTTGTACAAAACATTCGAATCAAATGGAATATCTAGATTTTGAAGAACCAATTAAGGAATTGCAAGAACAAATTGAAAAATGTAGGAATATTGGTGACGAGAGTTCTGTAGATGTTACAGATACCTGTGATTTGCTAGAGTCAAAGCTTTTAAAAAAAAAGGAAGAAATCTATGGGAATCTGAATGCATGGCAGAGAGTCCAACTGTCAAGACATCCCTCAAGACCATATACTCTTGACTACATTAATTATATTACAAAAGGTACTTTTTTGGAATTACATGGAGACAGAAATATTGGTGATGATAAAGCAATGATTGGAGGCTTTGGAAAGATTGATGATCAATCTTTCTTATTAATTGGAACTCAAAAAGGATACAATACAAAAACAAGACAATACAGAAATTTTGGAATGTCAAATCCAGAGGGCTACAGAAAAGCTCTTAGATTGATGAAATCAGCTGAAAAATTTAATATACCTATAGTCTCTTTTATTGATACACCTGGGGCTTTCCCTGGTCTTGAAGCAGAAGAAAGAGGTCAGGGTGAAGCCATCGCAAGAAATCTAATTGAAATGATGTCATTAAAGGTTCCAATGATTGTAATAATTATTGGAGAAGGCGCTTCAGGTGGAGCATTAGGTATAGGAGTTGGTGATAAAATTTTTATGCTTGAAAACACATGGTACTCAGTGATATCTCCTGAATCCTGTTCGTCAATTTTGTGGAGAAGTTGGGAATTTAAAGAAAAAGCTGCTGAAGCACTAAAATTAACTTCTCAAGACATGCTAAAGTCTAAATTGATTGATAAGATAATAAAAGAACCACTTGGAGGTGCCCATTTTGATAGAGAGTCTACTTTTGAATCAGTAAAAAAAGAGGTTTTAACGTCATTTAATAAACTAAAAAAAATGGAGTCTTCAATGCGAATAGAATATAGAAGGGAAAAATTTTCAAAAATGGGAGTATTTAGAGAGGAATAAAATTTAATTTTTGCTTGTTAACAATATACAAAAGTTATCAACTTATTTTTTGTTCACATTTGATTTTAAAAATTATCACTAATTAATTTTTTCAAATGTAAATTTGAATAATGGAAGATAAAAAACCTCTTTATAAATCAATTAACCCTAGTTCTGGTTCACTGATAAATTTGGAACAGGCTAAACTCCCTCCTCAAGCTATTGACCTTGAAGAAGCCGTTTTAGGAGCTATGCTTATTGATAAAAAAGGAGTTGATGAAGTTATCGATATTCTCCAGCCGGAAGTTTTTTACAAAGTTTCTCATCAATATATTTTTCAAGCAATATTAATTTTGTTTGAATCAAGTGATCCGATTGATCTTCTGACTGTTTCATCTTCCCTCAAGAAATCTGGAAAATTAGATGCTGTTGGTGGTGATTTTTATTTAGTTCAATTGACTCAAAAGGTAGCTAGTTCTGCCCATATTGAATTTCATGCAAGAATAATTCTCCAAAAATATATTCAAAGAAGTTTAATCAAGATATCAAGTGAAATAATTGAGAAATCCTATAAGGACTCAACTGATGTTCTTGAGCTTTTAGACGAAGCTGAATCAAAACTCTATGATGTTACACAAGGAAATATAAAAAGGACAGCCACATCCGCCCAAACCCTTGTAATTGAAGCAAAGAAAAAAATTGAGGACATTGGAAAAAAAGATGGTCTTAGTGGTGTAAGTAGTGGGTTTGATGAGTTAGATAAATTAACCTCAGGGTGGCAGCCCAGTGATTTGATAATTATTGCTGCAAGGCCTGGTATGGGTAAAACAGCATTAACATTATCTATGTCGCGTAACATTGCTGTCGAAAGAAATATTCCAGTTGCTTTTTTTTCTCTTGAAATGTCCTCAGTTCAACTGATAACTAGATTAATTTCTGCTGAAACAGGTTTATCTTCTGAGAAATTAAGAACAGGTAAGTTAGCAAGACATGAGTGGCAACAATTAAACATAAAAGTTGGTGATCTTGAAAAAGCACCCTTATTTATCGATGATTCTCCCTCGTTGTCAATTTTTGAATTAAGAGCTAAAGCAAGAAGACTATCAAGACAGCACGGTATAAAACTTATAGTTGTTGATTATCTACAACTAATGACTGCAGGAATGAGCAATAAAAGTGGAAATAGAGAACAGGANATATCNNCNATNTCAAGAAATTTAAANGCNTTAGCNAAAGAATTNAATNNNCCTGTNATNGCTCTATCTCAATTGTCNAGNGCTGTNGAAACNAGAGGNGGAACTAAAAGACCANNATTATCNGATTTAAGAGANTCAGGTGCAATTGAACAAGANGCNGATATTGTTTCATTTATTTANAGACCAGAGTATTATGGAATCGATGAATGGGATGATGAAGATAGAAGTCCTTCCGATGGTCAAGCTGAATTTATTGTCGCCAAACACAGAAATGGTGGATTGGATAANATAAAATTAAAATTTATAGCTCATCTAGGAAAATTTGAAAATATTGCTGATTTTGATTCCTCATCAGAATTTCAGTCAAAAATGAATTCTGGTAAAAATAAACATTCCAATCCTGATGATGCTTTTGGAAANTCCTCCAATTTAGATGAAGAAAATTTTCCATTTTAAACAATAATTAAAATTAGTATGATTAATTTNAAAACTGGACCAGCAGTAATAATAACTGCTGCATTTGTTGGACCGGGAAGTCTNACAGTTTGTGCATTAGCAGGAATTGATTTTGGTTTTGACTTATTGTGGGCTGTTTTACTATCCTGTATGATTACTATTTTTTTTCAAAATATTGTCGCTGGNTTAAGTTATCAAAATAATATGGGGATAATTGAATTATTAAAAAAAGAGGTTTCGAATAAAAGACTTAAATTTTTTTTTATTTTTTACATATTAATGACAATTTTTTTTGGAAATGCTGCTTATGAGGCAGGAAATATATCAGGATCTTTATTAGGTTTAAAAAANATATCTGAAATAATTTCTTTCGAAACCACTAGATTATTNTCTCCATACNTATTGTTAATAATTGGAATAACTCTTATTCTGATAATTTTAAAGGAAAANATTAAATTTTTAAAAATTATTTTAGGTATNGCTGTTTTTTTAATGAGTTTATCTTTTTTAATTGCAGCAATCATTACCAAACCTGATTTAACTGATTTATTAAGTGGTTTTTTTATTCCAANATGGAGACCAGAAAATTGGTCAACTATTGTTGCTGTTCTTGGAACAACTATTGTTCCCTATAATTTATTTTTACACGCATGGCTTGTCAAAAATGAGAGATGTAAAAAAACAAGTTTCCAATCCATAAAAAAAGATACCATAATTGCAATTAGTTTTGGAGGAATTATTTCTGTTTCTATAATTATTGCTGCTGCAGGTTCAAATATTAATCAATTAGTTTCGATTGATGATTTGGGNTATTCACTAAATAATTTGTATGGTAAAAAATCACAACTATTTATATCCTTAGGATTATTTTCTGCTGGACTGAGCTCTGCATTGACAGCTCCTCTTGCAGCAGGATATATTGTAAAGGAGTCTTTAGGTAATTATTCTGACAAAATGAAACTCGAAAAAATAGCTCCAATATTAATTATTATTACCGGATTAATTTTTACTTTTTTTGATTCTAANCCAATTAATTTGATAAGATTAGCTCAGATTACAAATGGATTAATGCTNCCAGGNATAACTTTGTTTATNTTATATTTATGCTTTTCAGCTCANAAAAATAATAAAAATAATATTAATTTTNTAATACGTATTTTGGGTCTTTTTTTATTATTNCTGTTTTTTTCATTTTTGGCTTTTAAGATTCTTTTTTTGTAGTATTTTTATTTTCATCTATTTATTATGGAAGTAAATGTTGACATTGGCGAAGGAGGATTAAATGATCATATTTTTATGCCTCATGTATCATCCTGCAGTATTGCGTGCGGTGGACATTTTGGTNCACTAAAAACAATAAAACAAACGATGAAACTTGCATCAAAATTTTTTGTGAATGTNGGTTCACATCCTTCATATCCAGATAAAATAAATTTTGGTAGAAATACNCTTTTGATGAATAATGNTGATTTAAAAAAATCAATTAGAGCNCAATTGTCACTTTTTAAAGAAGCTTTAAATTATTATTCTTTGCCCTGGCATCATTGTAAAGCACACGGTGCATTGTATAATGATATGATTGAGAATAAAAAATTAACTCACACTTACTTTGAAGTTNTAAACGAATTTCCTGAAATAGAACAAATCATACTNCCAGCTGGAAAGGAAATAATAAATATCGCTAAATNNTATAATTTTAAAGTTTTAAGGGAAGTTTTTTCAGATAGATATTATAATGATGATTTAAGCTTACTTTCTAGAAAATGNGAAAACTCAATGGTAAATTCTAATATTTCATTCTCAGAAAATTTAAACTTATTATTGAGAGGAAAAATAAGTCTTTCAAATAAAAAAAAAGTAAATGTAGTTTTTGATACNATATGCTTACATACTGATCATGAAAAGTCTATCGAATTCATAGAAATTTTATCAAATAAAATTAAAAGTATGTAATGAAATTAAAAACTTTTGGTAATAGAGCAGTTGTATTAAATTTTAAAGATAGNTCTGAGGATAAATATTTTATAATTTGGAAATTTGAACTAGCAAATNNTATATCTNTTCANTTTATTGAACATTTTCAAGATATCATCNTAACATCATTTGAAATAACAGTTATTTTTAAAACTAAAATTGACTATGNTCTAATTAAAAATTTAAAAAAATTTNTATTAAGTTATCAAGCAAAAAAACAAAAATATACAAGAACCCTATGGGAGATTCCTGTTTGTTTTGACCTTATTTATTCCAAGGATTTATTATTTNATTTCAAAAATAATTTGATTTTATACAATTCTTTTTTAAATAATTTTATANAANGTAAATTTCAGGTAAACCATTATGGTTTTTTACCAGGTTTTTTTTATNTGTCAGGATTACCAAAAAAACTTCATATTCCGAGAAAACCCTCTCCCTCAAAACTTGTCGAAAAGGGAACATTAGCTATAGGAGAATCAAGTGTTGGAATTTATCCACAGGAAAGTCCAGGTGGATGGAATAAAATAGGAAAAACATACGTATCTTTTTTTGATAAATNATCTGATCCTCCAAATCATGTAATTCCNGGTGATATNATAAAATTTATCTCAATCAATAATGATGAGCTTCTAGAAAAATTAAAAAATTTTTCTGATCCTTTTAATCTATTTAAAACTGATTCATTTGAAATCATATGTTAAAGTAATTGATCCNGGATTTTATACTACTATACAAGACAATGGNAGGTATGGTTACAGGAAAATCGGTATTCCTGTTTCTGGCGCAATGGACTTTTTTTCTTATGAAAGATCGAATCTACTAGTTGGAAATATAANTAATGAGGCTACCTTGGAATGTACTCTAAAAGGACCTTCGTTGTTATTTTCTAGTCCAAGTTGGGTTGCAGTCAGTGGTGCAAAAACTGATATTTTATTAAATGACAAAAAGTTAAAAATAAATGAACCATTTTTTTGTGATCTTGGAGATTTATTAGTNTTGGGAAATATATACGAGGGACAAAGGTGCTATATAAGCTTTGGTGGAGGCATAATAACAGAAAAGATATTCGCAAGTCGATCTCAATATTTTCCTATTACAAACAAATCATTTATAAATAAGNCTGATAAGATCCCAATAAAAAGTAAAAAAAGAATCCACAAAGTAAACTTAAATTTTACTGATTTGAAATTATTTGATGGTTTAATTGAAGTTTTAAAGGGGCCCGACTGGGAAATTTTAAGTAACCCAACTAAAAAAAAACTTATTAATTTCNAATTTAAAGTTGGATCTAATAACAGGATGGCTTATNNGCTTTCTGGTTTAAATATNAAAAATAAATTATCAATAATAAGTTCANCAATTCTTCCAGGAACAGTCCAGCTGACTCCAAATGGAGATTTAATAATTGTTATGAGGGACGGTCAAATAACAGGAGGATATCCTAGAATTCTTCAGTTAACNGAAAGGTCTCAATCTAAATTATCCCAGTNTTTTTTGGGCCAAAAAATAATTTTTAAAATTAGTGAACCCGATAAACTTCATCAAAAGANACTCTAAATCTGTTACCATATACCCCCTTTTTTGTTCGAATTCCACAACTTATTATCATACTAATCTCAGAATTANTTGGAAGATTTAGGATTTTTTTAATTCTTTTAGAATCAAAACCTTCCATTGGACATGTATCAAATCCNAGGCCAGCCATACTAATCATAAACGATTGTCCTGCCAGCGCAGCACTTTTGTGAGCGATTACTCTTACATCACCTTTACTNACCTCTCTGTAAGTTGGTTTAAAATAACCATATATTTTTGAAGTTAATTTTTTAAAAAAATTAATAAAACCTAGTGAATCATAATATATCATTGGTACTAGTTTCTCGTAGTAATANATTGCTTTTTTTTCTTTTTTTGAATCCAGTTTCTCTTCTTTAGATAAAGATTTTTTTATATTATCTATATTTGATTTCACCCTTTTTCTCCATAGATCTTTTCTGACAGCAATNACAACAAGTTGGTCAGCAGTTTTTGCAGCAGGTTGTGAAAAACATGATTTAACGATTCTCTCCTTTTTTTTATTACTTATCACATGGTGAAACTCCCATAATTGCATATTACTGCTAGATGGTGATAAAGTCGCCTGTGAAATACATTTTTTTACTANATCCACATCAATTGATTTTTTTGGATCATATAACCTAACAGATCTTCTATATTCAATTGCTTGACTTACTGATTTTTCCTTCATTTTTGTAATTGAATTTTACTAATAAATTTTTGCTAATATCACTAATTTTATTCTCTTTATGAATCTTTGAGGATAAATGGGTTTGAATTTTATTATTTATATTGATTAATATATTGAAAATNANATAGTTAAAATAAAAAAATAGAGTTTAGACATAGTAGTAATTTTATTTAATTTTAATACATATTTAAATGTTACATTAATTTAGAATTTTTAATTCATATGAATTTAAATAAATACAGTCAAAAAGTAACTCAGGACTCTACTCAACCTGCAGCGCANGCTATGCTTCACGCAATTGGTTTAACTGAGGATGACCTTAAAAAACCTTTTGTTGGTATTGCCAGTACTGGATACGAAGGAAACCCTTGTAATATGCATTTAAATGATTTATCCAAACATATTAAAAAATCAATTGAAAATAATTCTAAATTAGTTGGCTTAATTTTTAATACAATTGGGGTAAGTGATGGTATTTCTATGGGAACATCTGGCATGAGGTATTCGCTTCCTTCTAGAGATATCATNGCTGATTCAATTGAAACTGTTGTTCAAGCAATGTCATATGATGGACTTGTAACTGTTGTGGGATGTGATAAAAANATGCCNGGAGCACTTATGGCTATGATAAGGTTAGATAGACCCAGCATACTTGTTTATGGAGGGACAATAGCTTCAGGTTGCCATAATGGAAAAGAATTAGATGTTGTTTCTGCTTTTGAGGCTTGGGGTGAAAAAGTAGCTGGTTCAATTAATGAAAAAGAGTACAAAAATATCATAAAAAAAGCCTGTCCCGGAGCAGGGGCTTGCGGGGGNATGTATACTGCAAATACTATGGCTTCTGCAATTGAAGCATTGGGAATGTCATTACCTTACAACTCNTCAAATCCNGCTGTTGGAAGCGAAAAAATATCTGAAAGTGAAATTATAGGAGAATCAATTTATAATCTAATAAAAAATGATATTAAACCATCCGACATAATAACAAAAAAATCAATCGAAAATGCATTAAGGTTANTTTCGGTTTTGGGTGGATCAACCAATGCGGTATTACATTTTCTTGCTATTGCTAAAGCTTCNAAAATCAATGTATCAATTGATGATTTTCAAAGAATTAGTGATATCACCCCTTTTCTTGCTGATTTGAAACCAAGTGGTAAATTTTTAATGAAAGATCTTCACGCGATTGGTGGAGTTCCTGGNGTTTTAAAATTTATGTTAGAAAATGGAATGATTCATGGAAATTGTTTAACAGTCACTGGAAAAACAATTGCTGAAAATTTAAATAAAGTTCCNGATCTTAATAAAAAACAAAAAATTATACGACCCATTAATAATCCTATTAAATCTTCTGGACATATAAGAATTTTGAANGGTAACCTTGCTCCTAATGGATCTGTTGCAAAAATAACTGGCAAAGAAGGTCTTATTTTTAAAGGACCAGCAAAAGTATTTAATGGAGAATTTGAAGCAAATAAATCTATTTCTAATGGATCTGTGAATAAGGGCGATGTAGTTGTTATTAGATATGAGGGNCCAAAAGGTGGTCCTGGAATGCCTGAAATGCTTAAACCTACTGCTGCTATCATGGGAGCTGGATTAGGAAAAAGTGTTGCATTAATTACTGATGGTAGATTCTCTGGNGGAACTCATGGTTTTGTTGTCGGTCATATTGTTCCTGAAGCNCAGGAAGGAGGACCTATTGCCCTTNTANAGAANGGNGATATAATAACAATTGATGCTGAACAAAATATTATTAGTGTTGATTTGTCTNAAAAAGAGTTGAATTTTAGAAAGTTAAANTGGACCAAACCCGATTATAAAATTAAAAGAGGTATTTTGTACAAGTATATAAAAAATGTAAGTGATGCATCAAACGGATGTGTCACTGACGAATTTTAATTTATGAATAATAAAAAAATAAAAATTTCTGGTGCTGAGGCAGTTATTAGATCATTAATTGCTGAAGGTGTTGATTTGATNTATGGTTACCCTGGTGGCGCTATTATGCCAGTTTATGATGAGTTGTANAAGTTTAAAGATAAACTTAATCACATATTAACACGTCATGAACAAGGCGCAGTTCACTCAGCTCAAGGTTTCGCTAGAACCTCTGGAAAAGTTGGAGTTGCTATAGCAACATCTGGGCCTGGAGCTACTAATTTGGTTACNGGAATTGCTGANGCTCAGATTGACTCAACACCTATTGTTTGTATTACTGGTCAGGTAGCATCTCACTTGNTAGGTTCAGATGCATTCCAAGAAACAGATATTATCGGAATATCAACGCCAGTAACAAAATGGAATTATCAAATAACTAANGCAATTGAAATACCAATTATAATTTCTAAGGCTTTTTATATTGCTAAATCTGGTCGTCCTGGACCAGTTCTAATTGATATCACTAAGGATGCNCAATTTGAAAGTTTTGATTTTTCATATAAGCATTGTTTAGGAGTAAGAAGTTATAAACCTGAACCTGACATAGATTTAAAAATTATCAAAGATGCTGCTAAAATTATAAATAGCTCANAAAAACCAATGATTGTNTGGGGTCAAGGAGTNATTTTAGGTGAGGCAGAAAGTATTTTNAAGAATTTTGTTGAATTAACTGGNATACCAGCTGTTTGGACTATTTTAGGTGCATCGGCTATTCCGACTTCTCATCCTCTAAATAAAGGAATGGTTGGGATGCACGGAAATTATGGTCCTAATATTTTAACAAATGAATGTGATCTTTTAATTGCTATTGGTATGCGTTTCGATGATAGGGTAACAGGTGATTTAAAAACTTATGCAAAGCAAGCAAAGATAATTCATTTTGAAATTGATCCAGCTGAAGTAAATAAAAATGTAAAAGTTGATTTAGCCATTTTGGGTGATTGTAATAAAACATTAAATGCAATTATNCCNCATGTTAAAAATAAAGATCACTCTAAATGGATTAAACAATTTGATTCCTATATGAAGATTGAGGAAGAAAAGGTCATTCAACACGATTTATTTCCCAAAAAAAAAGGGTTAACAATGGGTGAGTCTATAAATGCAATAAATAAGTTTACAAATGGAAATGCTATTATTGTGACTGATGTTGGACAACATCAAATGGTAGCATGTAGATATGCAAAATTTACTAAATCAAAGAGCAATATTACCTCTGGNGGATTAGGAACAATGGGTTTTGCNTTACCTGCAGCAATTGGAGCAAAGATGGGAGATCCGAAACGAGAGGTTATAGCAGTGATTGGTGATGGAGGATATCAAATGACAATTCAAGAACTTGGTACTATCTTTCAAAACAAAGTTGCCGTTAAGATTGTTGTTTTAAATAATGATTTTTTAGGAATGGTAAGACAATGGCAGCAAATGTTTTTTGAAAAAAGATACGCATCTACTGAAATGGTAAATCCNGATTTTGTTGCTATTGCTAAAGGATATTATTTAAAAGCCGAAAGGGTAACAANGAGAGAAGAGTTAGATTCTGCAATAAGTAGAATGCTNTCAAACGATGACCCATATTTTCTTGAAATATGCGTAGAAAAAGAAGATAACGTATTTCCAATGATTCCAACTGGAGCATCAGTTTCTGANATAAGATTATCATAAATGAAAAAGAAACAAACATATACAATATCGATTTATTCTGAAGATAACATTGGATTATTAAATCGAATTTCAGCAATTTTTTTAAAAAGGCATATAAACATTGAAAGTTTTTCAACATCATTATCAGAAATTGAAGGCGTATTTAGATTTATTATTGTTGTTAATATTCCTTCAGACCAAATAAAAAAAATTGTTTTACAAATTGAGAAACAAGTGGATGTTATTAAAGCATTTTTTCATACCGATAGTGAAACAATTTATCAAGAATCTGCACTTTATAAAGTAAAGTCAAGTTCACTATTTGAAGAAAGACATATTCAAAATGTTATTAAGAAAAGTCATGCAAATATTGTCACAGTTTCTCCTGATTATTTTGTGATAGAAAAAACTGGATTTAGACATGAAACAGAAGATTTAAGAATTAAGTTGGTTGAATATGGATTGCTTCAATTTGTGAGATCTGGAAGAATTTCTGTAACTAAATCTAAAATGGGTATTTCTGAAATTCTTAATACTTTTAAAACAAAAAATAAAAAATAAAATTATGGCCAATTATTTCAATCAATTAACATTAAGAGAAAAAATTCAGCAATTAGGAAAATGTAGATTTATGGATTCATCAGAGTTTTCTGAGGGTATTAAAGAAATTTTAGATAAAATGATTGTTATAGTTGGTTGTGGAGCTCAAGGTTTGAACCAGGGACTCAACATGAGAGATTCTGGATTAAACATTTCTTATGCTCTAAGAGATGAAGCTATTGAGCAAAAAAGAACATCATATCTTAACGCAACTAGTAATGGTTTTAAAGTCGGTACTTTTAGAGAAATGATTCCATCTGCTGATATTGTTATAAACCTTACTCCTGACAAAAATCATACAGCTGTAATAAACGCAGTTATGCCTCTCATGAAAAAAAACACATCAATTTCATATTCACATGGTTTTAATATTGTAGAAGAAGGTATTAAGATACGAGAGGACATAACAGTTATAATGGTTGCTCCCAAATGTCCTGGATCTGAGGTTAGGGAGGAGTTTAAAAGAGGATTTGGAGTACCAACACTTATTGCAGTTCATCCAAATAACGACCCACAAAAATTGGGTCTAAGCCAAGCTAAAGCCTATGCAGTAGCTACTGGTGGTCATAAAGCGGGTGTCTTAGAGTCTTCATTTGTTGCTGAAGTTAAGTCTGATTTAATGGGTGAACAAACAATTCTTTGCGGAATTCTTCAAACTGGATCAATTTTATGTTTTGATAAAATGGTCTCTGAAGGAATAGCTCCTTCATATGCATCTAAACTAATTCAATATGGCTGGGAAAAAATCACTGAAGCATTAAAACATGGTGGAATAACAAATATGATGGATAGGCTTTCAAATCAATCCAAAATAAAGGCATTTGAGTTGTCAGAAGAACTAAAGTTAATTCTAAAACCACTTTTCACGAAACACATGGATGATATTATGTCTGGGGATTTTTCTAAAACAATGATGCAGGACTGGGAAAATGATGATAAAAATTTATTGGCTTGGAGGTCAGCTACTGCTGAAACCTCATTTGAAAAAACACCTCCAACTAAAGATAAAATTGATGAGCAAGAATATTTTGATAAGGGTGTTCTAATGGTTGCTTTTGTTCGAGCCGGTGTAGAGCTAGCTTTTGAAATCATGGTTAATTCTGGGATAAAAGAAGAGTCTGCTTATTATGAGTCATTACATGAAACTCCTTTAATTGCGAACACTATTGCTAGAAAAAAATTATTTGAAATGAACAGGGTGATTTCTGATACTGCTGAATATGGTTGCTATTTATTTGACCATGCTGCTAAGCCTTTATTAGTTCCATTTATGAAAAAAATTAAAACTGATGTGATTGGTAAACGATTTGACTCTAAAAATTATGAAGTTGATAACCAAAAACTCATATCTATTAATGAGGTTATACGCTATCATCCCATTGAATTAATCGGATATGAACTTAGAGAATCAATGATTGCAATGAAAAAGATCTAAATGAATTTTTCACCTAGCTTGTCAGGAGTTAAAAGTGCAGCGAAAGTCCTAAAGGATATTGTAAAAACTACTCCTTTTCAATACAATCAAAGAATTTCCAACAAACTTAATTGTAATGTATATTTAAAAAGAGAGGATCTTCAATTAGTTAGATCATTTAAAATAAGGGGTGCCTACAATAAGGTAAATTCTGTAGCAAATAAAGCAAGAAAAACAGGAGTTGTATGCGCAAGTGCAGGAAATCATGCTCAAGGTTTTGCATTAGCTTGTAGTTCCTTGAAAATTCGTGGGATAGTTTACATGCCTATTACAACACCAAAACAAAAAATTGAACAAGTAAAAACATTTGGAAAAAAATATGTTAAAGTAGAATTAATTGGTGATTTTTTTGATGATTGTCAGTCAATAGCAATTGATTTTGCGAAGCAGCAAAACAAAATTTTTATACATGCTTTCAATGACACTAAAGTAATTGAAGGACAAGGAACCGCCGCATTAGAAATTTTAAATCAAATTGATAAGCAGCTGGATTATTTATTTGTCCCAATAGGAGGTGGGGGTTTGGTTTCTGGAGTATTGACTGTTTTCAAAGAATTGTCGCCAAAAACCAAAATTATTGGAGTTGAACCCTCAGGTGCTCAAGCCATGACAAAGTCATTAGAAAAAGGAAAAGTTTACACACTAAAAGATATTGACAAGTTTGTTGATGGTGCTGCGGTTAAAAGAGTAGGCGAATTGACTCTTAAATGTTGTAAAAATCTATTAGATGAAATAATTCATGTTCACGAAGGTAAAATTTGTAAAACTATCCTTGATTTATATAATAAAGACGGTATTGTTTCTGAACCTGCCGGAGCACTTGGAATTGCAGGGTTAGAAGTCTATGGGAATGAAAAAATAATAAAAAAAAATATCGGGGTTTTTATTTGTGGCGGAAATAATGATTTTTTTCGAATATCTGAAATCAAAGAAAGAGCATTACTTTACGCAAAATTAAAACATTATTTTATTATAAAATTCCCTCAAAGATCAGGTGCATTAAAAGATTTTTTGAATAAAGTATTAGGTCCAAATGACGATATTACTTTTTTTGAATACTCAAAAAAGAACAGTAGAACTAACGCACCAGCAATAATTGGAATTGAACTAAAAAAACAAGATGACCTTAAACCTTTGGTTGACAAGATGAAAAAATATAATTTTTTTGGAGAATATATTAATAATAAGCCTGATTTATTTCAGATCTTTTTAGAGAATACATAATCAGATGATTCCCACATTTTTTCTACATTAAATTTGTATTAAAAACTGCATTAGCCATCAATATATTAGTACCATACCAAAAAGCTCTAAATTGAGTGTTGTCTGTAAAAAGCAAGATTTTCCCTGAACCAATATTTTTAATTTTAAATGGTACACTTTTTTTCAGAATTTCTAGATTTGGTTTTGATATATATCCATTTATTAGGGGTTTTGAAGAGTATCTAATTGGATTATCAAACAAATTTTCCTCAGCTTTCATAAATATCGTTGTATTCCTGAAAATAGGTAACTTAGAATTGCTGATTCCAAAATTAATTGGATGACTTAAATCTAATTTTGTTTCAAAAATTGAACCGCTAATCAATTGGGCTCCATAAAAATTATCTTTTTCATCAAAACTAACTTTAGATGGTTTTAAATCATTTTCAATAAAGTCGATTTTTATAATTTTATTTTCATTTAACCAATTTATTGATGATCTAAATGCAATTAAGTTACCACCATTTTGCACATAGGATTGAATTTTGTTTGAGTCAATCTTGTTTCCTGAATAACTCGGAAGGATTATATGAGAATAATTTTCTAAACTTGATTTATTAATATTATCAACATCAATTTTAGTAATCGGTATATTATATTTTGTGTCAAATAGGTGCCATATTTCTCCAGCATCATAACTTCTAATTCCATCTCCAACAATTAATCCAATTTTTGGTTTTTTAATTGTTTTGAACAAATCTGATCCTAGATCAATACCTTCTGTTATTCCACTAGTTACTCCAGAAATATTTAGGGAGTTCGTAGAAGCAATATCATTAATTAAATTATATATTTCTTCACTCTTCAAGGGCTGATTTTGAACAGAGACCAAATATGTTCCATAATTATATGATTTATTGTCAATTATAAATGGTTTTAAAGCGATCTTAATTCTTAAACCTTTATCTAACATGGAATAAATTGCTCTTGGAGTGAAATAACTATAACCCTCAAAAAGATATGCATATTCACTTTTTTTCTCTGTATTTCCCCCTGGGTATTTTAGTTGTATAATTTCATCACCTATTATACCTTTTGATTTGATATAATCAAAATTAACATTAAATGCGTGTTGAAATGACCAAGCTGATACATCATAAAATAAACTATCTTTAAATTTAATTTGCTTATTAAACATAGCTTTAATCAACCTTATTTTTTTTTGATCTAATGGTATTAAAATACTATTTTTATTTGTGTATTCCTTTCCGTTTACATTGATATCACTNTTAATTTTGTGAATTTTAATTTGGTGTAATTTTAAAATTTCTGCCAGATAATANGTTCTCACTGGATCTTTTGGTGCTTCAAAAATTATTGAGTTATATTTTTCTTTTAACGCTAAATTTCTCGATTCATNATAAAAACTTCTGTAATAATTTAAAATTTCAGTTCTCATTTCATAAGCTGCCTTCCATGTTGAAAATATTGTAGTAAGTTGATTTCTTATCGTAAATGGAAATGTTATAATTCCATTCTCACTATTTTGAATATGTCCTCTTGAACTAGCTTGTTCAAATAGGATTCCTATACTTCCATTAACATCAGGATAAGTTGAGCCCTTTCCATAGTAAAAATCATCATAATCTTCTTCAGAATAATATAAAGAACCAATTTTATTTAAAGCATCTGCATGATATAAACTTATTTTTTTGGTAAGTTTTTGATTCATATCAGGGGTCAAAGGATTTACCCTTGATGGTATGCCAGGTTGAAAAAAGAAAGTGGAATTAGTTCCCATTTCGTGATGATCAGTTAGAATATTTGGTAACCATTCTGAGAAAGACTTTACCCTTACTTTTGATTCTGGAAGCTGACTAGGAAGCCAGTCTCTATTTAAGTCAAACCAGTAATGGTTTGTTCTTCCTTGTGGCCAATTTTCATTATACTCTCTATCTTGATTATCGGGATTAAGCGACATATTTTTATTACTATTTGCCCATTGAGAAAACCTTTGTAAACCGTCAGGGTTATAGCATGGATCAAATAGAATAATTGTATTTTTTAATAATTTTTTTGTTTCTTCTGAATTACTTGCTGCTAAATGATATGCAGCTAAAATTCCTGCATTAGCTCCGCTTGCCTCATTTCCATGAATTGAAAATCCTTGATAAATTACTAGGGGCATTTCACTAGTATTAATTTTATCACTATTTATGTTTGATAGCGCAATGTGTTTCTGCTTGATTATATCGATATTTTTATGATTTTTGGAATCTGTTATTGTTAATAAAATCAATGGCCTATCTTCATAAGTTGATCCTCTATTTTCAATTGTTATTCTGTCAGACTTGGAAGCTAGTAGATACATGTATTGTAATAGCTTGTCATGACTTACATGCCATTCTCCAGGCTGATATCCAAGAATACTTTCAGGTTTTGGAATTTCAGGATTATACTTGTTATTTGCATCTAAATAGTAATCTAGGGATACTTGTCCAGATAAATTTATATAGCCTGTAAGGAATAAAATTATAGCGTATTGTTTCATAAAAATATTAAACAAAAGAAATTTTTAATTTAAACTTCTTCAAAATCAACGTCTGAGAATTCAGATTCATCAGAATTGTTATCAGGTTTTACAGGGGTGTAATCTTTTTGATGTCTTTCACTAATAACCTCTTCTCCTTTTTCAGATATTATAAAATTTGTCATTTCCTCAAAGTTGTTTTTAAAATCATTAAAATCTTCTTTGTAAAGGTATATTTTGTGTTTTTTGAAATGGAATGTTCCATCTTCATTTGTAAATTTTTTGCTTTCTGTTATTGTTAAATAGTAGTCTCCAGCCTTTGTTTCTTTGACATCAAAAAAATAAGTACGCCTGCCAGCTCTTTGAATCTTTGAATTAATGTCTTTGTTTTCTCCTTCTTGATACATTTTATTCTTTTATTTGTTTAACCAAAATTGCAATAAATATTTAACATAACAAATTATTTTGTTTTTCACCGATTTGTTTATCAAATATTTTTTTATAATATCCACCATTTAGTTTAATCAATTCTTCGTGCTTACCATGTTCAACAATTATTCCATTTTTTACAACTAAAATTTTATCAGCAGTTTTTACCGATGAAATTCTATGGCTTATTATTAGTTTTGTTTTATCATGAAATTTTGTAGTTAAATTATTTAAAATATTTTCCTCTGTTTCTGTATCTACTGATGACAGACAATCATCAAATAAGATAATATCGGGATCTTTTATTAAACCTCTTGCAATTGATATTCTTTGAATTTGTCCTCCAGAAAGGTTGATTCCCCTTTCACCAAGCATTGTATTAAAATTTAGATTTAATTTTTTTATTTCATTATAAATGAATGCATCCTTTGAAGCTTGGATAACCTCGCTCATTTTAGCATCGGGTTTTCCAAATTTAATATTTTCAGTTATCGTGTTTGAAAAAAGAAATCCATTCTGTGGAACATAACTGATTATTTTTCTAAGATTCTTCAATTTTAATGATGAGATGGGTATATTATTGATCAAAATTTGACCAGAGGTTGGATCATACAACCTGAGTATTAATTCAAATATTGATGTTTTACCGGAACCTACNGGACCAATTATTCCTAAGGTTTCTCCCTTTTTAATTCTAAAAGAAACATTTTTTAGTGCCTCAATACCTGTATCTAAATACCTNAGTTTAATTTTTTTAAATTCTATAGAATTAAATTTGATAATCTGATTATTTATTCCATCTTTAATTTTGGATTTTTCTTTTAAAAAAATATTTATTCTTTTTTGAGATGCTTCAGCCTGTTGAATAATTGATGTCAACCATCCNACAACCGTAACAGGCCATGTTAACATGTTAACATAAATAATAAATTCTGCCAATACTCCAATCTTAATTTCATCATTCATATATTGGCTCCCTCCNATNAAGATTACAATTAAGTTAGAGGCTCCAATTAATAATAACATTAATGGAAAAAACCATGCTTGAAGTTTAACAAGATCCATATTTTTATTCTTACTTTCTAGTGAAATTAGATTGAATTTTAATTGTAATTTATCGGATAAGTTATAAGATTTTATAACCGATATTCCTGAGAATATTTCTTGAGTAAAAGAGGATAGTTTTGACAACATTTCTTGAACAATTGTACTTTTTTGATGTATTGCTTTATTCAATTTGAAAATTAAATAGGAAAGCACTGGAAGTGGAATTAGGGTGTAAAAGGTTAATTTAGGTGCAACTGAAACCATGTAGGTTATAACGATTAAAAATAGNGTTACTATGTTAATACCATACATTATTGCTGGTCCAAAATACATTCTAACTTTNCCAACATCCTCNCTTATCCTATTCATTAAATCGCCCGTTCTNTTAATTTTATAAAATGTTTGTGATAATTTTTGATATTGAATAAAAATTTCATTTTTGAGATCGAATTCTATAAATCTAGACACATTAATTATTGNTTGTCTCATTAAAAAAGTAAAAAATCCAGAAATCAATGCTGATCCAATAATTATCGAAATGTAAACAAAAAGTTTTTTTTCCAGTGATTCTAGACCTATGCTGTCTTTATTTTTAATAAAATCTTCAACAGTATCCAAGGACTTTCCAATTAATCTAGGTGCAACTAAACTNAAAACTCTTGCAATAATAGTAATGAGAATACCAAAAAATAATTTTAATCGATATTTGTATAGATATTTATTTAAATATTTTAATTCTTTCATCNNAATTCTTTCATTTCAAAGTTAAGCAATTACTATTCTTAATTATTCTATATCTAAACTTTGAAACTTATTTTCTTTAATTTAATTTTTAAAATCAATTAATATTAAAGTTTTTAACTAAATTTGCACGCTCATGTATTGTTAAGGAGTTTTAACTGAGCAAATAATTAAATTAACCTCTNCTGAAATTTTCAATTTAAATAAACTCTAAGAATTCAGTATACAATAAAAAGTGTCATGGGCAAAAAGTCAACTTCTAAAGAAACCAAGGACGAATCAAATCAGACTAGTCCAAAAGTTTCTAAATCTGAAAATATCTCCCCCCAAAATTTTTTAGATAACTTTAACTGGCATAATTANGAAGAAGGAATAGATCTAATCGAGGATAAACAACTAAAGGAATTTGAGACCTTAGTAAAAAAGAACTTTGTAGACACAGCTGATGAAGATGTAATTATCGGAAAAGTCGTATANATGACAGATAGAGAAGCAATAATCGATATCAATGCTAAATCTGAAGGAGTTATATCTCTNAATGAGTTTAGATATAATCCAAANTTAAAAGTTGGAGATGATGTTGAAGTGATTGTTGATTTAAGAGAAGATAAGACTGGACAATTNGTTCTTTCTCACAGAAAAGCACGTGTTATAAAAGCCTGGGATAGAGTAAATAATGCTCATGATTCTGGAGAAGTAGTTAATGGTTTTGTGAAATGTAGGACCAAAGGAGGAATGATAGTTGACGTATTTGGTATTGAAGCCTTTCTTCCAGGCTCACAAATAGATGTTAAACCGATTAGAGATTATGATCAATACGTTAATAAAACCATGGAGTTTAAAGTTGTTAAAATCAATCATGAGTTTAAAAATGTTGTTGTTTCTCATAAGGCATTAATTGAGTCTGATATTGAGGAACAAAAGAAGGAAATTATAGGACAATTAGAAAAGGGTCAAGTTTTAGAAGGAACTGTNAAAAATATAACTTCATATGGTGTTTTTATTGANTTAGGCGGTGTAGACGGTTTGATTCATATCACTGATTTATCATGGAGTAGGATTAATCATCCATCTGAAATTTTAAGTTTAGATCAAAAACTTAATGTAGTAATTCTTGATTTTGATGATGATAAATCTAGAATTCAACTAGGTTTGAAACAGCTTAGTTCTCANCCTTGGGATAATTTAAACGAATCTGTACAGGAGGGTGCAAAAGTTAAAGGAAAAGTTGTAGTTATTGCTGATTACGGAGCCTTTATTGAAATAGAAGAAGGTGTAGAAGGCTTGGTTCATGTATCAGAAATGTCTTGGTCTACTCACTTAAGGTCTGCTCAGGACTTTGTCAATGTAGGTGATGAAGTAGAGGCAATTGTATTAAGTCTNGATAGAGACTCCAGAAAGATGTCCCTTGGCATTAAGCAAATGTCATCAGACCCTTGGACTGATATTACTAATAAATACCCTGTAAATTCAAGACACAAAGGAATTGTGAGAAACTTTACCAATTTTGGAGTATTTATTGAATTAGAGGAAGGGATTGATGGATTAGTATATATATCTGATCTTTCATGGACAAAAAAAATAAAGCATCCATCTGAAATTTTAAATCTTGGAGAATCTATTGATGTTGTAGTTTTAGAATTGGACGTAGAAGGTCGCAAATTAAGTTTAGGCCATAAGCAAACAATTGAAAATCCTTGGGATAAATATGAAAAACTTTTTGCAGAAGAAACTATTCATAATGGTAAAATCAATGAGATTGTTGAAAAAGGTGCAACGGTAANTTTCAATGATGATATTACTGCTTTTGTTCCATCTCGTTACCTAGAAAAAAATGATGGATCAATTTTGGAAAAAGACGAAAGCGCTGAGTTTAAAATTATAGAATTTAATAAAGAGTATAGAAAGGTTGTCGCTTCTCATACATCTACATTCAAACAACAAAAACCTAACAAGTCAAAATCAGCTCCAAAAAAACCAATTGCAGATAATAAAGANAANACTACACTTGGAGATATTGATGCCCTTGCTGACTTGAAGGAAAAAATGAATGATGATTAAATCTAAGTTTTACTTTCTAATAAATAANCTAAAACCACTTTTTTTAAATGAAGTGGTTTTTTTTCTACCATTTTTATTTGGTAATTTTGTTATAATTTCTTTTTGTTTTGAATAGAATTCTACTTAACGAATTAAAGATAAAGGTTTTATTAAATAGATTGTCTTGTCAATTGATCGAAAACCATGATGATTTNTCTAATACATTATTAATAGGACTGCAACCTAGAGGAGTTTTTTTGCTTGAAAGATTAGTCGAAATACTTAATAATAAATACCATATTAANAAGATTTTAACTGGAAAATTAGATACTACTTTTTTTAGAGATGATTTTAGAACCACAGGTAAAATACTTTCACCAAATTCTACTGAAATAGATTTTCAAGTTCAAGATAAAAAAGTAGTTTTGATAGATGATGTTTTATTTACGGGAAGAAGTATTCGCTCTGCTTTAACTGCTATCGATTATTTTGGCAGACCATCTAAGATTGAACTCTTGGTATTAATTGATAGACGCTTTTCAAGGGACTTGCCAATTCAACCNGATTATTTAGGTACCCAAATAGATTCAATTGAAGGAGATCGAGTAAGAGTCGAATGGTCAAAAAAAAATAAAAAAGATTGTGTTTTTATTGAAAATGGAATTAAATGAATGAACTAAGTGTTGAAAATTTACTTGGAATCAAAAGTTTAAATTTCGATGATTTTAAACTCATTTTTGATACNGCAGCTAAGTTTAAAGAAGTTATAAATAGACCAATAAAAAAAGTACCTAGTTTAAGAGATATAACAATTGCTAATTTATTTTTTGAAAACAGTACAAGAACAAAATTATCATTTGAATTAGCTGAAAAGAGATTAAGCGCTGATGTGCTAAATTTTTCTGCATCTGGCTCATCCATAAATAAGGGAGAAACACTTGAAGATACTGTTAATAATATTCTCTCCATGAAGGTTGATATAATTGTTATTAGACATCCAAACTCAGGCGCAGCATATTTTCTATCTCAAAAAGTTGAATCAAAAATTATTAATGCTGGCGATGGGATTAATGAACATCCCACTCAAGCCTTATTGGATTGTTTTTCATTAATTGAAAAAATTGGTGATTTAAAAGGAAAAAATATTGCAATAGTTGGTGACGTATTACATAGTAGAGTTGCTCTTTCAAATATATATGCCCTTAATAAACTTGGAGCTAAAGTAATGGTTTGTGGTCCAATGTCATTAATTCCTAAACATATAGAATCTCTTGGTGTTATAGTTGAAAAAGATTTAGTGAAAGCATTAAGATGGTGTGATGCAGTTAACATATTAAGAGTTCAAAATGAAAGGATGAATTTTAATTATTTTCCTACAACAAGAGAGTATTCTCAATTATATAGATTAGATTCAAGCATAATTAAATTGGTTAATAAACCTATAACTGTTTTACATCCTGGTCCAATAAATCGAGGTGTTGAAATATCATCAGAAATAGCTGATTCTGAAAATGCAATTATATTGGATCAGGTTGAGAATGGAGTTGCAGTTAGGATGGCAGTGATTTATCTACTTTCATTAAAATTTAAAAATTGATTTGATTAGATGTTGGTTGAAAACAGCGAAATATTTCTTAAATTAAGACCTTTAGACATTGAGTCTATTGAGGTCTTTTATATAAATAAACTTAGAAATTACCCAAAAAAAGATGTTATAATAATAATTGATTTTGTAGTAGATAAAAAATTAATTTTTGAACTAAATAAATGGAATAGTTATTTGGGTTTAACTAAAAATATACTAGTTGTAGTAATTGATAATTTTGATAGCATACAATTTAATTATGATAATTTATTAGTTGTTCCTACAGCTGAAGAAGCAAAAGATTATATCGATCTAGAAAATATTAAAAGAGATATAGAGAAAACATAGTATGGAGTTAATAATATTGGGATGTCATTCTGCATCCCCAAGACAAAATTTTCATACATCTTCTCAGTTATTAAAATTTAAAAATCATTTATTTTTAATTGATTGTGGTGAAGGTACACAGATGAGACTCAGGGAAGAAAAAATAAGTTTTACAAGAATAAAACATATTTTTATATCTCATCTTCATGGCGATCACTTTTATGGATTAATTGGACTAATAAATACATTCAAGCTTTTAGGGAGAGAAATAGACTTAAATATATATGGACCTAAAGGGATAAAGGAAGTCATATTGATTCAAATGAAGTTATCAAAATCATTTACTAATTTTAATTTAATTTTCTTTGAGCTTGAAAAAAAATATCCTGAAGTAATTTTTGAAGATGATTTAGTAAAAATCACTACAATACCTCTTAAACACAGGGTATATACAAACGGATTTCTATTCGAAGATAAGCTGAAAACAAAAAAAATTAATTATGATAATGTTAATTTATATAAAATTCCTAGTACATTTTATGAAAAACTCAAGGAGGGATTTGATTATAAGGATGGTAAAGGAAATTTAGTTAAAAACAGTATGCTAACTTTTAATTCCATTAGTCCGTTTTCATATGCATATTGTAGTGATACAAGTTTTTTCACTAAAATAGTTGATCAGATTAAGAATATTGATATTCTTTATCATGAATCCACTTTTTTGAATAGAGATATAGATTTAGCTAAAAAAACTAAACATAGTACTGCTCAACAAGCAGGAAAAATAGCATCTTTAGCAAATGTAAACCAATTAATCTTGGGACACTTTTCTACTAGATATAATGAAAAATCAAGTTTTGTATTGGAAGCTCAAAAAGAATTTAAAAATGTTATTTTAGCAGAACAAGGAAAAAAATATAATTTTTAAGTTATATGATTATTTAAATTGTAAATATGAAGAATGATTTAGGAAACCGAAGAAAGTCATATAAAAAAGATTATTTAAGTGAATCTGAATCAAATAAAAATCCATTTGATCTTTTTCATAAATGGTTCCAAGAAGCAGATTCAAATCCCAAAATTGATGAAGCTAATGCATTTACTCTTTCAACTATTGGTGTTGACGGTTTTCCCAAAGGGAGGGTAGTTCTCTTAAAATCATACGATTCTGAAGGTTTTATTTTCTATACAAATTATAAAAGTTCTAAAGGATTTGATATTAAAAATAATCCAAATATTTGTATGTCATTTTTTTGGCCTCAAGATGAAAGGCAAATAATAATAAAAGGAAGTGCTTCAAAAGTTGCAGATTCAATTTCTGATAAATATTTTGATTCTCGTCCCCTCGAAAGTAGGCTAGGAGCAATGGTGTCTGATCAGAGTAATATTATATCGGATAGGAAAATTCTAGACTCTAATCTTTTAAAGTTGAAACAAAAGTATAAGAGCAAGGATCCAAAAAGACCAAAACATTGGGGAGGATACTTAATTGTTCCTGAATCATTTGAGTTTTGGCAAGGAAGACCAAATAGACTCCACGATAGAATTCATTATACCCAAGAAAATAATTATTGGATTAAATATAGATTATCTCCATAAGTTATGAAAACTCTAGTTTTACTTAGGCACGCAAAATCTTCATGGGATTATCCAGTTGATGACATTGACAGACCATTAAGTTTTAATGGAATTAGAAGAATTAAAAAAATGGTAAATAATAATAAAAATATTTTTACGAAAACTGATGTAATCTATTCTAGTTCGGCAAATAGAGCCTCCCATACAGCTTTAATACTTTTGAGGTCAATAAATTTTCATTCAAGTAAAATCATTTTTAGTGACAAATTATATACATTTTCAGCTAGTTCAATAAAAAATTTTATTTGCTCAATTCCAAATAAATACGATTATGTTACTATTGTAGGACATAATCCAGCATTTACAGACATAATAAATAAATATTCAAATAAAAAAATTACTAATTTACCAACATCATGTTGGGTAAAAATTGTTTTTAATATTGATAATTGGAATAGTATTAAATTGGGTGATGCTACTTTAGGTCTGAAAGATAAAATAATAGAGAATAATGTTTAATAGATTTATTAACAGAGAACATAGTTGGTTGGATTTTAATGAGCGAGTCCTTCAGGAAGCTGAAAATGAGACTGTACCAATAATTGAAAGATTGAGGTTTATTGGAATTTTTTCAAATAATCTTGATGAGTTTTTTAAGGTACGGTATGCTACAATTAAAAAAATTGCTCAATCAAGTAAAACAGGAAAGAGGGTTTTAGGTGGAACTGAAGCTACAAAACTTCTTGAAGAAATTACTTTACGTGTAATTAAACTTCAATCAAAAAGTAACAAGATTTTAGATTTAATTGAGTTAGGATTAAATAAAAAAAATATTCATTTTATAAATGAGAAACAAGTTTTACCAGAGCATATAGAATTTTTAAATGAGTATTTCATATCGAAGATCAGTCCAGCTCTTGTTACAGTTATATTGAATAAACAAATTCAACAAGATTTTACGGACAATTCAGCCTTTTTAGTTGTAAAAATGAAACTTAAAAAATATGATGATAACAAAAAAAATGAATATGCATTAATTGAAATTTTAAATGATCTGGATAGATTTATTGTTTTACCAAAAATTTCTGATATTCAGTATGTAATGCTAGTTGACGATATTATTAGATATAATTTCAATAAAATATTTAGTTTCTTTAATTACAATTCTATTGAGGGTCATATGATAAAGATTACCAGAGATGCTGAGCTTGATCTTGAAGGTCACGCATCTAAAAGTTATATTGGAAAAATCATGGAGAGTGTTGAGGATAGATTATTTAATGATCCGGTAAGAATGGTTTATGACAGTTCAATTGCCAAGGATACTCTTAAATTCATGATAAATAAACTTGATTTAAATGAAAATGGGAGTATAATTCCTGGTGGTAGATATCACCACAGGAGAGATTATATGAAATTTCCAAGTCTTGACAGAGAAGACTTATTATACCCTAGGCTTGAGCCTCTAACTATTCCTGGCTTAGATTTAAGTCTAAATATCATAGATGCTATTTCAAAAAAAGATTACATGATTAACACTCCATATCATACTTTTTCTTATTTAATTAAATTTTTGAGGGAGGCAGCTCTAGACCCTAAAGTAAAAAAAATTAAAATAACTATTTATAGATTATCAAAATCATCACAGATTGTCAGCGCTTTGGTTAATGCTGCAAAAAATGGAAAAAAAGTTCTTGTTCAAATTGAATTACAAGCTCGATTTGATGAGGAAAATAACATTGAATCAGCTACAAAACTTGAGAAAGGTGGGGTAAATGTAATTTTTGGTATTCCTGGGTTGAAAGTACATTCAAAAATATGCGTAATTGAGAGAGAAGAAAACAATAAAGTTAAAAGGTATGGTTTTATTAGTACAGGAAATTTTAATGAAGAAACAGCAAAGGTTTATACTGATCACACATTGTTTACTTCTAACAATAAAATATTAAAAGAAGTGAACAAAGTATTTAATTTTATTCAGATTAATTACAAGCTAAAGAAATATAATCATTTAATAGTTTCTCCTCATTATACTAACAACTCCATTTTTAGACTCATTGATAATGAGATTTTTCTTTCTAAAAAAGGGAAAAAGACGGGAATCAAGATGAAAGTTAATAGTATAAGTGATTATAAAATGATTGATAAACTTTATGAGGCAAGTCAAAGTGGAGTTAAAATTCAATTAATTGTGAGAGGTATATGTTCACTTGTTCCAGGCATTAAGGGCTTTAGTGATAATATTGAAGTTATTAGTATAATAGACAGGTTTTTAGAACATTCACGTATTATGATTTTTCAAAATAATAATGATCCAAAAGTTTATATTTCATCTGCTGATTTAATGACAAGAAATATACATGAGAGAGTTGAAGTCGCATGTCCTATTTATGATAACAAAATTAAAAATCAAATTATTGATACTTTTTCAATATCATGGAGTGATAATATTAAATCAAGAATAATTAATTTAAGTAGAAAGAATATTTTCAAAAAAAATAAAAAACCAATTATTAGATCTCAAACTGCTATTTACGATTATTTCAAATCAATAATGGATAAAAATGAAAATTGAAAAATACGCAGCTATTGATATTGGTTCTAATGCTTTGAGAACACTTATTGCAAATGTTATTATCGATAATAAAGGAAATTTTAATTTCTATAAAAACTCTTTGGTAAGGGTTCCAATAAGACTTGGTCAAGACACTTTTACATCAGGAGAAATATCAAAAGAAAATATTAAAAGAATTGTAAAAGCAGTCAAAGCATTCAAAAACATAATTAAAATTCATAATGTAACTGATTTTAATGCATATGCTACCTCAGCATTGAGAGAGGCAAAAAATTCTAATTCAATAGTGAAATTGATACAAAAAAAAACTGGAATTAAAATTGATTTAATTGATGGTAAAAAGGAAGCTTCTTTGATTTCATCAGTTAATTTTTTCCATGGAATAGACAAAAAATCTAACTTTTTATATGTTGATGTTGGAGGAGGGAGTACTGAGTTTTCAGTTTTATGTAATGGTGAAAGAATTCATGAAAAGTCTTTTAAAGTTGGAACTGTAAGACTTTTAAATAATATTGTAAAAGATGATACCTGGAGTGAAATAAAAAATTGGGTAACAGATAATACATTTAATATCAGTAATTTATCTTTAATTGGAACTGGAGGAAACATCAATAAGATCCATAAAATCAGTTCAGCTAAAGATTATGATCCAATAAGTTATTACTTTTTGAGTAATCTCTTCGATTCAATGAATAAGTTAACTTATAAAGAAAGAATTATCAAGTATCAATTAAATCCAGATAGAGCTGATGTAATACTACCCGCACTAAGTATTTATTTAAAAGCATTAAAGTGGAGTGGTTCAAAAAAAATATATGTTCCAAAGATTGGTCTTTCAGATGGAATGATTCAGGAATTATTTATTCGAAAATTAAAAAATAAGTCANAAATCTAAATCAAAACTTTTCTTTAACATATCTATATTTGGATTTATAGATTTCATTTTTTTATATTTTTCTATAGGGGTTAAAAATATTTTCTTTTCGTGTTTTGGATTTACAATTATATTGAAATTAATTTTTTCATTATTTAAATTTTCTTTAAGATAAGGTAAGATAGAATCCAACTCTTTGGTTAATTCAATCTTATTGATTGAGTTTTCAACCTCAAACTCTATGTTGAAATCATTGATTATTTTGGGTAAATCCATTTTTAAAATGGATAGAATATTTTGCTTTCCCTCAACCTCAATTTTATTTAGATAGTATCCCCAATACTTAATTAATTTCTTATTTGTAAAGGGTTTATTTATAAAAGATTTTTCATTATTTTTTTTCCCTAATTGTTTTTTAAATTCGATACTTTTTATTGATAGTCCTGATATTTTTGATTTAATCGGTTGATTTTCAGAATTTGAAATCAATTCATCAACAATTTTATTTTCATTTTGCCTAGTTTCTTTTTTNGCGTATGAAGTTTTAATTAATTTGCTTGATAATATCTTTAGAGATTTTTTTTTTCTCCATCAATTTGGAGTGAAGCAAGCTGCATTAAACATAGTTCAGAATTTAGTCTTTTATTTACGGAGTNTNTATGATTTAATTCTGCTTTTTTAATTAAATTAAGTGCTTCNATTAACCAATTAGTTTCAAATAATTCAGATTGACCAATATATATTTTTTTTGTTTCATCATTTAGTTCAATAAGCTCAATTGTTTTTTTATTTTTACATAGTATTAATTCTCTAATGTGATTGGCAAGCCCTGAAATAANATGTCTTGTTTCATANCCTTTACTTACAATTTGATCATGTTCAAGAAGTAATTGACTTAAGTTTCTTTCATTAATTAAAGATGTTAGTTTAAAATACGTTTCATGGTCTAATATATTTAGATTTTTGTTTACCTCAGACCTTGTAATTTTACCCTTGGTAAAACTGATTATTTTATCAAGAATTGATAGGGCATCTCTCATTGCACCATCAGCTTTTTTAGCAATTACGNTAAGCGCTTCATTTTCATATTCTATTTTTTTTTGTTGACAGACCTTCTCAAGAAATTTTTTGATTTTATCTGTAGGGATGAGTTTAAAGTTATATATCTGACATCTTGATAAAATGGTTGGGATAATTTTATTTTTTTCAGTTGTTGCCAGAATAAAAATGGCATGTTTTGGNGGCTCTTCAAGTGTTTTAAGAAAGGCATTAAATGCAGAAGTNGATAACATATGAGCTTCGTCAATTATATAAATTTTATAATTACCTATTCGAGGAGGAATTCTAACTTGCTCATTTAATCTTTTAATTTCTTCNACTCCATTATTTGAGGCTGCATCTAATTCAAATATGTTAAAGGAATAATCATCATCATTTGACATATTATCGTTATCATTAATAGCTTTTGCAAGGATTCTAGCACAAGAAGTTTTTCCTACACCTCTTGGTCCACAAAAAAGAAGTGCNTGAGCAATTTGATTTGATTTAATTGAGTTAANCAGGGTTGAAGTAATCATTTCTTGACCAATCACTTGGTCGAATGATTTAGGTCGATATTTTAGAGCTGAAACTGTGAAAGAATCCATTAAAAACAAATNTTTATCAAAGATATAAATTGACATTATTTCCAATTTAATTTTGATTATAAATTATTAACAATGTTTACATTTGCAATAAGCAGGCTATCTTATTGCTATACAAAATGTATAGAGGAAAGTCCGGACACCAAAGAGCAGCATAACGGGTAACACCCGTCCTTTTATATTTTATATAAAAGCGGACAAGTGCAACAGAAAGCAAGTACAGTTTGGCTGTAGTGAAATCGGTAAACTCTATGTGGTGAAACGCCAAGTAAATCTGTAATTTTGGGTTGCTCGTCCAATGCAGAAGGGTAGGCGGATCGAACTAATTAGTAATAATTAGTCCAGATAAATAATAAGACTAGACAGAATCCGGCTTATAGGCCTGCTTTTTTTTAAACATAGAAAAACAATTATTTCCGTATTTTCTTGTCTCCAAATATCCGAATATGTATTTAAGCTCTGTTTTTATTGAGTGTTCCACTACAATCAACCCGGTGGGAATAAGTTTATTTTTAAAAATTAGCTCAATAATTTTCTGATAATCATCTTTTATAAATGAGTAAGGAGGATCTAAAAAAACAAGATTAAACTTATCAAAATCATTATTAATATATTTTAATACATTTTTATTTATAATATTTATTGAAAAGTTTAATTCTTCAGACTTTCTCTTGATAAAATTAACAGCTTTATAATTATTTTCAACTGCAGTGATTTTTTTGACTCCCCTTGAGGCAAATTCGAAGCTAACATTTCCAGTTCCAGAAAATAGATCAAGTACAGATATTTCCTCAAAGTTAAAAAAATTGTTTAGTATATTAAACAGGGCTTCTTTAGACTTACTTGTTGTTGGACGAATATTTACATTTTTAGGTGTAATTATTTTCCTGCCTTTATGAGTTCCAGATATAATTTTCATAATAATCAATAATAAAAGGATTAATCCCGCTTATATTTTTTTTATTATCTGAAAATATAAATTCAATATTTTGATGATACATTAATGTGTCTTCATAAAATTTTTTAAAAGAATTATATTTTCCTAAAAAACTAATTATAAATTCATTTTTATTAAGTTGTTTTTTTTCAATTATGTAAAAAAGGTAATATAAGAAACTATCTACTCCCTTGTTTTCATAACTGTTTATTAAATGAAGATCTTGTCCGCAAAAAAGAAAAATATTAAAGAAATCTTCACTAATATTTACATATAATTTATTGTTTAAATTTCCTTTATTGTTTCTTATTAGGAAATTGTATATGATGGTATTTAAGTGTTTAATATTAAATTCATTTGACAAATTATTTAAAAAAATGTCAGTTTTTATTGGAATTTTATAGATTATTTCGTTCAAAAGGTTATCAGAAGTATCTGATAATAATTTGTCTGTATCAGCAATTTTGTCATTTTTTTCATAATATGATTGTTTAAAATTATTATCATATAAAATTTTAGGAATAAATAAACTGCTGTTATTGGCTATAATTATTTCAATTTTGTCTTCAGTGCTTATATTATCACTAATCCATCTATTAGTTTTTTTGACAACTGAAAAAGGTAATATACTTTTAGGTATAAATTCTGTTTTTATGTTGTTGGCATAAGTAAAACCTTCCTTATTTAATACAATTAAAGAAGTGTTAGATTGCATTATTTTACTTTACTGGGGTGTCAAAAATAGTTGGCCAGTTTCCATTTACACTAACATTAGACATTGATCCAAGAATAATCTCAGGGCCATTAACACCATCAACCGAAATAGTTTCATTTTCTTGTTTTAGTAAATCTTTATTTTGATCAAAAAGAACAATGTCTTTAGAAACTTTAACCTCAAAAACAGGTACATTGTAATTTACAGTTCCACTGTTTTTAATTATAACATCTGCATTTATTACAAACTCCGCATCTACGCCGTTAATTGGAACTTTAGACATATTTACATATTCTTTATCATCTTTAAATAATGAATCCTTTACACTTACAAAACCAAGGGTATCAATTACAATAACCTCTTTGAGCATATCTATTCTGTATGTTCGATCATATTCTAAATATGATGAATCTCTTTTTTCAACTAATGTGAAAATACCTTCATCAATAAATTTTATCAAACTATCAAAATTATTCGAATAAATTCCTTTTACATCTTTGTGAGCGATCTGAGCCTTACGGATTAACTTCAATCTATTAATTACTTTAGAATAACGAATATCTCTTGTTTTATTAAATTCAATTGGCCCCATTACAGAGTTATATATTTGGGCACTAAAAAATAATGATAGAGCCCATAAAAAGACTTGAAGTGCTATTTTCATTTTATTTAAAATTTGACTAAAAAACAAAACTACAATTTTTTTTTATTCATAAAAGAATTGAATGTTAATTATAATGTGTAGATTTCCAAAAATGAATAAAACAGATATTTTAAAAGAGTTAAAAAATACTTTTTCATTTGAACCAACAAGCGATCAGATAATTTGGTTTAATACAATTTCTAAATTTTTAGATTCACTATCAAAAAATGATCTTTTTATTTTAAAAGGTTATGCTGGAACAGGTAAATCAACACTTATATCTCACCTAGTTAAAAATTTAAAAACTATTGATTTTAAATCTATTTTACTGGCTCCAACTGGAAGAGCCGCTAAGGTTATTTCAAGTTATTCTAATAGTATTTCATATACTATTCATAAGCAGATTTATCTTCCAAGGAGTGAAAAAGGTGTTGGTATAAAATTTATTTTAAAAAAAAATAGACTTAAAAATACATTTTTTATNGTCGATGAGGCTTCCATGATTGGAAACAATACTAATCAGTCAAAACTTTTTGAAAATGGTTCATTACTTGATGATTTGATAAAATATGTTTATANCGGAGCTAAATGTTTTTTAATTTTAGTTGGTGATACAGCTCAATTACCTCCAATTAATCTTCAGTTAAGCCCGGCATTAAATANTAATGAATTAGAAAAAAAATATAATAAAACAATTACATCTATTTTATTAANGAAGGTTGTTCGACAACACTCAAGATCTGGGATTTTAAAAAACGCAACAACCATTAGAGAATTTATAACNGAGGGTAGATATAATAAATTAACATTTGATATTTATTCGTTTAATGATATAATAAGGGTTGAGAACGGTGAGGAGTTATTAAACTTTTTAGATGAATCATTAAATCAAAAAGGAATTGATAAGGTTGTTTTTATTGTAAGGTCAAATAAAAGAGCGAACCTTTACAATCAAAATATTAGGCAAAGAATTCTATTTCTTGAATCTTCTTTATCTGTTGGAGACCAATTAATGGTAGTTAAAAANAATTATTTTTGGTTAGATGNTAATTCTCAAGCAGGATTTATTGCAAATGGTGATATAATNATAGTTGAAAAAATTAAAAAAATAATTGAATTATATGACCTNAAGTTTGCAGAAATTAAAGCAAAACTTCTCGATTATCCTCAAATGTCTTCTTTTGATACAGTGGTAATGTTGAATACCCTTAATTCAAATTCTCCCTCTTTGACATATGAAGAAATGCAATCTTTTTATAATTCNGTAAAAGAAGATTATAAAAATGAAAAATCACAATTTAAAAAATATTTAAAGATCAAAAATGATCGATATTTTAATGCTCTACAAGTTAAATATTCTTATTGTATAACTTGTCATAAAGCTCAAGGAGGGCAATGGGATAATGTTTTCGTTGAATATCCATATCTTCCAGAGGGACCAAATGAAGATTTTTTTAGATGGCTATACACTGCAATAACAAGGGCTAAAAAAAGACTATACTTGTTTGGTTTTCCAAAAGAGTATTTTAATTGATATGATTTCTCAAATTTTGCATCTTTGCAATAAAAAATAATTTAATAAATGAAAATTATTGCAGTTATTCCAGCTAGATATAATGCAAAAAGGTTTCCTGGTAAACTTTTAAAAAAACTGGGCAATAAAACTATAATTGAACAAACATACCTAAATACATATAAAACAGAACTTTTTGATGATGTTTATGTTGTAACNGACAACAAGAAAATATATTCTTTGATCAAATCAATTGGTGGTAAACCAATAATGAGTGAAAAAGAATTTAAATGTGGAACAGATAGAATTGCTTCAGCAGTTTCTGATCTTGATGTCGATATTATTATAAATGTCCAAGGAGACGAACCATTTATTGATAAAGATTCATTATCGTCNNTAATCAATTCTTTAATAGTTGATATAAACCACGAAGTTTCCCTTNCTTCTTTAATGACTAAAATTTCAGATCCAAAAAAAATATTAGACCAAAACATAGTTAAGGTTATCGTAGACAGTAAAAATTATGCAGTTTATTTTTCACGTTTTGGTCTACCTTTTAAAAGAGACAATAAGGAAAATATAAATCATTATCGTCATATTGGNATCTATGCTTTTAGAAAAAAATCTTTAATAGAGTTTTCCTCTTATAAGATTGGGCCTTTGGAGAGGGCTGAAAAAATTGAATGCCTTAGGTTTATTGAAAATAGAAAAAAAATTAAAATGGTAACTACTTTATTTAAAGGTATTTCTATTGACACCCCTGANGACTTATCAATTGCTAAATCAATATGGAAGTCAAATGAGTAATTTTTTTAAATGGATTTANTTTAAGGTACTCAAATGGAAATTGGTTGGTGAAATGCCAAAAATTGACAAAATGATTTTACCTGTAATACCACATACACATTGGAATGATTTTTTGATGGGAATTATAATTCGAAATGTTATCAATGAAAGAATAAATTTTGTTGGTAAAAAAGAAATATTTGGCCCAATATCTGGGTGGTTCTTCAAGATTATGGGAGGTGTATCAGTAGAAAGAAATAGCAGATCTAATACAGTTAACTCAATAGTTAAAATTTTTGAAAGAAAAAAAATCTTTAGACTTGCTCTTGCACCTGAGGGGACTAGAAAAAAAGTTAAAGATTGGAAGACTGGTTTTTATCATGTCGCAAAACTAGCGAATGTGCCAATTTGTTTAGTATCATTTGATTATGGAAAAANGCAAATTGTATTTCATGAATTATTTTATCCAACTAATAATATGAAAAAGGACCTCAACTTTTTGAAGAGACAGTTTAAAGGAGTTGTTGGTAGGATTCCAAAATATTCTTGGGTTTACGATGATAAGTTCAGTCAATAATCATTGAATGAAATACTTTTTGAACATCTTCATCTTCCTCAATTTTTTTTATAAATTCTTCTACANCGGTTTGTTGTTCATTATTAAGTCTTTTNGGGGAAATGGGGATTCTTTCGAATGATGATGATATAATTTCAATATTTCTCTTTTCTAATTCCTTTTGTATTATGCCATAATTATCAAATGAAGCGAACATAATTATTTCATCATCTTCATTAATTATATCCTCAACACCAAAATCAATAAAATCAAGTTCAATTTGATTCAAATCATGGTTTTCTTTATTTAGTCTAAAAGAACAAATACGTTCAAACATAAAATCTACCGAACCAGATATACCCATACTCCCTTTAGCTTTATTGAAGTAGCTCCTAATATTTGCAACACTTCTATTTTTGTTGTCACTTGTAACTTCAATTAAAACCGCTATCCCATATGGTGCATATCCCTCAAAAATCATTTCCTTTAAATTTTCTGTACTCTTATTAGAAGCTTTTTTAATTGCTCTTTCAATATTTTCTTTAGGCATATTTAATGCTTTTGAATTTTGAATTACTGCCCTAAGTTTAGGGTTATGTGATGGATCAGGTCCACCTTCTTTTACNGCCATAACAATATCTTTAGTTATTCTGGTGAATGATTTTGCCATAGAAGACCAACGCTTCATTTTTCTTGCTTTTCTGAACTCAAATGCTCTTCCCATAAAAATTTATATAATTAATAAATATAGATAACATTATCCTTAAATTCTTTTTCTAATTAGCTCAAGATCTTTTATTCCTTGGTCTATGTTATAATGTAAATGTTTTGGAAGTCTATTTTTTTTACTCAGTAATGCAAGATATTTTACATGGTTTGAAACATAGACCCTTTTGCATATCATTTTAATTAGATATCTTGCTGATACAATTTTTTCAATTAATTCTGAATGTGATATTAAATCATCGGTTCCCAAGTGATATATTCCACTTAGTTTATGATTGATTATAAAATGTATTTGTTGTGTTAATCGATTAAGACTTGAAAAGTTTATAATTGTATTTGGAAAAACTTCAATGGGTATTTTCTTTTCTATTTTAAACTCGATTTCTTTCATTCTTTTTGTTTTTAAGCCAAAAACAACAGGACTCCTAATAATTAGTTTTTTAATGTAAGGTAATTTTAACATCTGANTTTCCATTTTTATTTGAAATCTTCCATAAATACTCTCAGATAAAGTTTTATCNTGTTCATATGAGGGATAATTATGAAATGCATCAAATACATTTGCGCCTGAAATAAGCATTAACCTACAATCATTTTTTAAGCAATAATCTACCAATTTTTTTTGCACATTCAATATATCAACAGAAACTCCCTTCAAAGCGTTGATAATTAATTTTGGATCAGTTTTTTTAAGTATATTTTTTAACGTAGAGATTGAAGATGAAAAAAAAAATATTTTATTACTGTTTTTACTTTTCTTTGTGAAATAAGTTCCATAAGTGTTGTAATAAGGTGAAAGTTGTTTATATAATGCACTTCCAATNTTTCCGCTTGCTCCTAATATTAAAATATTTTTCAAAATTGAGTATTAATAAANGGTAATTTAGATATTTGTCCCTTAATTTTTTTATTCCTTATTTCAACATAAACATATGTTCCAACAGAAGAATAATTTGAGTCTACATAACCNAGACCAATACCAATTTCTAATGAAGGTGAGTGNGTTCCCGAGGTAATAAATCCAATTACAGTATCTCTGGTATTAAAAATTCTGTATCCAGATCTTGGAATTCCTTTTTCTATTAGTTTCAACCCAATTAATTTTTTATTGGTGCCGTTAGTTATTTCAAATTTAAATTTTTTAGAGCCTATAGAATTTTTATTTGTTTTTGTGATCCAATTGAGNCTGGCCATTATAGGCGATATTTTATCATTTATTTCATTTCCATAAAGACAGTATCCCATTTCAATCCTTAAGGTGTCTCTTGCAGCAAGTCCAACNGGCATTATATTTATNTATTTTCCTGCATCTATAATAGAATTCCATATTTTAATCGCATTCTTTTCTTTACAATAAATTTCCACACCTCCTGANCCTGTNTAGCCGGTTGAAGCTATTAAAGTGTTTGAAACGTNAGCAAAGGTTGAATTAATGCTNGTATAGTAAGGAAGGGAATCAATTTTNGATAGTTTTTTTACTAATTTCATTGCATTTGGACCTTGTATTGCAATCAAGCATGTTTCATCAGATATATCATTAATTTCTGCATTATAAATNANATTCCATTTTATAATCCAATTCCAGTCTTTTTTTATGTTNGATGCATTAACTACTAATAAATATTCTTCTTTTTTTGTTCTGTAAATAATCAAATCATCAATAACTCCTCCTTTTTCATTGGGAAGACAATTGTATTGAGCTTGACCAACTTTAATTTTTTGAATATCATTACTACATATTTTTTGTAATAATTTTTCTGCATTTGGCCCACTAACAACAAACTCTCCCATGTGCGAAACATCAAAAACGCCAACATTGTTCCTTACGTTCAAATGTTCATGTTTAACCCCAGCATATTGAATTGGCATTTCATATCCAGCAAACTCTCCCATTTTAGCTCCTAATTCTTTATGAATTTCATTTAAGATTGTTTTTTTCATTTTATTTATTTTCCAATAAAAAGTCCTTAAGNTCATCATAGTTAGCAATAGAAATAGACATTAATGACTCTTTTAAAGAACTTATTTTTTTAGGAATTTTAATTTTTGTTTTTATACTATTTTCAACGGTTTCAGCAAATTTTATTGGATGAGCTGTCTCAAGAAAAATACCATTCAGTTTTTTTCTCGATTTTAAAAACTCTTTTAGACCCATGTATCCAATAGCACCATGGGGATCCATTATGTAATTCAAATCTTTATAAGTTTTTTTAATTATTTTTTTGGTTTGTTTATCACTAAAACTAAAGCCAATTATATCTTTTTTTATCTTATTAATATCATTATTATAAATCTTTTGAATTCTTGTAAAATTACTTGGATTTCCTACGTCCATAGCATTTGAAATTGTTTGAATAGTTTGTTTTGGACTATATATACCAGAGTCTAAATATCTTGGAACTGAATCGTTTAGATTTGAACATGCTAAAAACTTTTCAATCGGAAGCCCTATTTTTTTTGCTATCAAACCAGCACATAAATTTCCATAATTTCCACTTGGAACTGAAAAAATAATAGGAAGATCGTATTTTTTTGCCTTTTTAAATGCAGCAAAATAGTAAAACATTTGTGGCAGCCACCTTGCTACATTTATTGAATTTGCTGAAGTAAGGTCACATTTTTTATTAAGTTGTGGATCTAAAAATGCATTTTTTACAAATTCTTGACAATTATCAAATACACCCTCTACTTCAATTGTTATTATGTTTTTTCCAAGAGATGTCATTTGTTGTTTTTGAATTTGACTTACTTTATTTTTAGGATATAAGATGACAACTCTTATTCCTGGTACATCGTAAAATCCATCAGCAACTGCTCCTCCAGTATCCCCCGAGGTAGCAACTAGTACAGTTGTTAAACTATTTGAGTTTCTGTTGATGTAACCTAAACTTCTTGCCATGAATCTAGCACCTACATCCTTAAATGCGAGTGTTGGTCCATGAAAGAGTTCTAGCGAAAAAATATTAGCATCAATTTTAACAAGAGGAAAGTCAAAATTTAGTGTTTCATCAATTATTGAAATTAGTTTATTTTTTGGGATGCAATTTCCAATAAAATTTTTTATTGAGTGAAACGCAATTTCATTCAAGCTATATTTTTCTATTTCATTTATAATTTTATTTGGAATTTTTTTTGTCTCTAAAGGAAAATATAAACCTCTATCAGGAGCGATTCCATTTTTAACTGCACTGCTAAAATCAACATGTTTAGATGAATGATTTAAACTTTGATAAATCATCTTTCAATCACTTTTACACCTTCATTATTTATTTTTGAAATAAAGGTTTTAAATTTAATTTTATTATTGGAAAAAATTTCTTCAAAACCTATTTTAACTTTTAAGGCTGTTTCTTTTCCCTTTGACATTGAAAATATTGAAGGGCCTGATCCTGAAATACCGCATCCAAGTGCTCCATTTTTAATTGCTGATTCTTTTAATAAATAATAGTCAGGAATTAATTCAGCCCTATACTCTTCAACAATCTCATCAACTAAACATCTAGATATTAGTTCATAGTTGTTTGAATAAAGACCACTTATTAATCCTCCTAAATTTGCTGTTTGTTTTATAACTTTATTCATTGAAATTTTTTTATTTGTTATTTCTCTTACCATAGATGTTTTTATTTCAATTTCTGGGTGTATAATTGTAATATATATATCATTTGGATATGGGAGTTTTAAAATGTCTAGTGAACTCAAGTCCCTGACTAACGTAAATCCACCAAACATGGTTGGAGCGATATTATCTGCATGAGCTTGTCCACTTGCATATGCCTCACCTACAACTGCATGATTTATTAGATCAATTTTTTTTATGTTTCTTTCCAATAAATAATTTATTCCATATACTGCAGCTACTGCACTTGATGCGCTACTACCTAATCCGCTTCCAACAGAAACTTTTTTTATTATCTCAATTTCAAAACCAAATCTGGAGGGATATTTTTTAAGGTATGATTTTGCAGCAATTCCAGCAACGTTTTTTTCGATTTTGGTAGATATATCAGCGCCATTTATTTTTAGAATTCTTAGACCAGGTATTTTAGATTTTTTTATTAACATTTCATCTCCAGTATGATCTAAACAAATTCCTAGTATATCAAAACCACAGGAAACATTTGCAACACTAGAGGGTGAGACTACTTTTATTGATTCCATAATTATTTTTTTCCTATTCTTATGATATCAGCAAAAACTCCAGCTGCAGTCACATCACCGCCAGCTCCTGCTCCTTTGACAATTAGAGGTTGATCAAAATATCTATTAGTGTAGAATAGAATAATATTGTCACTACCCTCTAAATTATAAAAATCATGATTCTCATCAATGTGTTTCAATCCAACTCTCGCAATTCCATCTTCTAGTTGAGCAACATATTTTAGTTTACAATTTTTATTAATTGCCCTATTTAAGATACTAAAGAAATAATTTGAATTATCTTTCAGAATATCGTAAAATTCTTCTTTTGATTTTGCTTTTTTAATTTCTTTTGGCAGAAATGAATCATTTTTAATATCATTCATTTCAAGGTCATATCCCGATTCTCTAGCTAAAATTAATATTTTTCTGGCCACATCAACACCACTCAAGTCAATACTTGGATCAGGTTCAGTAAATCCCAATTTTTCTGCTTTTAAAACAACATCGACAAATGGTGTTTCTGTATTAAATTTGTTGAAAATATAATTTAAACTTCCAGATAAAATTGCTTGAATTTTTAAAATTCGGTCTCCCGATGCAACTAAATTATTTAAAGTATCAATTACAGGAAGTCCAGCACCAACATTAGTTTCAAACAAAAAAGGACTGTTATATTTTCGAGAAATACTTTTTAAAAGCTTATAATTTTTTAGCTCATCAGCACAAGCAATTTTATTACAAGTAACAACACCAATACTGTTTCTTAAATACTTATGATATTCTTTAGATATTTTTTCATTTGCAGTATTATCTATGAAAATAGTATTTCTTAAATTTTTTGATTTTATGTGCTCAAAATATTTATTTCTATCAGCATTTTCTCCNTTTATTAATAATTTTTCCCACTCAGATAATTTAAGAGGTTTATTACTTAAAATCATTTTTTTTGAGTTGGATAACCCCATTACATTAATTTTAAGACTTAGATTTTCTAATAAATATTTTTCTTGTTGGTTGATTTGATTAATTAATTTTTTACCAACATTTCCAACACCTGTAATAAATAGATTTAATTCTTTAATTTGAGCTTCAAAAAAACTTTCATGTAGAGTATTTAGGGCTTTCACAAGATTATTACTATCAATCATTATGGAAATATTCCTTTCAGATGCTCCTTGCGCAATTGCTCTTATATTTATGTTGTTTGAACCTAAGCTACTGAATAATTTTCCACTTATTCCTTGATAATCTTTCATTTTATCTCCAACAATTGCAATATTTACCATATCGTTCTCAATTATAGCTGGGTGTACTTTTCCAAAATTTATTTCGAATTTGAATTCTTCATCAATAAATTCTTTTGCTTTATTTGAATCGGAAGACTTAACCCCTATGCAAATTGAATATTCAGAAGATGCTTGGGTTATCATAATTATATTAATTTCAGCATTTGTAATTGATTTAAATAATCTGCTTGAAAAGCCAGGAACCCCAATCATTCCATTTCCTTCAAGAGTTATCAAGGAAATGTTATCAATATGACTAATGCCCTTAACAATTTGATCATTTAATTTGGTTTTTATTCCAATTAATGTACCCAAATCTCTTGGTTTAAAAGTGTTTTTTATTGCAATTGGGATATTTTTTTTCATAACTGGCTGAAGAGTAGGAGGGTATATTACTTTTGCACCAAAATGAGATAGTTCCATTGCTTCAAAATAAGATAAGTTTGGGATTGGTTGAGCTTGTTTTACAAGTCTTGGATTAGCTGTAAACATTCCACTAACATCAGTCCATATCTCGAGAATTTCAGCGTTAAGAATATTTGAAAATATTGCAGCTGAATAATCTGACCCACCTCTACCTAGGGTTGTAGTATCACCATTTTCGTTGGAGGCAATGAATCCAGGTAAAATTACCAGATCTGTATTTTCATTTTTAAAAAAATCATTGATCTTTTTTTTGGTGAGGTCAAAATCAACAATTTGTCGGTTATTTTGATTAAAAGTCCATATGAGATCTCTAGAATCTTTATGTACGATGTTTAATTTTTTAGATTTTAAAATTTCATATATAATTGTGCTAGATAAAATTTCTCCATAACTTAAAATTCTTGAGGAACTTTTTTTTGTAAACTCCCTTAAGGCCTCTACTGAAGATAGCAAGTCTTTTATCTCATTAATTTTAATATTTAAAAAATTAATTATTTTTTTTTGACTTTCATTTTTTAGAGATTCATTAATCAAATCAAGATGTCTTTTTTTTAACAAATTAATTTTTTGGTTATATGAATTGTCTCCCCTTGCAGCTAAGTATGTCATGGAAAGAAGAGTGTCCGTTATTCCTGACAGAGCCGAAACAACAACGAATGTACTCCTTCTATTTTTTTTTAAGATATTAAATACACAATCTATTGCTTCTGAGTTTGCAACTGATGTACCTCCAAATTTTATTACTTTCATTATAAAAAATATATAAGATATTGATTATAAATTATTTACCTAAATAATTTATGTTGGCAACATTATCGCTTTCATAAAAACATAATGCAAAAGTAAATTAAAATGTTATGATTCTCTTTGAAAAACGTTTTAAAATTTGTTATGGATTAATTAGAAATTGTCAAAATTTCTTCTTTTTTGTTGTGATCAATTTTTAATGAATCACCTTCAGCTATAACATTATTTACTATTTGTTCAGCTATTAGATCTTCAACATATTTTTGGAGTGCTCTTTTCAAGGGTCTTGCACCAAACTTGTCATCATAACCTTTCTCTACAATAAAATCTTTCGCACTACTTGTTAAATTTACTGAATAACCTAGTTTTTTTATTCTACTAGTTAGCTTAAGTAGTTCAATATCAACGATTTTACTTATATCTTTTTTTGTTAATGAATTGAATATCACAAAATCATCAATTCTATTTAAAAACTCCGGAGCAAATGTTTTCTTTAAAGCATTTTCAATAACACTTTTTTTAATTTCTGTAGATTGAGATTTTTGAGAAGATGTTTCAAATCCGACTCCTGTTCCAAAATCTTTTACTTGTCTTGCACCAATATTAGAAGTCATAATAATTATGGTGTTTTGAAAATTAACTTTTCTGCCCAAGCTATCAGTCAAAAACCCATCGTCAAGAACTTGCAATAGCATATTGAACACGTCAGGATGAGCTTTTTCAACTTCATCCATTAATATAACTGAATAAGGNCGTCTTCTCACCTTTTCACTAAGTTGACCACCTTCTTCATAACCNACATAGCCAGGTGGAGCACCAATTAATCTTGAAATAGCAAACTTCTCCATGTATTCGCTCATATCAANTCTAATTAAACTTTCATCTGAGTCAAAGATTTCTTCAGCGAGAATCTTTGCAAGTTGAGTTTTTCCAACACCTGTTTGGCCCAGAAAGATAAATGAACCAATTGGTTTATCTGGTGCTTTTAATCCAGATCTATTTCTTTGAATTGCTTTGACAACTTTTTCAACTGCCTGTTCTTGTCCAATNAGCTTCTTTGATATAATTGATGCTAATTTNGANAGTTTATTTTTTTCAGAATTAACAATTTTATTGACCGGAATATTTGTGATCATTGAAACCACATCGGCAATTTGATTTTCATCAACTTGAACTCTATTTTTTTTNGATACCTCATTCCATTCTTCTTGNGCATCTAATAATTTTTTTTCAATTCTTTTTTCATCATCCCGAAGCTTAGCTGCTTCTTCATATTTTTGTTTTTTTACAACTGAATTTTTTTGTTTTCTAATATAATCTAGCTCCTCTTCAAGTTTAACGACTTCTTTGGGAACNGTAACATTCATCANATGAACTCTTGATCCTGCTTCGTCCAAAGCATCAATTGCTTTGTCAGGTAAAAATCTGTCAGAAATATATCTTGAACTTAGGTCAACACAAGCCTCCAATGCCTTATCTGTATAATATACATTATGATGACTTTCGTACCTATCTTTTATATTTTTAAGAATTTCAAGTGTTTCCTCAGGAGATGTTTCTTCAACTAAAATTTTTTGGAATCTTCTTTCTAACGCTCCATCTTTTTCAATATTTTGTCTATACTCATCGAGCGTTGTAGCACCTATACATTGAATTTCNCCTCTTGCAAGCGCTGGTTTAAACATATTTGAGGCATCTAAGCTNCCAGTTGCTCCACCTGCCCCAACTATTGTATGGATTTCATCAATGAAGAGAATTATATCATCGTTTTTTTCCAATTCATTCATTACAGCTTTCATTCTTTCTTCAAATTGTCCTCTATATTTTGTACCGGCTACTAGACTGGCTAGATCAAGTGTAACTAATCTTTTATTATAAAGTATTCTTGAAACTCTTTTTTGAATAATTCTTAATGCTAAGCCTTCAGCGATTGCTGATTTACCAACTCCGGGTTCTCCGATCAAAAGAGGGTTATTTTTTTTNCTTCGACTTAAAATTTGTGATACTCTCTCAATTTCTTTTTCCCTTCCAACTACTGGGTCTAATTTATCTTTTGACGCTAAATCTGTTAAATCCCTNCCAAAATTGTCTAGAACTGGTGTTTTAGATTTTGTTCTTGATTTAGATTGTGAGGAAGCAATAAATAAGTTTTCTTTTTTTTCACNATCACCTTCATTATCTTTTTCCTCTGGAAATGAGGATTCTCCTGTTATCTTTTCATAATCATCAGAATCTTTAGAAATTAAAAGCTTNAACTTTTCTTTTACTGATTCGTAATCAATACTAAGATTAAAGAGTAGTTTNGTNGTGGGGTCATTTTCATTGCGAAGGATACACANCAGCANGTGAACAGTATTAATTAAATCACTCTGAAAAAGCTTTGCTTCTAGAAAAGTTGTTTTAAGAGCTCTTTCAGCNTGNCTTGTTAAATGTAGATTCTTTTTATCGTTGACATTATTATTTGTTTCTATAACTGCAGGGTTAAGGATTTCAACTTTTTTTCTTAATAATTCAAGGTCAACATTTAAAGAGGTTAATATTGAAATAGCTTTTCCTGACCCATCCCTTAGGATTCCAAGCATAAGATGTTCAGTTCCAATAAAATTATGTCCTAACCTNAGAGCTTCCTCTTTGCTGTAAGCTATTACATCTTTAACTCTAGGCGAAAAATTATCATCCATATTATTAAGCAGTATTTTTATTATTTATACTCAAAAAATGTTCCATTTCCCATACTATCCGATAAAATGACAAAAAAAAATCGATTTATCAAAACTCAAGTTGTTAAAAATTTATAATAATTATCACTATTTAAATGTTAATAAATTTCTATTAAAACCAATTTCTTTTACTATTTGTTTACTTATATATGGTTATTTTCGTTTAAACCAAAAATTCTAAATAATGACATCCGAAGAAAAGTTGATACCAATTAATATTGAAGAAGAAATGAAATCTTCTTACATTGATTATTCAATGTCTGTCATTGTGTCACGTGCTCTGCCAGATGTACGTGATGGTTTAAAACCAGTTCACCGAAGAGTTTTATTTGGGATGCATGACATGGGAATAAGATCCAATACTGCATATAGAAAATCTGCAAGAATAGTTGGNGATGTTTTAGGAAAATACCACCCCCATGGAGATTCCTCTGTTTATGATACCATGGTTCGCATGGCTCAGGAATGGAGCCTNAGATACTTATTAGTTGATGGTCAGGGCAATTTTGGTTCNGTGGATGGTGATAGTCCAGCTGCAATGAGGTATACAGAGGCACGAATGAAAAAAATATCAGAAGATATGTTGGCTGATATTGAAAAGGATACGGTTGATCATCAATTAAATTTTGATGATACATTAAAAGAACCAACTGTACTCCCTACAAAAATTCCTAATCTATTGGTTAATGGTGCATCTGGTATTGCTGTTGGAATGGCTACGAATATGCCCCCGCATAATTTGAATGAGATTATTGATGGAACCGTTGCTTACATAGATAATAATTCTATTGAGATTGAAGAANTNATGAAATTTGTAAAAGCTCCTGATTTTCCGACGGGAGGAATCATATATGGTTANGATGGGGTTAAGGATGCTTTCGAAACTGGGAGAGGAAGGGTAGTTNTAAGAGGAAAGGCTGTTATAGAGGAGGTTGATGGAAGANAATCTATTNTTGTGTCTGAGATTCCTTTTCAGATAAATAAAGCTGAAATGATTAGAAAAACAGCTGAGCTTGTTAACGATAAAAAAATTGAAGGTATTTCAAATATTAGAGATGAATCTGATAGAAAAGGTATGCGGATAGTATACATTTTAAAACGCGATGCAATCCCTAATATAGTTNTGAACAAATTATATAAATACACNTCTCTTCAGTCATCATTTAGTGTTAATAATATTGCACTAGTCAACGGTAAGCCACAGATGTTAAATCTAAAAGATATGATATTGCATTTTGTTGATCACCGTCACGACGTGGTTGTAAGGAGAACAAAATTTGAACTTAAAAAAGCTGAGGATAGATCACATATTCTGGAAGGGTTAATTATTGCCTCTGATAATATTGATAANGTAATCAANATAATAAGAGGTTCTAAAAGTCCTGAGGATGCCAGAGATAATTTAATNAAGGAATTTGAGCTCTCTGACATTCAGTCAAAAGCCATTGTTGAAATGAGGCTAAGGCAGTTAACAGGTCTTGAACAAAATAAATTACGCTCAGAATTTGAAACCCTTCAAAAAACTATNTCAGATCTTAAAAAGATTCTTGAAAAGAAAAATTTAAGAATGGANATTATAAAAGATGAATTGATTGAAATTAAAGATAAATATGGAGATGAAAGAAGATCTGAAATTGAATATGCAGGAGGAACTTTTAGTATTGAGGATATTATACCTGATGAGAAGGTTGTAATAACAATATCTCATGCTGGTTATATCAAAAGAACCTCTTTGTCTGAATACAAAACACAAAATAGAGGGGGTGTTGGTCAAAAAGCATCTACTACAAGGAATGAAGATTTCTTAGAGGATCTTTTTGTAGGAACTAACCATCAATATATGCTCTTTTTTACTCAAAAAGGAAAGTGTTTTTGGATGAGAGTCTATGAAATCCCTGAGGGTTCAAAAACAGCAAAAGGTAGAGCGATTCAGAATTTAATTAATATTGAACAAGATGATAAGGTTAAGGCTTTTATTTGTACACAAGATTTGAAAGATGAAGATTANATAAATAATCATTTTGTTATAATGGCAACTAAAAAGGGGCAGGTTAAAAAAACTTCTTTNGAGAAGTATTCAAGACCAAGATCTAATGGAATTAATGCTATAACTATAAAGGACGGTGATGAGTTATTAGAAGCAAAATTAACTAATGGAAGCAGTCATATTATTCTTGCAGTTAAATCAGGAAAAGCTATAAGATTTGAAGAAAGCAAGACTAGACCAATGGGAAGGGGTGCCTCCGGTGTTCGCGGTATAAGATTAAAGAGTGATTNAGATGAAGTAATAGGTATGGTATCAGCAAATGATATGGATGCAAATATATTAGTTGTATCTGAAAATGGTTATGGTAAAAGATCTAGTTTAGACNACTACAGAATAACCAATCGTGGAGGAAAGGGAGTCAAGACAATATCTATTACTGAAAAGACAGGTCAATTAGTTTCAATAAAAAGTGTTTCTGATATGGACGATTTAATGATAATTAATAAATCTGGTATTGCAATTAGAATAGAAGTTGCAAATCTTCGGGTAATGGGAAGAGCTACTCAAGGTGTTAAGTTAATTAATTTAAAGGAATCTGATCAAATTGCTGCTGTTGCAAAAGTTATGAAGGATGATGAAACCATTGAGGATATAGATGAAATTGAGGTTANTTAATTTTTACTTATAACAAAACTTCCTACTTTTGCAAAAAAATAATAGCCAATGAAAAATATAATAATTTCACTCATTCTTCTTTTTTCTACACAACTTCTGAGNCAGAAAAAGGAANTGAAACTTGCTCAAAAAGCTTACAACAAGGGTGACCTATTATCAGCAGAATCAATTATAAATCAGAATAAGGATTTATTTNATTCTTCTGAGGATAAAATCAAAAATCAAGTNTTGTTTTTAACTGCAAAAATAAATAATGACAATAAAAATTATGAATTAGCATTTGAATCATATATGTTGTTAAAATTAATTCCATCAATGCAAAGCGAGATTAATTCAAATATAAATTCATTTAGAGAAACCCTTATTGATAAAGCAATTAATGAAAGTGATAATAAGGAGTTTTTAAAATCCTCGAGAAAACTTTTCATGGCATATATGATTATGCCCGAAACAAGTNAGGATTATTTATATTACGCGGCTTCAAATGCAATTAATGGGAATGATTACAGTAAGGCCTTAGAATATTATTTGAAATTAAAAGAAATAAAGTATGATGGTATAAAAACTAAATTTTATGTTACAGATACTAANTCAAATAAGGAATCGGAAGTATCTGAGGCAGAATATAATATTTTTCAAAAATCAAAAAATTATTCAAATCCTAGAACTGAGAATACGAAATCCCTTTACCCCGAGATAGTTAAAAATATTGCACTTATTTATGCCCAACANCTTGATNAACCNGATAAAGCATTGGAAGCTGTCAGGGAGGCAAGGNTTGATAATCCAGATGATATTGGTTTAATACTAACTGCAGCTGAAATATATATTAAGTTAGATGAAAAGGAAAAGTTTATTGAATTGGTTTCTCAGGCTATTGAAAAAGATCCGAATAATGCGGTACTATATTTTAATTTGGGTGTTGTTAATAGAGATTTAGGNTATTTAGTTGAATCNAGAAAATTTTATGAAAAAGCAATNNAAATAGATCCAAAATATGAGNCTGCTTATTTTAACTTAACATCCTTAATACTTGATGGAGAGTCAGATATAGTAGATGAGATGAATTCTTTGGGAACATCAAGAGCCGATAATGCTAGGTATGATTTATTGAAAGAAAAAAGAGAATCTTTATACCTTGAATGTGTNCCATTACTAAAAAAACTAGTAGAAATAAATGATAACCCAGAAGCCATAAGAACTTTAATGAATATNTACGGTACTATAGGTGATAACCAGGGATATCTTGAGATGAAAAAGCTATTGGAATAAAAAAATTAAAATAGATATTTCATTTTTTACTTTTGTGCTTTTAATTAAAAATTAATCAATTTTGAACAATTTTTGGATATTTTTTATTAACANGCAGCCCCTATTATACAAAATTTTTCTCTTTCTTTTATCTACTAGCTTTGTAGTTTACCTTTTTCCAAAAGGAGGTCAATTTCAATATGAATTCCAAAAAGGAAAATTGTGGCAACATCAAACTCTTTATGCTCCATTTGATTTTACAATTCAAAAGTCNATGAATGAAGTTAGCGAAGAGGAAGATAAAATTAGGACTGAACAGCCNAGATATTATAGATTTAATACTTTGATTTTTGAAAAGGTTAAATTAGAATATTCTCTCAAATTTCAACAATTTTTTTCAGACGAAAACCAAAATCAAAATCTATATACTTTTGGTGAGGATCTTATGCATGAGATATATCAAAATGGATTATTGAGTTTAAATTTTGAATCAGAAATTAAAGACCTTTATTTAATAATTGATAATGAAGAGAGGTTTTTAAGTTTTGATCAAATTTTTAGATTAGAAAATTTGGATGATTTTATATCCAAGAAAACAAATGAATCTGTTTATAGAAAATATAAAAATCAATATTATTCATTATTTTTTGAAATTATTGAGCCAAATGTTTTTATTGATGACGAATTTACAAATCAATCAATTGAAAAAGCTTTGAGTTTAATTTCTCCAACAAGAGATTTTATAAAAAAAGGCTCTTTAGTTATTGCTCAAGGAGAGATGGTTGAGGGAGAAAATTTTCTTAAACTNCAATCTTTAAGAAGTGAGTATTTGTCAATGGANGTATCCGAAAATCAAAAAATNACCATTNTNTTNGGATATTCTATTCTAGTAGGTATTATATTCTTGATGTTAATTTTATTTATTAAAAATTATCGCCTTAGTATCTACGAAAGCAATAAAGACTTGACATTTATTTTCTTAAACGTTTTAATTCTAATAACTGTTCTAATAATTACACTTAAATTCAAAAACAATTATTTTTACGCAGTACCATTATGTATACTTCCTTTAATATTAAAAACCTTTTTTGACGCGAGGTTGGGTTTATTTACTCACGTCTTAACAGTTTTATTGATGGGTTTTATTGTGCCAAATGGATTTGAGTTTATTTTTATTCAAATAATNGCTGGAATAGTTATAATTCAAACTAATACTGATTTGCATAAACGTGCTAGTATTTTTATTTCAGTAGCACAAATNGTTATCATATACCTTTTAAGTTATTTTTCTTTTTCTATAACACATGAAGGAAATCTAAATTCGTTAAACTTTAATATTATNAGCTTTTTTTTACTTAATGGGATGCTGACACTTTTTGTTCAGCCTTTAATTTATGTATATGAAAAATTATTTGGTTTGGTTTCAGATATTACACTATTGGAGTTTTCGGATACTAATTCTATTTTGTTGAAAGAACTTTCTGAAAAAGCTCCAGGAACATTTAATCATTCACTCCAGGTTGCAAATTTAGCTGAAGCAGCAGCAAATGAAATTGGAGCAAATAGTCTACTAGTTAGAGTGGGTAGTTTATATCATGACATTGGTAAAATNAAGTCTCCTTCTTACTACTCTGAGAATCAAAAATCAAATGTTTCTCCACACGAAGATTTAACACCAAAAAAAAGTGCGGAAATAATTATTGATCANGTAAGTNAAGGAATTTTTATTGCNAAAAAAAATAATCTACCAGATAGGGTTATTGATTTTATTAGAACTCACCACGGAACAACGAATGTNTATTTTTTTTTAAAAAAGGAAATCGAGTTAAGAGGAGAAGATAATGTTANCAAAGAAGATTTTAAATATCCAGGACCACTTCCTTTTTCAAAAGAAACTGCNATTTTAATGATGGCAGATTCTGTAGAAGCTGCATCAAAAAGTTTAAGAACCCCAAATTATGAGAAGATTAATAAATTTGTTAATCAATTAATTGATAAACAGATGATTTCNGGTCAATTTAAGTTCTCAAATATAACCTTGATGGAGATCGAGTTGGTTAAANAAATTTTAATAAAAAAATTAGTTAATATTTATCATTTAAGAATTGAATACCCAAAATAATTTTACTTAATAATATTTGTAGTTACATCCTTAAATTTTAGATTTGCAAGGTTATTTAAATAAAAATAGGAGGGGTGCCAGAGTGGTAATGGAGCAGATTGCTAATCTGTCAACGGGTAACCGTTGCCCGGGTTCGAATCCCGGTCCCTCCGCATTAAAGGTCGCGTAGCTCAGCTGGATAGAGCATCTGCCTTCTAAGCAGACGGTCACAGGTTCGAATCCTGTCGCGATCACTAACAACCTTTTTATATTCAGAGGGTTATTTTGTTAAAATGGATAATCAGTCGAGTTGAAAATTATGATTTAATTACAGATGAAATGGATCAAACGATCTTAGAAANAAATCCTAATTATAAAGTTGTTGATTCTATTTTTAAAAAAATGAAAAGGGATACTTATTTTATTTAATNGAAATTAAATGGAGATTAGGTTNTTAATAACCTTCAACTAATTTGATTATAAAAACAAAATGTGATGTAGCACCTAATAAAACAAATATATGCCAATATACATGATTAAAATATATGCTTTCCCANTTATAAAAAATAGTTCCAAAAGAATAGAATAATCCACCTAGAATTAGGTAAAATAATAATTCTTTTGAAAGTAATGAATAAACATTGTCAAAATCAATTATTATTAACCAACCCATAAANAAATATAAAAAAAGTGAAAAGTTCATGAATTTGTTTATGTACAAAAGTTTGTAGATCGTACCAATAATTGAAAGTACCCANATAATCACTAAGATAAGTATACCACTAGTATCATATAAAACAGTCAAGCAAACAGGAGTGTAGGTTCCAGCAATCAAATAAAATATTCCTATGTGGTCAATTTTTTGCNATTTTTTCTTTCTATTTCCTATTTGAGCATGGTATATACTTGAAGTGATAAATAAAAATAATAGTGAAAACCCATAAACTAAAAATCCATAAGTGGCTTTGAATGATNTAGTATTTGAAAAANCAATAAAATAAATAATACCAATTAAACTGATTATTGAACCAAAACTATGGGTGTATACATTCCATCGTTCTTCTTTAGNAAGTTTATTTAGCANTTTAAAATATATATTAGAAATAAAGTTTAATTGATTTTTTTAAAATTAATGGATTTAAATAAATTTACTTTAAGTTTTATTAAANTCTCTGATAAAAAATTATATATTTTTACAAGAAATTTTTTTATGAAAATTGGAATACCTAAAGAAATTAAACCTCAAGAAGCTAGGGTGGGTATTACTCCCTCNGGAGCTGCAACGCTGATTTCTGATGGTCATGAGGTTTGTATAGAAAAAAGTGCNGGGATTAATAGTGGATTTAGNGATAAGGATTATGAAAATGCTGGTTGTTTAATTTTAGAATCAGCAGATGAAATATTTTCTATTGCAGAGATGATAGTTAAGGTTAAGGAGCCAATGAATTCTGAATATAAATTAATAAAACCTAATCAAATAATTTTTACGTATTTCCATTTTGCATCAAGTGAATCCCTCACAAAAGCTATGATTAAAAGTAGATCTATTTGTATAGCATATGAAACAGTTGAAAAAAATGGTGCTTTGCCTTTATTAGTTCCCATGTCAGAGGTGGCTGGTAGAATGGCAACTCAACAAGGGGCAAAATTTTTGGAAAAACCTCAAGGAGGTTCTGGAATTCTATTAGGTGGGGTTCCTGGTGTAGCTCCAGCAAATGTATTGATATTAGGTGCGGGTGTTGCAGGAACAGAAGCTGCAAGGATGGCTGCTGGACTTGGTGCCAATGTCACTTTATTAGATAATAACTTAGANAGATTAAAAANTTTAGCTGATATTCTCCCTCCAAATGTAACTGTTTTATTTTCAGATTCTTTTACAATAAATGAGCATATTGAAAAATCGCATCTAATTATAGGTACAGTTTTAATTCCAGGCGCAAAGGCTCCGAACTTAATTNCAAGGAAAATGTTAAAGACCATGAATAAAGGAACAGTTCTTGTTGATGTAGCAATCGATCAGGGTGGTTGTTTTGAATCAAGTATTCCTACAACTCATGAAAATCCAATTAATATTATTGATGGAATTGTTCATTATGCAGTTACCAATATGCCTGGAGCAGTTCCAAACACTTCTACAAGAGCATTGACAAATGCAACAATATCATATACAAGAGAATTGGCCTCAAGAGGTTGGAAAGCTGCATGTATGGAAAATCCATCCCTGGCTAAGGGTTTAAATATAATTAATGGAAAAGTAGTACATGATGAAGTTGCAGAAGCCTTTTCTATGTCACCAGTTAAAATGGATAAGTTTTTGATCTAAAAATATNGTATATTTGAATGTGAAAGTTACGCCAACTAACTTTAATTTTTTTATGTTTTTTAAGCTTCCGTCTGCATGGTGGTCAGGAGTCAGNTTATATAGTATTAATGAAGCCGAGTGTGTCGTTAAAGTGAAACACAGATGGATCAATCAAAACCCCTTTAGGTCAATTTTCTGGGCAGTTCAGGGAATGGCTGCNGAAATGACAACCGGTGCTTTTTTAATGCGTGAAATTAATCTTAGTGGTAAAAATATATCTATGTTAGTTTCCAATAATACTGCTAAGTTTACAAAAAAGGCCACCGGCAGAATTCGTTTTGTATGTANCAAAGGATTAGAAGTAAAAAAATTAATACAAAAGGCCATAGATACTGGAGAAGCACAAACCCTTTGGATCGATTCCACTGGATATAATGAAGATGATACAATTGTTTCTCATTTTTCCTTTGAATGGTCTGTTAAAACTAGAAAAAAATGAAACCACCTTTTTTTAATGATTTATCTATCCCAGTAATAGCTGCACCAATGTTCTTAATTTCTGGACCAGAGCTAGTTATTTCCTGCTGTAAAAATGGAATTGTAGGAACCTTTCCCGCTCTCAATAACAGATCAACTGAGGGTTTTGAACAGTGGGTAATTCAAATTAAAAANGAACTAAAAGATTTTGAAAATAAAACTGGNAAAAAAGCTGCTCCATATGGTGTAAACTTAATTGTTCATCCAACAAANATGAGAGTTCAGGCAGATTTAGCAATTTGTATAAAACACNAAGTTCCAATTATTATTACATCNTTAGGAGCTGTTCCTGAATTAGTTGACAGTGTTCAATCCTATGGAGGTTTAGTTTATCACGATGTTATAAAAAGAAGACACGCTGAAAAAGCTTCTGAGGCTGGTGTGGATGGACTGATANTGGTTGCCGCTGGTGCGGGAGGTCATGCNGGTACATTACATCCAATTCCATTAATTAATCAAATTCGTAGTTTTTTTGATAAAACAATTTTACTTTCAGGCTGTCTGAGTTCAGGTAAAGATATAGCAAGTGCTATGCAAATGGGTGCTGATTTTGCATTTATGGGAACGAGATTTATTAATGTGAACGAAAGTAATGCAAGTGAGGATTATAAGCAGATGATTATAAATAGCTCAGCTGAGGATATAGTCTANACAGCTGCNGTTTCTGGGGTTCATGGTAGTTTTTTAAGACCCAGTCTTGAGGCAATGGGAATAACTGAAGAACAGTGGTCTAAATCAAAAAAAGTTGATTTTGGAAGTGAACTAGACGCAGCAAAAGCTGAGGCTCAGGCATGGAAAACAATATGGTCAGCTGGTCAAGGTGTTTCAAGTGTTAATGACGTACAAACATGTNAATCACTTATAAATCAGCTTAAATCTGAGTTTAAACAAGCGATTAAAGATCAAACTGAATTTCTAGACATTTTNAGTTGATATTAATTAATCTATAGATAAAAATAGCAGTTCTNATTGTGATGTCTTCAAGTGTATTAAGATTAACTGTTTCATTTTCAGTATGAGCTCCTTCACCCATTACTCCTATTCCATCAATACCNTCTACGTAGTCAGCGACAAATGAAATATCAGCTGCTCCTCTTTTTAAAGGGTCATAAGCCTGAACCTCTCCTTGATTCAATGCAACACTAACATCACTAAATAACTTTAAAAGTTTGATATTTCCATCGGTTGGTTTCATGGCTGGATAGCTATCTTCAAATAAAATTGTAGATTTTGTATTAGGAAGTGCTTGTTCAACAATTTTTTTCATTTTTTTTCTTGCTCTTTCTTTTTGTTCTTCAGAAATAAATCTAAGTCCACCATNTACTCTGGCAGTCTTNGCAACTACGTTAGTTTTTCCATATACATTTGCTTCACTTTTAGATTTATCAAAATTTACTATAGTTCCTCCCATTATAACTCCTGGATTAAAGGTTAATAACTTTTCTCCTCTGACTTCTTCATAAAATCGATTTAAAATTCTACTAATTTCAAAAATTGCACCCGCACCAACCTCTTTACTAAAAATCNCGGATGAATGACTTCTTTTTCCANTAGTTGAAACACTCCAGTTTGATGATCCTCTTCTTGCTATTGTTGCATGATTAAGGCCTGTTGAATTTTCAAAACCAATAGCTATATCACTTAATTTTCCTGCCTGAATTAAATCTTTTCTTGATATTGATAGTGGTTTTCCAGANCTTTCTTCATCTCCAATTAATGCTATTGTTATGGTTGAATCNTTTAATAAATTTAATTGATACAACGCTTTTAGTGCATATAGAGCAACNACATTTCCACCTTTCATATCGTTTCCGCCAGGNGCAAAGGCTATTGAATCTTTTCTTACAAAAGTTTGGAAAGTACTGTTTTCCTCAAAAACAGTGTCAAGATGTCCTATAAGCAAAAGTTTTTTTCCTTTAGATCCATTTCTAAAAGCAAACATGTGTCCAGCTCTATTCATTTCATCTGGCATATCAATCCATTTGGTTTTAAATCCAATTTTNTCAAATGCTGATTTGAATTNATAACCAACCTTTTTTACCCCGATTTTGTTTAAAGTTCCACTATTAATATTTACAACCTTTTCTAAAAAATCAATTGATTCTTCCTTGTTTTCTTTAACTAACTTGATTATNTCTTTTTCAATTTGAGATAAAAAAGTTTGACTTTTTAAATTGTAATTAAATGCTAATAAAATAAGTATGATTAAAAATTTTCTTCTGTTAATCATATTTAAATTTTTTTGGTTAAAAATTTAACGAACTTATTTTTTTCAAAGAATATTTTAAGCATTACTTTTAATGATGTATATGTCGGAATTGCAAAAATTAGTCCCAATGTTCCAAAAAGAGTCCCAGCAACAATTATTACTATAAAAATCTCTAATGGATGGGATTTAACACTTTTCGAAAAAATATAAGGTTGACTAANAAAGTTGTCAATNATTTGTCCAAAAAGAAAACCCGAAATAGCATAAATGGTTTTAGGTAATACAACCTCTGAAAATGAGCTGTCTATAAAACTTGTCATAGTNAAAAAACTAATAAGAATTACACCAATCATNGGACCTAAATAAGGNATTAAATTTAGCAAAGCACATAAAAAAGCTATAATAAATGGATTTGGAACATCAATAATCTTNAGGGTGGTAAAGTAAATGATTAATAAAATGGTAATTTGGATAACAAGTCCAATAAAATATCTTGAAAGTAAATTTTTAATTTTTTCAATACCAATTTTAAATTTTTCAACATAATTTTCATTAACAAATACAAGAATAAAGTTTTCTATTATTTTTCTGTCTTTTAGGAAGAAAAATAATGCAAAAATTACTGAGAATAAGCCAATTGTAAAATTACTTAATAATCCTACAAAACTATTTAAGACTAGTGGTATCGCCTCAAATCCGTAACTAAATAGAGAATTATTAGATATATTTTCTTTGTCAATCAGTGGGAAACCCCAGCCTGTAAAATCAGATATTTGAGACATAAAAACCAAAAACTTTTTTTGAATATCATCTACATTCAATAAAGATAAATTATCTCCTTGTTTATAAATCAGTGGGATAAATAATGAAAATAGGCTAAGAAATAGAATTATAAAAGTTAATAGAGTTATTGATGCAGCTGTAAATCGGGATAATTTTAATTTATTTTGAAGCAACAAAACTAGAGGTCTTCCAATTAATGCTATGACAGATGCTATACATAGATAGATAATCAATTCTTTTATACTGTAGATCAAGTATATTAGTAATAAAAAAAATAAGAGTTTTAAAACTGCGTTGATGATTCCTTTTGATATTGAATTTGAATTCATAGTTTAAAGATATAAAACAAAGATCTAAATTAATTTTTCAAAGCTATCAAAGTGCTAATTGTTTGAACTGCAACTATTGCGGCTGTTTCACTTCTTAGTCTATTTTCTCCAAGACTGATTGGATTAAAACCTTTTGATAAAGAAAGTTGAATTTCATCTTTGCTAAAATCACCTTCAGGACCTATAAGTATAATACTGGATTTATTTTCAATAAAAATTTTTGCTAAGTGGGTTTTAGCTGAATCATGGCAATGTGCGATAAATTTTTGTTGATTTTTATTAGAATTTACAAAATCTTTAAAAGAAATAATATCTAAGATTTCAGGCAGATAAAATTGTTTTGATTGTTTTATTGCACTGACTAATATTTTATTAAATCTCTTTAAATTGATTCTATCACGAACACTGTGTTTTGATTTTATAAAATGAATTTTATTAACACCTATTTCAGCTGATTTCTCCAGGAACCATTCAATCCTATCGATTTTTTTTGTTGGAGCTATTGCGATTTCAATATTTGATTTATTATTATGAATTTTGCATGAGATTTTTTTTATTGAAAAAATTTTGCCATGACTAACTTCTAATTTTCCAATCCATTCAAGTCCTCTACCATTTGTGACGGTTATTTTATCGTTTGTTTTTTTTCTCAGTGATTTTAAAATATGTTTTTTTTCTTCATCAGAGAAATTTAATGTTTTAGAGTCTTTTTCTAAGAAATGATTATAAAATATAGTCATATTAAAACTCGATCTTCGATTTAACCTCATAATTCAGATTACTGAAATTCTTTCTCTTATACTTAATATATCCTGCTATTGCAATCATAGCAGCATTATCAGTAGTAAAGGGAATTGGGGGAATATATATTTTCCAGTTTTCTTTTTTCTTTTTTTCAATTAGAAAATTTCGTAAGCTAGTATTGGCTGAAACACCCCCACCAACTGCTATGGATTTTATACTTGTTCTTTTAACAGCTAATTCAATTTTATTAGTGATGTTTTTTATTAAGTTATATTGAATACTACTGCATATGTCATTTAAATTATTTGATATAAAATTTGGGGTTTCTTCATTGTTTCTAGAGATAAAATTAATGAAAGATGTTTTTAAGCCGCTATAACTTATATCCAAACCATTCACTTTTGGGATTGGAAATGTATATTTTTTAGGATTACCTATTTTTGATAAACTATCAATTTTAGGTCCAGAGGGATAATCAAGACCAATTTTTTTTCCACATTTATCAAAAGCTTCGCCAATTGCATCATCTAATGTTCTTCCAATTATTTCCATGTCAAAATAATCTTTGACAATTATTATTTGTGTGTGTCCGCCAGATACATTAACGCCAATAAATGGAAAATCAGGAGGAGTTATTCCTTCATCTTTAATAAAATGAACTAGTAAGTGGGCTTGCATGTGATTAACAGCAATTAAAGGTATTTTTAAACTCATTGAAACTGATTTTGCAAAGCTGTTTCCAACCAATAAAGACCCTAATAATCCTGGCCCTTGTGTACAAGCAATAGCATTAATTTGATTAATGTTAATTTTTGCTTCTTTTAGGGCCTGTTTTACTACAGGTACTATATTAATTTGATGAGCTCTAGAGGCTAGTTCTGGGACAACTCCACCATATTGCTGATGAATTTCTTGGTTTGTTATACAATTTGATAGAACTTTGTTATGATTCAATACAGCTGCTGCAGTTTCATCACATGAAGATTCGATTCCCAGTATGTAGCATGGTTTTTGATTCATAAATGAAATAGTATCTTAAACAAAAATAATGTTTTAGTATCAAACGTAGATATAAAATATTGATTACAGTTTTTACCTCATTGTGCTTGATGGTGGTGATTACTATGTATTTTTTTTATCTTGGAAAAATTCAAAACCAAGTTTTAAAAAAAGTCACGAACACCTTAAAGCAAGAATATGATATCAATTTAAGAATCAATAGTTCAAAGCTTACAATTAAAGATGGTGTAGTATTAAATGATATTTTAATTTTTGATCATAAACAAGACACCCTTGTTTATTTAAAAAAATTAGAAACAAATATCAATTCATATCAAAAACTCATTGATAATGAATATAGGTTCTCAAAAATATTTATTGATGGTCTATTTTTAAATATTAAAAAATATGATGGGGAAAATAAAAATAATTTTGAATATTTTATTGACTCTATTAACTTAAAACGTAATTCAAAAATTAAAAATCCAATAGTCTTTGTATCAGATTTCGAAGTATCAAGGAGTAAAATTATACTCCCATCATATAGTTCATCCATTAAAATAATAAACCTAAAGTCTAATGATTTAAATTTTTATGGTGATAATTTTGATGCATTCAATACTTTTGGTGAAATTGATATTAAAGATAATGACAGAATAACATTCAAATCTGATTCAATTTCATTATCAAGTTATAGTTTTTCGGTAAATGATTATCATATTAACTCGAGTTATGGTTCTGCATCTGGTTATTTGAATTATGGTGATTCAATTGATTCAAATAACAAAAGAATTTCCTCTAAATTAGAGTTAAAAAACGTTAATTTAGACAANTTAAAATTACCCCTAAGTAATAAAAACCGACCTAGTTTTTCATCTCGAATGAATATCTCTGGAGATCTGGATTCAATTAATGTTGAAAATATTGTATTTGATTTGGGTGAATCGAAATTTTATGGGGATTTTATCTTATATAATCTTTTTTCAAAAAATGATTTTAATTTTTTAGGTAAAATAAAAACTAATGATTTTAAGCTTAAAAGCATTGAAAGTTTAATAGAACCCTTTCCAAAATCTTTGAATCAAATTAAGAATCATGATATTGAATTTGAATTAAATACAAAATACTCAAAAAAAAGCTGGAATCTCAGTGGAAATCTGTCTTCAATATTTGGTGATTTTAAAATTAATCTATTTGATAAAGCTANCACTAATCAAAATTTAATTCAGATTAATGAATTAAACCTCCCAAAAATTAACAGCTCTTTACCTAACGGTTTTTTTAGTGGTTCTATAAATTATAAATATGAGAACAATAAATANAAATGGATTTTAAGTAATTCATCCTATNATTTTTTAAATTTTGCANCTATTGACATTGTTGCAGAGGGAGAAACTAGTTTGAAAAAAGGAAAAATTCTGTTTAGTTTAGGTAATGCCATNGAAATATANAATAGTAGTTTAGATTATGATTTCTCNTCTGATGTTAAAATGTTAAGTTCAGCAATTACATTAAAATCTTTTAATTTATCATTGATAAACAAAAATCTAGGTGATGGAAAGGCTATTTTGAGTGGAGTTTTTAAATCAAAAATTGAAGGTAAGTCGNTTGACGATTCTTCCTATTTTATGACAGTACAGAATATAAAACTAGAGCACAAAAATGGTATATTAAATTCCTCCGATTTTTATATTAATAGTCAGTTTAATTTAGGTGAAAGAAATTTGTCAGTAATTAATTCTTCCTGGTTATATGGAGAAGCAAAAGGANCTTTTGATATATCTAAACTCAGTACTTTAATTAATAATACTTTTTCAGAAACGTTTCCTGCTCTTACNNCACAGAATCTTACATCTCCACAGGAAATATATTTTGATTTCACCCTATCAAAAGATTTAGTTAATATTTTAAATAATGAAATTAAGAGTAAAAATAATTTCAATTTGCTTGGACATTTAAATAGCAAAAAATCTAGATCTTATTTTGATATTGAAATTCCATTTTTTCAATACCAAGATTTTTTTGCTCAAGGTCTGAGAGTAAATATTGATAATAAATCTATTGATAAGGATGCAAAATTTGAAGTTGATAAGCTTTTATACAAATCTGATCCCCTNGGAAAATTTATTTTTGGAAGTAAAAGGGTAGGTGACAAATTATTAATAAATACAAAATTAGAATCATTNATTGATGATGGTAATTCTTTTGACCTTAATTTTTTNATAAATAAAATTTCAAATAATATTAGAGAAATTAATTTGAANGAGACATTGATCAAATATAATTATATTGACTGGAAGCTCAATACNAGTGAGGTTAAACCTATATATTACAATACCTCAAAAAGAATAATTGAAGTTTCAGAAGTAAATTTTGAATCAAATAATTCAGGGATAAATTTTTCTGGTTTTTATAATGATTTAAATAATTTTAATCTTCTATTAGAATTTGATAATGTTAATCTAAATCAAATAATCAAACAAAAAAATACATTTATCACTGATGGTTTTTTTAATTCTAAATTTAATATTAAACGGACACCCAAAAACAATAATCTTAGTTGTCAATTAGTATCAGATAAAATTTATATAAATAATCAAAATATAGGTAAGCTTGAATTTAATTTAAAAGGAAACACACAGATTAATTCTTATTCGATTAATTCTAAATTATTTAAAAACAATAGTNCAGTTNTAGCAGATGGGAATTTAATTTTTGATATGGATCAAACCAAATTAGATTTAGATCTATTATTCAATAATTTTGATATTTCATTTTTATCTCCTCTNGGTAAAAAGTCTATTTCAAATATTCGCGGTTTATTNAATGGACAAGTTAATGTATGGGGTGATATTNNGAATCTGAACAATACAGGGATCCTGAAATTAAATAATTCTAGTTTTTCAATTCCTTATTTAAATACNAGGTATGAAATAGATGATAANNCTCAAATAAATTTATCTAGTAAGAATTTTANCATCCTGCCAACTATTTTAAAAGATTCATTATTTGAAACTAAATCATCCNTNGGTGGAAGTTTTTCTCACACAAGTTTTAAAAATTGGAATATGGATTTAATTTTTGAGCCAAATGGACTTTTGTTACTTAATAAAAAGAAAACTCCNGAGNTTTTATTTTATGGTAAAGGATTTTTTACTGGNAACATAAAAATGCGGGGGCCAACAAAAAATCCTCTACTTGAACTATCAGGTGTTACNGCNCCAGGAACATCAATTAAAATTCCCTGGAAAGAAACTAAAGAGATTTCAGATACATCATTTATTACATTTATTGATAAGCAAACGAATTCAGATTCAAAAAATTACATTAATGAAATTCAAAATTTTAAAAATGAGATAAGAGGTTTAGAGATTTTATTTGAACTAGATATAAATAATGATGCTGAAGTTGAAATAGTTATTGATCAATCATCTGGAAGTTANATAAATGGTAGGGGTAATGGTAAATTGTTGATGGAGACAAATACAAGTGGAAAGTTTGACATGTGGGGTGATTTTACTACTTCAAGTGGAGTTTATAATTTTAAAAACATAGGTCTTATAGATAAAAAATTCAATCTTGAATCNGGAGGAACAATCGTTTGGGAAGGTGATCCTTTGGGTGCTAAAATGGATTTAAANGCAANTTATGAGGTTCCTGGAGGTGCTAATCCAGCAATTTTATTGGATAATCCNGGCTTTAATAAAAAAATACCCACTAATGTTGGAATTCATTTACAAGGAAATTTATTAAAACCAGATAATCCAATTTTTGAAATTCTATTTCCGAATACAAGCGGAACAGTTGTTTCAGAAATAAACTATAGATTATCTGATCCTCAGAGAAGTCAATTACAAGCAATTTCATTATTGTCACAAGGAATATTTATTAATGATGTGAGTCTATCTATGCAAGGAATCACAAANAATTTATATGAAAAAGCCTCAGATATATTCACCTCTATTCTTGGAAATAGTGATGAAAAATTAAAGGTAGGTATTAATTATCTNCAAGGTGATAGAAATAATGAATTAGATATTTTTTCTGAAGATAGGCTTGGATTAACCCTTTCAACTCAAGTAAGTGATAAAATTTTAATTAACGGAAAAATTGGGGTACCAGTCGGTGGTGTTAATGAAACTTTAATAGTTGGTGATGTTCAAATTGATTTTATTTTAAATCAGGATGGCTCATTGAAAGCAAAAGTTTTTAATAGAGAAAATGAGTTTAGATACATAGGTGACCAACTTGGATATACTCAAGGCATGGGTCTTTCTTACAATGTAGATTTTGAAAGTTTTAAGGAACTAATTAATAAAATCATAATCAAAGCAGATTAGTTTTTAAAATTTTTTTATTTATAAAATGAAGTTTTTCTATGAAAAATAGAATAGTTAAATTTGGAATCTGTTTCAAAATAAATGAGTAAAATAAAATCAATTGGTGTTTTAACTTCTGGAGGAGACGCTCCTGGAATGAATGCTGCTGTAAGATCTGTTGTAAGATCAAGTGTCTACAATGAAATTGAATGTTATGGNGTATATAAGGGTTATCAGGGCTTAATTGATGGTNTAATCAAGAAATTAGATGCAAGAAGTGTAAATAACATTATAAACAAAGGAGGAACAATCCTAAAAACTGCTAGGTGTAACGACTTCTTTCAAGAAATCGGAAGAAAAAAAGCCTATCAAAATCTTAAATTACATGGAATTGACTCTCTTATTGTTATAGGTGGAGACGGATCATTTACTGGAGCCATGGTCTTTAGTAAAGAGTTTAATATTCCAGTCATTGGAATACCCGGTACCATTGATAATGATATTTTTGGAACTAGTCATACAATTGGTTATGATACCGCACTAAATACAGTAGTTGAGTCAATAGATAAAATTAGAGATACAGCTATTTCGCACAATAGATTATTTTTTGTAGAAGTAATGGGAAGAGATGCTGGCCACATAGCTTTAAATGCTGGAATTGGTGCTGGTGCAGAAGAAATACTAATACCNGAAGAAAATATGGGTTTAGAAAGACTAATTGAATCATTAAAAAATAGTCAAAAGTCTGGAAAATCATCNAGCATCGTTGTTGTTGCGGAGGGAGATAAGACAGGAAAGAATGTTTTTGAGATAGCTTCATATGTTGAAAACAATATGCCTGAATACGAAGTTAGGGTTTCTGTCTTAGGTCACATGCAAAGGGGAGGTGCACCTTCTTGTTTTGATAGGGTCTTGGCTTCTAGAATGGGAGTTAGTGCCGTTGAAAGTATTTTGAATAAAAAAAGTAATTTAATGGTTGGTATTGAAAATGACGAAATAATTTTATCACCACTNGAGAATGCTGTAAAAGGACAAACAGAAGTAAATAAAAATTTAATAAGAGTATCAGAAATTTTATCAATATAATTTAAAATATATGTCACTTAAAATAGGAATTAATGGTTTTGGTCGAATTGGAAGAATGGTTTTTAGATTAGCTATTCAAGAAGATGACCTGGAAATAGTTGGAATAAACGATTTGTTGGATATTAATCATTTAGCATATTTACTAAAGTATGACTCTGTTCATGGAAATTTTAATGGAAAGATATCAATTGATTCAAATTNTCTAATAGTAAATGGAAAAAAGATTAAAATAACTGCTGAAAGAAACCCAAATGAAATAAAATGGGGAGAAATGAATGTTGATGTAGTTGCTGAATGTACAGGAATTTTTACTTCCATAGAAAAAGCTAACNTACACATAGAAGGTGGAGCAAAAAAAGTTGTTATATCTGCTCCATCTCCAGATGCACCAATGTTTGTTATGGGAGTAAATCATAATAAAATTAAATCTAGTGATACCATAGTTTCTAATGCCTCATGTACTACAAATTGTCTGGCTCCAATAGCTAAAGTTTTGAATGATAAGTATAAAATAAGTGAAGGTTTAATGACAACTGTTCATGCTGCAACTGCAACTCAATTTGTCGTTGATGGACCATCTAAAAAAGATTTTAGAGCAGGAAGAAGTTCTTTAATTAATATTATTCCTGCTTCAACTGGAGCTGCTAAGGCAGTTACTAAGGTTATTCCTGAATTNGANGGTAAACTAACGGGAATGGCATTTAGAGTCCCAACTGCTAATGTATCAGTCGTTGATCTTACTGTTAAGCTTGAAAAGGAAACATCTTATAANCAAATTAAGGAATCTATGCTAGACGCTTCAGAACANGAANTAAAAGGTATTTTAGGGTATACAGATGAGCTGGTTGCTTCNCAAGATTTCATTGGTGATTCTCGAACATCTATTTTTGATTCATTAGCAGGAATGGAATTAAATAAAAGCTTTTTTAAAATAATTTCTTGGTATGATAATGAATGTGGTTATTCAAGTAAATTAATTGATTTGGCTAGACATATAAATCAAATTTAAATTTATGATCTTAGTTGTTGATAGTGGTTCAACAAAAACTGATTGGATNGGAATAGATAAAAAAGGCTCAGTTCTTTTTTCTACTCAAACACTTGGGTTGAATCCCCAGGTCCTTTCTTCTGCAATTATAAATGAGAGAATTATAAATAATTTTGACCTNTATCAAAATAGAAAAAAAGTTTCCAAGTTATTTTTTTATGGTGCTGGGTGTGGAGTTGCTTCATCAATTAACAGGATAAAGAAGATTTTCTTAGAAATATTTGAAAATGCTATGCTAGATATTAAAGAGGACACTTATGCTGCAGTTTATTCTGTCTCAAAANCCAATACCGCTTCAATTGTTTGTATTTTAGGAACTGGTTCAAATTGTACTTATTTTGATGGTTCAAATATTGAACAAAGAGTCATTTCATTAGGATATGTATTGATGGATGAGGCAAGTGGTAATTTTTATGGAAAACAATTATTAAGAAGTTATTATTTTAATGAAATGCCNAAAAATTATGCAATGGAGTTTGAAAAAGAGTTCAAGTTAGATCCAGATACAATAAAAGAAAGTATTTACAGAAAAGAAAATCCAAATACATATCTAGCCACATTTGCAAAATTTATGATTGACAGAAAAGATCATCCTTTGATGAAAGAGATAATTGTAAAGGGTTTAAAAAGATTTATAGAACANCAAATTTTACAATTTGATGATTGTAAAAGGGTTCCAATTCATTTCGTNGGTTCAATTGCTTTTTATCTTAAGAATGAGATAAAACAAACGCTAAACACTTATGGTTTGTCGCTTGGGAATGTTATTCAAAGACCAATTGATGGCCTTTTAAAATATCATAAAANACTTTTAATCACTTCTTAAATTTACTATTTAACTATCCTTGTAAGCNATCATGCTTATNTCAACTCTAACATTTTTGGGTAATGTTTTGACTGCTACAGTTTCTCTAGCTGGTTCATTTCCATTTTTAAAATATTTCCCATANTCTTCATTTATAATTTGAAAATTATCCATNTTATCAATAAAAATTGAACTTTTGACCACATCATCAAAGTTCATATTTGCTTTCTTTAAAATNGCATTTAAATTTATCATTACTTGTTCAGTTTCTTTCCTTAGGTTGTTTTCGATTAATTCCATTGATTTAGTCATAGGAATTTGTCCTGATATGAATAAGNTTTTATCAATTCTTATTGCTTGATTATATGGGCCAATTGGTTCAGGAGCCTCAGTTGTTTTAATAATTTTTTTTTTCATCTTTTTAATTTAAACTTCTATCTGGTTCTCTATTTTTTTCATACTTAATGTCTCTTAAAAGAGATGATTTTATTCCAATGAAAAAATTCCATGANGCACGATTTGAAAATGGNACCCAATTAAAGTTCATTATCCAACTTCTTAGGTCTCTGTCAAATCCAAGGTTTGTGTACGTAAAGCCTTTTCTTTTGAAATCATATCCGGATGATAAACTTATTCTCCATTTAGGNGTTAACTCAATGTTCGAGCTAAACATTAAAGAATTATTACTAAAATCCCTTTGATTTTGATTATTAGAATAAGTTAATGAATATGCAAACTTTAGTGTCCATGGAATTTTACTCATATAAAAAGGATATTCGTTGACTGGTTTAGAATTGTTCTCATACAAACTATTATTCCTATAATCTACAGCCCTTCCAAATAGACCATCATCTCTTCCACCACTTGATGCGGTTTCATTATCACTTTTTTCATCAAACTTCTCATTACCTTTCTTTCGTTCAAACATTTTACTTGAAATCCCATAATTCATATTTACATTAGCACTTGTCATTCTAAATAGACCATCACCATTTTTTATATTAAATGTATTAATTCTTCTATTATTTTCGTCGAGTGCATATGGATCAAAAGTCGCCCCCAAATTCATATTTAACTTATTCTTTANTGCATTAATACCTGTCGAAACTCTAANAGGTGTCCATTTAAATTGATCTGCTTGAATATTGTAACTAGTTGTTATGCTTAATTGATTTAATAATTTAATTTTTTTTGNTTCTAATTTCGTTGTGTCTTTATCTTTTACCTTTGCCTCAAAACTATTATTAATATTTATTCCAATACTACTCCCCGAGCTTCTCCCTGGTTCCCCATATAAACCACCTTCAAATCTGGTGTATGATTCAGTATTTCCATCTGCATCAATAATATATGTATCATAATATTGTTTTTCAAAACTAGGAGAATATCCATAAGAAATTGCAGGTCTAATGGTATGTCGTATTGATTGAATTTTCTTATCATCGCCAAAATTAAAAGTTCCATAAATAGTTGTTCCTANACTTGCACCAAAACTGTATGTTCTAAAGGCGTCAAATTTTCTTATGGTATCNTTTTTTACAGTTTGAGTTANGGTGTCATAATCNCTGTACCTTATNGTTTGAGGAGTCCAAACTTCNTGATAGCTTGTTCCTAAACTCATACTAAAGTGTTTAAGTATTTTGAAATTAGTACTTATTGGTATGTCATGATACATTCCTGATCTAGCCTCCCTAAACATTTCAGCTTTGAATAAATTTTCTTCANTAGTAATTATTCTATTCTCTAGCCTTGAGGAATATTGAAAATTAATATTTTGAAAAATTCCTTTCTTACTTCCCTCTTTTGGTGCAAAAGGAAATATTCTTTCCATATTTGTNTGAAGTGTTGGGAGAGTNAGGTTTACACTTTTTGTTTGNGAATTTTGTGACATTGCTGATGTTAGTGAAACATTTACTCTAGGTGTACCTGGAAATGTTTTGGAATATGATATNGATGAGGCTAATGTATTATTCAAAAAATTAGGATTATTTAATTGATTAACAGACTGTTGGTAGTAATCACTACTGCCAAAATTTACAGATGCAGAGAAAGTTGANTATGGACTTGCTTTTGTATCTTTAGTATGNGACCATCTAAAGTTAAATACAGTTGATTTAGAGTAACCAGANAAGCCTCTTTCACCTGNAACTAAGTTTTCATATCTAAAACTTAAATTACCATTATAATTGTATTTTTTTCGATACTGTGTATCACCTCTGAAACCATAACTACCATTAGTATAATAGTCAGCAAGAATAGCTAAATTAAAATATTCTGATAAGTTAAAGTAATATCCTCCGTTTTGAATAGCATATCCTCTATTATTGTTTTCACCAATTGAGGGAAAAATAAATCCCGATTCTAAATCTTGACTAGTAGGAAAATATGCAAATGGAAGCATTAGTGGAGTAGGTACATCTGCAATGTACATATTTGTAAAACCCGTCACAATCTTACCCCCTGGAATCAATTTACCTTTTCTTACCCTAAAATAATAGTCGGAATCTTCAAGTTCTCCATCAGTTGTTACCTTAGCGTTTTTCAAATAATATACTGAATCATTTTCTTTTTTTGTATAACCTGCGTAAACATTCATCCCACCTTGGTCACTTTTTGAATTCCATATTAAAGCCTTTTGGCTATCAAAATTATACCTAATGGAATCCGGATTAATTTCATTATTTCCTTGTTTAAAATANGGGTATTGGACCAAAATACCGNTGCTGTCTTTGATTCTTCCTGCATAAACCTCTTTTTCTTTATAATCAAGAATAATTAATCCAGATTTAAGGGTTATATCACCATAATATAATTCAGCTTCATCATAGAGATATAGTTTGTTTTCTTTTCTGTTAATCCTTACATAATCTTTTGCATTATATTTTACTATATCTAAAAGTAGNGGTTCTTTGGTGTCGAGACTTAAAGTATCCAAAATTTCTTCNCTTTNTATTAATTTTTTTTTTTGAGATAAGGAATCTAATTGNCCAAGGAGAAAGTTGCTCCAAAAACATATGAACAATGATAATGTATAACTTAACTTTGAACGCAAGATTAAACCACTTAAATTTGTTAATGAAGCTNTTATTTTATGGCAAAATTAAGGATTATTTGGTGTTCTATTCTTAAATTAAAGTTAATCAAATGAAATTCAATAAATTAAACTTAATATTATTATTAATTTATTNTATTAATTTCANTCAATTATATTCACAAAATTTAAATAATAATTTTGTTGTAGTCCTAGATGCAGGCCATGGAGGAAAGGATCCTGGTAATACAGGTAATGGATATTATGAGAAAAATATTGCCTTAAATATTGCCCTTGCAATAGGTAAGAAACTAGAATCAAATGAAGATATTAAAATAATTTATACAAGAAAAACAGATGTTTTTATAGACCTATTTAAAAGGGCAAATATTGCTAATTCGGCTAATGCTGATTTATTTGTTTCTATTCATTGTGACGCTCATAATTCAAATGCATTCGGTGCAGGAACCTTTGTNCTGGGTTTACATGCAAATCAGAGAAACTTNGAAATAGCCAAAAAAGAAAATTCAGTTATATTTTTAGAGGATAATTACGAGATTAATTATGATGGTTTTGATCCCAATAATCCAGAATCNGTTATTGGACTAATGCTTATGCAAGAAGAGTATTTAGATCAAAGTATAACTGCTGCTGCATCTATTCAAAAAAGGTTTGTTAATGATTTAGGGAGAAAAAACAGAACTGTGAAACAAGCAGGTTTTATAGTTCTTAAATANACATACATGCCAAGTGTTTTGGTTGAAACTGGCTTTTTAACAAACAAAAAAGAAGGNTCCTTTTTAAACTCTAAAAANGGTCAAAATTTAATCGCAAATTCTATCGCCAAGGCAATCGTAGATTATAAAAAAAATCTCGACAATTCTTTTAATAATATGACAACAAATGTTAACTCTGAAAATCAAAAGGTCATTGTCAAAAATATAAATAAGGAATCTGAAATTGACTATAAAATTCAAATTGCTGCCAGTAAAAATTTGATAGAATTACAANCATATAATTTTAAAGGTTTAAAGCTACTATCAAGATTATTTGATAACGAAATTTATAGATACTATCAGGGATCATATCAGACCTATAAGTTAGCTAAAAGGGAATTAAAAAGGATTAAAAAAAAAGGNTTTAAAGAGGCATTTGTTGTTCCATTTTTAGACAATAAAAAAATATCACTGCAAATTGCTCTGGAAATAGAGAAAAATATTAAATCATAATTAAATAAATTTATCTAATTTTGTAACATGATAACCTTGTCAAAAGAATTAAAAACCTTTTTATTCATTTTAACAGGTATTTGTTTTTTTGTTTTTGGCTATAATTTTTTAAAAGGTAGGTCATTCTTGCAAAAACAAATAATCTTATATGCAACATATCCGCAAATTGAGGGTCTAGTTCCTGGAGCTAAAGTTTCATTAAATGGATTAACAATTGGGTCTGTTACAAGAGCAGACTTCATNTCTGGAGGCACGGATATACTGATTACAATGAACATNAGAGANGATATTAATTTTAATAAAAATAGCAATGCTGTTTTATATGAAACAGGATTAATTGGCGGAAAGGCTATTTCGATTGAGCCTGATTTTGAAGGAAAAAATCTTATAAAAAGTGGTGACACTTTACCTTCAATAATTAAGCCAGGTTTTACTGAACTAGTCAATAGACAGATTGCTCCTCTTCAAGAAAAAATAGTTAGTACTTTGACAAGTGTTGATTCATTATTTAGTGGAGTAAGCAACGTTTTAAATGAAGACACACAAAATAACTTAAAAAATACATTAGAAAACTTGAGTGTGTCCNTANAAAATATAAATAAGGCTTCAATTGTATTGTCTGATTTATTAATCTNAAATCAAGAGAATTTCTCCAATACAATGGATAATCTATCNATTACTTCTGACAATTTAACAAAAATTACTGATAGTCTAGCGTCAATTAATTTTATAAATACTATTGAGCAATATGAAAAAGTTGCTATCAATTTAAATGATATTTTAAAATCTCTTCGATCTGGATCTGGATCAGCNGGAAAACTTTTAAATGACGATTCACTATATCATCGTTTATCAAATGCATCGGAAGCAATGAATTTATTATTAAGTGATTTAAGAGCCAATCCAAAAAGATATGTCCATTTTTCTATTTTTGGAAAAAAAGAAAAATCTGAAAAAAAATAATTGATTTATCNATTTATGGAACTTTTACCTAACATTTTATTTTTTTTAATTCTATTAGTTGCNATAGGTTTTTTTGCCAAAAATNTAAAATCAATTATAAGTAATATTAGATTAGGAAAAGATATTAATAGAAAGGATAAGCCTGGGGAAAGATTCAAAAANATGACCCTTATGGCATTGGGCCAATCCAAAATGATTGATAAGCCCATTTCAGGAACTCTTCATTTAATTGTTTATTTTGGGTTTATTATAATAAATATAGAATTACTTGAAATAGTTTTTGATGGTTTGTTTGGAACACACAGAGCTTTTGCTCCATATTTGGGCAGTTTCTATGATTTCTTAATTGCATCATTTGAGATATTAGCCTTTTTAGTAGTTATAGCAGTTTTGATTTTTTGGATTAGAAGAAATATTATAAAAATTAAAAGGTTTTTAAACCCTGAAATGGNTGGNTGGCCAAAAAAAGATGCAGACTATATACTTTATTTCGAAATTATTTTAATGTTTTTATTTCTTTCAATGAATGCTGTTGATGGAATTCTTCAAGAATTAAATANACCAAACTATANAAAAGCGGGTTTTTATCCCATATCCATTTTTCTTCAGCCCCTGTATAGTAGTTTTTCAGTGCCATCACTTATTTTAATTGAAAGAATATTTTGGTGGTCACATATAATAGGTATTTTAATTTTTTTAAACTATTTATATTATTCNAAACACCTTCATATTTTGTTAGCTTTTCCAAACACATATTTTGCTAATNTGGAAGAAAAGGGAAAATTCCAAAATAATTCTGTTATTACTGACGAGGTAAAAAAAATGATGGATCCAAATATTGACCCTTTTTCTACANATGATAATAATTCGATGCCCGAAAAGTTTGGTGTTTCAGATGTTACAGATATGAACTGGGTTCAGTTAATGAATGCTTATACATGCACAGAATGTGGAAGATGTACAAGTGAATGTCCTGCAAATCAAACNGGTAAAAAGCTTTCACCAAGAAAAATTATGATGGATACTCGTGATAGATTAGTTGAGGTGGGTAAAAATTATAAAAAAAATAACGGTAAAATTCTTTCAGATGGAAAAGAGTTATTGAATGATTATATTTCACCCGAAGAGATTTGGGCTTGTACATCCTGTAACGCATGTGTAGAGTCTTGTCCTATTGGGATCGACCCTTTGTCAATCATTATGGATATGCGTCAATATTTGGTGATGGAAAAATCTTCAGCTCCTGGGGATTTAAATAATATGATGGCGAATATAGAGAATAATGGAGCTCCTTGGCCTTTTAATAATCAGGACAGATTGTTGTGGGCTAAAGAAAATTAAAATTAATTGAATTAAAATGGAAAAAGAAGAAGCAAATAATTATCTACATAAAAAAATTGAAGATGGTGAACAAGTTAGTCCTGTTCTTCCCGAAGGAGTAAAAAACTATTTAATCGATATTGATGGAACAATATGCGATGATATACCAAATGAAGAACCAGAAAGAATGGCAACTGCAAAAGTATATCCTGACGCACTTAAAACACTTAACAAGTGGTATGATGATGGTCACTTAATTTGCTTCTTTACTTCTCGGGTAGAGGAACACAGAAAAGTTACCTCTGAATGGTTAAAAAAAAATGGTTTTAAGTATCATAGTTTGTTGATGGGAAAACCTAGAGGAGGAAATTACCATTGGGTAGATAATCATTTAGTAAAAGCTACTCGTTATAACGGAAAATTCACTGATTTAGTTGAAAAAGAGGTAACAATAGAAGTTTTTGATGATGGTAAATCATAAATCAATACAAATATGATGGATGTACCCACGTTAGCTTCAATGAATGCTGAAGGTAGAAAACCAGATGTTCTATTTTGGGTAGGGTGTTCTGGTAGTTTTGATGAACGAGCAAAAAAAATAACAAAGGCTTTTGTTAAGATTTTAAATCATTTACAAGTCTCATTTGCTGTTTTAGGAAAAGAGGAGAGTTGTAGTGGAGATCCCGCAAAAAGATCAGGTAATGAATTTGTTTTCCAAATGCAAGCATTGAAAAATATAAAAACTATGAATGGATATAGTATTACAAAAATTGTTACAACTTGTCCGCATTGTTTTAATACTATTAAAAATGAATATCCTGACCTGGGCGGGTTATTTGATGTTCAGCATCATACCCAATTTTTAAAAAGTTTACTTGATGAAGGTAAATTATCCTTGAAGGGAGGAATGTTTAAAGGAAAAAGAATTACTTTTCATGACCCTTGTTATTTAGGAAGAGCTAACAAAGTTTATGAGGCTCCACGTGATTTAATCAAAAAATTGGATGCCGAGCTTGTTGAAATGAAAAACTGTAAATCCAAGGGCTTATGCTGCGGTGCTGGAGGTGCTCAAATGTTTAAAGAACCTGAAAAAGGAAATAAAGATATTAATATCGAAAGAACAGAACAAGCAATTGAAGTAGAACCTGATATTATTGCTGCTGGTTGCCCATTTTGTAATACAATGATGACTGATGGGGTTAAGAATAAAGAAAAAGAAGCATCTTTACCAGTAAAAGATATTGCAGAGTTAATTGCCGAAGCAAAAGAGTTGTAGATATGAATATTTCATTTGAAGAGCTTTCTGATAACGCTAGAGTATGGATATATCCATCAAATAGAAAATTGTTGGATCAAGAGGTTAAGGAAATTCTTGTTTTATTTGAGAAATTTTTTGCTCAATGGACAGCTCACGATAAAAAACTTTTAGCTTCTGTTCAAATTCCATACAATAGATTTATTGTTATTGGTTTAGATTCAGATTTTCAGAGTCCTTCTGGATGTTCAATTGATTCATCTGTTCATTTCATTCAAAATATAGAAAAATCCTATAAAATTGTTTTACTTGATAAAATGAATGTTACTTTTAAACAAGGAGCTTATTTAGTCTATAAATCATTAACTGAATTTAAAAAAATGATAAAAAATGGATCAATAAATAAAAAAACTATTGTTTTTAATAATTTAGTAAATGATGTTAGAGAGTTTAAGACTCAGTGGGAAACCCCTATGAGTAATAGCTGGCATTCTCGTTTTTTGAATAAATGAAATATATATATTATTTTTTTCTTTTTTACTTGAGTATAGTTTACTCTTATTCTCAAACAAAAGATCCTTTAATCACGTCTGATTCTCTTCTTCAAAATCAATGGGTTGAAAATACCTACAACAAATTAACTTTAGACGAAAAAATAGGCCAACTATTTATTCCTTTAGTTTTTTCTGAAATGGATTCAATTCATTTTAAAAAAACACTAAGGTTGGTCGAAAAATATAATGTTGGGGGGTTAATTTTTTCTAAAGGTTCTACAAAATCTCATATTGAATGGACTAATTTTTTTCAAAAAAAATCAAAAGTTCCTCTTTTAATTAGTATGGATGCTGAATGGGGACATGCTATGAGATTAAATGATGTTTTACCTTATCCATGGAATATGACACTTGGAGCTATTCAAGATCAAGATCTAATATTTCAAATAGGTAATCGAATTGGAGAACAATCAAAAAAATTGGGTATTCATATGAACTACTCTCCTGTATTGGACATTAACACTAACCCTTTAAACCCGATAATTGGTAATAGATCATTTGGGGAAACTGAAAAAATTGTTTCGAAAATGGCTATTTCTATGATGAAAGGAATACATTCTTCTGGAATTTTAACTTCAGGAAAACATTTTCCAGGTCACGGAGAAACGGATAAAGATTCTCATAAAACACTGCCAACAATTAATTTTAGTAAAAAAAGAATTAAACAAATTGAATTGGAGCCATATAGAAAATTAATAAATGAAGGTTTACCTTCAATTATGGTTGCACATCTAAATATTCCAAGTATTGAAAAAAGAAATATTCCTTCATCTCTTTCAAATAAAGTTGTTACTGATTTGTTGAAGAATGAGTTAGGGTTTAAAGGTTTGATTTTTACTGACGCATTAAATATGAAAGGTGTAAAGCTTGGAAAAAATATTGAAAATATTGATTTGGCAGCTTTTAGTGCAGGAAATGATGTAATATTAGTTTCAGATAACGTTATAGAGGGAATTAAATCTATAAAAAATGCTTATTTAAAAGGTAAAATAAAAGATTCAAGGCTAGAGGTATCTGTTAAAAAGATACTCAAAGCAAAGTATAAATCTAATCTGAATAATTACAAACCTGTATCTTCCCTAGATAAACCTTTGAGTAGTTCAATAGATTCCTCTTTAGTTTATTTGGCCTTTCAAAAGTCGATTACAGTTTTAGAAAATAAAAATATACTTCCACTTGAATTAGAAAATAGTTATGGTTACTTATCCATTGGAAGAGGTAAGGGCTTATTTTTTAAAGATAAATTAAATAAATACTCTAGAATCGTTGATTTAAATGGATTAGATTATGAAAAAATAATTAAAACTTTTGATGAAAATAAGCTAAAGGCTATCATTGTAGGGTGGCATCCAACGGGAGAAAAAAGCCCATACACAGTCCCTAAATTAAATAATAATGAAATAAAATTATTAAAAAGGATTAGTGAAAGACTTCCNGTAGTTGTTGATATTTTTAATAACCCATATTCACTAAAATCAATAAAATTGGCAATTGATAAATTTAAGGGGTTGATTNTTAGCTATCAAAATAATCCTATTTCACAAATGGCTAGTGCTGATGCAATTTTTGGTATAAATAATATTGAAGGAAAACTTCCCGTATCCTTTGAAAATAGATATTCAGTCGGTTTTGGGATAGATGTTGATTCAAATAAAATTCTTGGTTTTTCTGAACCTCAGTTAGAAGGATTTGACCCTGAAAAACTTNATAAAATTGATGATCTAGCGAAAGTAGCTATNGATTCATTGATGACTCCGGGTATGCAGATATTGATTGCTAGAAAAGGTAAAATAATTTATCAAAAAAATTTTGGTTATCACACTTATAAAAAATTAGTTAAGGTAAGTGATAGTTCTATATATGATTTAGCTTCATTAACAAAAATTTTATCCACATTACCAATCATGATGAAAAATGTTTCAGAAAATAAAGTTNATATCGAAATGAATATTGGTCAAATTTTACCCAGTTGGAAGGATTCAAATAAAGGTGATTTATCAATTAAAAAAGTTTTATCTCATTATTCAAGATTAAAACCCTGGATTCCGTTTTATAAAGAAACATTAAACAAGCGAGGTCTTCCCAAAAGAAATTTTTACAAAAAAAAGCGAACTAAGTCTTATAGTCTAAAAGTTTCAGACAATTTATATCTTAGAAATAGACATAAACAAAAAATCTTGGATCAAATTAAAAAAAGTGAACTTATTGATAAAAAATATATAGAGGATTATGAATGGAGAAACAACTACTCTGATTTAGGATATTATATATTAAAAGAATATATAGAAAATTTTTACAAAAATAGTTTGGATAATGTTGTGAAAAATCTAATTTACAAACCCTTAAATTTAAAGTATACTGGTTATAATCCAAAATCAAAATTTTCAGATTCATTAATTGTTCCCTCTGAAATTGACGATTATTTTAGGTATGATACTGTGAAGGGTCATGTTCACGACATGGGAGCAGCAATGCTTGGTGGTATTGGAGGCCATGCAGGTCTTTTTTCTAATGCAAAAGATGTAGCAACTATTATGCAGATGTATTTACAAAATGGGGTTTATAATAATAAAAGATATTTTTCTGAGTCTACTTTTGAGTTATTTAATTATTGTTATTATTGCGATAAAGGTAATAGATTGGGTGTTGGTTTTGATAAGCCTCAAATTGAAGGTAGAGGATCAACATGTGGTTGTTTATCAAAAACTAGTTTTGGACATTCAGGTTTTACTGGTACATATGCGTGGGCTGATCCGGATAAAGAAATAGTATTCGTATTTTTATCAAACAGAACATATCCTACTATGGATAACGGATTACTTATNNAGAATAATATAAGAACACGAGTTCAGGCTTTAATTTATGATGCAATTGAAGAGTAAAACAATATGAAAATCGCAATAGTNTGTTATCCAACTTATGGTGGGAGTGGTGTTGTAGCTACTGAGTTAGGTCATGCCTTGTCTATAATAGGTCATGAAATTCATTTTATCACATACAAGCAGCCTGTNAGATTAGATGTATTAAATGAAAATATTTTTTTTCATGAGGTTTTTGTTTCAGAATATGACCTTTTTCACTACCAGCCATATGAGCTNGCCTTATCTAGTAGAATTGTTGATATTGTAAAATCCTATGAGATAGACCTCTTACATGTTCACTATGCAATCCCTCATGCATATGCAGCCTATATGGCTAAAANGATGNTAAAAGATGAAGGTATTAAATTACCGATTGTTACTACTCTTCATGGTACAGATATTACTCTTGTTGGGAGTCACCCATTTTATAAAACAGCTGTAACTTTTAGTATTAATAATTCTGATTATGTTACTTCCGTATCTAAGAGTTTGAAATCAGATACCGAGAGTCTTTTTAAAATTAATCAATCTATCGAAGTTATTCCAAATTTTATTGACGTAAATAAGTATACCCATCTTGATAGACCCAATCATAGGGATACAATNGCGAGTAAAAATGAAAAAGTGTTAATTCATATATCAAATTTTAGACCTTTAAAAAGAGTTATTGATGTTGTGAAAATCTTTGAAAAAGTTCAAAATGAAATACCCTCAAAATTGCTTATGGTTGGAGAGGGCCCAGAGAGAGTTAAGGTTCAGAGATACGTTAAAAAAAATAACCTTAGAGATAAGGTTCTATTTTTTGGAAAAAGTAATGAAATAGATGAGCTTCTCTGTTATAGTGATATTTTTTTATTGCCCTCTGAAAAAGAAAGTTTTGGACTTGTTGCATTAGAAGCAATGATTCATAAGGTTCCTGTAATATCTAGTAATGCTGGTGGCTTGTCTGAAGTTAATATAAATGGAATTTCTGGATTCTTATCTGAGATTGGTGATACTGATGATATGGCAAAAAATACTATTAAAATTATATCCAGCAAAAAAAGTCAAAAGAAATTTCAAGAAGGAGCTTTTAATCAAGCTATTAAGTTTGATATTTCAAAAGTTATTCCGCTTTATGAGAGTGTATATAAGAGAGTTTTAAAAAAAATTATTTAGGATTATAAATTTTTTCAGCATCTAATAAGATTTTTTCTTTATCTAAGGTCATCTTTTTTGTTTTGAATGAAGCATATTCATCCATTTGATCATCATAGTGTCTGCTTTTAGGATCATCAGAACTTCCATAGGATATGATTGATTCTATTTCAGGTCCTTCTTTTGTAAATTTAACTAATTCAATGTATGATTCGCCAGCAGTAACCTTGCTAAGCCCTTTTTTATATGGGACTGAGGCCATTGCAGTTAAAACATCTCTTAGTCCAAAAATTGGAATTTCTTTATTACCTCTGACTAGTTTTTGAAAATCTCCAAGCTTTACTTTCTCAGTTCCGAAAAATTTGATCATATGTTTTTTTGTATCCCTTAGAGCATCAATTAAATATGTTTTTGGGAAAATTTTAGGTTCAGGTAATTGCCTGTAATATTTTCCAAGTTTAAAATATAAAATTGCAAAAGCTCCGGCCCCGTAGGAGTTTACATCTGCTTTTCTATCCCAATTTTGAATTTCGGTTAAAATATTTCTTATGTCTGTGTATCTCATGGGGTCTATATCAAAGAGAGCATTTATATCCATCCATGAATATGCCATAGGGGTAGGAAGTGTATTGTCGTATTTTATTTGTTTAAATCTATTGTAATCTATTTTATTATTTTCGTCAATCAATTGTTTTAGTCTGGTTGATCGATTGTTATTATATGTTTCAAAACCCATATTAGATGAAAAATTATCTTTAATTGGATTTTCTTGTTCAGAAGTAGACAAAAATGGAGAATGATTTGTATTATAAATAAAACCTGATTTAGGTTGTATTACTTGTGGAAGCTCATCAATATTATATGTTGAGGTCCATAATGTTTTTTTTGTATTCCCTGGGACAACATTTTTCCAATCGTATCCTTCAGTTCTTTTTGGAATTAAGCCATTTGAAATATAGAAAATCGTGTCGTTTTTATCTGCATATCCAATATTATAGCCTGGAACTGCTTTCATTTTAAGGTTAGAATAGAACTCAGAAAAATTTTTAGACTTCCCCATTCTCCACCATTGTTCTAGGGCTCTAATCTCAAAAAGTGATGGTGTTCTCACTGAAAAAAAACCAGATTTATTTTTTAATGTTGGACCGTAAATACTTCGGTAATATCGTTTTTTTATTTTTATTGGAACTCCTAAAACTTTAACTGTAAGTTCTGCTTTNAATTTCTCNAATTCATAATATTTACCATCTACAATNTATCTGTGTTTATTATTTGGATCCATTTCTAAAGCAAAAACATCCGTTTTATCTGGTCTATTAACTGTATGACACCAGGCTAAATGCTCATTTACACCAATTAGAATATTTGGGCTTCCTGCAAATAAACCACCTAAGATATTTGTTCCCTCTTCACTTTGNAGATGAGCCTCATACCATGANACAGGNCCNTCCAATGGTTGGTGAGTGTTAATCGCTAAATATGNNNTTCCATCTTTGGTTTTACTACTATTAAAGGCAAAAGTATTAGACCCTTTTTGTTGTTTTGAAAACAATTCATTTGATTGATCAATAACTACATATTTTATATCATTATTGATAATTTTACTTATCCAATAATTTCCCTCTGATGATATAAATAACTGTAGTTGTGCATATTTCAACATTTTTTTTGGTGTGATAGGAAATAAATCGGTATGNAAAATTTTTTTTGGATTCAATTTCGCGTAAGTATTTATTCCATCAGANTATGCCTCTAAAATTTTTTTATATTCAGGACTAATTTTTTTTTCGTAATCCCTTTCAATTATTTCATCAGATCTGATCATTTGTGAAAGAAAGTCTGCTCCAGAGCCCTTAATTCCAATATATTTTGAGAGAATAGCGTTGCCAGCCAGATAGCCTTGTTGAATGGTTTTAAAATCATCTTCTGAGTGTGCCCAAGCAAGACCGTATGCTAGTTCTGCATCAGTTTTTGCAAAAATGTGAGGAACCCCATAACTATCTCTTGCTATTGTAATATTCGAAGGATTTATTTGTCCAAAAATAAATACTGGAATAAAAGAAATTAAATATCTANTGATTGGTGNAATAGATTTAAAATTATTCATGAAAATAAAATTGATGACAAATATAAATTTTTATTAATTGAATTAATTTGAATTTATATATCATTTAATTAAATTGGCCAAACAAATTTTTTTTAATTATGAAAAACTCTAGAGATGTAATAAAAATTAGAAGACATGACGCTATTTGCGGGATTCTTTATTTGATAAGTGCANCTTTGGCGATTAATATTTCTTTTACATGGATTTATCTAGCTATTGGTGTAGGGGTGTTACAGTTGATCAGTCCGGTAACTAAGTTTTGTCCAGTTTATTTTGTACTCAATAAAATAATGCCTGATACCGAGCCTATCCAAAATGGAAAATAAATTTATTAATCAATTAAATANTAAAGAGAGGTTCAAATACTTCTCTTTTTTTATTTTTTTAATTCCTTTGTTTATGAGTTCTCAAAATGAAACTCAACGTTTTAATTTAATTAAAACCTTTGATGGTATTGAAATNAGGTATTATCCTCCTTCAACNATGATTAAATATGTAAGTGACAATAATAGTGGTTTTCGGTATTTATTTAACTATATATCAGGTAAAAATAGTTTAAATCAAAAAATATCTATGACAACACCTGTTCATATTGAAAAACTGAGCAATAACAAATCATCAATGGAGTTTGTTCTTCCGTCTAAAATAAAAATAGATTCTGCACCCTTACCGTTTGATAAAGGTCTTGAATTGTACCTTAGTGAAGGACAATATTATGGAGTAATTAAATATAGTGGATATACAAGTTTTGAAAAAGAAAAAAAATTCGCAGAGGAGCTAAAACAAAAATTAATTAATAATAATATTAAAATCTCCGGAAGCTCAAAAGTTCTGGTTTATAATAGTCCATACAAATTCTTTAATCGAAAAAACGAAATTATATTNCCAATAATTTATTAGATCAAAATCAAAAATAATATATATAAAAATGAAAAAATATTTAATTAAAAGAGAAATGCCTGGTATTTCTCAAGCACCTCAAGATAAGCTTGAAGAGGCTGGAGAAAATTCAGAATCAGTTTTAACTGAAATGCGGTCTGAAGGTAAGGGNATTAAACAGGTTCAAAGTTATATTGCTGGTGATTGCATATTTTGTGTTTATCAAGCAGACTCGACTGAACTAATTTATGAGCATGGTGAAAGGTCAAATTTTCCTGTTTCTGAGATATCTGAAATTTCTGATGTTGTAGAGCATGATACATCTAATCAATAAATTTTCATTCTATTATAGATAAGTCTGGGTTTTCTATATTTTTTAGAAGTTTTTCAAAGGATTTAATATTATTCTCAGTTAAAAATAAAAAACCTACTTGCGCTCTTCTTCTGTCATATAAAAGTTTTAGTAATTCAAAATCTTTAAACCTATCAAAAAGATCCTCTTGGTTTAAGTTCTTTTCTTTTAAAATCAACTTATNGAACCATTTATATATGTCGTTACTGTTATATCTACCAACACTTTGAGAGTTGTCTATAGTTTTATAAACCTGTTCAAGGTTTTCCCGAAGTTTTATATTTTTAATTTCCAATATAAGGCCAGAGTAGATCATTGAATTGAAATATAAATTTTTTGGATTGTAGCTTGGTCTAGAACCCAGGATTGTTTTCATGTCATCTCTTAGTGCATATTGATTATTATAATAGAATTTTTTTACCATTTTAGAGTCAATTTTTTTCCAATTAGATGTAATTGAATCTGTAACATCTACAACTGATTTTAAGGCAGCCCTTGTTTCAATTAATGAATAGTAGTTTTGTTTTAATTCATTTTTAATGTTAGTTATAAGTATCTCCTTTGATCTAAGATCGTTTTTGTTTTGTATGTATCTTTCAACACCTAAGGATCCCAATATTGAGAAAAAAATTGCAAAAAAATTAAAAATGGTTTTTCTCATTTTTTGAAGGGAAGATCTAATTTGAAATCTAGGTTTATTTTTCTTTTTGAAATTTTCCAAATGCCATTAATTTTATTAAACTCAAAATCATAAACAATAGGGGATACAATATTTGTTTTTTTTCCTTCAGATGTATTTAGTAGTGTCATATATTGAATTACCCTAGCATAATTTTCAGTTTGTTTTATAAAATGAGTGTTATGCATCATGTGTCTCCTTTGCATTGAATTTTTTTTAAAAAAGGCTTGTCTTTCAATAGAAATTATTTCCTCTTCACTTTTGGTTATTTTTTTTTCATTTCCATTCTTATCAGTTGTAATTCTGATTGCATCATCCAAAAATAAATTAAAAAATCCTTTTAAATCATTTTGATCCCAATAAACACCATAGGCATTTATGACATCTTGAATGGCAATTNTATCAGCTAAATTAAAATTTGAGTCCCCCGGTGTNCCTGACCATTCTATTTTTTTATTTTTTTTATTTTTGATTACACCATCTAAAAGACTTCTAACGTCATCTAAATTAATGTTTTGCGAAAAAGAAAAGGATATTGAACAAATAAAGGTTAAGATAACTGATGTTTTTTTCATAAAAAATTAGATTTTTAGAATAATTAAATCAATATAAATATATATTTCAATTATAAATATTTATTACTACTCATATAGTCGAATAATAATTACTAATTTAAATTAAATTTTAGAGAATGAATCAGGTAAAAATAAACTTAATTGAAGCAGAGAAGAAAGCTGCTTTTTTATTTGATAAGATAAGTTCAAATGGTCTAATTACACCAGGTAAATCAGAAAAACAGCTTAATTCTGAAATTTTTAACCTTGCATATGAATTATTTGGTATTAAAAAATATTGGCATAAAAGAATTGTAAGGGCTGGAAAAAATACCCTTAAGCCATATAAGGAAAACCCTGAAGATTTAATAATTNAAGAGGATGACATTTTATTTATTGATTTTGGGCCAATCTTTGATCAGTGGGAGGCAGATTATGGAAGGACATATGTTTTGGGTACTAATAAACATAAGCTTAAACTAAAAAAAGATATTTCAATTGCTTGGAAAGAATGTAAAGACTTTTATGAATCTAAAGATTATATAACAGGTGCTGAATTATATAAATATGCGGAGGAAATTGCTTTAAAGCATGGATGGAAATTTGGTGGTGAGATTGCAGGACATTTAATTGGCCATTTTCCTCATGAAAAACTGGAAAATGAAGATAAAACAAATTACGTTCATCCTGATAATAATGTTGATATGCNTGCACCAGATAAAAAGGGTAATCAAAGAGATTGGATTCTCGAGATTCATTTTATTGATGAAAATATGCAGATAGGTGGTTTCTATGAACAATTGCTAACTTGTTAGANTTAATTNAANNTTTCATGATTCAATCATATAAAAAAAAATATAGAGCTCTAGATAAATATGATGTTTTGATGATAGGTTCAGGTATGGGATGTCTTGCGGCTGCTTCAATTTTGGCTAAAGAAAATAAAAGGGTTCTAATTCTTGAAAGACACTANACACCCGGTGGATTCACTCACGTTTTTAAACGGCGTGGCTATGAGTGGGATGTAGGTATTCATTACATTGGAGAGGTTCAAAGAAAGCAAAGTGCAATTAAAATAATATTTGATTACATAACTGATTCAAGTCTCAAGTGGGCAGATATGGGTAATGTTTATGATAAAATAATTATTGGAAAAAAAAGATATGAGTTTGTTAAAGGGGTTACAAATTTTAAAGAGCAAATTTTAAAATATTTTCCNAANGANGANGTTGCTATAAATAAATACGTCGATNTGGTTTTTGCGTCAAATCGAGCAATGAAAAAGTTTTATATGAGTAAAGTTTTTTCAAAAATTTTAGACCTGTTAATTGGGAGTTTTTATAAAAAAGAATATTTAAATTATTCTAATAAAACAACACATGATGTTCTGAGTGGCATCACAACAAATAAGAACCTAATAAAGGTATTAACTGGTCAGTATGGAGACTATGGTCTACCCCCAAAGCAAAGTAGCTTTGCTATGCATGCTTCAGTTGTTAAACATTATTTTGATGGGGGTAGTTTTCCAATTGGTGGCTCCTCCGAAATTGTAAATTCAATTGATCCAATCATTGAAAAGCACTCTGGGACAATAATCGTAAATGCAGAGGTAAAAAATATTGTAATAGAAAATGAAAAAGCTGTAGGTGTGAAGATGGTGGATGGTAAAATTTTTTACGCTGATAATATAGTTAGTGGTGTAGGGGTTTTTAATACTTATAAAAATTTAATTCCTACTGAAATTGCAATGAAACATGATTTTTTTTCAAAACTAAAAATGATCAAACCTTCAGTTTCTCACGGTTGTTTATATATAGGCCTAAAGGGCTCACCCAAAGAATTGGGTCTTCCTAAATCTAACTTATGGATATATCCTGAAAAAGGGAGTCATGACGATTGTGTAGAAGAATATNTAAAAGATATCAACGCTCCTTTTCCACTGGTATATATATCATTTCCCTCTTCAAAGGATCCAGATTGGTCTAACAGGTATCCAGGCAGAAGCACAATAGATATAATAACTCTTTTACCTTATGAAGTTTTTGGGAAATGGGAAAATACTAAATGGATGAACAGGGGAAAGGATTATGATGATTTTAAAGAAAAGATTTCTTTAAGATTATTAGAAGTGNTATTTAGTGAACTTCCTAGTTTGAGAGATAAGATTGATCATTATGAGCTTTCAAGTCCGCTGACTACAAAAAATTTTGTTAATTATTCAAAAGGAGAGTTGTACGGGATAGATCACACTCCACAAAGGTTTAATCAAAAATTTTTAAAACCAAAAACAGAAATTAAAAATCTTTTTTTAACCGGTCAAGATATTGTTACAGCGGGTATTGGTGGAGCACTTTTTTCTGGATTGTTGACTGCAATTGCTGTTTCTAATAAAAATTTATTAAAAAAAATTAAAAAAAGTGTTTTATAAAAAAAAGACCCTAATTGATTATAGGGCCTTTGTNAAAAAATTAATATTAATAATAAAAAAAATGATTATTTAATTTTTATTAATTTTTTTGGTTGTGTCTGTGCTTCTTTTTTCTTNGGTAGATTAATTGATAGTATACCATTAACATATGAAGCATCTATTTTTGATAAATCTACGCTATCAGGAAGTTTAAAGCTTCTTTTAAAGGAATTATAATCAAACTCAAACCTATTTAGCTCCGCATTTGCACTTTCATTGTTAACTACCTCAACAGAGAGTATTGTGTTTTCATGACTCACTTCAATATTNTCTTTATTTAATCCAGGAGCAACAATATCAATGCAGTAGTTTTTTTCCTCTTCTTTAATATTAACAGCTGGATATGAGTTTGAATATCCTATCGAATTAATATTCCAGTTTGTGTTTAAAAATTCATCCACTATCGATGGAAACCACGTATTTTGTTTTCTTATTAAATTCATAATTTTTATTTTTAGTTAAACATAAATTTTATAGTTTATCTATTTCAAATTTAATACCGATACAAATTTTTGACAAAATGTCATAAAAAAATATTTTTTTAATGACTAAATGACAGTATTTGTGAAATATCCTATGACAAATCATCCATCAATGTTTCAATTCTGATATTTTACCTATGTTTTTTTTCNTTTTCTAACTTGATATAGAATCAATGTTGCTTCGGCAACTATACATATACCTGAATTAAATATTATAAGTGCTAGCGTCCCCATATAGAACCAATTACTGTTTTTAGACATTTTGAATATGATTGCCTCACCAAGTAAAGAAAGTCCAAAACCTATTAATAAAAGCCCACTAATCGAATATATCAACCATTTAATTTTCATTTTTCCTCAAGATTATATTTCAATATAATCAAATTATAAAATAGTACCTTTATTGCCGATTATTTTTTAATCANCNTAAAACCNNNNAATTGAAAAAGCTATTATTACTTTTATTTATAGTTCTTTTTTCATGTTCAAAGGATACNCCTCCCTCATTTTTAGTAAGTATTAGTTCAGGTGTTGGAGGTTCAGTAGACACTACTGGAGGCGAGTATGGAGAGGGAGCAACAGTTACAGTAAGGGCTACTGCAGATGCGGAGTATGAGTTTGTAAGCTGGTCTAATGGATCTACGGATAATCCTCTGGTTTTAACGGTATCTTCGAACCAGACCATTACTGCTACTTTTCAAAAGAAGAAGTATAGTTTAAGTGTTGTTGCAAAGGGTAATGGATCGGTTAAGGAAGAGTTAGTATCGGCAGGGAGGGGAGATTATAGTTCAGGTAGTGTAGTAAAGCTTACTGCGGTTCCGGATACGGGATATTATTTTACGGGGTGGAGTGGAGATGTAACGGGAACAGATAACCCTATAGATATTACTATAGGATCTGAGAAGAACATCACAGCTACCTTTGAGATATTGGTATTAGATTTAGAGGTTACAGTTAATGGAGAGGGACAAGTTAGTCAGGCTATAGTGGAGGGAACGGGTACTGAGAATCAAAACAGATCTACTACCACGCAGTATGAATATGGAACGATAGTGGAGCTTACACCTACGCCATCGGATGGTATGGCCTTTATCAGTTGGAGTGGAGATTACATAGGAGAGGAAGATCCCTTACAATTAACAATGACAGAGTCNACGAGTATCGAGGCGAACTTTGATTATGAGTTACTAATAAAGGTAGTGGGGAAGTGGAAGATAAGAAAGAAGACTGAGGAAAGAGCATCTTGGAATGCCAGAAGCATAGTTTTTAGACGAAACTATACCTATACAGTAAGGACTAGTACCAGTAAAATAGATGGTATTTTTAGTGTTAAATCAAATACGGAGATAGATCTCGGAGATTATGGAAGTATGACCAANATTAGTCTTACCAAAACNANANCAAATGTNTGGAGTAATTTTAATTTTAGAATCAGTGTTCCTAATGAGTTTACAGGNTCAGTTGAGAGTGAGGTAGATGATCAGTATGAGGAATCATCTNATATTTATTTGGCNTCTAATGGTGTTACAGTGAGGTGCGATAATTCTGAGATTGGAGACAAAGGAATCATTGGAGATAAAGAGTACACCGTAGTTGACGAGGCAACACTAAGAACGATGGTTAGCAATGAGGAAGATGTAAGCTGTGTTTGTACTTCATATGTAACGGATATGCGTGATCTTTTCGCTAATAAAGAGTCCTTTAATCAGGATATAAGTAGTTGGGACACTTCAAACGTGACTACAACGGCAGGAATGTTTTATAAAGCCAAAACTTTTGATCAGGACATAGGTAATTGGGACACCTCAAGTGTAAAAGAAATGTTTTGGATGTTTAAAGAAGCAAGTGCTTTCAATCAAGACATTGGAGACTGGAATACTTCTAGTGCAACAGATATGGGAGCAATGTTTAACGATGCAATAGCATTTGACGCAAATATCGGAGGTTGGGATGTCTCAAAAGTGACAGGAATGGGCTTTATGTTTAGTGGTGCAACTGCATTTAATCAAGTCTTAGAATGGAACACCTCAAATGTTACTGATATGAGTTATATGTTTCAATTAGCAACTTCTTATAATTCCGTAAGTGGTTTTATTACATCTAGCGTTACTAATATGGCTGGGATGTTTTATGGTGCAGGTTCTTTCAATCAGAATATTGGAAATTGGGATGTTTCTAATGTGACTGATATGTCTAACATGTTCTTTAATTCAAATTTTAACCAACCAATTAATGGATGGGACGTTAGCAAAGTTAAAAACATGAGATATATGTTTGAAAGTTTCCCTCTTGATAGATCAGAGCATCCATTTAATCAACCCCTTGATAGTTGGGATGTTTCAAATGTTGAGAATTTTGAAGCGATGTTTTACCACTCAAATTTTAATCAAAATATTGGAGACTGGAATATTTCAAGCGCTACCAGTATCAGGGCCATGTTTGAATATACCAATTTTAACTATGATATTGGAAATTGGAATACATCAAATGTTCTTGATATGTCATATATTTTTAATTCTAGTAATTTTAATCAGGATATTTCGAGTTGGTGTGTTACAAATATTACATCTGAACCGGAAAAATTTGCAACTAATTCTCCTTTATTGGATGTTAATAAACCAGTTTGGGGAACTTGTCCATCTAGAGTATGCGAAATATCAGTTAGTCTAACAAGCGGATCTTCAAGTCAAACAGTAATTGCTGGAAGTACAATAGAAGATGTTCAATATACTCTTTCTTCTTCTTGTTCAGATACTACTTATAGCGTTACTGCATCTGGATTACCAGCGGGGGTAAGTTTAACTACCAACAATAATACCGCTATTATTTCAGGAACACCATCGACTGCAGGGACCTACACCTATTCGTTAACAGTGGCAGACTCTCAATTCATTGCACAAATTGAAGGGATATATGCTGCTTTAGGAATACCTGCAACTGGTATTGATTCTGCTACTGCTGCAGCACTCGGCTTATCAGCTGCTATTCCTTCAATTGCTGATGAAATTTCAGCGACAGCTGCTGTTGTTAGTGGAACAATAACGGTTAATAGTATAGTAGCTGACAACAGTGGATCGACTGATAGTAGTACTAGTTCAGCTAAATTTAATTATCCGATGGAAATGGATTTTGATTCAAATGGTAATATGTTTGTTGTAGATCGTAGAAATGGCAAAATTAGAAAAATTACTCCCTCTGGAATTGTTACAACTTTTGCTAGTGGTCTTGTGAATCCAAAAGCCTTAGTTATTGATTCAAGTGATAATATATTTGTAGGCAGAAGCACTGGTATCGATAGTAATAATGATATATT